>VGGV01000001.1 GCA_016868455.1 Bacteroidota bacterium
GTATTTAAATTGTTCCCTACTCTGTTAAAAGGCAAAGCGGGTTTCACCTGTCAAATTTATTGTTTTTTTATATTGTCGTGTTTTACCAATGAACGCTAACGGCCACAGCTTTGCGTTCGGTAGGGCATTTGGAAAACGTCCAGCCCGAAACTGAAGCCAATGTAAGTTACTAAAGTTGAAAATATATTCTGTTGTTCATCCGTGTTCGGTCAGCCGGATATTTAGCTGATAGTAGTACTGCGGATGAGGATTTATTCATTACCCCCTGCTGACGCAAAACTGAATGTTATGTGGCGTTTTTCCTTAATGTTGTTACTGACCATTTAATAGCAATTAAGCAAAGCCTCAGTGGATAAACGATTACCCCTATTATTATTATAGTCCACAGAAGAATGTTTGTTAATTGACGATCTTCAACAATGTTTCGTCTACCTTTTTCAATCAACGACTGAGCATCTTTTTTTTCATTCTCAAGCTTCTCCCTTTTAACTATTACGTCACTTTCATATTTTAGCCCATCATCAACTTTGGAGTCATAGGATGCTTTAGTCCCTATATCCAAGTCGCTTGAAAAAATCTCATAGAGCTTGTTTTTATAAAGTTCCGATTTCAAACATTCTTTGAATTTGTCAAGGCTGATATACTCAAAGAGAAAAAGTGAGTCTTGGTTTAATAAAGTATTGATGTCTTTGTCAGACATTCCGTTTTTCTTTATTTCATTAAGATTGATTGAATAATAGTAATAATTTTTTGATAAGTATTTTTGGATTTCCTCACTTGTGTACCCTACTTTAACTGCTCCTATGTAGTCAAACTTATGTTTATTTTTCATGTATGAATATCCTGTCTCGCTACTGGGTTGAGGTTTTGCGTTTGGAAAGTCTTTTAAAAACTCCGGCTCTTCTTGTTTCGGAATGTTATAATTGTCAGCCCCTACAATATAATTGACTATGAACTTTTGTTTGATACCCTCATATAATGCCTTTAATCTGTCAGTTGGCAAACTATCTATTTGGGCGGTTATTGAAGCTATCCTTTTTTGACTGCTTGATATTTTGGTGTCATAATAAGTGTTGCGGATAATTAGGAAAAGCCATAGAAGCCCCACAAGTGTAAGTGATACGAAAAAAATCAACACTTCTCTTGCAATTAGTCGTTTAATTTTTGGTTTGTCGGTCATGTTAAAATGCTACATAACGTATGTATTTGCGATATTCCTGGTACAGTTTTATGCTGATATTCAATACTCATTTATGCCTTATAAATTTAAAACATAAAGGAAATTAATAATGGATTAACCTCAAAAAGAAGATGATTTATGACAGCCATAGTTGCCAGCAAAGGGAATAGAAAAATGACCCTTATTCGAGACGGGTGTCGGAAATGTGTCGGAGAAAAAAAATAAAAATGGTTACACTTATGTAACCATTTCATTATCAAGTGATCCCGTCAGGATTCAAACCTGAAACCTTCTGATCCGTAGTCAGATGCTCTATTCAGTTGAGCTACGGGACCAACGGGCGGCAAATATAAGCAAAAATGCCAAAGCAGTAAACCTCTTTCGCATAAAAAACCCCGACATGATCGGGGCTTTTTATCAATATATCCTTGTTGGTTAATCTTTGAACTTGGACAACAAACGAAGTATTTCCAAATACAACCAAACAACAGTAACAAGCAAACCAAAACCGCTGTACCACTCCATGTACTTTGGGGCTTTCATTTCAATCCCCTTTTCTACGGTATCAAAATTGAGCAGCAGGTTAAATGAAGCAAGGGCAACCATCAAAATAGAAAAGCCAATGCTAAGGGGTGTGTTGGTGCTGGTAAGTGAAGAGGCCACCGCTGACCCGGTGAAAGCATAAGTCGTCCACTGTATGAGGTAGAACAGGGCCACAGCCGATGTGGCAACCACTATCACTGTTCTTAACTTGCTGGTAACTTTAATAATTCTATACCTGTAGATGAGAAACATTACCAGGCAAACCAGGAGGGTAAGTGCAACCGCCTGAACCGGTAAGCCGGGATAGGCATAATTGTACATGGCGGAAATTGAGCCAACAAACAATCCTTCCAATATTGCGAATATAGGAGCAAGAAAGCTGGCCCACCTCATTTTAAATGCCAATACCAATGACACAGCCAGTCCCCCAAAAACTCCAATATACATGAGCGGTTTTGGGTCTGCACCTTTGTCAAATTGAGTCCATGCCAGCAGGGTGGATCCAATCATCAGCATGATCAGCACACCAAATTTATTCATGGTGCCTTTCATAGTCATTTCTTCGCCGGTGCTGATACCCTCCAGAACGGTTCCCTGGAACCTTTTTTCCTGAAAAACAGGATTACTTGATTTAAACAATGCCATAGATTTTTGTTTTTAGACGTTAAAATTACGGGAAAAAGAAATATACTGTATTTATTAATAATGCCACCGGACAAAGGCCTCCATGGCGGCATAATGGGTTAATCCAAGATCTGCATACAGGTTGGCAGTGGTTGCATTTCTTTCTTCTGCCCGCTGCCAGAATTCTCTTGAATCACTACCCTGGAAGGGTACCATATCTTTTTGTGACTGGTGGATAAAAATCCCGAAGCGTTTTTTCAAAACCTGGTCGGGGCTCATGGGAATGGCCATTTCAATTTCTTCGATATTCCATTCCTGCCAGGCGCCTTTATACAGCCAGAGCCAGCAGTCATTGATCCACTCATAGTTCAGTGACCCGGCTGCTTCTTTTTTTATCCTTTTCAATGCTTCCAGCACTACATTAAAACAAACGATGTGGGTGCCGTGCGGGTCGGCAAAATCGCCGGCGCAAAACACCTGGTGCGGTTTTATTTGCCGGAGCAGCTCAATGGTCGGTCTGATATCCTTTTCACTCATCGGTTTTTTCTCTATGGTACCGGTTTCATAAAAAGGAAGGTCCTGAAAATGGATATTCTCTTCTTTAATGCCAACATAGCGGCAGGTTGCCCTTGCTTCGCCACGGCGTATCAGTCCTTTAATGGAACGGATGGCATGCGTATCAACCTGGTTTGATTTTTTTCTTACTAAAAACTTCCGGGCATCTTCCAGAATTTTGCCTGATTTTTTTGTATCAATCCCTGTAATTTCCTCAAAACCAACGGCAAAATCCAGAAACCTTGTAACAAACTCATCGGTAACAGCAATGTTTCCGCTGGTCTGGTAAGCCACATGCACATCATGCCCCTGGTCATGCAGTCGTTGAAAAGTGCCGCCCATGCTGATGATATCATCATCGGGATGAGGAGAAAAGATGACCACTTTTTTGGGGTACGGTGCAGGTCTTTCCGGGTGACCCGGAATAACGGAATTGGGTTTTCCGCCCGGCCATCCGGTAATGGTGTCCCGCAACATGTAATATGCTTCAAGGTTTATTTCATAGGCATCCCCTTTTTCAACAAGCAGGTCGCTTAGGCCATATTCATTATAATCTGAATTGGTTAAGCTTAAAACAGGCTTCCTGAGTTTCATAGACATATTCACCACCGCTCTTTTTATCATTTTAGGCGTCCACTCACAGTCGCCGGTAAGCCAGGGTGATTTGTTTCTTGTGAGTTCAGCCGCGGCCGTTGCATCCACTACAAAGGTTACATCATCATGATTTTGTAACAGGGATGCCGGTACATGCTCACTGTCGTCATCTTCCACTGCTTTTTTAATAACGGGGGCTTTGGCGCTGCCCCAGGCCATCAGAATAATTTTTTTTGATTTAAGGATGGAACTGATACCCATGGTAATGGCCAGCCGGGGCACCTGTGAGATATTGGCAAACTCATAGGCATTGGCAATCCGGGTGGAATTGTCCAGTGTTATCAGCCTTGTTTTCGAGTAGATACCAGACCCGGGCTCATTAAAACCAATGTGACCATTATTGCCAATACCCAAAATCTGCAAATCAATGCCACCGGCATCTTCTATCATCTTTTCATATTGGCCGCAATGTTCTTTAATCTTCTCTTTATTAATGGCGCCGTTAGGTATATGGATATTCTTTGGGTCTATATCAATATGGTCGAACAATTGGGTACGCATACAGCGGTTATAACTCTGCAGGGCATTGTTAGCTATGGGGTAGTATTCATCCAGGTTGAAAGTGATAACATTTTTGAAGCTCAGTTTTTCTTCCCGGTGCAATCTTACCAGTTCAGCATAAAGAGACTTGGGTGTGGAGCCTGTGGCCAGGCCGAGCACACAGTTTTGCTTAAGTTTTTGTTTCGACCTGATAATATTAGCTATTTGCTGTGCGACGTAATCAGAACCATTTACAGGGGAACTAAATACTTTTACTGAAATTTTTTCGTATGAGTCTACCATAATTATTAGAGTTGTGTATGTATATCCATAGCTAACAAAAGTACTTAAAACTAATTTTAAAGTACCAGTGTAGGCTTCCCCATATTTCAACCAGCCAGGTTTGGAGAAATTTCCTAACTTAAATGGTTTAAACATGAAACGGAAGAACTTCTCGGAGGCACAGATTGTCTCCATCCTGCAGATGCAGGAATCGGGCAGGTCGGTTAAAGAGATCTGTCGCGAGCATGGTATCAGTGATGCCACATTTTACAATTGGAAGGCTAAATACGGAGGCATGGAAAGTCAGTGATGTAGCCCGTATGAAAGACCTCCAGGAGGAAAATGCCCGCTTAAAACGCATCGTAGCTAACCTGACCTTGGAGATCGATGCGGTCAAAACGGTGCTCACAAAAAAGTACGGCGGCCTGACGATAAGCGAGAGGCGGTAGAGCTCTTGGTACAAGAGAAACTGAGTGTTCCTCAGGCCTGCAAGTGGGTATCCCTTCCCCGATCTGTAATGACCTATAAGAAGGTGCAGCGGGATGACAGTTCTTTGATCGATGCCCTGAACCAGCTGGTACAGAAACACCCCTCCATTGGCTTTTGGAAGTGTTACTACCGGCTTCGCAGAAAAGGGCTGACCTGTAATCATAAAAAGCTATACCGAGTGTATACCCTGCTGAAGCTCAATATCCGCAGGCGTACAAAACGCAGGATCCCGCAGCGGATTAAACAGCCACTGGTTGTTCCCCGGGGGTTAAATAAAGGCTGGAGCATGGATTTTATGACGGATAGTTTGGTCGACGGCAGGCGGTTCCGCTTGCTGAACATCATGGACGATTACAACCGGGAATCCCTGGCAGTAGAAGCTGATACATCTCTTCCCGCCGCGAGGGTGATCCGGGTGCTGGAGCGGCTGGTTGATTATAGAGGTGCCCCGCAGTCAATCCGGGTCGATAATGGCCCTGAGTTCATCAGTGAGCGACTCCATGGCCCTTTTGGACAAGGGTTTCATTCGGGCTATTTTTTTAAAGCGTTTGACTTTTAAAATAGGAAATAATTATATTTACACGCCGAAGGTGTTTTATTTAAGGTCAGCGACCGGCAATAAATAGCGTTTGTGCCCGGAAATGTTTACTAAACAACCTCTTCAGATAAAAGGGTTGCTTATACGGAAATTGAAGGTATTTCAATTAGAGCAGCCTGGACGCAGAAGAAATTAGTATTGAAAAGCACAACAAATAACGAAATAGCAGAGATAATCAAGAACACCTAGGGCAAAAGCATACTGTTTGCATTTGAAAATATTAAAAACATCAGGCTTACAGGTATTATGCCCAACGATGATTTGGATGTTTTATTAAAGTCTATTGAAATTTCTGCTGGCTGTAAGTCCATACAAGATGAGGATAGTATAGTTTTTGAAAAATAATATTTGGTAACCATTATTAAATCAATCTGCATGAGAAAAACAATTATCTGTTTATCAGTACTCAAGGTACTGTTCGTAACATCGCTACAATCTCAGCTGGCGTATAACCGCCCGCCCGGTGTGGTTAATGAACAACTTCAGAAGAGTAACAGCGAATCCCAACAGGATGGCAAAAAAAGCCACCAAAGCAATCTTTTAGCAACTGCCAATAGTGAAAACCCCATCGCTGATCGGTCAACGGTGGGTATGCAAGCTAAGGCTGAAACGATTACAGGTAAGATAACAGGAGATGACGGCGACCCTTTATCCGGGGTAACAGTTCAGGTAAAAGGAACAACCCGCGGCACTTCAACTAATGAACGTGGTGAGTTTACCATTGAAGCCAATAAAGGAGATGTGCTGGTAATATCTTCGGTTGGTTTTGAGAGCAGGGAAATTACTGTTGGTGATAGTAACAATATATCAGTTTCTCTTGCACGATCTGTTATAACTGGTACGGAAGTGGTGGTAACAGCCCTTGGTATTCAACGCCGTGCAAAGAGCTTAACCTATAGTACGCAACGGGTTTCTAATGCAGATCTTACTACGGTCAAAGACTTGAATCCGATTAACAGTCTAAATGGTAGAGTCGCCGGGTTACAAATTAACCGCAGTTCATCCGGTATAGGAGGCTCGGCACGGGTTATTCTTCGTGGTCAAAAATCAACCCGCGAAAATCAGCCCTTGTATGTTATTGACGGTGTGCCTATGGCAAATTTTATCGGCTCACAGCCCGGAGATGTATGGGGCGGCCGCGGAGATGGCGGAGATATTATCAGTTCTATCAATCCGGAAGATATTGAGGGTATAACTGTATTAAAAGGAGCTTCTGCCTCAGCGCTGTATGGCAGCCAGGCGGGTAATGGTGTTATTCTTATTTCTACTAAAAAGGGAAAGTCCGGAACTGCAAAGGTTGATTTTTCAACCACCGTTAATATGGAACGTCCCATGTACATGCCGGAGCTTCAATATGATTATAGGCAAACAAGCCCGGGGAATATTTATAGCTGGGGAGCAGCGGGCGCCAGCCAGGATCATGTAGAGCCTTTTTTTGAAACCGGCTTAACATTTATTAATACGCTTTCACTTTCTGCCGGCAATGAAAAAGCACAAAGTTATTTTTCATATTCTAATACAAACAACGAAAGCATACTGCCCGGCAGCAAACTGAACCAGCATACATTTAACTACAGGCAAAATGCAAAATTCCTGAACGATAAACTGAGCCTGGATGCCAACATACTATTTTCAACACAGAAAATAATTAACCGCCCGGTAGCAGGATTATATTTTAATCCGCTTACAGGGCTCTTTTTGTTTCCAAGAGGGCTGAACTTTGAGTCATATAAAAACTATGAATATTATTCCAGCACCCGCAACCTGATGTTGCAGGACTGGTGGAATATTAACCATGACAGGGGAGATGTGGGACAGGACAATCAGCAAAATCCCTTTTGGATTATTAACCGGAACAGAAATTCAGGCAAGAAGGATAATTTCTTTACCTCTGTCACACTTAAATATAATATCACTAAATGGCTTTCTGTTCAGGCCCGCGGCAATGTGAACAGAAATTATGATAACTATGATTTGAAAGCACATGCATCAACCCAGGGCACACTGGCTGACTTTAATGGAAGATATACTGTGGACAGGCTTACCAGTACATTGCTGTATGGTGATTTAATTCTTGCCGGTAACAGAAATATTACTCCAAAACTCGGACTGTCATTTAACCTCGGTACAAGTATTAACGATCTGAAGCAGGACAGGGATTATTTTGATACAAAAGGAGCTGACCTGAAGTTTGCGAATATATTCACATTGGGTAATGTAAATCTGAACTCTTCTTTTACGGTTGCTCCCAGCGGTGTTCACCGTCAGGTACAGTCTGTATTTGCAACGACTACGCTGGATTATGATGATAAGCTGTTTTTGGATTTAACAGCCCGTAATGACTGGTCATCCACACTTGCCTTTACACCTAAAGCAAGCAATGGTTATCCGTATTTTTCAGTTGGATTGAACACAATTATTAGCGACCTGGCGACTATGCCTGACTTCTTTAATTATGGTAAAGTGCGGTTGTCGTATGCAAAAGTGGGTAATGATGTGGCGCCTTTTGCTACTTATCCTACCAATTCACTTGCATCTGGTAACTATGGTTCTATACAGGCTGGCCCCTATAAAGGAGCTTTTCTGAGACCTGAAGATATCCGTTCATTTGAAATTGGTACCGAATGGAGAATGCTGAATAACCGCCTTGTTTTTGATTTTACCTGGTATAAGTCAAATACAAAGAATCAATATTTCGAATTCAGTGCGCCTTTAGGCAGCGGTCTTTCAAGATTCTTCGTTAATGCGGGTGATATTGAAAACAAGGGAATAGAAGTGGCTCTGACATACAATGTGCTGAAATCTAAAAATCTGAAATGGAACAGCGGGCTGAACCTGACACGAAACGTAAACAAAGTGGTTGAGCTGCTTCCTGAACTGGGTGGTGAGTATGATATAACCGGTGCAGGTGTAAATAACTATTCGCTCAGGATACGGGAAGGTGGTTCTTATGGCGATATATATGGCAAGAAGTTCAAAAGAGCTTCAGACGGCTCTATAATAGTTGATGATAATGGCCGCCCTCAGGGAGGTGACTTTGGTTTCCTGGGCAACCCCACACCAAAATTCATGGCGGGATGGAACAATACAATAGAATGGGAAAATATTGTTATTGGTGTTTTGATTGATGGCCGGTTTGGAGGAAAGGTAATGAGTATTACACAGGCTATGATTGATGAGTATGGGGTTTCAACAGTTGCTGCAGATGCCCGCAAAGCAGGGGGTGTAAACATACCTGCTACAAAAGAAAATGGTGTTAAATGGCCAGGATTATTGCCGGCTGAAGCATTTTATACTGCTGTTGGCGGCCGTGCCGGTATTACTGAGCATTATATGTATGATGCCACCAATGTAAGACTGCGTGAGCTGTCTGTAGGCTATAATATCAACTCGAGTGCAAAATGGATCAGAGAGATGCGGATTTCACTTACTGCACGCAACCTGTTCTTTATTTCAAAGAATGCTCCTTATGATCCGGAACTCAGCATGAGTACCGGCAATGGGGTTCAGGGCGTGGATGTGTTTGCATTACCTGCAACCCGCAGCATTGGTTTAAATTTCAGATGCTCATTCTAAAACCAAAAATTGAAAAAAAATAAATTTTCTGAAAATGAAAACAAATACGATGAAATTAATATCGCTGGTTGCCGGATCCATCATCCTGCTCAGCAGTTGCACCAAAAAGTTTGAGGAGTTTAATACCAATCCGTATGGAGCCACAAACGAGCAATTGGCCGGTGATTATGCACTTGTACCTGCACAATTGCAGGAAGCCCAAAAAACAATTTATGCCTTTTCCCCGGCATGGGTAACCCAACTGCAGCAAAACCTGCTGGGTGATGTGTACAGCGGCTATATGATGCCGCCGACTCCTTTTCGGGGCAACAGTAACAATATGACTTACGATTTGGTGGATGGCTGGAATGGTTGGGCTTTTTTCCCGGCTTATTCGAGCGGCTTTGGAAGTGTGATGAGTCCGATTACAAACGTGGAAGCAACCACTAAAACCACCGCCCCCGAGGTGTATGCAATGGCCAAAATAGTAAAGGTGGAAGCTATGCACAGAGTGAGTGATATTTTCGGACCTATTATGTACTCTAAATATAAAGATCAGAGTGCCGATGGGGCTTATGATTACGACAGTCAGCAGGATGCATACAATAATTTCTTTGCTGATCTGAAAACGGCAATTGATATCCTTACACCTATCCGCAGCAATGCTTCAACACAGCTGTTTCAAAAGTCAGATTTAATCTATGCCGGCAGCTATGCCAAATGGCTGAAACTGGCTAATACACTTCGTCTGCGTCTTGCCTTACGTATTGTAAAAGCCGACCCGGCAAAAGCAAAGTCTGAAGGTGAAGCAGCGCTGGCCAATGTTGGCGGATTGTTATCAACTAATGCAGATGATTGTTTTGTAAATATTGGTTCTACGGAGCATCCGCTCAATGTAATGAACAATGCGTGGGCAGATATACGTATGGGTGCGCCGATGGAGTCAATTATGGGCGGATACAGCGATCCACGTTTATCGAAATATTTTGTACCTGCAACGGATCCTGCAGTAGCTGGTCAATATAAAGGCATCCGTAATGGGATTAATATTGATGCCAAAAGCCGGTACCAGGGATATTCTGCATTAATTACATTCCCAAGTAAAATACAACTGATGACAGCAGCAGAAGCATGGTTTTTGAAAGCTGAAGCGGCTATTCGTGGCTTAGCCGGTGCAGGTACTGCTCAGACAAATTATGAATCCGGGATATCTGTTTCATTCAGTCAGTACGGCCTTGCGGGTGCTGCAGCATATAGCAATAATGCTGTAAGCATTCCTGCTCAGTATTTAGACCCCAAAGCAGTCACGGCAGGTCAGAATAATGTTATTACCGGCTCACCTTATTTGAGTACTGTTACTATTAAATGGAATGATGCTGATGCTTTTGAAAGGAAACTGGAAAGAATTATTACCCAAAAATGGATTGCGATGTATCCTGACGGTCAGGAGGCATGGAGTGAGTTTCGTAGGACGGGTTATCCGAAATTATTCCCTGTTATTGTCAACAACAGCGG
The DNA here is from genome assembly GCA_016868455.1 of Bacteroidota bacterium. Lineage (GTDB taxonomy): Bacteria > Bacteroidota > Bacteroidia > Chitinophagales > Chitinophagaceae > JJ008. The sequence continues at coordinate 10,476 of VGGV01000001.1, forward strand.
CGGTAAGATTTCCACAACCATATTTATACGCCGTGTAAATCTGCCACCCAGCGAATATTCAACTAATCCTTTGGGTGCACAGAGGGCTGCTGCCACATTAGGCGGATCTGATAATGGTGGCACCCGCCTGTGGTGGGATAAACCATAATTTTTTTCAGATATAAGCAATTAGTTTTGGAAAGGGCAGGAGCTAATCCTGCCCTTAGTTTATATTTGAAAATCCATCTGTTGTTCTATATGCTTTCCAAATACCTTGTAGTTATTGTTTTGCTTATTTGCCTGTATTCATGCGGCGGGAAAAAGAAAACTGTTTTCACTTCATTAAGTAAATCTGAAACCGGTATTGATTTCCGCAATCTGCTGAAGGAAGATAATCCCTCATTTAATATAATGGCTTACCCTTATTTCTACAATGGCGGTGGAGTGGCTGCGGGAGATGTGAATAATGACGGTTTGCCTGATTTATTTTTTACAGGCAATATGGTGAAGAACAGGTTGTATATCAACAAAGGCCATTTCCGGTTTGACGATATAACGGTGAAGGCAGGCATTGCAGAAAAAGAAGGTTGGTGTACCGGAGTTGTGTTTGTGGATATTAATTCAGACGGGTGGCAGGATATATACATCTGTCGCAGCGGGCTGTCTAATAAAGAGTACAGAAAAAATCTGTTGTTTATAAACAACCATGATTTGACGTTTACAGAAAAGGCAGCGGAATATGGATTGGATAATGAAGGCTATTCAACCCAGGCATCTTTTTTTGATTATGACAAAGACGGCGATTTGGATATGTTTCTTATCAACCAGTCATCGCCGGAGTATTCCAAAGCGCAACTGGAATATGCACAGCTCCGTAACAAGCCCGGCGATTCGGTTTACCACAATAAACTTTTCAGAAATGATAACGGCAAATTTCAAAATGTATCTGCCGCGGCAGGTATATCTTCTAATGTACTTACATTCAGCCTGGGGGTAAGTACTGCTGATATCAATATGGATGGCTGGCCGGATATATATGTGGCCAATGATTTTAATGAACATGATTACCTGTATATAAATAACAAAAACGGAAGCTTTACCGAATCGCTTGCCGGTATGATGGACCATGTATCGCAATACTCTATGGGTTGCGATGTGGCGGATTATAATAACGATTTACTACCCGACCTGTTTGTGCTGGATATGCTGCCGGAAAACAACCATGACCTGAAGATGCATGTAGGCGCTGATAACTTTGATAAATTCAAGCAGCTTTTTGACAATGGATATTATCAGCAGTACATGAAAAATTCATTGCAAAAAAATAATGGCGATGGCACTTTCAGTGAAGTGGGTTTTTTAAATGGTGTGGCCGCCACCGACTGGAGCTGGAGTACTCTAATAGCTGATTTTGATAATGACGGCTACAAAGACATTTTTGTTACCAACGGATATAAAAGGGACAATACCAATATCCAGTTTGTAAAGTTTACGATGGATGAAGCTTTGCGGTTGCAGCAAGGCGGTAAGCAAATCACTGTCAGTGATTATATCAGTAAAATGGAGGGGATTCATATTCCCAACTATATGTACCATAATATCGCCAATGAACAGTTTGTAAATATAGCTGACGATTGGGGGCTGGGAGAAAAATCATTTGCACATGGTGCCGCTTATGCTGACCTTGATAATGATGGTGACCTTGATTTAGTAGTGAATAATACGGATAGCTACGCCGGTGTTTACCGTAATAACAGTGAATCGGTTTTGAAAGACAATTATTTTATCAGTTTTTCATTTGAAGGCACAAAACAAAACCCAACAGCAACGGGAGCCAAAGTATGGATATACCAGAGTGATAAAAATATTTACTTAGAAAACCTGCCTGTAAGAGGCTATCAGTCTTTTGCGGATGCAGGCCTGGTAGCAGGTCTTGGTAAAAATGAAGTGATTGATTCCATCCGCATTGTTTGGCCGGATGACAGGATGCAGCTTCTTACATCAGTAAAGGCCAATCAATCATTAAAAATAAAATACATGAATGCGGCGCTGGTATATCACTACCCGGCAGGCAAACAGGATATGCTCATGAGGGCTGTAGAAGGGTTTCTTCCTTTTACACACAAAGAAGAATATGTAAATGATTTTACACGGCAATTTTTGTTACCGCATTTTTACTCCAATGAAGGGCCATGTATGGCGAAGGCGGATGTAAATGGTGATGGAAGAGAAGATGTATTTATCGGAGGTGCAAAAGGGCAGGCAGGACAGCTGTATGTACAAAATTCTTCCGGAAGTTTTATGCTTAGCAGGCAACCTGTTTTTGATAATGACTCGCAGGCCGAAGATGAGGCTGCATTTTTTTTTGATGCTGATGGCGACAGTGATGCAGATTTATTTGTGGGTAGCGGCAGTTATGAGTTTCAGAAAGGTGATGAATTGTTGCAGGACAGGATCTATATAAATAATAATGGAGTATTCAGCAGGTCAGTAAATGGCCTGCCCGTTTTTAAAACCAATACTGCTTGTGCCGCAGCAGCGGATTTTGATGACGATGGAGATATAGATTTATTTTTAGGAGGCGGTGTTACTCCCGGCAATTACCCTTTGTTTGATGAATCAAGGATATTACTCAATGTCGGGAAAGGAAAATTTTTGGATGCTACAGAAAAATTTGCACCGTCGCTTAAGCAGGCCGGGTTGCTGCATGATGCAGTGGCGGTTGATATAAATAAAGACGGACTTACTGACTTGATACTGGCAGGTGAATGGATGCCGATAAAAATATTTATTAATACAGGAAAAGGGCTGATAGATAAGACAGATGAATGGAACAAAGAATCCGGACATGGTTGGTGGTTGTCATTAGCCGTGTCAGATTTTGATAAAGATGGTGATAAGGATATAATTGCCGGCAACTATGGCCTCAACAGTCCATTACAGGCGTCGTTCACAGAACCGGTTGAACTATTTTATCTTGATTTGGATGGAAACGGCTCGACAGACCCATTCATGACCAGCTATATTCAAGGAAAGTCATATCCTTTTGGAGTGATGGATGATGTAAACGGACAGGTACCATTGTTACGTAAGAAGTTTTTTGAATACCCTTCTTATGCTGATGCCGGAATAACTGATTTATTAGGTGATAAATTTTCCAATGCCGGCAGGCTAATGGCAAATGAGTTCAGGACATGCTATTTTGAAAATACAGGTTCAGGTTTAAAGCTGAAAGAACTTCCCCGCATTGTTCAGGCATCACCTGTATGTGCTGTATTACCTGCGGATGTAAACGGAGACGGTAATATGGATATTATTGCTGCAGGCAATAACCGTTACAACCGTGTCAGGATTGGGCGACTGGATGCCAATCATGGTATGGTGCTGCTGGGAAATGGTAAAGGCTCATTTGTTATTGCCGGTAATAGCGGATTGAAAGTAAGGGGAGATGTTCGCAGTCTTTTACAGGTCAATAAATATATTATTGCCGGGGTTAATAATGAGCCATCTCTTTTGTTCAAACTGATGTATTGAACAAAGCAGGAAAATCAGTGAATTTATTATAGAAAGGTTTCAGCTAAAACTATTATATAACTTCTCTAATATCCTTTATCTTTTATTAACTTCACCTTTAAGGCTGGTAAAGGGGATCGATTTAAATTCTAAATCTTTAAAGAATATGATAAAATCTACTCTGATGTTTTCGCTTTCCATTATATTATTTCTTGGTTGTAACACAGCAAGTAAACAATATCAACAGCCAATTATTGGAACCTGGAAATTAATATCAGGAACTACTATAAAAGGGGAGGATACCAGTTTTGTTGATTATACAAAGGGGCAGCAAGAAATGATAAAAATAATCCCCCTTCCCATTTTTCGTTTTTACGCCACGATTTAAACCATGGAAAGGACAGCCTTGCTGTATTTGTTGCGGGCGGGGGCCGGGCTCAAATTTCAGGAAATAAGTATAAAGAATACCTGGATTATTTTAATTACGGGGAATGGGAAGGCGGACAATTTGAGTTTGAGTTTCGTGTTAATGGCGATACGCTAACTACAACTGGTATTGAAAAAGTAGAAAAATTGGGGATTAATCATCTAAATATTGAGAAGTACATAAAAGTAAAACCGATGTTTTAAAATTAGCAACGGCAATTCAACGGAACGATGAAAGCAATGGCTGAATTTTTGAGTTATACAGGTCTGACGATTACTGACTGACGAAAAAACGCAACAGATTCAGTAATGACAATGGAAGTGAGCAGGGGAGGAGAGTCAGTGAATTTATTTTAAAAAGACTTCAGTTAAGGCCATTTAATTAATTTCTATTTCATCAACAAATAACCAGGCTTTATGCCCCGCACCCGGGTTGCCGGATGGAATAGAGCCATAGTTGGCAATATTTATTTTTACAAATCTTGCTTGTACCGGTTTTGAAAATTCATTAATAGATTCGCTATCTGTAATTATGGGATTTGAGATAGCAACAGGTAAGAAATTTATGCCATCAGCAGAAACAGTAACTGACACTGAGGCAGGTCTGTATATCCAACTTCCCGCCTGGTGATAGCAATGCACTTTTACAAAAGAAATATTTTCTTCTTTGCCTAAATCAATAGTAGCTATACAATCATCACCACTAAAGCCCAGAAATTCTTTAGACCTTGCAAGCCCTTTTTCATTTTGCACACCGTTAACTAATGTAAATGCACCGTCACCGGGATAACTATTAGAAGCCTCTTTTTCTAAAGTTATTTTTTTGCCGGTGGCTTTGTTGAAACAAAATTTTTGCTGAACACCAACCTGTTTACCTGAGGGAGAATAATAGGCGTAGGCTGTACGAGTTGATTTGGTAATTAGTTGCGGCTGCTTATATTGCCAAATAGAGTCGCCTCCATTAAAATTAATTGTAATAGGATTTGGGAGCTTGCTTTTAAGTTTCCAGTGAAGGCCATTGAAATTGTCAGTCGGCATCACCGTCGCTTTCAAATCAAAATATGCCTTACTATAATTCGCCTTCCATAAATCATATCTTTTAAATTGCATCAGCAACCGCTTTTCAAAATCATCCCAGTTCTTATCTTCTTTCTTACTCCATAACACCTCACTCAACGCTGCCATTCGGGGAAAAATCATGTACTCCACTTTCTTGGTGTTCTTCATATACTCCGTCCATACATTGGCCTGTGCGCCCAGCACATGTTTGGCCTGTTCAGCAGTTAATGCCGCAGGCACAGGCTCATAGGCATATACTTTTTCAATAGGGTTAAAGCCTCCAATCGTTACACTGTCTTCATTTTCACTTTGCGTATGGTCAAAATACACCGGGTTTCCGGGTGTCATCACCACATCGTGGTTTTGTTGTGCCGCTTCTATACCGCCCTTTTCGCCCCGCCAGCTCATCACCACGGCATTGGGGGCAAGGCCGCCTTCCAGTATTTCATCCCAGCCAATCAGAATTCTTCCCTTGCTGTTCAAATATTTTTCCACCCGCTGGATAAAATAGCTCTGCAGTTCATGTTCATCCTTGAGCTTATTGTCTTTTATTCTTTTCTGGCAATGCAGGCAGCGGTGCCAGTTTTCCTTGGGGCATTCATCGCCGCCAATATGAATGTACTTTGAAGGAAACAGTGCCAGCACTTCATCCAGCACATTTTCGATAAATTGAAAAGTATTTTCCTGTCCGGCACAGAACACATCATTAAACACCCCCCAGGTTTGCTGCACCTGTTTGCCGGTGGTATCGCCGTTCCACTTGCATTGTTTGGAAAAGTATTTTATGGTTGGTTCATCAGGAAAACAACTCAGTTCGGGATAGGCAGCAATAGCAGCAGAGGAGTGGCCGGGCATTTCTATTTCCGGAATGACAGTGATGTAGCGGTCAGCCGCATATTTTACAATCTCTTTGATTTGTTCCTGTGTGTACAAGCCGCCGTATCTTATTCCGTCATTGCCGGTACCGGGGTATCGGCCGATGATGGTCCCGTTTCTCCAGCCGCCAACAGCAGTAAGCTTTGGATATTTTTTTATTTCTATGCGCCAGCCCTGGTCTTCCGTAAGGTGCCAGTGAAATTTATTGAACTTATGCAGGGCGAGGTAATCAATATATTTTTTTATAAAGTCAATGGAAAAGAAATGACGGCCACAGTCAAGGTGCATGCCGCGGTAGCCAAAGCGGGGGTAATCAGTAATGGTTATCCCCGCAACAATTAGCTTTTGTGCAGGTTGTTTCAGGGCCGGGAGAAGCTGAATTAATGTTTGCATCCCATAAAACGTTCCGGATGCAGTTTCCCCTGCGATGTACACATTAGTTTTGCCTGCTACCAGATTGTAAGCCCCTTCTTTACCGGGTACAAGGGTTTCAAGGGTAGTGAACTGAATATAATTATCAGCAGGTGGCGCTTTTACTTTTTTCAGCTTTATTCCGTAAAACCGTTTCAGGTAGTCATTGAAAAAATTAGCGGTATTATCATCCACAGCATTTATTACTACCAATGATGTGGTGGAAGTAATGGTAAAAGTTCCGGTGCCCCGCTTTACTTCAACCGGTTGCGGAACGATATTTAGATTCTGGGAATTGGCAGTAAGCGCAATCAGTGTAATAAAAAGGCTTAATTGTAATTTCATTTTTATTCAGTTTATCTAAGTATGGGTATGATGATAGAAGAAGCATTTGTCCCATCATGATAAATCCGGATGGCCGCTTTTTTATAATCTTCCTGTTTCGCTTCATAAATATTAATAAACTGCTGGGGGTTCATATCTGCCAATGGAAACCAACTGCTTTGTACCTGTATCATCAGCTTATGGTCCTTTTTAAATGTATGTGCAATGTCAGGTAAATCAAATTTTACTGTTTCAATTTTGCCGGGTTTAAAGGCATCCGGTTTCTCAAAACTGTTTCTGAACCGCCCTCTCATTATCTCACCCCGCACCAGCATTTGATAACCGGCCATCATATAAGAGCCGCCCCCGGCACGGCCTTGTTGCGCCACATCTCCGGCATACCTGAAATTTTCAGGAAATACATCAATGATTTTTACTACAAAGTCTGCATCGGTCCCGCTTATATTCACCTTGAGGTTGGCTGTCAGTACTCCGGCCAGCGTTAAGTCTTCTTCCAGCGGAGCGGTTTCAAATGTCAATACATCCGGTCTTCTTGAAGCAAAGCGCTGGTCATCGGTCATATAGGCATTAGTGCGGCTTTGGTGCACATCTTCTGTATAGGGAACAGGATGCTCCGGGTCGCTGATGTATTCTGAAAAACTCCCGGCTTTTAAATACGTTGGAAGATTCCATGATAATGCGCCGTCGGACGCCAGGTAGATGGGCCGTGGCTGTACCTGTTTTGGAGGCCATTGATCAAATTTTATCCATTTGTTTTCACCGGTAATAAAAATGGTTGCTTCTGCAATATCAGGTTCATCTCCTTTTCCTTTCAGGTGATAATTGAAGAAGGGGATTTCAATAGTGTTTTGATACCAGATGGAAGTGGAAGTACCAAACCGGATATTGCCCAGGCTGTTTCCTTCGCCGCGGCTCCACTGGCCATGGCTCCAGGGGCCCATCACAATTTTGTTGTGGATGCCGGGGTTTTGTTTCTCAATGGCCTTATACAAATTCAAGGCACCCCAGCAATCTTCGGCATCAAATAATCCGCCTACCACCAGCATAGCGGGTTTAATATGGTACATGGCACGACGGGCATCCCTTGCCTGCCACCAGTCATCATAATTGGAGTGTGCATACATTTCTTTCCAGAATGCCACACTGTCGCCGATTAATTGCATCAGTTTGGAGGGCGGATTTTCCAGATAGAATTTGTAATTGTCACGGATGGGAAAATCAAAACCGCGGCTGCCGGCTGTGGTAGGTTTGGGCCTTGGTTTACCAAAGCCGGAGTAAAAACTGAAGCCATCCATCTGAAAAAATGCGCCGTTATGATGAAAGTCATCGCCCATAAACCAATCGGTAACCGGCGCCTGCGGGCTAACAGCCTTCAAGGCCGGGTGACCGCTTGCCGCCGCCATAGTGGAATAAAATCCCGGGTAGGAAATGCCAAACACACCTACATTGCCATTGTTGTTGGGAAGATTCTTAGTCAGCCATTCAATGGCGTCATAAGTATCGCTAGCTTCGTCAATCTCATTACCGGTTTTGTCCTTGTTAAAGGGCCTAACATCCACAAAATTTCCCTCGCTCATCCATCTTCCCCGCACATCCTGGATAACGATGATATAATTTTCCCGCATATAATATTTCCAGTGGCTGTTCCAGAATTCCCGCCAGTTATTTTCGCCATAGGGCCGGCAGGAATAGGGGGTGCGGTTCATCAATATCGGGTGTTTTTCACTGTTGTCTTTGGGCATGTAAATGGCAGTAAACAAATGAATACCATCCCGCATGGGGATCGTTTTTTCCATCTTAATATAATTGTCCCGTATCCATGCTGAATCCTGTTCATGTTGAGAAAAACAGGTGCCCGAGGCGAGAAGGCCCAATATGTAAAGGATTGTTTTCTTCATTTATTTATTTTTTCTGGATATATTTTAAAGGGGGTTGGTTTTGAAGGATTAAATTTACAGATTCTGTCTTTTCATTCATTTTTATTTTATGCATCCAAACGAAGCAGTTATCACCCGTTTCTATTCCGCTTTTCAGCAAAGAGATGCTGCCACTATGAACGCTTGCTACAGCGATGATATTATTTTCAGCGATCCGGCTTTTGGTTTGCTTAAGGGTGATGAGGTGAAGGCAATGTGGGAAATGCTTTGCAAAAATGCCAAAGATTTTTCGTTAACCTTCTCCAATATTCAATTGCCGGATGAAGAGTATGCCACCTGCAACTGGACAGCCACCTATACATTTTCTAAAACAGGACGCAAAGTTGTAAACAATATAAAGGCTTTTATGAAATTGAAAGACGGACAAATAATTGAACACAGTGATGCATTCAAATTAAGCAAATGGGCTGCACAGGCCCTGGGATGGAAGGGCGCACTTTTTGGCTGGATGGGCTGGTTTCAGCGCAAAGTGCAAAAGATGGCAAGAAAAAATCTTGAGAAGTTCATGCAGAATAAGGAAGCAGTGTCAGCCCGTCAATAACGGGATTTTCTTTGTTATAAGTGCATCGGAACTTCCATTAATAACAGTTCTGTTTCGCCGCCGGCCTTTATTTCCAGTTTATTGGTTTCGGTGATACCCAAACCATCTCTGCGTTTCAGGTTTATACCGTTGATGACAGCATCACCTTCAATTACAAAAACATAAACTCCGTTGCCTTCTTTTTTAATTTTATATTCCGTGGTAAACCCTTTATCCAGTTTACCGATACTGAACCAGGCCTGCTGGTGAATGTTCAGGCCCTCATCATTCCCCATCGGGGAAACGATAGTGATAAAAGAATTTTTCAGGGAATCAAAATCAAATGCCTGCTGGTCGTAGCGGGGCTGTACGTTTTTCTTTTCCGGGAAAACCCATACCTGGAATAATGTGACCGCTTCATCTTTATTGTGATTGTACTCTGAATGCTGAATGCCGGTGCCGGCGCTCATCACCTGCACTTCGCCCTTGCTGATGATGCCGCTATTGCCCATGCTGTCTTTGTGCTCCAGCTGGCCGCTCATGGGAATGGTGATGATTTCCATATTATCATGCGGATGGGTGCCAAAGCCCATTCCCCCGGCGATATAATCGTCGTTCAATACCCGCAGGGCGCCGAAATGAATTCTTTCCGGATTGTACCAGTTGGAGAAACTGAAACTGTATCTCGTCTTAAGCCAGCCATAGCCGGCAGCGCCTCTTGATTCCGCTTTATATAAAACACTTTTCATATTGGTTGGGTAAAAAAGGTTGATAAAGTTATGAACTACCGGATTAAATCTATACGTCTTCTGAACTGAAACAACTAATTTCGGCACATTCAACCATTAACAATGATAAGCAGAAGAAAATTCATCCGGGCATCGGCTTTAACGGGCATGGCGGGTCTATTATCCGAAAAAATAACAGCGGAGACCACAGCGGTTAATGCAAGGCCTGTTGTTATTTCCACCTGGAGTTCGGGGCTGGAAGCCAATAAAGCAGCATGGGAAATCTTAAAAAAAGGCGGCAGGGCATTGGATGCGGTGGAGAAAGGAGTGATGGTGACAGAATCCGAACAAAATTGTTGTGTGGGTCTTGGCGCCAATCCCGACCGGGATGGATTTGTAACACTGGATGCCTGTATTATGGATGAATTTTATAATTGCGGAAGCGTAGCTTTTCTTGAAAGAATCAAGCATCCCATTTCAGTGGCAAGAAGAGTGATGGAAAAAACACCGCATGTAATGCTGGCGGGTCAGGGGGCACAACAGTTTGCCGTAGCAGAAGGTTTTCCATTAGAAGAACAAAAGCTTTCACCATCTGCACAAAAGAATTATGAAAAATGGTTGAAAAAATCAGAATACAAACCGCCGGCAATTAATATAGAAAGTAAAAGCGGACAGGGTCCTTTTGCACCAAATAAATTAGAAAATGGTGAATGGAATCATGATACCATCGGCATGGTGGCGATGGATGCGAATGGAAACCTGAGCGGCAGTTGCACCACCAGCGGCGCCGGATTTAAAATGCGAGGCAGGGTGGGGGATTCGCCGATCATCGGGGCCGGTTTATTTGTAGACAATGAAGTGGGGGCCTGTACTGCTACCGGGCAGGGTGAGGATGTGATAAGGGTAGCCGGCTCTCATTCAGTGGTGGAACTGATGCGGCAGGGATTATCGCCTGAATCGGCCTGTAAAAAAGTAATTGAACGGATTGTGAAAATAAAAGGAACAAAGGCTAAGGATATACAGGTGGCTTTTCTTGCTTTGAATAAAAAGGGGCAGGCGGGGGCCTATGCCATTCACAAGGGATTTAGTTACGCTATAAAGACGAATGAGATGGAGAAGATGGTGAATGCGAAGTATCTGATGGTGTAATTCTGCTTCGGTATGAGGCTTCAGATTTTCAGAGTCTTGTCACTCCGACCTGCCTGGCGGCAGGCAGGCGAAGGAGGAGTCTCAAAGAATTCTATTTAAAACCAGTTTGTAGTTTTTGAGATGCTTCGTTCCTCGGCATGACCAACACTCCGATTGTATGTAATGGTTTACAAATACAGAATTGCTAATGGAAGAAAAAAAGTACATCATCGAAATCGCCACCTCCGATTTTGCCACCACTCAATCAGCTGTGGAAGGCGGCGCCGACAGGATTGAACTTTGCGCCAATCTTACCGAAGGCGGAACAACACAATCTTATGCGACGATAAAAAAATGCCGGGAGGCATTTGAAGGTTTACTTTACCCCATCATACGGCCAAGGGGCGGCGATTTTCTTTATACGAAGGATGAATTTGATATAATGCTGCAGGATGTGAAACTCTGCAAACAACTGGGCTGCGATGGGGTGGTGATTGGCATGCTGAATATGGACGGCAGCATTGATGTGGCAAGAACAGCGAAGCTGATTGATGCAGCTTATCCCATGGGGGTTACCTTTCACCGGGCATTTGACCGGTGCAGAGAACCATTTGAGGCATTGGAGCAATTGATTGAAATTGGTTGTGAAAGAATTCTTACCTCAGGTCAAAAACCAACGGTATCGGATGCAGGAGCAGTTGAAATGATCGCTGAATTAAATAAAAGAGCCGACAACAGAATTATCATTATGCCCGGAAGCGGAGTAAGGGCTGATAATATAAAAATGCTGGCTGAGAAAACGGATTGTACCGAGTTTCATTCTTCTCTGCGTGGTAAAACCAAAAGCATGATGCAGTTTATTCATCCTGCTTTTAAAGACTTGGAGGAGAGGTACAGCAATAATGCAATAAAGCCCGATGATGTCAGCGCCTTGCGCAATAACCTGAGTTAAAAAAGGGGTTCAGATTTTCAACTTCTTCATATACTCCGCATTCTTCTTCACAGCTTCCAGCGGAGTTCCGTTCGGATAAGCTTCCTGCTCCACAATAAAATATTGCATGCCGTTGTCAAGGGCTGTCTTTAATATTCTTTTGAAATCAATGCTGCCGGTACCAAGGTCAACAGAATTCTTGCTGTTATCCGCTACGGGGGTTTTGCTGCGGTCCTTTACATGGCATAGCCTGAACCGGTTTTTATATTTCTTTACCCAGTTTTCGGGATCTTCACCCGCTGTGACCACCCAGTAGATATCCATCTCAAAGTCCACCAGTGCAGGGTCGGTTTCATTCATCATTACTTCCTGCGGCACCTGCCCGCCGAGTGGTTTAAAACTGTAATCATGATTATGATAGGCAAAGAGGATCCCTTCCTTTTTGCATATTTCCCCGCACTTGTTAAACTTTTCAGCGGCTTTTTTATAATCATCCATTGTTTTTTGCGGCCCCAGCCAGGGGCAAATCAGGTATTTCATGCCGATCTCTGCTGCTTCAGCTGCTTTCTTTTCAAAATCCTTATTGATATCGCAGTGGCTGGCAACAAGGTTCATACCCAGCTCATCCATAAATTTCTTGAAATCGGTATTGCTCATTCCCCAGAACATACCTTTGCCTCCTTCATAACCCTCAATTTGTTTGTAACCAAACGAGGCAACCTGTCTTAATATGCCTGCAGGATCTTTCGGCATATCGTTACGCAAAGTGTACAACTGCAGACCGAAGTCTTTCAGGTAATTACTTCCCGGCAGTCCGGAAGCTTCAGGCGACCCGCCGGTTTTTACTGATGTGCAGCCCGTTTGCGCCAGTATCGATCCTAATGCCAGCCCCCCTGTAAAGCGTAAAAATTCTCTGCGGTTTTTCTTCATTGATAGTTTATTTTGTTATTCGGCCCAGGCTTTTTCGCCTTTTGTGTAAGGATAAGCGCCGTCAAATTTACCCGGAACTGCAATATGCCTGAGAGTTTCTGTCATTCCGGTTTTGGAAGTAAAGAAACCAAGTAAAGTAAGTTGCTTCATCATCGTATAATAATGCCGGGGGGAGCCAACAAAATCATAAGATTTCCCGGCTTTTTCGAACTCCTCCCTCTTGGGTTTATCTTTTTCCTCAACCGCTTTATTAAACTCTTTGGCTTCTTTTTCCAGGCTTACCAGCAGGCTATGTCGTTGTTCAGGCGGGCAATCCATGAAAGATTTGCCGTGCATTTTCCTGCAGGCCTCGTCAATGGCGCTGATACCTTTCATAAATGCATCCTGCTGTGCCTGGGTATAGCAGTCGGTCACCATAATTTTCATAAACTCACCTACCTGAGCGGCTTTTGCACCGGGTGTATGGGTGGCGGGAATAATGGTCTCGCCAATTTCATCAAGCAAGGAAATATTGGCAGCCGTAAATCCGGCATCTGTTTTTACCCCGGTTTTACAACCACTCAGAAAAACTTCGCCGCCAACAACAGCGCCGCCTGTAAGTACGGCAATCAGTTTTAATAACTCTCGTCTTTCCATTTAAAAGATTTGGTGTTTTAAAGATTTCCTTTTTTTAGTTCTGCAACTGCAAAATCAGCAGCCCTTGCCGTCAATGCCATATAGGTTAATGACGGGTTCACACAGGAAGCGGATGTCATGCAGGCGCCATCGGTTACAAACACATTGGGCGCATCCCACACCTGGTTATTTCCGTTTAGCACCGATGTTTTCGGGTCACGGCCCATGCGGGCAGTGCCCATTTCATGAATACCCATTCCCACTTCGTAGCCCCAGTCATAGGTCTGTATATTTTTTACACCGGCGGCTTCCAGCATTTCTTTGGCATCGTTCCGCATATCCTCCCGCATCTTTTTTTCGTTTTCCTTTATTTCCACGTCCATGTTCAGCACCGGCAGGCCCCATTTATCTTTTACATCTTTGTTCAGGCTGATCCTGTTTTCATGGTAAGGCAGCATTTCACCGAAGCCGAGAAAGTTGATTCCCCAGTTTTCGGAGGGTACGCTCAACGCTTCTTTTAATCCGGCACCAATGGTAAACTCTGCCACATCAACACCTCTGCCGCGGCCGGCACCTCCCTGGTAACCAAAGCCCCTTACATAATCTCTTTTATCATTGTAAATATTACGGAAACGGGGAATATAAATACCGGTAGGCCGGCGGCCATATTCATATTTATCACTGAAACCTTCTACAGTTCCGCTGGCTCCTGTGCGGAAGTGGTGGTCCATTACATTATTACCGAGTTCATTGCTGCTGCTGCCCAGGCCATCGGGCCAGATGTCGGTAGCGGAATTCATCAGTATCCAGGAGCTGTTGAATGCAGATGCACAGAGGAATACAATTTTTGATTTGAACTCGTAGGTTTTATTTTCATTGGCATCCAGTACCTCCACTCCGGATGCTTTTTTTGTATCCTTATCATACAGCACTTTGGTTACAATGGAAAAAGGACGAAGGGTAAGATTGCCCGTTTTCATGGCGGCAGGCAGGGTGGAAGATTGGGTGCTGAAGTATCCGCCGAAGGGACATCCTCTCCAGCATCGGTCGCGGTACTGGCAGTTCGTTCTTCCGTAATGAGGTTGGGTAATGTTGGCCGAACGGCCGATGATAAGTTTGCGCCGGTTTTTATAAAAGGCTTCCATTTTTTTCTTTACATCTTTTTCAGCGCAGTTCAGTTCCATAGCCGGCATAAATTCACTGTCGGGCAACACTTCCAGTCCTTCTTTACTTCCCTGTATGCCGGCAAATCTTTCTACATAGCTGTACCAGGAGGCCAGGTCATCATACCGAACGGGCCAGTCCACAGCAATTCCTTCTTTTGCATTAGCTTCAAAATCCCATTTGTTCCACCGGTAACTTTGCCTGCCCCATAGCAGTGAGCGGCCGCCTACATGATAGCCGCGGTACCAGGAGAAGGGTTTTGTTTCTGTATAGGGACAATCTTTGTCACTGGCCCACATGTCGAGCACTATTTCGTTCAGCGGATAGTCTCTTTTCAGTTTCGGATAATCTTCAATCATTTTTTGTGTACGGCCGCCGCGGTGCGGGAACTCCCAGTATTCTTTATTCGCATTTACATAGTCTTTAATATGCTCGATATTTCTTCCTCTTTCGAGCAACAGCACCTTTAAGCCTTTTTCGGTAAGCTCTTTGGCTGCCCAGCCGCCGGCTATTCCGGAGCCGACTACAATTGCATCGTATGTATTGTCTGCCATTGTTTATTGAATATTTATAAATTATTTTTTGTTACGAACTTCTGTTCCCTGATGATCGTCCCTTGCGTCGCACACTTCATCGTTTTGTAATTCTATTCATCAATTATATACCGCCCCTATGGGGCTTTAAACGTTTTACTACTTGTTTACCCCGGATTTCATCCGGGGCTACCAACATTCAGTCCCTCCGGGACTAAAGCTCCAACTATTATGCTGTATAAATAATTAAAAGAACTTATCAATAATATGAAGTTAAAGCCCCTCCTTCGGAGGGGTTTGGGGAGGCTTCATACATCACACCTCCTCACCGCATACCTCAGCGCCTTTATCTTTTCTTCTTTCGTCTTTCCGGTAGGAATGAATTCCTGCGCCACATAGCCTTTAAAACCGGTTTTTATTATAGCCCTCATGATGGCAGGATAATACAACTCCTGTGTATCATCAATTTCATGCCTTCCGGGTACGCCAGCCGTATGATAGTGACCGAAATACGGGTGATGGTCCTGGATCGTCCGGATCACATCGCCTTCATTGATCTGCATATGGTAAATATCATACAGCAGTTTGAAATATTCCGAGCCGATCTTTTTGCATAGTTCAACCCCCCAGCTGCTTTTATCGCACATATAATCTTTATGGTCCACCTTGCTGTTGAACAATTCCATTTGTATCACCACCTTGCTGGTTTCGGCCAGTTTCATGATTTTTTTAAGTCCTTCGGCACAGTTGTTCATTCCCGTTTCATCATCCATGCCGCGCCGGTTGCCGCTGAAACATATCAGGTTTTTGTACCCGGCTTTTGCCACCTGCGGAATAGCTTCAGTAAAATCTTTGATCAGCCAGTCATGGTTTTTTTTGTCGTTCCATCCCTCTGTAAGACTGATTTTTCCGGCCGTATAGCACATGGAGCAATAAATGCCGTTTTTCTGAATAACCGGCCAGTCTTTGGGTGCCAGAAGGTCAATGGCTGAAAATCCCAGCTTGTTCACCGTGAGGCACATTTCATCCAACGGTAAAAAATTATAGGTCCATGAACAGACGGAGTGATTGATATTGCCTTTCAGCGGGGCTGTATCGTATTCATCATCTTTCATGGAAGCAAAACTTTTTCCTGAAACGGCCACGCCTGCGGTTCCTAAGGCCAGTGATTGTATCAGTTTGCGGCGGTTCATTTTTTAGTTTCAACTTTCTCGTCTTTAAATAAAACAAGAAACATCAGCAGTACAGCAGTGGCAATGGCAGCAGGAATCAGCCATATCATTTTAAAATCAGTTCCGGTTGGCCCTGTATACGCATCGGATACCCATCCGGCAACTTTAAAACCAACCAGCATGCCCACGCCATAAGTGGCAAGCGTAATAAGCCCCTGTGCGGCGCTTTTATATTTTTCACCTGCCCTTGCATTGGTGTACAGTTGGCCGGATACAAAAAAGAAATCGTAGCAGATGCCATGCAGCGCAATTCCGATAATCAGCATAAAACTCAGTTCGCCTGCATTGCCAAAGGCAAAAAGCACATAACGCAATACCCATGCAAGCATACCGACCAAAATAGTCTTCTTAAATCCAAACTTTGTAAAGAATATTGGCAGCGCCAGAAGGAACAAAACTTCTGATATCTGACCGATGGTCATTTTGCCTGTTGGGTTTTCAACGCCAATTCCGGCAAGAAAAGGATTGGCGATCTGGTAATAAAAAGCGAGGGGGATGCAAATAAGAACAGAAGCGATAAAAAAGACAGCAAAGTTCCGGTCTTTTAAAAGCTTTAATGCATCAAGCCCGATGATCTGCCCAAAGCTTACTTTTTGCCCGGATGATTTGGCAGGAGGTGTGGCTGGTAACGTAAAACTCATCAGGCCGAGTGCAAGGGCGGCGCCACCCGAGAGAAGAAAAGTATTCTTCAGCATGCCGCTGGCAATATTTTCTTTGGAATCCCAATGAAAAAGATAGCTGATGAGCAGGCCGGCAACAATCCAGCCGATGGTTCCGAATGCCCGGATAAGTGAAAATTCCTTTTCGGGATTCTTCATTTGTTTAAAAGAAACAGAATTTACCAGTGCCAGTGTTGGCATATACAATATCATATAACCGAGTGAATACGGGAAAAAAGCCGAGACATTATCAGACGAATACATCAGATACATAAGACCCGCACCGGCTATATGCAGTACCCCTAAAATTTTTTCTGCATTAAAATACCTGTCGGCAATCAGCCCGATGATGAACGGGGCAATAATGGCGCCCCACGACTGGGTGGAATACACATTGGCAATCTGCCCTCCGCTTGCCTGCAGGTTGGCGCCTAAAAAAGTCCCAAGCGTCACAAACCATCCGCCCCAGATAAAAAATTCAAGAAACATCATTACAGAAAGCTGAACACGGGTGGCAAGCTTCATATACAATCAGAGGTTTTAACCGTTCAGTGAATAATTATTTCAGAAAGCTAAATGTAGTATTTTTAAAATACTTTTATGTTTGTATTACACAATTTTAATTCACAGAAACTTCTCAAACGTTTGCAGCAATGGGCAGAAAATTAAGGATGGCAATGATTGGCGGTGGCAAAGATGCGTTTATCGGTGCTGTTCACCGTCTTGCTTTTAATATGGACGGACAGGTGGATCTGGTAGCTGGGGCATTAAGTGTAAACCCGGAAGTGGCCGTAGAATCAGGCCGCAGTTTATACCTTGATGAGAACAGGATATACACAGATTACAAAGTGATGCTGGAAAAGGAAGCAGCCATGCCTGCTGATAAAAGGATTGATTTTGTCAGCATCGTTACTCCCAATTTTGTTCATTTTGAACCGGCCATGCTGGCGCTGGAGAAAGGATTTCATGCAGTGATTGAAAAGCCCATCACTTTTACATTGGAACAGGCAAAGCAACTGAAGCAGAAAGTGGAGGAAACAGGCCTCACCTTATTATTATGCCACACTTATACCGGCTACCCGATGGTAAAGCAGGCAAAGCAATTATTAAAATCCGGGACGCTGGGAAAAATAAGAAAGGTATATGTGGAATACCCGCAGGGATGGCTCAGCACTTTTTTAGAAGGAACAGGACAAGCTCAGGCAAGCTGGCGTACCGATCCGAAGCGAAGCGGTAAAGCCGGTTCCATGGGAGATATAGGCACTCATGCGTTTAACCTGGCTGAATATATTACAGGATTGCAGGTTGTAAAAATTTGCGCTGACTTAAACACAATTGTCCCGGGCAGAATGCTGGATGATGATGGCGCTGTGCTGCTTCATTTTAACAATGGCGCCAGCGGTGTGCTGATGGCCACACAGGTGGCAGCGGGGGAGGAGAACAATGTGAAGATAAGGGTGTATGGGGAAAAGGGCGGTATAGAATGGAAACAGGAGGATGCGAATACCTTGCTTGTAAAATGGCTGGATAAGCCAACAGAAGTTTATCGTGCCGGCACAGGTTATCTAAACTCATTCGCTTCACACAATTGCCGCACACCGGCCGGACATCCGGAGGGATACCTGGAAGCATTTGCCAATCTTTACCGGAATTTTGCATTTACATTACAGGCAAAGATCAGTAAACGGCCACCGAAGGAAGAATGGCTTGATTTTCCATCAGTGAATGAGGGAGTGAGGGGGATGGCGTTTATTGATAATGTGGTAGCGTCCTCCCGGTCGGATAAAAAATGGATTGAATTCAAAATATCTTAGCAGATGACCACAATACAAGGACCCGGAATTTTTCTGGCCCAGTTCATGGGCGATAAATCTCCTTTTGATAATCTGAAATCTATTTGTTTATGGGCAGAAGCGCTGGGTTATAAAGCCGTACAGATTCCCACCTGGGACAGCCGCTGTTTTGATTTGCAGAAAGCTGCAGAAAGCAAAACTTATGCAGATGAAATAAAGGGTACAGTTAATGAATGCGGGCTGGAGATATCTGAATTATCTACTCACCTGCAGGGGCAATTGGTGGCAGTGCACCCGGCTTATGATATCTTGTTTGACGGCTTTGCTCCGGAAAATTTAAAAGGCAATCCAAAAGCCAGAACAGAATGGGCCATAAAGCAGGTAATGTATGGCGCCAAAGCATCAGCAAACATGGGATTGACGGCACATCCCACATTCAGCGGTTCTTTATTATGGCATACTTTTCATCCCTGGCCGCAGCGGCCGGCAGGATTGGTGGAGGAAGGTTTCAGAGAACTGGCAAAAAGATGGTTGCCCATACTCAATTATTTTGATGATTGCGGTGTAGATGTTTGTTATGAAGTTCATCCGGGTGAAGACCTGTTTGACGGCATTACTTATGAAATGTTTTTGAAAGAGGTAAACAATCATCCAAGAGCCTGTTTGCTGTATGATCCTTCGCATTTTGTGCTGCAACAGTTGGATTACATCCAGTATATAGATTTTTATCATGAAAGAATAAAAGCGTTTCATGTAAAGGATGCGGAGTTTAATAAAACGGGCAAGCAGGGAACATTCGGGGGCTATCAAAGCTGGGCCAACAGGGCAGGCCGGTACCGCAGCCCCGGCGACGGACAGGTGGATTTTAAAACTATTTTCAGTAAACTGACGCAGTATGATTATAAGGGTTGGGCTGTAATGGAATGGGAATGTTGCATAAAACATCCTGAAGACGGGGCAAGAGAAGGCGCTGAGTTCATTAACAATCATATTATCCGTGTTACCGGAAAAGCCTTTGATGACTTTGCTTCAGCAGGAACTGACTTAAATCATAACCGGAAAATTCTCGGACTTGAATAAATTTGATTTGTCTGGCTTTATTTTTAAACTTTAAAACAATCGTATGAAAAAGTTTTTTTTAATTATGACCGCGGTCCTCTTCCTTGCCTCCTGCGGCGGTGGGGGAGATAAGAAAGGAACTGAGACCAATAAGGATACGGATGAAAAAAAAGAAACTCCTGCTGACGACCTTTCACAAAACCCTGACTACCAGGAAGGACTGGCCATTGTTTCGAAGCCCGAAAATCTTTGTCTTACTTGTCATAAGATAGAAGAAAAGCTGACGGGACCCGCCTACCGGGATGTGGCCAACAAATATGAGAACAATGAAGAATCGATAGCTAAATTGGCCAAAAAAGTAAAAGAAGGAGGAATCGGAGTTTGGGATGAAGTGCCCATGCCGGCTAATGCAGTTATAACTGAAGAGGATGCCAAGAAAGCTGTGAAGTACATACTTTTACTTAGAAATAAATAATTTATGCACAAAAAAAAATTGCTCTGGCTGGCCGGAATAATTCTTATTGCATGTAACAATTCATCAACCCCGGGAAAAAAAGACAGCGATACAGCAAATATTACAGTGACTGCAACAATGAATACACTAACAGAGCAGCAAAAAACTGAAGGATGGCAGTTATTATTTGACGGCCAGTCAATGAAAGGATGGCATCAATATGGCGGAGGGCCGGCAGGAGAGGCCTGGAAAATTGCCGATGGCGCCCTGTATCTTGACACCACAAATAAGAAAGACGGTAAAATTGCCGGCGGCGGTGATATTGTAACGGATGAAGAGTTTGAGAATTTTCACCTGAAACTGGAGTGGAAAATTGCCCCGGCGGGCAACAGCGGCATCATGTTTTATGTGAACGAGGATACAAGTGTTTATAAAAGACCCTACGAAACGGGACCTGAAATGCAGGTGCTGGACAATGAGGCGCACCCGGACGCAAAAATTCAAAAGCACAGGGCAGGAGATCTGTATGACCTCATTTCCTGCAGCAAGGAAACCGTAAAACCTGCCGGTGAATGGAACCAGGCAGAGATAAAATGTGCAGACGGAAAGCTGGACTTTTACCTGAATGGAGAAAATGTTATTTCAACCACCTTGTGGGATGATAACTGGACCCAGATGGTGGCGGCCAGTAAATTTAAACAGTGGCCGGGCTTCGGCACCTTCCGGAAAGGTAAAATATGTCTGCAGGACCATGATAATACCGTTTGGTACAGGAATATCGCGGTGAAGAAACTTTGATTAATAAAGTCCCGCAATTCCGGGACTTTATTGTTATTCTACTTTTACAATCTTAATTATGTTGGTGGGCAGGTGCAGGTGCACCGGTGTGCTGCCCGTGCTTACAAGCACATCTCCCTTCTTAATAAACCCTCTGACTTTCAGAATCTCTATCTGGTCTGAAAAAATATCATCCAGGCTTTCTTCCTCGCTGTAAAAAAAAGCCCTTACACCCCAGCTCAGGCTAAGCTGGTTCACCAGTGATCTTTCCTTGGTAAAAACATAGAGCAGGGACTTGGGGCGATAACTGCTGAGCATAAAACCAGTATAGCCGCTTTGTGTCATTCCGATAATGGCATTTGCATCTACATCCTGTGCCAGCTTGCAGGCATTATAGCAAATAGCATCGCTGAGAAAAGAAGGGGAATGGGGCTGCGGTTTCAAAATTTCTTCCCGGTTGTAATCATAGGCTTTTTGTTCGGCTTCAAGGATAATTTTTGTCATCACCTCCACTACCAAACGGGGATGCTTTCCGGTGGCGGTCTCCCCGCTGAGCATCACCGCATCAGCGCCTTCCAGTACCGCATTGGCCACATCCGTCACTTCACTGCGGTTGGGCTGGTTGCGGTCAATCATGCTTTCCATCATTTGAGTGGCCACTATAACCGGTTTCGCCCGGTGCAGGCATTTTTTGATAATGTCTTTTTGTATAAGAGGTACTTCTTCAATGGGCAGTTCTACACCCAGGTCGCCCCGGGCAATCATCACCCCGTCGCTTTCCACAATAATATCACGGAGATTTTTCAGCGCTTCGGGCATTTCTATTTTTGCAATTACTTTGGCCTTGCTGCCGGCATCCGTCAGCATTTTTTTCAATTGCCTTATATCATCCGCTTTTCTGACAAAAGAAAGCGCCACCCAGTCCACCTTGTTTTTTATCATGTATTCAAGATCCGACAGATCTTTTTCAGTGAGAGAGGGCAGTGATATATTGGTATCAGGCAGATTTACTCCTTTTTTGGGATAAAGCATTCCGCCCAGGGTAACCTCCACTTTAACATCATTATCTTTGGTAATTTCTTTCACCACTACTTCCAGTTTGCCGTCATCCACAAGAATTTTTTCACCGATTTGCACATCTGCATGCAAATCGGGATATGAAACGTAAATCCTGTCTTTATTACCCACCACCTGTTTAGAGGTAAAAGTGAGGGCATCTCCTTCATTTATTTCCAGTGATCCTGCTTCCAGTTCACCGATCCGTAGTTTTGGCCCCGGCAGATCGGCGAGTATAGCTATGTTATATGGTTCTGTTTTGTTGATCTTACGGATATCTTCAATAATTCTGGTTTTATCTTCGTAAGTGCCATGTGAGAAATTAAGCCGGAAAACATTCACCCCGGCTTTTACCAGTTCCAGCAACTGTTCATAAGCTTCGCAGGCCGGGCCTACCGTGGCTACAATCTTTGTTCTTTTATAAACATGCTGCCGGCCGGCTTCCTGATCAAAATCTTTATGCAGGTATTTTTCCAGATTTTTACTCATGGGGTAATTACAGTTTATTAAAACGGCCGGTGATTGTATTCATGAAGCCAGGATTTTTACAATTCGCAGCCATTCATCGCTTATTTTTCCCTTGTTTTTTACAGCATCCCCTAAGGGCATATAATGCATTTTATTGTTCATGATACCCACGAATACATTATATCTTCCCTGCAACAGGCACTCTATGGCGTGGTAGCCCATGCGGCTCGCAGTCAGGCGGTCAAGACTACTGGGAGCCCCGCCCCTTTGTATATGCCCCAGAATGCAGACCCTGATCTCGGCATTCGGCAGTTTTTCTTTCAGAACCGACTGCACTTTATTAGCGCCTCCAAAATCATCGCCTTCGGCCACTACAATCAGGTTTACCAGTTTTTTTCGCCGTTCTTTTTCCAGCAGCGAAGCAATTACATCATCCATATTGGTTTTACGTTCAGGTATCAGAATGTTTTCTGCCCCTGTAGCAATACCGCTGTGAAGAGCAATATAACCGGCATCACGGCCCATCACTTCAATAATAAATATCCTGTCGTGTGCATCCATTGTATCCCGCACTTTGTCAATCGCTTCCACCGCTGTGTTTACAGCTGTGTCAAACCCGATGGTAAAATCGGTGCCGCTGATATCCTTGTCAATGGTACCGGCCAGCCCGATACAGGGTATATCAAATTCCTCGCTGAATTTTACGGCGCCCCGGAATGAGCCGTCGCCGCCGATAATAACCAGCCCGTCGATACCCCGCAGTATAAGATTATCATATGCTTTTTTCCTCCCCTCATATTCAAAAAATTCTTTGCACCGGGCTGTTTTTAAAATGGTGCCGCCCCGCTGAATGATATTGGCCACCGAACGGGATTCCATTTTGCAAATATCATCTTCAATCATGCCCTGGTAGCCCCGCATGATACCATACATCTCAAGCCCATAATATAATCCTGTGCGGACAACTGCCCGTATCGCTGCATTCATTCCGGGCGAATCTCCTCCTGAGGTAAGTACGCCGATCTTTGATACTTTTTTTCCCATTTAGCTGTTTGAGCGGGTAAAAATAAGTAATTGTTTTGTATGTGTTTTTAATACACTAACAGCCGTTTGATCCGGAACAATTTTCATTTCTCAGTTTATAATGGAACTGCCTGAATCATGGGTTATCAATAACCGGAGGCCTGTTACCTGTTGTGTGTAAAGAAACAACTTACTGCTGCTGGGCGAAAAGATTTTTAGCATCCAACATTGCCCGGCGCCGGGTGAAGGCGGGTAGAAAATAGAAAATAGCGGAGATATTCGCTGCCTGCAGCCCTGCTGCGATATGAAAAGCATACGGCCTAAACCAGTTTTACCACTTATACATGCGGTTATATTTTTGAGCCCTTTTCACTTAACTTTACCGGTTCAAAATATGACATATGAAGACGAGATTGCTATTATTTTCATTTTTCATTACACAGTTACTTGTTGCGCAACTTCATTATCCCAATGTAAGAAAAGGCGATGTATACGAAGGTTATTTTGGCCAGTATAAATTGCAGGATCCCTACCGCTGGCTCGAGGATGAAAACAGCGATGACACTAAAGCATGGGTGGAAGCTCAGAACAAGGTAACATTTGATTATCTCGCTTCCATTCCGGTACGAGACAAGGTTAAAAAAAGACTGGAGGAACTCTGGAATTATCCCCGCTATTCGTCTCCTTTTAAAAAGGGGCAACACTATTATTTTTTTAAGAATGACGGATTGCAAAACCAGTCTGTGTTGTACCGGCAACTGGGAATGATCGGTAAGCCTGAGGTATTTTTGGATCCCAACCTTTTGAGCAAAGACGGGACTGCTGCTATTGGCAGTTATGGGTTCAGCAAGTCAGGCAAATATTTTCATTATACGGTATCTGTTGCCGGCAGTGACTGGCAGGAAGGGTATATAATGGAAACTGCCACTAAAAAGATATTACCGGACACTATCAAATGGATTAAGTTTGGCGGATTTAGTTGGTATGGTGACGGGGGATTTTATTACAGCGGCTATGAGGCACCGGATGAAAAATCAAAACTCAGCCAGCAGAACCAGTACAATATGGTTAAATACCACCGGCTGGGTCTGCCACAGGATAAAGATCAGCTTATTTATGTGGACCGTGTTCATCCGTTACGTTACTGCTTTGCCGGTATAACTGAAGATAACCGGTATATCATCCTTCTGACCTCAGAAGGCACCAGCGGTACTGAATTGTATTTTATTGACAAACATAACCGGGAGCAGGTACGGTTTGAAATGATAGTGGAAGGGTTCAATACAGAAGCTGAAGTGATAGACAACCATGGCAATAAACTGCTGCTGCTGACCAATGACGGGGCGCCCAATTACCAGGTGGTTTCCATAACGCCTGTCGGGCCGAAAGCAAGGGAAGAGGGGCTGGAAAAAATGGCGAAAGACGCCATGGCCAGAAATCTTTCTTCTGAAGAACAAAGAAAGGTACAGCGGGAACATGAAATTAAAGTAATGCGCAACGGATGGAAAGTAATAATACCTGAAAAGAAAATGGCCTTGCAGAGTGTAACCACCTGCGGGGGCTTTCTGTTTGCCAGTTACCTGCAGGATGCTTCTACCAGGGTTTATCAATATACCTATGATGGAAAACTGGTACGGGAAGTGAAATTGCCCGGTATAGGATCTGCAGGCGGATTCAGGGGAGAACGAAAGGACAAAGAACTGTTTTATACATTTTCTTCGTTTAATGCACCACCCGCTATTTACAGGTATAATCTGGCTACGGGGCAGTCTGTGCTTTTCAGAAAAACAGAGGTAAAAGTAAAAACGGATGATATTGTAACTGAACAGGTTTTTTTCAAAAGCAAAGACGGCACCCGGGTGCCCATGTTCCTTACTTACAAAAAGGGAATGGTAAAGAATGGCAACAACCCGGTTTTAATGTTCGGGTACGGGGGGTTTAATATACCCGTCACACCTTCATTCAGTGTAAGCAACGCTTTCTTTATTGAACAGGGGGGCATTTATGTATCGGTTAATTTGCGTGGTGGCAGTGAATATGGTGAAAAATGGCATAAAGACGGTATGCTGGACAAAAAGCAGAATGTATTTGATGATTTTATTGCTGCGGCGGAATACCTGATAAAAGAAAAATACACCAGCAGTGAAAAACTGGCCATCCGCGGCGGAAGTAACGGAGGTTTGCTGGTTGGAGCAGTAATAACGCAGCGTCCGGAGTTATTTAAAGTGGCACTTCCCGCAGTGGGTGTTATGGATATGCTGCGTTTTCACAAGTTTACTGTAGGATGGGGTTGGGCAGTTGAATATGGTAATCCTGATTCTTCACAGCACTTTCCGTTTCTCTATAAATATTCACCATATCATAATCTGAAGCCGGGAACGGAATATCCGGCTACACTGGTTACAACAGCCGATCATGATGACCGGGTAGTACCGGCGCATTCGTATAAGTTTGTATCCCGTTTGCAGGAATATCATACCGGCAATAATCCTGTTTTAATCCGGATTGAAACAAAGGCAGGCCATGGCGCTGGCAAGCCTACCAGCAAGCAAATTGATGAAGCGGCAGATATTTGGAGCTTTGTAATGCACCACCTGGGCATGGAATATAAAGAACCCCCCACGCCGCCGGTTAAAAAAGCTTTTTAATTGCTCACTATATATAAGGAATCCTGCTTACCGGCAGGATTTTTTTATAAACTATTTTTGGATAATGAGTGTATTGATTACAGGAGCCAACGGATTTCTGGGTTATTATCTTACTGATTTATTACTGCAGAAGGGGCACCAGGTTATAGCAACAGGCCGCGGCGAATGCCGTCTTCCTTTCCACGGGCGGCAGGATTTTCAATACATACCGATGGATTTTACGGAACCGGCTGCAATATTATCCGTTTTCGAAAGATGCAAGCCGGAAACAGTCGTTCATGCCGGTGCTATGAGTAAACCTGATGACTGTGAGCTGAATCAGGAACTGGCCTTTAATATCAATGTGCAGGGTACAGCGAATGTGCTTCAGGCTTCGGAAAAGCACCAAAGCTTTTTCATTTTAGTTTCCAGCGATTTTGTTTTTGACGGCGAAAGGGGCATGTACCGGGAGCATGATAAACCCAACCCCGTCAGCTATTACGGCAGCACCAAACTGCAGGCAGAGCTGGCGGTTCAGCAATATATTTTTGACTGGAGTATTATACGGACAGTGCTGGTTTATGGAAGACCCATCACGGGCCGTTCCAACCTTCTCAGTATCGTAAAAGAAAAACTGGAGAAAGGTGAAGAGTACTGCGTTGTGGATGACCAATTACGGACACCTACTTATGTGGAAGACCTGGCAACCGGCATTGCTGCTGTTATTGAAATAAAAGCGAAAGGCATTTTTCATGTCTCCGGTGAAGAAGTGCTGACACCGTATCAAATGGCAATCCGTACTGCAGAATACCTGAAACTTGATTCTTCGCTGATAAAAAGAGTTACTGCTGCTGATTTTTCGCAGCCTGCCAAAAGGCCGCCCCGGACAGGTTTTGTTATTGATAAAGCCAAAAAGCAATTTGGGTTTCATCCTGTTTCTTTTGAGATTGGCCTGGAAAAAACGTTCAACGGTCAGAAATAAAAGCTTACTCCTGCTTTGATAAAACGGGGAATTCCCGGTGTGTAATGGATTTCTGAAACAGGATCAGTTTCGAACTTCAATCTTGACTCTGTATTAAACTGTGCTTCCCGCCATTGGGTGTTTAAAAGATTTTCACCTGATAATGCAAGGTCAAACTTTTTTATCCGGTAGCTTAGAACGGCATCTGTAAGCTCCCCTTATTTTCGGACCACCTGGATTTAGAGTTTTTTGTCTTTTAGTTTTCAAGGGATATGGGGCTTGGATATTCAGCTGGGGGTACGTTTCCGAGTGATTCATGAGGACGTTCGTGGTTGTAATCGTGGCGCCACTGCTCCGCCAGAACTCTCACATCCTCAAGGCTGTAAAACAGAAAGGCGTCCAGAAGCTCCTTTCTCATAGATCCGTTTTTACGTTCAATAAAGGCGTTTTGCACTAGTTTACCAGGCTGGATGAACTGCAGGCGTATGCCATGATACTCACACCAGCCATGGAGTCGCTCACTGATGAACTCAGGGCCATTATCGACCCGGATTGACTGCGGGGCACCTCTATAATCAACCAGCCGCTCCAGCACCCGGATCACCCTCGCGGCGGGAAGAGATGTATCAGCTTCTACTGCCAGGGATTCCCGGTTGTAATCGTCCATGATGTTCAGCAAGCGGAACCGCCTGCCGTCGACCAAACTATCCGTCATAAAATCCATGCTCCAGCCTTTATTTAACCCCCGGGGAACAACCAGTGGCTGTTTAATCCGCTGCGGGATCCTGCGTTTTGTACGCCTGCGGATATTGAGCTTCAGCAGGGTATACACTCGGTATAGCTTTTTATGATTACAGGTCAGCCCTTTTCTGCGAAGCCGGTAGTAACACTTCCAAAAGCCAATGGAGGGGTGTTTCTGTACCAGCTGGTTCAGGGCATCGATCAAAGAACTGTCATCCCGCTGCACCTTCTTATAGGTCATTACAGATCGGGGAAGGGATACCCA
The DNA here is from genome assembly GCA_016868455.1 of Bacteroidota bacterium. Taxonomy (GTDB): domain Bacteria; phylum Bacteroidota; class Bacteroidia; order Chitinophagales; family Chitinophagaceae; genus JJ008. Next base: position 38,686 of record VGGV01000001.1, read on the forward strand.
CTTGCAGGCCTGAGGAACACTCAGTTTCTCTTGTACCAAGAGCTCTACCGCCTCTCGCTTATCGTCAGGCCGCCGTACTTTTTTGTGAGCACCGTTTTGACCGCATCGATCTCCAAGGTCAGGTTAGCTACGATGCGTTTTAAGCGGGCATTTTCCTCCTGGAGGTCTTTCATACGGGCTACATCACTGACTTTCCATGCCTCCGTATTTAGCCTTCCAATTGTAAAATGTGGCATCACTGATACCATGCTCGCGACAGATCTCTTTAACCGACCTGCCCGATTCCTGCATCTGCAGGATGGAGACAATCTGTGCCTCCGAGAAGTTCTTCCGTTTCATGTTTAAACCATTTAAGTTAGGAAATTTCTCCAAACCTGGCTGGTTGAAATATGGGGAAGCCTACACTGGCGCAAAAGGGACTGAACAACCGGTTGACACCCGAAACCTGCGACCAGCTGGCATGGGTACTGTATCTTAAAGGGAATTACCGGGAAGGCAAGGCTAAAGGCTCAACTGGCCAAGGCTTATGTTTACAAACACAGCTTCGAACCGGAAGTACTGCTGCATACTGCTCTGATATTTGCCAAAAATGGAAAGAGAAAAGAAGCAAAGATGCTGCTGAAGCAATGCCTGGAAAGTTCATTTGAGCTGGGGCGGATTGTTATCCGCCGGGTTAAAGAAAAGCTTGCCTCTTTATAATGAATCAATGATCTTTTTTGTATTTCATCTCGCCTGCACGGATAGCCACCGGCAGATCATTTTCCTTTGGCGGCAGCGGGCAGTTGTATACATTACTTACATAAGCACAATAAGGATTATATGCTTTGTTAAAATCCAGCAGGTTAAACCCGTTTTCCATTTCACCGGTAGTGGCATCAATATACCTTCCGTTTTCATAGGTATTGGAACCGGTAGTTTTGTCGGTAAAGGCGATAAGCAGGTAATCTGCATATTTGGGAACCGCAAGCAATCCCTGCGACTGGTAAACCTGCAATGTCATTGCTGTATCATGAATGGAAAAATAAAGAATACCGTAAACACGGAATAACTTTTTTTCCCGCCCGGTCGTTTCTATCCTGAACCAGGGTACTTCTTTGGCTCTTTCGAACCGTGCCGTTACATAGTATGAAGTATCAACGGGGAAAAAGCATAATCTCTTTTTGTCTTCGCTTTTTATGACTTCATGTTCATCTATATATTTTTTTCTGAAAACCTGAAGCGAGTCGGAATAACCATTTCCCTGGGCAATGCCTTCGCCGGGGGCCAGGGCAAAGAAAGAAACCAAACTGAAAAAGAGATATTTCATATCGGTCTTGTTAACTCATCATAAGCACATTTACACTGCGCTGGAGGATATTAAAGGCGATTTCTGCCATCAGATTTTCTTTGTCAAGTGTAGGGTTCACTTCCGTGATTTCAAAGCAGCAAACTTTGCGGTTTTGCATGAATTTGCTGATCAGGTCTTCAGCTTCCCTTTCCCGCAGTCCGTTGCTTACCGGCGTACCGGTTCCTTTGGAAATAGATGAGTCCAGGCTGTCCACATCAAATGAAACATAAATGTCGGTACAATCACCCAGGTAGCGGAGTACAGCCCTTACAATATTTTCTGCTCCTTTATTTCTTACTTCCTTTGTGGTCACCACTTTCATATCGTATTTTTCAATCAGGTGCCGTTCTTCTTTTTCATAGTCCCTCAGCGAAATAAAAACAACATCTTCGGGCAGAACCTTGGGCGCTATTTTCCCGATATTCTTCAGATGGTTCCAGTATTTGGCTGTTTCTTCATCCACGTCATGTACGGCACAATCCTCATTGTTTTTGCTGATGGAGACAGCCATCGGCATACCATGTACATTGCCCGAAGGGGTGGTGTAGGGGGTGTGGAGGTCAGCGTGGGCATCAATCCAGATTACACCCAGTTTGCTTTTGGGTTTGGCCATCTTAATGCCTGCAATGGTAGCGCCGGCGGTACTGTGATCGCCGCTGATCACTACGGGGAAGAAATTGTTTTTAAGAGTATCGCTTACTGCTTTGCTTACCCTGTCGTACATGGTGGCAATGCCCTTGATGCGTTTGGCATAGGGCGACTCAATAGGTTCATACAGCAGCTTATTGTCAACAGGGATTTTTTCAGAGGGAAAATGAATAAAAAAGTTGCTCATAAAATCAAGGGCGGCGATTTTTATGGCTTCCACACCCAGGCTGGCGCCACGGGTACCGGCCCCTATTTCAGAAGGTACTTCAATCAGTTTTATATTTTTCATACAGCGATCATTAATGAAACAAACGGCAAAAACCGTACAGAACCAATGGGCAGCGAAGTAAAGGGTGGCGGCAACTGATTACCCGGCAGCAGGGCCGGGGATATAAAAGTTGGCAGGCAATGACTGCTCTGCAAATGTATAAAAGCGTTTCAGTTTTTTTGAGAAGATACTCATAACGGCCATCCCAAAGGTAGGCTTTTGTTTTCTTGATGTCAAGCGGAAAACAAGGATATTATTCATGCAGAGCCAATACCGGTACAGAGCTCTGGTAAATCAGTTTTTTTGTATGGCTTTTTACCAATAAGCGGGAGAACAGATTTTGTTCCTTATGAATTACTATGATAAAATCCACTTTTTTGTCTTCAGCAAACCGGCTGATGGCCTCATCCACATCATGCAGTTCCATAAAATAAAATTCAGGAAAAAACTCACTGAACATTTCCTGCAGTTTGGCTTTTTCAGCCTGGTAAATCGGGGATATGAGTGCCAATGCCCAGGCAAAAGTACTACGGGCCCTGCAGGAAGGAAAAATTACCCGGGTGGGGGCTGATAAGGATATTAATGTGGATGTGCGGGTTATTGCCGCTACTAATAAAGACCTGCTGAAAGAAGTAGAGACCAAAAACTTCCGGCTTGATCTTTATCACAGGCTCAGTGTAATCATTATTCATGTTCCCTCTCTCAATGAAAGAAGGGACGACATTCCCTTACTGGTTGACCAGTTTCTGAAAGATATTTGCGGTGACTATGTTATAGCCGTAAAAAACATAGAACCCGAAGCCATCAAGCTGCTGCAGCAGTATAACTGGACGGGAAATATCCGGGAACTCCGGAACGTAGTGGAAAGACTGGTTATTCTTTCCGGTAAATCCATTACAGAAGAGGATATAAAAAACTATGTGATGCCGAAGTAAAAACCTTTGCATTCATGGAGCCTTATTTGTTCATTTACCGCCCATAATGCTCCGTTTACCGTTGTTTCACAAAACTTTTCTCTTTAAAATTTTGAAGGGCAGATATTTATGATATTTTTGACCGCTTAAAAAACGGCTCATGCCCCTGAATCACCTGTTTATAGTTTACCTGATCGGAACATTGCTGGTTTTTTTGCCCTCTTTCGGGCTGGCAAAGCTTTTTCCGAAAGCAGGCATTGCATCCTGGAAGGCCTATATACCTTTTTATAATACCTGGGAAATGCAAAAGGCGGTCAAACGGCCGGTGCATTGGGTGTTCTGGCAATTTATTCCTGTGGTCGGATGGTTCATCACTCCCGGTATATTTATTGAATTTGTAAAGGCATTTGGAAAATTTACGCTGGGTCAGCATACCCTCGCTTCACTGTTTGCACCGTTTTATTTTCCTTATCTCGGGTATAAAGAGAACCCCGGTTTTATCGGTTATGAAGGAGTAAAAAAACATAAAAAGCACAGCTGGCGGGAGTGGGTGGATGCAGCCATATTTGCGGTGGTGGCTGCCACGCTGATCCGGACTTTTGTTTTTGAAGCCTATACTATTCCTTCTCCTTCCATGGAGAAAACTTTGCTGGTGAAAGATTTTTTATTTGTCAGCAAACTGAGCTATGGTCCCCGTATCCCAAACACCCCTTTGTCAGTTCCTTTTGTTCACAACTATCTTCCCTTTGGAAGCAAAAGGAAATCTTATTCAGAAGCGATCAAGATTCCTTATACCAGATGGTTTGCTTCGCCGGTAAAAAGAGGGGATTGTGTGGTGTTTAACTTCCCGGCCGGCGATACAGTGATTAACCTGCCGGATTACCAGTCCAAACATCCTTACTACCAGCTTTGCCGGGAATTGGGAAACGGCGATATGGACAAAGGAAGGCAGATTATTCTGGCTGACCCTGACCAATACCCGCTGGCCATACACCCGGTTGATAAAAGTGATAATTACATCAAGCGCTGCGTAGCCATTGCGGGTGACACCCTCCAGGTTATTAACGGGGAAGTTTATATCAGCGGTAGCAAAAACGAAATGGCGCCTTATGCCCAGATGGATTACCTGATTGAAACAACACAGCCGCTTGACGGCGATTTTGCCAAAAGCGAATTTGATGTGGACATTTTTAACATGCAGGAAACGGATATCCTCGGGAATAACCGGTACCGGATGACACTTACCACAAAAGCGGTTGACAAACTGAAGCAATCAGGATTGCTGAAAAATATCAGTATGTATGTTGATACAGTAGCAATAAAATACCGCCCTGAATTTGAGAACTATGTATGGTATAATAAATGGAGTACCGATAATTATGGTAAAATATGGATACCTGAGCAAGGTGCAGTGCTTTCGCTCAACGAAAATAATTATTACATCTATGAAAGGGCCATCCGGGTGTATGAGAATAATGATTTCTATATGAAAGAAGGAAAGTTTTTCCTGAATGGAAAAGAAGTGACTTCCTATACTTTCAAAATGGATTATTACTGGATGATGGGAGATAACCGTCACCAGTCGCAGGACAGCCGCTTCTGGGGCTTTGTACCGGAAGACCGGATTGTGGGCAAGGCGTGGATGATCTGGTTCAGCTGGGATGGCGGACCGAGGTGGGAACGGTTTTTCAAAATAGTACGGTAAACGATGTTGTCCCTCTGCACGGCGGAATTTTGCTTCTTTGTAATATTTGATTTACTTTAATAGTATGAAGCAAAGCAAAATAGAGTTTGAATACGAGGTGTATAATGATATTGGTGAGCTTAACGAAGAAGATGCCTGGCTGCTGAACGAAGCAAGGTCGGTTACCGAACAGGCCTATGCGCCTTATTCCAACTTTAATGTGGGGGCTGTAGCCATGCTGGCCAATGGTGAAGTGGTGGCGGGCACCAACCAGGAAAATGCTTCTTACCCGGTAGGTATTTGTGCCGAAAGGGTATTACTGGGCACAGCAGCCAACCTGCATCCCAATGTGGCCATAAAAACAATAGCCATCAGTTACAACGGCGATGAAGTAAAAAGCGATCACCCCATTTCACCCTGCGGTATGTGCCGCCAGGCTTTGCTGGAATATGAAACCCGGTTGAAACAGCCCATTCGGCTGATACTCGGCGGCATGGAAGGGAAAGTGTATATCATTAAATCTGCAGAATTGTTGCTGCCGTTTGCTTTTACAAGTACTGAGTTAAAATAACGTTTGCACTCCATACGCCACTTTTGCCTCATGTTCCAGCAGCCATTTCTTTCTCCAAAGCCCTCCTGCATAGCCAACTAATTCTTTATTGGAACCAATTACCCGGTGGCAGGGCACAATGATGGCGATATTGTTTTTCCCGTTGGCATTGGCAACGGCACGGGTGGCTTTTGTGTCGCCTGTCCGGCGGGCAAGTTCCAGGTAACTGATGGTTTTTCCGAATGGTATCTGCATCAGTTCACCCCAGACCTCCTGCTGAAAAGGGGTGCCCGGCTGATTCAGCGGCAATTCAAACTGCCTGCGCTGCCCGTTAAAATACTGGATAAGCTGTTCGATACATTGTATAAACAAGGGCGGCAGTTGTTTCTTTCGGCCGGCTGTTTTTTGCGTTGTGTCATGAAAACTCACTTCACTGATATAACCGGGAGTACCGCTTATTTTCAGCAGGCCAACAGGAGAGTGGTAGTATGTGCTGTAAGTTTCAGCCAATCTTTTGACCGTTTTGTACAGGACGTTCAGGCTGCAATAAAATTACATCATTGCCGGCTTCATAAATGCCCAGCACCAGGCATTCACTGATAAAATCAGCAATCTGTTTGGGCGGGAAGTTGACAACAGCAATCACCTGCCGGTTCACCAGGTCTTCCTTTTTATAATATGCCGTTATTTGTGCCGATGATCTTTTCAGGCCGATTTCACTTCCGAAATCAATTACCAGTTGCCAGGCAGGCTTCCGGGCCTTCGGAAAGTCATTTACCTCAACGACGGTTCCCACCCGCATATCTATTTTTTCAAAATCGTTCCAGGTGATCATGCGGTCAAATTAGTCAAATAGGTCAAATATGTCAAATTGGTCATCCCGACCTGGCTGCCGACAGGCAGGTAGCTATCGGGAAAGTCAGGTTAATTGATCAGTCTGCAAGAAGCGGATATCCATATCCCATTTCTGATTATCTTTCTCAAAAATTTTGAAATGACACCTTTTAAGAAAGGAACCGGTATTTCACGCAGAAAATTCATCCGCCATGCCGTTGTGACCGGCGCAGGGTTTATAATTGTACCGCGACATGTACTGGGTCGTGGATATATAGCCCCAAGTGATAAGCTGAATATTGCCGGTATTGGGGTTGGAGGAAAGGGAACCAGCGATTTGGCAGAGTTTGCCAAAAGCCCCCGGGTGAATATTGTGGCGCTTTGTGATGTGGATGACAGGCAGGCAAAAAAATCAAGGGAATGTTTTCCGCAGGCGCCGTATTATCATGATTTCAGGGAGATGCTGGAAAAAGAAAAATACACCATTGATGCCTGCAGCATTTCCACGCCTGATCACACCCATGCAATTGCAACACTGGCGGCCATGCAGCTTGGCAAACATGTATACACACAAAAACCCCTTACACACAATATTTACGAGGCAAGGATACTGACCGAAGCTGCAAAAAAATATAAAGTAGTAACGCAAATGGGCAATCAGGGCGGATCAGGCGATGGGGTTCGCAAAGCCAAAGAAATGGTGGATGCCGGAATGATCGGAAAGGTATATGAGGCAAAGGCCTGGACCAACAGGCCAGTATGGTCACAGGGAATTCCTACGCCCACGGGCAAGTTTGATATACCCGGTGAGCTGAAGTGGGATCTCTGGCTGGGCCCGGCACAATATATTGATTATAATCCCGCATACCTGCCATTTAACTGGAGGGGCTGGTGGGCTTTTGGTACCGGCGCTTTGGGAGATATGGCCTGCCACATCATGGACCCTGTTTTCAGAATATTACCCATTGACTATCCCGAATCGGCCGAATGCAGTGTGGCCACCATCTGGAAAGAAATGTGGAACGATACACAGAATACGGAGGCCTGCCCGCCTGCCTCCATTATTCACCTTACTTATCCCAGTAAAAAAGGTAAACAAAAAATTAAGGTTTCCTGGTATGATGGCGGCCTGTTGCCCGAACGGCCTTCTGCATTATTGCCCGGAGAGCCTTTTGGCAACTGGGATGGCGGTGTACTGCTGATAGGTACAAAGGGAAAACTATTGCTGGATTGTTACGGCGAGAATCCCAGGTTACTGCCCACCCGGCTGATGCAGGAGGTAAATATGCCGAAAGAAAAAATCAAACGGGTACCCGAAGGGCATTACCTGCAATGGGTGAATGCCTGTATTGCCGGTTATGGCAATGCTGAAACCAGCTCACCGTTTGAATTTGCTGGTCCCTTTACCGAAAGTATACTCATGGGTAACCTGGCAATCCGCAGCTGGCAAATGAAAAACCCGAACCTGAAGGGATGGGTTGACAAATACCTCGGCCGAAAAAAACTGTTGTGGGATGCGCAGAACATGAAGGTGACCAATTTTGATGAAGCCAACCAGTTCGTAAAAAGGGAATACAGGGATGGATGGAAATTAGCACTTTAAAGACATCACTCTTACTCAAGGGCTCTGGCAAGCTCTGACAATTCTTTTTGCTTGGATGCCTCTTTATCAGTGGTGAAGCATTTGCCAAATTCTTCCAGCAATTGCTGGATTACCTGCTTATTTTTCTGCGGTTTAAAATAAGAACCTACCGGTGGCACAGAAATCCGCTTAAAATAACCTTCCACATCCTGGTGGGTGAACACCTGCCCTGAAGCAGGGTCAATAAAAAATTCAATTTTGTGAACAGGGTTCGGCAGGTTTTCGTCAGAATAACCCGGTTTGAAATAAGCAATAATGAATTGCTTGGGTATGCGGACAGCCTTTACGGGTATATCCAGTAATTCAGACAGCACAAGGTACAATATTCCATTACTGATCTGGTTTCCTCTTTTTGCTTCCAGTGTTTTGTGCAGCAGGAATTCGTTTGGTTCTTTGTAATTGATTTCATTGCCCTTTAAACCATAATAGCTGTACAGGATGCTGGTAACGATATTGATCTGTTCCAGCGGGGTGAGATAATTGTTCAGTTCCAGCCAGATGTTGCGGCGCACTTTTTCAATTTCCTGCAGTACCTGGGTGGTGGATACATCAGGATATTGAAATTTTCCCACCAGCATGGCGCCCAGCATCAGATCGTGGTGCCCGGACAAACCCCATTGGCGAAAATCTTCGGTGAGGTCGGTATAATGCAGGCGGTGGATCAGCAGTTCGATACGGGTTTGCACCGCTTCATCAGGCGTGGTTTCCCAGAGATGCTCCAGGTTGGGGATGATATTTTTTCCGTAGTCAACGATCTTATTGGATACTGCACCGAATACTTCTTCATCAGGATCGTCAATAAGATTAAACAGGGCCGATATTTCTTTATTGGTTTCCATGGACTGATTCGGGCACAAGTTCTCTATTGCAGACGGAATAAAATAGTTAATCTTTTCCACAAGTGGGGATAGGAAGAAGTCGGTAGTCGGTAGTCGATAGTTGTTAGGCTTCAGATCAGCTGGCAGATATAAATGAAGACTGATAAAAAAACTTAACTAATGACTATTGACTCAGGACTAAAGACTCATTTCCTCCTTGCCACCACCATCCAGTCCCAGGGTTTGGGTTCTTTCAGCCATTGGGGCGGTTTAATGAATTCAGTGTCCCAGTCGTATTCTATTTTTTGAAATTCTTCTGCAATAAAACCGGCATCCTGTAGCAGTAATTGCAACTCTTCTTTCAGATAATGTTTGTGCGGCACATCGTCAATATCGGCATTGCCCCTTCGGATATTGTTCCATTTACGAAGCGCCTCTTTTGCATTTTTTGTAACAGGAAAAAGCGAACGGTCAATTTTATATTGCTGCTGCACAATGCTGGTAAGCAGCCATGATTCCAATGAAGGAATGGTGATAATAATACGGCCGCCTTTTTTTACACAGACCTGCAGCGACTGAAAGAAAATATTCCTGTCTTTGGCAGAAGGGGTGAGGATGGCGTTGATGCAAATGCCAAAGTCGCATTTGGGAACCTTTGTTTTTCTGCCGCTCATATCGGCCCGCAGGTATTGCACATTTTTGTATTGCGGGTAAAGCTGTGCAGCTGTCTCCAGGTTTTTGGCTGAAATATCCACTGCTACCACTTTTTTAAAAGCCGGTGCCAGCACGGGCAGCCATTTGCCGATGGCACAGCCGATGTCAATCACTGTTTTATTTTTGGAAGCATGTTTATTGATAACAGAGCGGATGAGTGCTTTTTTATCGTTATGCAGTACATCAAAAATTTCTTCACCGTAGGAGGGGGCTATTTTTTCCCAGTAGGAACGTTTCATAGGAAATGGTTAATCATATTTATCTTTTCTGTCGCCCACTGCAATAATTTCTATAATGAGCATTTTATCATAAATATCGTAGATAATTCTGAAAACACCTTTGCGAATGCGGTCACCATCTCTTCCTCGTAGCTTTCTGCACCTATGCGGGAGGGGATTCAGAGAAAGATTATAATAGTTTCAATAAGAGTTTCTGCAACCGGGGTCGGGTAACTTATCTAATTGCTTTTGTGCCGTTCAGGTGATAGGTATCTGGTACTCAGGCATGTTTTTTACAGCGGCGCTGGAGGTATCGGTTGAATGGAATAGTTTTTTCTTTTTTTGCTTTCACGGCATCATACATCCTGATATCTTCCAGCTCTTCGAGTTCAGACAGCAGTTTTTTATACTCGGCAATGGAAATTACCACCGAGAGTTTTTCCCCTTTTTTGTCGGTTATGTAGTGTGGTGTTCTTTTAGCTAAGATTTTCATATTGCCAAGATACGAATTTTATTTCAGCTATTTTTCCAGATATCTCTTAGCTTGTACTTTACTGACTATTTTTTCTTCGCAGCCTTCTTCTTTACTGCAGCTTTCTTGGTTGAAACCTTTTTAGTTGCAGCCTTTTTTGCGGTGACCTTTTTCCCCTTCTTTGCAAATGCTCCCGGCATCGCAGCTTCTATAAAATTCTTAACCTGTTCTAATGTAAAGGCAGCGGCATCTTCAGCCGTGTATTTGGTATCATCCGCTTTCTTGGGCAGGCGGATTATTTTTTTACCGTATTTGATAATGGGTCCCCAGCGGGCATTCTCCACCAATATTTTTTCTTCCGCCCATTGATGGATATAGCGGCCGGCCTCTTTCTTAATTTTGGCTTCTATCAGTTCATTCATCTCCGCCTGGGTAAGTTTGGCGAAATTGTACCGCCTCGGAACATTGATGAACATGCCATTCCATTTTATGTAAGGCCCGAACCGCCCGCTGCCTTTGGTAACCGGTTTTCCGTCAAAAGTTCCTACAGGCGCAGCTGCAATCTGCTTGGCCTTTATATGCTTTATGGCTTTTTCAAAATCAACAGTACCAAGATCAGTGCCTTTCGGTAACGAAATAAACTCTTCGCCCCATTTTACATAAGGTCCAAAACGTCCTACGTTAACCGATACATCCTTGCCTTCATATTGCCCCATGCTGCCCTGTGCGCCAAACAGGTTCATGGCTTCTTCAAAACTGATGGTCTCAATGCTCTGACCGGTTGGTATTTTGGCAAACCTTGGTTTTTCCTCATCGGTCGCTTCTCCAATCTGTATCATGGCGCCATAGCGTCCCATTCTTGCCACCACAGGTTTACCGGTTTCAGGATCAATACCCAGTTCCCTTTCACCAGTGGCCCTTTCGGCTTTCTCAATGGTTTTCTCCACATCCTTTTTGAAAGGGTCGTAAAAATCCCTGATCATGGCATTCCACTTCATCTTGCCTTCGGCCACTTCATCAAACTCCTCTTCAATTCGGGCTGTAAAGCCATAGTCCATGATGTCGTCAAAATATTTGTTCAGGAAATCGGTGACCACTAAACCAAGATCAGACGGAAAAAGTTTTGACTTCTCGGCGCCGGTCATTTCGCTGTCCAGTTTTTTATTCACCTGGTCATTCCTCAGCGAATAAACGGTGTAAAAGTGCTGCACACCTTCCTTGTCCCTTTTCTCCACATAACCTCTTTTGAGAATGGTGGAGATGGTAGGTGCATAAGTGGAGGGACGGCCGATACTGAGTTCTTCCAGCTTTTTTACCAGGGAGGCTTCCGTATATCTTGCCGGAGGGCGGCTGAACCGTTCTGTTGCTTTCATTTCATTCAGCGGCAGCTGCTGATCAACGGTCAATGGTGGCAACATACCCCCGTTTGCTTCTTCTTCCAGTTCATCTTCGTCTTTATCTTCCCGGTACACTTTCAGAAAGCCGTCAAATTTCAATACTTCGCCGCTGGCAGTAAGTTCTTCCCGGTTGGTGGATATTTCAATTTTGGCGGTGGTTTTCTCCAATTCAGCATCAGCCATCTGGCAGGCCATGGTTCTTTTCCAGATCAGTTCATACAATCTTGCCCAATCCTGTTCCGGCACCGAAGTATTGCTCATAAAGGTGGGCCTTATCGCTTCATGGGCTTCCTGTGCCGCTTCATTTTTATTTTTGTATTTGCGGAACTGGTGGTATTGCCCGCCATAAATGCTCTTTACTGTGCTGGTAATATCGCCGAGTGCCGTATTACTTAAATTCACACTGTCCGTACGCATGTAAGTGATGTAACCATTCTCATACAGCTTTTGGGCTATCAGCATGGTACGGGAAACACCGTACCCCAATTTTCTCGATGCTTCCTGCTGCAGGGTGGAAGTGGTAAAAGGCGGCGCCGGGCTGCGCTTGCCGGGCCTTACCTGTATGTCGGTGACTTTGTAGTTTGCGTCAATGCAGCTCTTTAAAAAACTTTCTGCATCTTCCGATGAATCCTGTTTTTTGCCTTCAGCGGTGAAGGTTACATTTTTAGCTGAAACATCTTTGGCGGTGAACTGTGCCTCTATTTTAAATGTGCTGACCGCTGTAAAAGCGTTGATTTCTCTTTCCCGCTCAACAATTAAGCGCACTGCCACACTTTGCACCCTGCCGGCGCTCAAATTATTTCTTACGCTGATTTTACGCCAGAGTACCGGGCTCAGTTCAAAACCAACAATACGGTCAAGAATGCGGCGGGCCTGCTGCGCCATTACCAGGTTCATGTCCACCCGGCGGGGGTTTTCCACAGCTTCTTTGATGGCAGGTTTGGTGATTTCATGAAAAACGATCCGTTTAGTTTTTTTTGAGTCAAGTCCCAGTACTTCGCAAAGATGCCAGCTGATGGCTTCGCCTTCCCGGTCCTCATCCGTGGCCAGCCACACTTCATCGGATTTGTCAGCCAGTTTTTTTAATTCATTCACCACTTTTTCCTTATCGGCGGGTACAATATAAGTGGGCTGAAAGTTTTTTTCAATATTGATGCCCATATCGGCCTTTTCCAGGTCACGGATATGGCCAAAACAACTTTTTACCTGGAAATCTTTTCCCAGGATCTTTTCAATTGTTTTCGCTTTCGCAGGGCTTTCGACTATCAGTAAGTTTTTCGCCATATTCACATTAAATTTTGCGTATTACAACGCTGTTCAGCGGCCGCAAATTGGGGGCAAGGATAGGGATTTTTTTTGAAACGAATTTTTGTACCGGTTAGATGGTTGTTTTTCAAAGCAGAAATACGGGAGATATTTCGTTGTATTCGGTTACATTTTTGCTTTAAAATAACCGGCGACAGCTTTTGCCCAGCGGTTATAATCTTTCCCGGAAGGGTGCAGCCCGTCGGTGGCTAATAAGGTAAGATCGGTTGCCGCCTCTCTTGTCCACGGAGTGATATCTATATAATATACATTGTAACGCATGGCAATTTCTTTGCTGGCAGCATTATAGACATCAATTGCTCTTGCTATCTGTTCTTTGTCCCTGCCCTCTGCAAAAGGAGTAACACCCCAGTCGGGAATAGAAAGCACCACCACTCTTTCTGGCCTGTTAGCTGCATAATGGATCGCTTTTTTCAGCAACGCTTCAAATTCGGGTTTATAATTTTCAACTGAACGGCCACGGTACTGGTTGTTCACACCGATGAGCAATGAAACAAAATCATATTTCGCCAGCAAGGGTGTTGCATTGTTAGCGGAAACAATACCTTCTTCCAGTTCATCAGTTGTCCACCCTGTTCGGGCAATGATACGGGTCTCAACAACTGATGTGTCTGTTTTCAGCATGGCGGCAGCCTGGCTGGGAAAATTATCCTGTGGGGTCACCGATTCACCGATTGTGTACGAATCACCAAGGGCGAGGTACTGGTATTTTTTTGCTGATGAAGGTGGTGGCATGGTATCTGTAATGGAAAAATACAAACTGTCCGTGCCCTTTTTGGAGCAGGAACTGCTGCAAGTAAGGAAAAAAAGTATTGCAAAGATGTTCTTCATAAAAAATCAACAATTGATTTGACCACTTTACTATCCCGGTAAATGCGGCGGTGGCCCAGTCCTTTTGTAATTACGAATTCAATGTTCGGGTGGTTTTCTGCTTTTACTTTTAGTGCATCTTTGATTGGGGTGGTATCATCGTCTTCATCATGCAGCCACAATACTTTGGCCCGGAGATGCTTCATGGCCCTGCTGATGGAATACCAGGCAGGGCTGACACCCCCGTTTTTGATTATTACTTTATCAAACTCAGAACGGATGGCCGGGTCAAGTTTCAGAAAGTTGAAAAAAGTATCAATGGCGGTAGTGGTTTCAGTTACCGGTGCTATTAATACAAGCCGGTAATCCGCCGTATGGCTTATTTCTTCCAGCGCCAGGCAAACAGCGAGTCCGCCGAATGAATGAGCCGTATAAGATTGTACCGGCCCGAATTTTTTGTTAATCTCCAGGATCGTCCTTTTATAAAACGGTGCAGTAATTTGCCTGCCGCCGCTTCTGCCATGTGCCGGAGCATCAAAAGCCAGTACTTCATATCCTTTTCTTATCAGAGGCCTGATATAACGGTCGAAGTTCACAACGGTAGACTCAAATCCATGTAATATCAGCGCTTTTCTTCCGGCCGGGTGGTTCCATCGACAGCCTTGTATCATAAGGCCATTTATTTTCAATTGCAGTTTTTCTGCTTCGTCAAATATTTTAGGCGGTTTTCTAAGATTTCTTTTCTGCGGGGTACAGAAAAGTTTAAAAGCCCTTTCGGCAGCTTTCTTTTTGGAGATGGCAGAAAGAAATTTGAATTTTGTACGGATGTAGCTTAAAGCAAGTTTTTGAGATAATTTCATTGAAACAAAAATAAGTCACACTGACTGCTTTAAGGAATTTTCCATATCTCCCCTTTAGGGGAATAAGGAATATTGTTAATTTGAAAAACTATCTGGGGGTATGGACATTGTCATCATCGGTTCCGGAAATGTGGCTGCTGTGCTGGGACGAAAATTCAAAGCAGCAGGCCACCATATTTTGCAGATATACAGCCGTAATGCTTCAGCAGCTTCCCAGCTTGCCTATGAATGGGATACCGAGTCCACCAATTATAAAAGCCTGATCAATCCCTATGCAGATATTTACATTGTGGCGGTAACTGATGATGCCATTGATGATATAACAAAGGATTTATTACTGCCCGGCAAAGTGGTGGCGCATACGGCGGCATCGGTGCCCAAAGAAGTATTAAAAAATGTTACATCTCATTACGGCGTTTTTTATCCACTTCAGAGTTTACGGAAGGAAATGACTATTGTGCCGGATGTGCCGGTTTTTTTTGACGGGAGCGATGAGACTTCCAGAAAAAAACTGGAAGCGCTGGCCCGTTCCATTTCCAGCGAGAATGTAACAGAGGCCGGCGATGATGCCCGGCTGAAACTGCATGCGGCTGCTGTAGTGGTCAGCAATTTCACCAATCATTTGTATCAACTGGCGGAAGATTATTGCAATAAGGAGGGGCTTGATTTTAAGCAATTGCTTCCCCTTATCGAAGAAACGGCCTTGCGGCTAAAGACTATCTCACCGGCGGCTGTACAAACCGGCCCGGCCATCCGGCATGATAAGGAAACCATACAGAAACACCTTGGCCTGCTGAAAGATCACCCGCAGCTGAAAAACATTTACCTTCTTTTAACGGAAAGCATCCAGCAGGGTAATTGATTCTTTTCCCGAACAAGTAAGTGCCTTTTTTGTTTATCTGCTACATTTGCACTCCCCAAAGACAAGCACAGGAAATGTTTACGGTAAAATTCAACTTTGAACAGAAAGGACTGGAACCCATCACCCTTGAAAATGTGGAAGCGGGGCAAAGCCTGCTGGAACTGGCGCTGAAGAACGATATTGAGCTTCACCATAACTGCGGAGGTGTGTGCGCCTGCACTACCTGCCATCTGTATGTGGAAAAGGGAATGGAGCATATTGATGAACTGAGCGACAGGGAAGAAAATTTTATTGACCGGGCGGTAAACCCGAAACTGAATTCAAGACTGGGCTGCCAGTCGCTGTTGCTTGAGGGCAGTGGTGAGATTGAAGTAACTTTACCCGACCAGACGCAATTCCTGGGAGAATAAAACCGAAGTAAGAGGCCAGAAGTAAGAAGTCTGAATTCCGGCCTCCGATATCATACATCAGACTTCTGACTTCCGATTTATGAGCCAATTTGAACCTCCGATACACTGGAACGATTATGAAGACATTGCCCTGAAACTCTATGATCGCTTCGGTGATGATTTCAATGAAGGAAAAATTTACCGCATCCGCTTTACCGACCTGCTGGAGTGGGTATTGCAGATTCCCGGCTTTGCCGGAAAAAGGGAAGAATGTAATGAAGGGCACCTGGAAATGATACAGAGCGCCTGGGTGTATGAGTGGAGGGATAACCAGAAGTGATTTCAGAGTTACGAATTCAGATTGCAGTTTTATTCTGCTGCAATGAGATTAAAAACATCCGCCTTAAGCCTGCTAACAATGAACGTACTTGAACTTTTTAAACCCATCAGGGCCTTTATTTTTGATTTGGATGGGGTGCTTACTGACGGCACCGTGCTGGTGGTGGCAAACGGCCTGCAGGCAAGGAAGATGAGCATCAAAGACGGGTTTGCCATACAAATGGCATTGAAAATGGGGTACAGGGTCAAGATTATTTCCGGGGGTCATTCTCCGGAATTGCAGGACCGGCTGGAAAAACTGGGAGTAAAAGATATAAGCATGTCTGTGCCGGACAAGAAGAAATTAATAACAGAGTTCATTACAGGTAAAAAACTGAAGCAGGAGCAGGTTTTGTATATGGGCGATGATCTGCCCGATATTCCCGCTCTCGGAGCAGTGGGGCTGGCCTGCTGCCCTGCTGATGCAGCCGGTGAGGTAAAAGAAGCTGTGCAATATATTTCTCCCTATAAGGGAGGCGACAACTGTGTAAGGGATGTAATTGAAAAAGTGCTGAAGCTGAATGACCACTGGCAGTACAGGGTGGATGTGACTTCAAGATAAATACCTGTTTAATGTTTAAGGTTTAAAGTTTAATGTTTTAGTTTTGGGAATATAAGCCGGATGAAGTCGTTAACCTGAAACATTAAACCTTCAACTTCAAACTTTTTTTCATGAGATTGATAGCCGCCTTCCTTAAACTGGTGCGACTGCCCAATCTTTTTTTTCTGGCGCTGACACAGGTACTTTTCCAGGTTTGTATTTATTATCCCTTATATAAAGACCGGGTTCCTGCAGAAGATCTTACCCGGTTCATCCTGCTTGTGTTTGCTTCGCTGTTCATCGCTACAGCCGGTTACATCATTAACGATTATTTTGATATCAATATTGATGAAGTAAACAAGCCACGGCGGATGGTGGTGGATAAGGTTATTCACCGCCGCTGGGCCATTGCCTGGCATTTTATGCTGAGCGGGGCCGGTATCATCCTTACAGTGCTGGCATTACCCTTTTTGCAGAAATGGTACCTGGTACTGGCAAATATCCTTTGTGTGGCCCTGCTCTGGTTCTATTCCACCAATTTTAAAAAAAGCCTGCTCACCGGTAATATTGTTATCTCACTGCTTACGGCATGGACCATACTCATCATCTTTTTTTCCAAGGTGGATCTTTCTGATGCAGTCAGCCCGGATCATTCCCGTTTTTTCAGACTTGCCATATTATATGCGGGATTTGCCTTTATCATCTCGCTCATCCGGGAAGCCATTAAAGACATGGAAGATATGCCCGGCGATGCTAAATATGGTTGCCGTACCATGCCCATCGTTTGGGGGGTAAATGCCACCAAAGTATATGCAGCCGTTTGGCTGGTGGTGCTTATTGCCATTCTCCTCATTCTGCAGGTTTATGTACTGCAATTCAAATGGTGGCTTGCTGTGGCATACAGTGTGCCTGCGATCATATTCCCGCTGACTGTTATTTTGTTTAAGCTGAAGAACAGTAATACAACTGAACAGTTTCATACACTGAGCAGCCTGACAAAACTGGTAATGCTAACCGGGATACTTTCTATGCTTATCTTTTATTATTATCCATGATGAATAAAATAATCCTTGCTTCACAGTCGCCAAGAAGAAAACAACTGCTGGAATGGGCTGAAGTGCCTTTTGAAGTCATCGTTAAAGAAACTGACGAATATTTTTCTCCCGGTATAGCGCCGGAAGAAGCGGCATTATACATTGCCCGCAACAAAGCTGCTGCTGTGCAGGAAGCAGCGGGCGGCAGGGTGGTGCTGGCGGCCGACACTATTGTGGTACTGGGTGACCATATCATCGGCAAACCAGTGCACAGGGAAGATGCAATAAGCATGCTGCTGGCTTTGCAGGGTGAAAAACACCGGGTGATAACTGGTGTAGTAATACTACAGGGTGAAAAAGAAATTGCATTTACGGATGTAACAGAAGTGGAATTTCATGAGCTCAGCGAAGAACAGATAGAATATTATGTTGACAAATACAAACCTTACGACAAGGCCGGCGCCTATGCCATACAGGAATGGATCGGTGTGGTGGGCATAAAATCCATCACAGGAGATTTTTACAATGTGATGGGATTGCCCGTGAGCAGGGTGGTGGGGGAGTTAGAAAAGGTAATTGGTTAATTGGTATATTAGTAATCAGGCTTCTAACTCATTGAGGGCATTAATGCTTTGGTGAATCTCCTGATTAACTAATTAACCTGTTAACTATATGACCGAGCGGCTTCTCCAATTCATCTGGCAGTTTCAATATTTCAACAGAAATGACCTGGCAACCACAGCCGGCGAAGCAGTGCAAATATATTTTACCGGGCACTATAATACCAACCAGGGCCCTGATTTCAGCGATGCCAAAATCAAAATAGGAGCAACCACCTGGGCCGGAACTGTTGAATTGCATGTGAAATCATCAGACTGGAAAAAGCATAAACATATCGGCGATGCCAATTATGATAATGTAGTGCTGCATGTGGTATGGGATCATGTCTCCGGGCCTGGCGAAGCGCCAACTAATATTCCTACACTTGAATTAAATGGCAGAGTTTCAAAAATCCTGTTGCAGCGGTTTGAAGAGCTGATGAATGCCGCTTCGTTTATTCCCTGCGAAAAAATGATTGGCGCTGTAAGAGAGATCACCTGGCGAAGCTGGAAGGACCGGTTGCTGGCAGAACGGCTGATGCGTAAGGCCGGTATTGTTGAGCAATACCTGAAGGAGAACAATTACCACTGGGAGGAAACCTTCTGGTGGTTGTTCGCAAAAAGTTTCGGAACTAAAGTAAATGCATCAGCTTTTGAAGAAATGGCCCGAAGCATTCCTGTGAATGTGCTCGCCAAACATAAATCACAGATTCATCAGCTGGAAGCCCTGCTGCTGGGGCAGGCGGGGTTGCTGAAGGAAAAGCATAATGATAACTATTATAAACTGCTGCAGCGGGAGTATAAATTCCTGAAGGAAAAATATAAACTGAAGCCCATACACCAGCCGGTGCATTTTCTGCGGATGCGGCCGGGTAATTTTCCAACTATAAGGCTGGCACAACTGGCTGCATTGATACAAAACTCGGCACACCTGTTCTCCAAAATAAAAGAGACAGAGCAGGCAAAAGATGTTAAGGCTTTGTTTGATGTAACCGCTCATGACTACTGGCATTACCACTACCGTTTTGGAGAGCAGGCGGCATTTAAAAAGAAAAATCTTGGCGCCGCCATGATTGATAATATCATCATTAATACGGTTGCCCCGGTGTTATTTGCCTATGGCAGTTATCACAGCGAAGAAAAATACAAGGCCAAAGCGTTGAAATGGCTGGAGAAAACAGCCGCCGAAAGCAACAGCATAACCAAAGGATTTGTTAGCCTGGGCATTGAAAACAAAAATGCTTTTGACAGCCAGGCCCTGATTGAACTAAAGAATGAGTATTGCAGTAAAAAACGCTGTTTGGAATGCGGGGTGGGGAATGCGATATTGAAAGAACAGTAATGATTTAATTTCATTTCAAGCTTCCGGAGTACTTGTAATGCCGAGGTACGAGGCATCTCATGGAATTCAACCAGCCAATATAATTGGAGTCTTTGAGACTTCTCCTTCGTCGAATTGACAAACACTTTATGGTTTGATTTTTTTTCCTTTAAGAACAAAAATTAAGGCAACAAAAAAACAAATAGCTACTATAATAAGAAAATATCCTGTAAAGGAATTATGTACCCATTGTCCCAATTGATTGTCGAAGTAGCTTCCTTCAATTTTCCTTCCGGAGATAATTAAATAAATACCAATGATAAATAGAAAAAAAGAGTAATTGTGGAAAATACTATTTTAACAATCATTGATTATTTTTTAACTCATTTCAATCTCTATATTTCTATCCCCAACTTCCCCAATCCACCTTCACCTCAATATCGGGGTGGATGCTTTTCATTACGGGGCAGTTATCACCCGTATTCTTCAGGATCGTTTTTGTTTTTTCATCCATATCTCTTAAAGATTCGGGTATATAAACAGTGAGCTCAATACCGCCAACCCGGCGGGGGTCGGCCTTCATTATTTTCAGCACATCCACTTTTATACCGTCAAGGTCAAAGCCCATGCTGCGGGCCTTAATGGCCATGGTGGTTACCATGCAAGATGCAAGGCTGGTAGCCAGTGTATCGGTAGGTGAGAAGCGTTCGCCTTTGCCATGGTTATCGGTGGGTGCATCGGTTTCAAAAGAAGAACCGCTTTTCAAATGGGTGCTTACTGCCCGTAATGCGCCATTGTAAACAACTGTGGAAGTCATTATAAATAATTTGCCCTAAATTTACGTTTAGTACTCATTAAAAGTATTTCTGTGAAGAAACTGACAATTACACTGCTGTTGCTTGCCCCTGTTTTATGGGTATCGGCCCAGGATACCACTTCCAAAAAAAAACCAGCCACCAAAGCGGATAAAAAAGAAGAACGCCGTCAGCGGATCAATGAAATGATGAAACAGGCGGAAGAAGGTGTATTGGTGTACAGCCGTCAAAACCTGTTCGGGCTTCAGTTCAGGACAAATGGGTATGGCGGTTTTTTGGAGCTGGGCCGGATGAAGACCAACCGGAGGACCAATATTTACCGGGCTGACTTCACAGAAATAAAACATCAGAAAGAAGATAAACAGCCGAATGCCGGTTTTATTTTCGGCAACCCCTATATCTATGCCAAAAAGAATTATTTCTATCAGTTAACACTGGGTTTCGGCCAGCAGTATATACTTGGCCAGAAAGGCAATAAAAACGGGGTGGCTGTTTCAGCAATCTACAACGGCGGACTGGCGCTGGGATTATTAAGGCCTTATTATATTGAGGTGAAAGACCCCGTCAGGCCCGGCGAAACCAAAGTGATCAAGTACTCTTCGGCTGACAGCTCGCTGTTTGTAGGCCCCACTATTCATGGCGGTGCAGGATTTGGCAAGGGCTGGAACGAGATAAAAATAAAACCCGGCGCATTTGCCAAGGCAGCGCTCCGGTTCGATTTTGGCCGCTTTAATGAAGTAGTATCCGGTATTGAAGTAGGTGTAAGCGCCGAGTTTTACAGCGATAAAATCCCTATTATGGTAGCCCAAAAAGACAGGCAGTTCTTCTACCAGGGCTATATTGCCGTACTGTTTGGCAGGCGCAAGTAATGGATGTATTTTTGCCGGATGACTGAACTTCCCGTAGTTACAGCAGTTGATAATACGAGGGTGAAAAAACCAGAATGGCTCCGGGTAAAACTTCCTATAGGAGAAGAATACAGGCATGTGCGCAGCCTGGTTGATAATTACCAGCTTCATACAATTTGCGAAAGCGGCAATTGTCCCAATATGGGCGAATGCTGGGGCGCCGGAACCGCAACCTTCATGATACTGGGTAACACCTGTACAAGAAGCTGCGGTTTTTGTGCAGTAGCAACTGGAAAGCCAGAAGAGGTTGACTGGGATGAACCGCAACGGGTAGCTGAAGCCATTCACCTGATGAAAGTAAAACATGCGGTGATTACTTCTGTTGACAGGGATGAACTGAAAGACGGTGGTTCTATTATTTGGTGCAATACTATCAAGGCAGTAAAAGCCCTGAATCCACAAACAACACTTGAAACGCTGATACCCGATTTTAAAGGCGATAAAGAAAACATTCAGCGCATTATTGATGCTGCGCCGGAAGTGGTAAGCCATAATATTGAAACCGTAGAGAGCCTTACAAGGCAGGTGCGTATACAGGCCAAGTACTGGCGAAGCATGGAAGTGATACGGATATTGAAAGATGGAGGAATGAGAACCAAGAGCGGCATTATGCTTGGACTTGGCGAAGCAAAAGAGGAAGTGATACAGACCATGACTGATTTGCGGGATAACGGATGCGATGTGATCACCATTGGTCAGTACCTGCAGCCGACGAAGAAACATTTACCTGTTCACCGTTTTGTTCATCCGGATGAGTTTGCAGAGTACCGGGAGATCGGTTACAATCTTGGTTTGGATTATGTGGAGAGCGGCCCGCTGGTACGGTCTTCTTATCATAGCGAAAGGCATGTGCTTGCGGGATTGGGTCGCAAAGTGTGGATCAAGAGCCGGGAGCCATGAGAAAATTTTTATTTATAGTAATTATTAATTATTTATTAGTAATTATTACTTCTTACAATGTCTTTGCACAATTAAAGTGGCAGAATGTAGATTCCCTGTTCCAGCCGCTGCCTCCTGCGGTACATGTGTATAAAACCACGGAACCGCTGGATGGAAAGCCTAATGTTGCTTATTATGTTGAAGTGGATTTGAAAGACAGGAAACTTGATTTTACTGTTGATACTACATACAAGAGAAGATTAACCCCGGCTGCATTTTATGAAAAGAACGACAGGCCGCTGCTGGTGGTGAACACCACATTTTTTTCTTTCGCCACCCACCAAAATCTGAATGTGGTGATAAAGGATAAAAAGCTGGTTGGCTATAATGTTCATACGATACCGGGAAGAGGAAAGGACACATTTACTTACCGCCATCCCTGGGGGAGCGCCATAGGAATTTCCAAGGAAAGAGAAGCTGATATTGGATGGCTGGTTACTGATTCATCGTGGAAGTATCCGTTTGCTTCTCAGTTGTCAAAATGGGTGATTAAAGATTCATCTGTATTCTTTGATACAAGAAAAGCCAGAAAAGACCACACCCCGCTATTTCTTGGTGGGGTCTCAAAAATTGAAAAATGGAAAATGCAAACCGCAGTCGGCGGCGGTCCTGTTCTTCTGCAAAACGGTGAAATTAAAATCACCAACAATGAAGAATTAAAGTTTGCCGGTAAAGCCATTGATGATAAACATCCCCGCACAGCAATGGGTTACACAAGTGACAATAAACTCATCATACTCGTAATAGAAGGCCGTAACCCTGGCAAAGCCGAAGGCGCCACACTTACACAGGAAGCACAAATATTAAAGGACCTTGGCAGTTGGGAGGCTTTAAACCTTGACGGAGGTGGAAGCAGTTGTATGCTGGTGAACGGAAAAGAAACTATCAAGGTTTCAGATGCCGGTGGGCAGCGACCGGTGCCTGCGGTTTTTATCATCCGGAAAAAATAATATCCTTTTTGTGGGAAACTAAACCCTTACCTGCTGTTTCATGCCCCCCTTTGGCATGGTTTTGCTGATTTTTGGATATAAAAAATCATACTATGAGAAAACTACTTGTGTCTTTGTTTGCAGTTGTCGGGGCAACTGCTATTGTGCTGATTGCCTGTTCAAAAAATGGCTCCCGAAGTGGCTCCGGTGAAGAAAAGCCCACTACACTGAAAATCCATATGACGGATAACCCCATCAATGCCGAAGAGGTGAATGTGGATTTGCTTCAGGTCAGGGTGAACTTCCGGAACGACTCAACCGGCTGGGTTGACCTGAACACCAATGCCGGTATATATGACCTCCTGGGCCTGCAAAACGGAGTGGATACCCTGATTGCCAGCGGCCCTATACCTTCCAATGCAGTAAAGGAAATAAGACTGGTTCTGGGGCCCAACAACAGCATCAAAATAAGTGGCGTGATGCACCCCCTGATGGTGCCCAGCGGCCAGCAATCTGGTTTTAAGATATAGGTGGACAGGCAACTAACCGCCCCGCTTGATTCCATAATGATTGATTTTGATGCAGCCCTCTCTGTTATCAAGGCCGGGCCTGTAAAATACATTCTGAAACCTGTTATCAGGGTATTGTAAGATTCAATTTCTGTGAGGGATAAGCAGCACTCCTAAGGGAGGCTGCTTTTTTTATTCCGTTACCAAAGCGCTGGCGCCCAGTATAGCGGCATCGGCTTCCTGCAGGTCGCTGAATAATAATTTTATTTTTCCCTTGTATATCTGGATGAGGTTAGCCTCCATGGCCTGCCGGGTCGGGTTCATAATTAAATCGCCGGTCTTGGTTAGCCCGCCAAACAGTATAATGGCTTCCGGTGAGGAGAACATAACAAAGTTCGCCAGCGCCTCACCCAGTATCTGCCCGGTAAATTCAAACACTTCATTGGCGATTTTATCGCCTTTGGCGGCGCACTCATAAACCGTTTGGCTTGTAATCAGGTCATTAATACTGTAATCCCGAAGCAGGCTTTCCACATCCGGATTTTGCGTCAGCATTTCAATGGCGGTTTCCCTTACACCCGTAGCGGAGGCATATGCTTCCAGAGAGCCGCGGATACCGGTTCCTTTGTGCAGTCTGCCGCCGGGCCTCACAATAACATGGCCCAGTTCGCCGGCAAAGCCATCATGTCCCAGTACAATTTTGCCATCAATAACAATACCGCTGCCCACACCCGTGCCAAGGGTGATGACGATAAAATGCTTCATCCCTTTGGCGCAGCCGTACATCATTTCACCCACGGCAGCAGCGTTGGCATCGTTGGTAAGCCTCACCTTCATTCCGAACTTTTCTGACACCATTTTGGCCAAGGGGATAATGCCCCGCCATTTCAGGTTAGCTGCATATTCAATATTGCCGGTGTAGTAGTTACCGTTGGGGGCGCCGATACCGATCCCGGTAAACTGCTCCGGCCCGCCGGCCCCGGTTATCATCGGCGCCAGTTTTTCATGCAGCTCTGCAATAAAATCCTGCACCATTTCATGTTTGTTGGTCAGCAGCCGGTCCTGCCGCAGGATATTGCCGTGTTTATCTACTACCCCAAACTTGGTGTTGGTGCCGCCGATGTCAATGCCGATAGCATATTTTGCCATAAAAGAGAATTCGGTTATGCGCCTAAATTACAATTTTAAGCAGGAACAATGTTTCTGCTTTTCTTATTAAAATAGTTTATGGCAATTACCGATTCTTCATTAAGTTCGGGAAACATTTAAATAAAATGAACAATACCCAGACTCTACCTGGTCAGCGGATAAGTTACTTGCTGCCTTTAACTGTAATCGGTGCTTTGTTTTTCATTTTCGGTTTTGTAACCTGGGCCAACAGCCAGTTGATTCCCTATTTAAAAATAGCATGCGAATTAACCGATACCCAGTCGTTCCTGGTGGCAACTGCTTTTTTTGCAGCTTATTTTGTTATGGCCATTCCTTCTTCTGTTATTTTAAAAAAAACCGGATTTCAAAAAGGAATGTCTCTGGGCCTGCTGGTAATGGCAGCGGGAGCGTTGTTGTTTGTTCCCGCTGCAAATGCAAGAAGCTATCCCCTGTTTCTTACAGGCCTGTTTATTATCGGTACAGGCCTTGCATTGCTGCAAACAGCTTCCAATCCCTATGTAACTGTGCTGGGTCCCATTGAAAGTGCAGCGCAGCGTATCAGCATCATGGGTATCTGCAATAAACTGGCAGGTATTATTGCTGTTTATATTTTAAGTGCTATTGTGTTGAAAGATGTGGATGCACTGAAGGCAAAACTGCGTACACTCAGCCCCGCAGACAAGGCTGCTGAACTGGATGTACTGGCTTCCAGGGTAATCAACCCCTATGTTACCATTGCAATAGTGCTGACTGTTCTTGCCATCGGCGTTTTTTTTATCAGGCTGCCAAAAATAGAAGAAGAAAAGGAAGGCACGGAGATGACCCACTCCGAAGAAAAAACAAGTATTTTCCAGTTTCCTCATCTTATACTAGGAGCTGTGGCTATTTTCTTTTATGTGGGGGCTGAAGTGATCAGTTATGATACTTTTGCAGGGTACGGCGAATCATTGGGGTACCCGCTGGAAAAGGCATCCACCTTTGCCACCTACACCGGCTATGCCTTATTGCTTGGATATATTCTGGGCATCATATTGATTCCAAAATTTATTACACAGCAAAAAGCCCTTGTTGCCAATACCCTGTTAAGTATGGTGCTTGTTTTACTGGCCATATTTATGAAAGGCATAGTAGCAGTTGTTTGTTTTGCATTACTCGGTTTTTCCAATGCCATTATGTGGCCTGCTATCTGGCCATTGGCCATTGAGGGCCTGGGGAAATTTACCAAGACAGGGGCAGCACTGCTGATCATGGGTATTGTAGGCGGCGCTTTACTTCCTTTATTATACGGAGAACTTTCAAAGTACTTTGGTTCCAGGCAGGAAGGTTATTGGTTGCTGATACCCTGCTACCTTTTTATTCTTTATTATGCAACAAAGGGACATATGGCCGGGAAAAAATAGTGTATGGGGATTCTTCATGTAGCGGCTGAATGTTACCCCATGGCCAAAGCAGGTGGTTTGGGCGATGTGGTCGGGGCCCTGCCCGGGTACCAGGCGCAGCTCGGCCATGTGGCCAAAGTAGTGATGCCCATGTACCACACCAAATTTTTGTATGCAAACCAGTGGGACCTGGTGCATGAAGGAGCACAGCATATCGGCCCGCATTATACATGATCGGTATGTGCTACCAGAAAAAGGGCGGCAAAGAGAATATGGAAAAAGGCACCCGCCTTTGCGATAAAGCCATTGAAATGGACCCCTCACTGGCCGGCCTGAAACAAAAGAAGCTGATGGCGGGGTTCTGATTCGGTAGCCGGTAGTTCTTAGTCTGTAGTCAATACCAAAATAATTGAAGCGATCATGATTTTCATGGTCGCTTTCTTTTTGCTGTAACCAACGAATGGCTACATTCTTTCCGGCGCTCTGATTCCCAGCAGCCCCATCCCGGAGGCAATTACATTCGCCGTCATTTCAGAAAGCTGAAGTCGCAGTTGCTTCTTTTCTTCTGATTCGGCATTCATCACTGAATGTTCGGTGTAGAAAGTATTAAAGGATTTCGCCAGGTTGAAAACATAGATAGCAATCACCGATGGATTATGTTCCGTCACCGCTTGTTCGATGATGACCGGGTATTGCTCCAGCATAATAATAAGTTCTCTTTCCAGTTTAAGCAAACTGCTTCCTTCTTGTCCCTTGTGCCTTATCCCCTGTGCCTTGCGGAGTATTGACTTGATCCTTGCATGGGTGTACTGCACAAACGGCCCGGTGAAACCATGAAAGTCTATTGATTCTTCAGGATTAAAGATCATTCTTTTCTTCGGATCCACCCGAAGCAGGAAGAATTTTAAAGCGCCAAGGGCAATAGTATCATACAGTTCTTTCAATTCTTCGGCTGTAAAATCTTTCACTTTGCCCAGTTCTTCTGTTTTTGCCTTTGCCACATTCACCATTTCTTCTACCATATCATCCGCATCCACCACGGTACCTTCACGGCTTTTCATCCGGCCACTGGGTAATTCCACCATCCCATAGCTTAAATGATAAAGCCCGTCAGCATAGGGCTTATTCATTTTTTTCAGGATCAGCTTCAGGGCTTTCATGTGATAGTTTTGCTCATCAGCGATCACATAAATGCTCTGGTCATAATGGAACTGCTCATATTTGTTCTGTGCCAGCCCCAGGTCCTGTGTCATATACACGGATGTGCCGTCTTTTCGCAACACTAGTTTTTCATCCAGGCCGTCTTCAGTCAGGTCGGCCCAAACGCTTCCATCCTCTTTTCTTTTAAATACACCGGCAGCCAATCCTTCATCTACAGATTTTTTCCCAAGCAGATACGTATCGCTTTCATAATAGATTTTCTGAAAGTCGGCGCCAATTCTTTTATAGGTAATATCAAAGCCTTCGTAAACCCAGCCGTTCATTTTCTTCCACAGTTCTATTACTTCAGGCTTGCCGGCCTCCCAGTCAAGCAACATTTGCTGGGTTGCTTTCATCATCGGCGCTTCTTTTTCTGCTTCCTCCTTTTTCATACCGCTGGCCAGCAACTCATCTAATTCTTTTTTGTATGCATCGTTGAATTTTACATAGTATTCACCCACAAAATGGTCGCCCTTTGTGCCGGTTGACTGTGGCGTGACCCCGTTGGCAAATCGTAGCCAGGCGATCATGCTTTTGCAGATATGGATGCCCCTGTCATTAACAATACAGCTTTTGATCACCTCATAACCGCATTCCTTTAAAATCTGTGCAATGCTCCAGCCTAAAAAAATATTCCGCAGGTGGCCAAGGTGCAGCGGTTTGTTGGTGTTGGGGGAGGAGTATTCCACCATCACTTTTTGGCCATTGGGCGGCTTAAACCCGAATTTTGATTCGTTGTAATTCTTTTGCAGAAAATTAATCCAGTAGTTATCGGAAACTGTGAGGTTTAAAAAACCTTTAATAACATTAAAGGAAGTGAATAGGGAAGGATTATTTTTTACAAGGTCTTCACCCATCTCATTTCCCAGTTGCTCCGGTGATTTCTTCAGTTGCTTTACAAAAGAGAATAATACCAGCGTATAATCACCTTCAAACTCAGGTTTGGTGGAGTTGATGGTCAGCTCTGCTTCCGTTGTCTCATAGCCATACAATTTTTTCAGCGATTGTATTACCAGCGGCTTTATTTCATTAACGATACTCATCCGGCCGATTGTTTAGCGGGCAAATTTACGAAAGGAACGCCCCAATCCCTAATTAACCAATTAACCAATTAACCAATTAACCAATTAACCAATTACCAATTCCTCTATTACCTTTGCCCGCAATGCGCCGCCACATCCATAGCGCCAGGGATTTTCTGCTCTCCATTATTGATTTCTTTTATCCGCCCTTTAAACGGCTGATGAATATCCAGACCTTCCGGTATGCCGCTTCCGGCGGGGGAAATACATTGCTGGGCCTGATTAGTTACTATATCAGCTATAAGTACATCTTTGCCGAAAAAACATTTGATATCGGCTTCTTTGCTTTCAAGGGCCATATTGCCGCCCTGATCTTGTCTTTTTGTGTCACTTTCCCGGTAGGTTTCTTTATGTCGAAGTACGTAGTGTTCAGCGATTCGAACATGAAAGGCCGCATCCAGCTGTTCCGCTACCTGATGGTTTGCCTTTTTAACCTGGCACTGAATTATATCCTGCTGAAAGTGTTTGTAGAATTGCTGTATATCTACCCGGTTATCGCCCAGGTCATTACCATTTGCATTGTCGTGGTGTTCAGC
The DNA here is from genome assembly GCA_016868455.1 of Bacteroidota bacterium. Lineage (GTDB taxonomy): Bacteria > Bacteroidota > Bacteroidia > Chitinophagales > Chitinophagaceae > JJ008. The sequence goes on from VGGV01000001.1 coordinate 67,738, forward strand.
TATATCGCCCAGCGGAATTATTCGTTTAAAATCGCACAGGGTGAAGAAGCTAAAGGCTGAAATCAATGGATTCCACTTTCACGGCTAAATTTCCTTCACAGTTACTCCGGATGATCAGGTGCTGCTGCAGGGGATAAATACCGGCCAGTTTAATCTCCCGGATATTGCCATAGCTGCGAATACCACGGGTCAGTTCCCCGTTCAGTTCCTGGTTCAGGGCGGTTTTAGCGGAATCAATGTACCCTCCCAGTTCAAAACGGGCATACCGGCTGATCTCTTTGGTGATCTTTTTATCAAACAGCCAGTCGGCCGAACCCAGCAGTATGTTTTTTGATTTGATGTCGAAATCAATATCCTTTACTTCTATCATCCTTTTGTCGTTATCATACACCGGCCGGCCTGTAAGGTAAAAGATGCCGGTGTTGGTGCCGGAGAAATTCACTTTAATGACCAGTTTGTCAAAACCACCGCCGTATACCTTACAGCTGTCGAGTATGAATTTCTTTTTTACAAAACCTTTTTTAAAATCAAATTGTTTTCCCGCAATCTTCTGGTTCATGATCCTGCCCAGTGAATCATAGTTCAGCACGGCATCCAAAAAAATGGAAAAGCCCTGCCGGCTGCCAGTGCTTCCCATATTGGGTACCCAGGAACTTTTTTCCGCCGGGTTTTCAAAACTCACAATGGGTTTGGCTGCAAGCCCCAAATGGATATTTAGCGAATCCTTCAGTATAAAAAGATTATTGATGCGGAATTGCTGCGGGTTGATCTGCAGCCAGCCCAGGCCATACAGGCTGTACACTTTGTTCAGTTGGTCCCATACCTGCTGAAAACGGGATTTAAGGTCCACCGTACCGTAATTCTTATCAAGTTCCTTTTTGGAAGCATCCAGTTCGGTGGTCAGGCCTTTCATCACCTGTTTGGTAATATCCTGTCCCCAGAAGCACACTTCGCATTTATCCAGCGGCTGGGGGTCGTTTCTTTTGATGTAGATTTTTACTTTATAATCCGGCTGCACACTCATGGCGCTGGTAAAGGAAACGTTTACTCTTCTTTCAGGTTCGTTGAAGCCGCAACGGCAGGCCGGCGTCCAGGGAGATACAACGGTGCCGTTCACACACAGCCGGGTAGAGCCTACAATTTTATAGTAGCCGGTAAAACCTAAAGTGAGGGTATTGCCCACACCTGTCATTTTCAGCGGGCTGCGGCGGAAAGAATATTTATAGCGGATATCACAGCCTTCCTGCACCCATTCATCAGGATATTTGGGAGAAGTAAAAAGAGTGTCCACACTTTTCTCCGCCATGACAAACAACGGTTTCAGGTTTACCTGTATGGGAATATTGATCTCCGAATCGGGCAATGAGTCCATCCGGAAATTTTCCGGCGACATATCCGGCCGGGCCGGATTGATTTTTTGGGAAAAAGAAAAAATACTGATTAATAGCCCTGCTGAAAAAAGAATTCCTTGTCGGTTCATTCGGTTGATTAACGGTCAAAAATAGCCAAACAAAGGAAAAGGAATTGTGAAGAAATGGCGGATGCAACTGCCTTCCCCCGCCACCATCGGTTATTGTTTCATTTCCTTCGGCTGTGTCATGCTGAACCAGTTGCCGCATCCGTCGTACATCACGGCTTCAATGCCGAAGAATTGCTCTTTGGGCTCACCCCTGAATTTCACACCTTTTGCTTTTAATTCTTCATAAGTGGCCCGGCAATCGGTAGTGTTAAACACCCCGCATCCCATCACTCCTTTTTCTAAAGCTAATTTAATAGCGTCTATTGCATCCTGGTCAATTCCATCAGGCATTTCCGCCGATTTCTTCATGCTCTCATGCAGGATGGGCATTAATACGATTTCAAAATCAGGTGCATCCGGTGCTGTTACAGTAAGCCAGCGAAAACCATTGGGCATGGTGGCATCGGTATGCACTTTAAAGCCGAGTTTATTGACATAAAAATCATAAGCCCTGTCCTGGTCAAGAACAAAAAGGGTGCTGTGCGACATATGCGTTATCATAAAAAATATGTTTAGGACCAAAAGTAAATCCCTGCTGGTAAAGGGGTTTATTGATTATTGCTATTCTTGTCCAGGCGGTATTGTTCAATAAAACAATGCGGAATGGCTTTCTTGGGCTGTGCCTGCTGCTCCATCTTCTTTTTATAGGCCATATTACGATAATACTGCGGCGGAAAACCAATTTCTTTCTTGAATAATGCGCTGAAGGATCCCAGGCTTTCAAACCCCACTTCGTTGCAAACATCGGTTACCGGTTTGTTTTCTGACAGCATATCTTTTGCTTTATCCAGCCTCTTTTGAGTAATGTATTGCAACGGTGTTTTCCTGTAAATCCTCCTGAACAGCCGGTGAAAATGAAAGCGGGATAAGAAAGCCTGTTTTGATATTTGTTCAAGGTCTAAATCTTCATGATCATTATCGTCAATATAAACCTTGGCAGCCACGAGGCGTTGGTTTATGTCGGTGGTCAGTTGCATTTGCAGATACTAAACTAATTCTTTTTTCATACAGATACTTGTTTCCATACCGCTGTACTGGTCGTAGTTGGGGATAACAGTATAACCCATCTTTTGATAGAGATGCAAAGCCTCCGGTTGGTTATTGCCTGTCTCAAGCACTATCGAGGCAACCTTTAATTCAGCCGCCCATTTCTCCAGTTCAGCAAGTATGGCGGCGCCAATTCCTTTTCCTCTTTCTTCAGGGGATACATACATTCTTTTAACCTCTACGGAGCCATCGTCAAATTGCTTGAAACAACCGCAACCAACAGGCTGCCCGTCATAATAGGCCATCACCACAGCCGGCAGGTCTTTAATACTGTTGAACCGGCTGTAATAATCCTGCAAGGCGCCATACCTGTCCAGCAGGTCTTTGTCAAGCTTCGACACTAATAAATGAAAATCCGTATTGTCGCTATTTGTTCTTTTGATTGTTAGCATCGTTTCCTGTTTCTTGCTTGTCTGCCGTAGCTTCAGCGAAGGCAGATGCTTGTACCTTGTTCCCTTGTCTCATATATTCCTCGGATTCTTCCATTGCTTGCCAAGTCTTTCAATCGTTCCTGCAATTCTTTCATTTCTCGTTTCTTCTCTTTTAGCGGTAACAATCCACTCGATGTATTCTTTCTTATTGGTGAACGAAAGCGAATCAAAGAAAGCGGCTTCTTTTTTGTTTTTCTTAAGCGATGCTGAAAGATCATCCGGCAGCTTCACTTCTTTGGTTTTGGGGTTCACCCAATTGAATATCTCCCGTTCCGGTGTGCCTTTGGCTTCTTTCTTTTTATCCGCTTCTGTTTTCGCCCGGAAACCAAATGTACTCCACGTATCATTGAATGAAATCAGGCTGATCCATGTCAGTTTATCGCTTTCAGCCAGCAGGCAATCTCAGCCTTTGTCCCGGGTAAGATCTGTTTGTATTTTGGATGTTCCCTTGGGGTAATACACCCATACCGTCACTTCCGGTTTTACCAGTTTCATCACTCTGCTCATTTCTTTTTCCAGTTGCGCCCGGTTCAATACAAACCAGTGCACCTGGTTATAAGTGCTCCCGGAATCTGTAATCGTAACACCGGCAGGCAGCTTGCCCAGCCCTTTTTTAAAATCAGCCGGGGCATTCAGCGTAAGCAGGGTGAAATTGGGTTTGATGCGGAGCTTATCTGCAATAGCATTGGCCATATATTGGTTTTGTTTGAATAAAAGTAAGACGGATTGAAGAATCGGGGTTCTTGAATCTTGCTGAGGCGGATGCCTAACCCCACCTTTTGAAGATTTCTTTGTGCGGGAAGATTGCCGCCCCTCCCGGGCGGGGATGAAGGTTGTTTCAGTTCGTAGAGTGAGAGACGAACCGCTTTCGGGTACATCCCCTCCGGAGGAGGGGAGAAATGAAGAAAGGTTACTGCTTTGGTAAGTTGGGGTGGGTCTGATGAGCAGCATACAGGACCTGCCTGCCTACCTACGGTAGGTAAACCGGCAGGCAGGCGATGAACCCGATAGCTATCGGGTGTGACACCCGCCTCCACTTCGTTTTGGTCGGGCAGGCGCAACAGGCGATGCCATAAGCACTGAAGCCGGTTGCATAACCTGCCAATTTTTCACCCTCCCGCCACACGGCATAATCGTTGATAATCAAATAAGGACAAAAAAATTTTACTATGGCAAAGATTATAGGAATTGACCTTGGAACCACCAACAGTTGCGTATCCGTAATGGAGGGCAACGAGCCGGTGGTTATAGCAAATGATGAGGGCCGCCGTACAACTCCCTCAGTTGTAGCGTTTTTGAAGAACGGCGAACGTAAGGTGGGCGATCCGGCCAAGCGCCAGGCCATTACCAACCCGCATAATACCATTGCTTCGGTAAAACGTTTTATGGGCCGACGCTTTGATGAAGTAGGCGAGGAAATTACCCACTGGAGCTACAAGGTGGTAAAAGGCGACAATAATACAGTCCGCATTGACATAGATGGCAGGCTGTACACCCCGCAGGAAATATCTGCGATGGTGCTGCAGAAAATGAAGAAAACAGCCGAAGATTACCTCGGCCATGAGGTAACTGAAGCGGTAATTACCGTGCCTGCCTACTTTAACGATGCACAGCGCCAGGCTACCAAAGAAGCCGGTGAAATTGCGGGACTGAATGTTCGCCGCATTGTGAACGAACCCACAGCTGCTGCGCTGGCTTATGGTTTGGATAAAGACAAACATGACCACAAGATCGCCGTGTTTGACCTTGGCGGCGGTACGTTTGATATCTCTGTGCTGGAACTGGGCGATGGTGTGTTTGAAGTAAAAAGCACCAATGGTGATACCCACCTGGGCGGTGATGATTTTGATAAAGTAGTGATGGATTGGCTGGCTGAAGAATTTAAAAAAGATGAAGCCATTGACCTGCGCAAAGACCCGATGGCTTTGCAGCGTTTGAAAGATGCTGCTGAAAAAGCCAAGATCGAACTTTCCTCTTCCAGCGAAACGGAAGTAAACCTTCCTTATATCACGGCTGTTGATGGTGTGCCCAAGCACCTGGTAAAAAAACTGAGCCGTGCAAAATTTGAAGCATTGGCGGATAGTTTGTTTGCAAGATGCCTGAAGCCCTGCGAGCAGGCGCTAAAGGATGCCGGCATGAAGCCTTCAGACATAAACGAAGTGATACTGGTGGGCGGAAGCACCAGGATACCTAAAGTGCAGGAAATAGTAGAAAAATTCTTTGGCAAAAAACCCCATAAAGGTGTGAACCCGGATGAAGTGGTGGCCGTAGGCGCAGCCATACAGGGCGCTGTGCTGACCGGTGAAGTAAAAGATGTATTGTTACTGGATGTAACACCGCTTACACTCGGCATTGAAACACTTGGTGGTGTATTAACTCCGTTGATTCCTTCTAATACGACCATTCCTACCAAAAAATCAGAAGTGTTCAGCACGGCCAGCGATAACCAGCCCGGTGTGCAGATACATGTGATACAGGGAGAGAGAAGCATGGCTAAGGACAATAAGAGCCTTGGCATATTTAATTTGGATGGCATACCGCCTGCACCAAGAGGCATACCGCAGATAGAAGTAACCTTTGATATTGATGCCAACGGCATACTGCATGTAACTGCAAAAGATAAAGGCACCGGCAAAGAACAAAAGATACATATTGAAGCCGGCAGTGGCTTAAGCAAAGAAGAAGTGGAAAAGATGAAAGCCGAAGCAAAAGCCAATGAAGCAACTGATAAAGCGGAGAAAGAAAAAGTGGAGAAACTGAATATGGCCGACAGTCTCGTATTCCAGACAGAAAAACAATTAAAAGAATACGGGGAAAAAATACCCGCTGAAAAGAAAACAGCCATTGAACAGGCTGCCGAAAAATTAAAAGAGGCACATAAGGCGCAGGACTTAGCCGCTATTGATACAGCGATGGCCGCATTGAATGCTGCATGGACAGCGGCGAGTGAGGATATGTATAAGGCTACGCAGGAACAGCCGCAAGCTTCAAGTGAGCAAGCTGCAAGCGGACAAGGGCAACCTGAGGGTGCAGCGGCGGGAGGAACCGACAATGTTACCGACGTTCCTTATGAAGAAGTCAAGTAACGAAACTCAGACTCTGTTCCCTCTCCTTCAGGAGAGGGTTAGGGAGAGGCTGTGACGGATGTGCCATATGAGGAGGTGAAGTAATTTTTTGTAATACTTCATGTTAGAAGTGATTCTTGTTACAGGTTAACTAAAATTTAATCAGATTTTTCATTTCATATTAAACTGAAACTCATGATTGACACAATTCATTTACCTACTGAGGACTTTAAAAGAGAGAGAATTGAAATTCACCTAGAGTTTCAAAAACAGGTTGCCTATAGACCGAAGCCAATTGTTCCCTATGTCTATGGCATTATAAATAATGTAAATACAAACGATTTTAATGGAAGTGCAAGGCTTGTAACCGGTAAGTAAATACTTTAGAGGATAGTAATAACTATTCATTTCTCTTTTAATCGAAATATTACTACAAATTTATTTTCCTGTTTTATGTAATTGGCTTCTACTTTTAACTGAGTATCATAGTAGTTCATTTCCCAAGTATTTTCTTTTATAAATTTAAAATTGTCCTTTATGAAGGATAAATAATGGTTTGCATATTGAATGCTTCCATAAATCATTTGGTCGGTACAATATTCTTTTTTGTCGGTGCGCTGAAATATGCAAGTGATATTTAAGCATTTGAAGAAATACTCATCCATTAAGCCAAAATCTGCTGAAAGCATTAAATCTCCATCATTGGTAGTTGAACGTTCGATACCAAAATTTGGATTTGGTTTTTCTGAATTAATACCCTTAAATGCGGTTACAATATTACTATCGCTCTTGCCAACTAAGATAAAAAACTGTATTTATTTGAGCTTGCGCATATTGGCATAGTAAAAAACATGCCCCTACTATTAAATTTATCATATTGAGTATGTTTTATTGGGAAAATATAAGGGAAATTTAATATAAAGAATGAGATCCAACAATTTTCTTTTTTATACCGTTCCCCAGTTCTCCTGAGTCTTCCAACTCAATAAAGAAAATAAAAATATAGGAAAGCTATGCTGAGTCTCCCGCATGTGTGCGGGACAGGTGCAACGAATCAGCGGCTCAATACCTCCTCCGGTCAAATCCGGTACCCGGCTTTTTATACCCACCGCCGCCGGGTTTATCATCGGCAGCTTTTACCACCAATGGTTTTTTGCCCAGCGAAATATCCTTGAGGTGTTCAATTGCGTCTTTGGCATCAGATTCTTTTTCCATTTCAACAAAGCCGAATCCGCGGCTTTTGCCTGTTTCCCTGTCAATAGAAACTTTGGCGGAAATGACCGCACCGAATTTTTCAAAAATTTCTTCCAGTTCTGCGTCATCAAGGTCGTAAGGAAGGCCTGCAACAAAAAGTTTCATGTAAAATTTTTATGAAGATAGTATTGCTTCGGGAATTTTGGTTTATATCTTTCCCACCCGTGTATCAGGGCTACTTATTTACCTGAAAGTCCCAAGCCATCCATACCTGATATAAATAAACAAACCTGCAGGCTACCTGATCACTGATCCGGGCCTTAAGCCAAACGCTGAGAGCAGTAAATTTTACTGATGCTATACTCTTTTGGTAAGTATTTAACCTCTTGGTATATTGGGTACTGATACAAAATAACTGGAATAGACTTAGAAAGAGTTTACAGAATTTTATTTTCCAGCGTTTATCCCCTGTATATAAAAAAGGCGGAGGCAAAAGGACGTACAAAGGAAGAAGTAGATACCATTATTTTCTGGCTGACCGGCTATGATAAAAAGACGCTGCAAAAGCAGCTTGATAAAAAAGTTGATTTTAAAACTTTTTTTGAGCAGGCGCCACAAATTAATCCCAATGTTTCAAAAATTACAGGGACAATATGCGGCTACCGGGTTGAAGAAATCAAAGACGAACTTTACCAGAAAATGAGGTACTTGGATAAGTTAATAGATGAACTGGCAAAAGGCAGGAAAATGGAGAAGATACTGAGAACATAGGTGCAGGTAAAGTTTACGGCCGTTAAGCCGTTTTCTCCAACCCTGTTCGTGCCGGCACGAACCAGGGCAGTGACAAAAGGGCAGACAAACCACAGATCAAAGTCATACAGGAAGTAAAGAAATGGAGAATTTTCCGCTTTGGGCTGATCATATTCTTGCTTTTATATTTGGCATAACGCTGCCTGTTTTTGCTGCTTATAATAGACCCAAAAGTTCTGCAGGAGCAGGGTTTAGCAGTACAGAAAAGAAGCAGGTATATGTGTCGGTTAGTTTTTCACTCTTTTTAATGGCGGCCATTATAATTGTCGTGTGGCTTTTGTTCAGCCGGCCACTGACGGCGCTCGGTTTCATCCGGCCCGGCCCGCTGCAATCATGGGGGTGGGTTGTTGCGCTTTTTATGGCACTTTATATTGCCGATACCATTTCAGTAATTGGTTCGGAAACAAGGCTTGAAAAAGCGAGAAGGGAATGGCTGAAAACGATCCCTTTTACACCCACCCGGCGGCAAGAGTTTCCGCTTTACCTGGTGATGTGTTTCAGCGCCGGTGTTTTTGAAGAAATAATTTTCAGGGGCTTCCTGATTAATTATTGCCTCGGATTATTTGCAGGCTGGGGCCATACAGAGCTATGGGCGGTATTGATTCCCGGTGTTGCTTTCAGCATGGGGCATTATTACCAGGGGGGAAGGGCCCTGATCAAAATACTCATCTTGTCTTTTTTATTTGGTTTTTTGTTTATTCGCTCCGGTTCCTTACTGACCGTAATGCTGCTGCATTTCCTGGTTGATGCAGCCGGCGGATTACTGACTTTAAAATATATGTCTGAACAAAAAAAGACCCCTCTTGATGAATAAGCTATTTTTCAGGCCGGTGTCTTGAACTCAGTTTTTTCCGACCCTCCCGGTTGCTATTAGATCGCTGTTGGTTAAATTATTTTCCGGTTCCGGTGGTTGGCCAGTCAATCAAAAAGATTCTTCTGCACCTGCCAATCCTTTTCACCTGGTACATTCCATTTTCCATCGCCGAGTTTGAGAAGAGAAATAGTCTTTGTCGTAAAAGTTTCATCAAATTTATGTCTGGAAAAATATTCCCAGGCTTTTTCAAAATGGGAGGGTTTCATGTCACGGGTGGCAATGGTTACATGCGGATGAAAGGGCCGGTCATCTTTCTTTATACTTTGGGCAAATGCGGATGTGAAATGCCCTTCCGTTTCATTTTTGATCCGGTTCAGATTAAAATTTTCCGGTACACCGATAAACAATACCCTTTTCCCGAAATGACTAAATCCATAAAGGTGAATTTCCAGGTGGTTTATTACACTGGTAAACGACTGAAGTGTTTGCAGCAATTCATTTTCTTTTGCGGTTTCAAACCAGAAAGGAGGTACAAGGGTAATATGTGCCGGCGACTTTAAAGCTGCTGTACAGCCAAATTGTTCCTTCATCCATTGCTTGTACTGCAATACCTTATCATTGATCTGTGCGGGGCAGATAATGGCTGCATAATACATGCTATGGGTTGAAGAAGGGTTCATCGGGTATTAAAGTAGCAACTAAGGAACCTGAATCTATCTGCAGGCTATCACAATACCTGTTAAAATTACCAAACCGGCCCTGTTTATGGTTCAGTTCCGATTCATGTTGGCTCGAACCGTGGCGATATGCAATTGCAATTATCTTTATGTCCGAACCGGAAATTATTTCTACCGTTTACCCCCTAAAAAACAAACCAACATGAAAAAGTTTTTATTCATTCTTCCGGCTGCTGTAGTTTTTTCCCTTCTTTCCTGCGGTGGCGGCGGTATGTCGGCCACAGCCAAAAAGAAAAAAGAAGTAAATGCTGCTATTATGAAGGCCTATGAGGCAGGTGAGTTCAGTAAAATGGGGGATTACATTGCCAAAGATGCCGTGGACCATGGCGGCGAAACCGGCGATGTGGTGGGGCTTGACAATATCATCAGCGAAATGAAGCGGTACCGGGCCATGATGCCGGATATGAAAGCAACCGCAGCGCATGAAATGGCCGATGATGACTATGTGATGACATGGGCCACTATGTCCGGCACAATGAACGGCAAACCTGTCACCATGACCAGTGTGGATTTATCCAGGTTTAAAGATGGAAAAGCCGTAGAGCATTGGGTGTTTATGGACCCGAAAGAACTGACGCAAATGATGCAGCCCGCATCACAAAACCCGGCTGCGGACCAAACAGCGCCTGCAGCAGATACAACCAAACAGCCATAAACACATCACGGCAGTTTTTGGATATAATAGTAAACTCACCGCAGGGAGAAACGTTTTCATCGTTCTCCCTGTTTTTTTGTTTGCGCTAAGGGCCATTTAGATTTCAGCTCTTTAGTATCTTGCCCTTTCATGAACAAGCTCATCTTTACCGAGGAATTTTGCCAGCCGGAGAACCTGCACCCCTTTACGCTGACAAGGCAGATACAGGATATACGGGTGGGTATACTCACCATCCGGGAAAAATGGGAGCGGATGACAGGGCTGCCTTCCTACGATAAAAAAGAAGACGATTATAAAGACCTGGAACGTTCAGTGAACATTGATGAAGCGATTGGCGAAGGAGTGTGTTTTATGATTCATGGCAATGTGCTGCCCTCCCGGCGGCTGGTGAAGGCGGTGATGAAACTGAAAGACGGCGAATTTACGGCCACCCCATCGGGCAACGGTGTGGTATACCGCATTACCAAAAATGAAATCATTGACCGCTACAAGATAAAAGTGGGGCAGGCTGTTACGCTGAAAGAACCCGTGAAACAAATACAATACCCATGGGATATTTTTCAGCTGAATGATTGGGCCATCCGGCAGGATTTTGAATTACTGACAAGAGGACGCAAATCACAGTCTATATCCAAAACAAACCGGGTAATAAAGCCAGGGCAGGTATTTATTGAAAAAGGAGCCCGGGTTGAGCATTGCATCATTAATGCAGCTACAGGCCCGGTATACATTGGTAAAAATGCCGAAGTGATGGAAGGCTGCATCATCCGCGGGCCCTTTGCGATGGGTGAAGCCGGTTGCCTGAAGATGGGAGCGAAAGTATATGGCGCCACCACACTGGGTCCTTACTGTGTGGCAGGGGGTGAAATAAAAAATTCGGTTTTGTTTGGTTGCAGCAACAAAGCCCATGATGGTTATCTTGGCGATTCGGTAATAGGCGAATGGTGCAACCTGGGCGCCGGCACCACCAACAGCAATATGAAAAATAACGCCAGCGATGTGCGGATATGGACGCCGCAGGGAGAAATGAATGCCGGAAAAAAATGCGGAATGCTGATGGGCGACTTTTGCAGAACCGCTGTGAACACGGCTGTGAACACCGGTACAGTGATAGGTGTGTGCTGCAATGTATTTGGCAGCGGGCTTACACCAAAATACATTCCCAGTTTCAGCTGGGGCAGTGATGGGCTGCAGCGGTATGATTTTGAAAAAGCCCTGCTGGATATTGCTGACTGGAAAAAATTAAAGAACCAGGTATTGAGTGAGGATGAAAGAAGTGTGCTGAAGTATGTATTTGATAAGTTTTGAAGCAGGGGTTAGACAATTGATACCGGAGTAATGTGAAACGCAGATTAGGTAATACCCTTTTTATTATGCAGAAGTTTGAATACAAATTGTTACAGGTATCAGCTAAAGGAGCATCTGGAGCAGGGGCGGCAAGGTGGATTTTGAATTGCTGAATGAAAAACTAAACGAATTGGGTCGGGAAGGCTGGGAGGTAGTTAACGCTACCGATGTGAATATGCACCTGGGTGAGACCAGGGACGTAATGATTATTCTAAAAAGACCTTTAAACGATAATTGATAAACATGAGAAAACAAATAGCCGCTGCCAACTGGAAGATGAACCTGACCTATCAGCAAGCTGAAAAACTGCTCGACGAAATATTGGGTGCTGATATCGTATTAAAGAACCATCAGCTTACTATTTTTTCCGTTCCCTATCCTTACCTGCTGATGACCCGCAGTGAAGTGGAAGAGGAATTCAACGGCAACTATAAAGTAGCGGCGCAAAACTGCCATCACAAAAAAAACGGGGCCTATACCGGCGAAGTGTCGGCAGAAATGCTGCATTCCCTGAACATTAACTACTGCATCATCGGCCACAGTGAGCGGAGGGAGTACAATGCCGAGAGCAACGCCCTGCTGGCAGAAAAAGTAAATATTTGCCTGGATCATTTCATCACCCCCATTTTTTGCTGTGGCGAGCCACTGCAGGCACGGGAAGCCGGAGTACAAAATGATTATGTGGCCGTGCAGCTGAGGGAATCCCTGTTTCATCTGCCGGCCGATAAGATAAGAACCATTATTATTGCCTATGAGCCCATCTGGGCCATTGGCACCGGTAAAACAGCCACCACAGAGCAGGCACAAGAAATACACCGGCATTTGCGTTCTGTAATAGCAGCACATTATGGCGCTGCAGTGGCAGATGAAATTCCTGTTCTGTACGGCGGCAGTGTGAAGGCAAACAATGCCAAAGAACTGTTCAGTTGCCCCGATGTGGACGGGGGGCTGGTGGGCGGGGCCGCCCTGGTGGCGGCTGATTTTATTGAGATCATTAAGGCGCTGAAGCAGTGAGTAGTGATTGATGATGGAAAGACCCGGTGTTTACCACCCTGCCACTGATAACTGATTAACCTGTTAACCAATCAACCAGTTTCCCTTTCATATAGTACTGCAGCGAAAGAACCAGGTGTTGCTGAGCTTTCTGAAGATAAGGGCTGTGGTGAATGGCCGTGAGATTTATCCTTTGCAGAATACCAGGCCTGTAGTTATTCCCGTGGCTGAAAACAACCCGAGGATTGTTATCACCGATGGTTATCATATTACACAGCCGTTGAAACTGGTGTATAAAGACATTCACACCTATTGCTTTAAGGTAGTTTGCGCCATCAGCGATCTGCAACTGGGGGCAGGGTTTGCCTTACTTGCAGGGTTATATCTTGGCGGGCTTTATAGCGGACAGCTCATCCTGAAGGTCTTCAGTTTTCTTCCGCTGGTTTACCTGCTGATGTTTTACTATATGAACCGGAAAGATTTTCTGAAACTGGTGCCAGTTCTTCAATAGCGCTTTCTGGACAGATTGCTGACTGATATTTGTACTTTTAGCTTTTATGACCCGGAAAAAAAATCTCTGGCTCTGCAACTGGTATCCCAATAAGCCGGAACCGTTCAACGGCGATTTTATTCAGCGACATGCCCGTGCCGCTGCGCTGTATAACGATATACATGTGATACACCTGGCCGCCGATACCACGGGAGAAACAAAAGAAAAAGTTGTGAGCATCCGCACAGCAGGCGGCCTGACAGAGCAAATCATTTATTACAGGAAGCAAACTTCTGCCTGGGGCAGGTTCCGGGCACATTACAGATGGTTATTTTTATACCGGCAGGCGCTCCGCAATTATGTAGTTATAAACGGGAAGCCCTCGCTTGTACATGTGCAGGTGCCTGTGAAAGCGGGAATCATGGCAGTATGGTTCAAGCGGCGGTACAAAGTGCCTTTTGTGGTTACAGAACATTGGGGTATTTACAATGATGTGGTTGATGACAACTATGCGAACAGGAGCAGGTTCTTTAAGAGGTTTACCCGGCAGGTTTTTGAGGAGGTATCAGATTTCATCAGCGTAAGCAAATACCTGGCAGAGGGAGTGAACAGGTTTGTGCAAAAAAAAACTACAGGATAATACCCAATGTAACGGATACCCGGTTATTCTGTTATAAAGAAAATCCTTCCCCGGTTTTTCGTTTTATCCATGTATCCAATATGGTTGCACTGAAGAATGCAGAGGGAATTTTGCGGGCATTTGCAAAACTGCATGTTCATCATAATAATACAGAGTTGATAATGGTGGGGGATACAGATCCTGCCATCCGGCAATATGCAGCCAAATTTCAAATTGCGGATGGAGCTATTTCATTCAGGGGTGAAGTGCCTTATGAACAGGTGGCAAAGGAAATGCAGCAGGCCCATTGCCTGGTGCTGTTCAGTAATATCGAGAATTCGCCCTGTGTGATTGGTGAGGCATTCTGCTGCGGCCTGCCGGTAATAGCTACGAATGTGGGCGGAATTCCCGAACTGGTTAACACCAGCAACAGTGTGTTGGTGCAGCCGGGAGATGAAGCAGAACTGATGGAGGCGATGCTGGAAGTCATGCAAAGTTATGCCCACTTTGACCGCAAATCCATTGCAGCAGATGCCGCAGAGCGGTTCAGTCCTGACATCATTGGGAAACAAATAAATTCAGTCTATGAAACGCTACTGAGGGATGTCTAACCCTTCAGCTTATTCACCAGGTTTATATACTCCTGCATGGCATCCTGCTGCGGTTTGCCTTTCAGCCCGGCCCAGGCTTCGTATTTGGCCTTGTTCACAAAATCGAAAGGGTTAGAGGGAGGGTCAGTGTTTACATCACCCATGCTACCCTGCTTGTAAAGTGAATAGAGTTGCAGCAGCACTTCGTTAGAAGGCTTTTCAGAAAGACTTTTACTGTCAGCAGCTGCCTGCTCAAATTGTGCTTTTAATTCCATAGTATGTTGTATTAACTGCTTCTTGCGTTATCAATAAATACCGACTTTACTTCACTGCGGTTTTCGATCATCTGAAAAAAATCATCAAGGTACCGGATCATGTTGTTGCGTACCCTTTCACCCAGCAGCGTAAAGTTTTTGACCAAAGAGCGGATGGTTTCTTTTTTTGCCCTGAAGGCATCCAGGACGGTCTGTAGCTCATCCATTTTGCGGGGAAAACCACGGTACACCCTTTCTGTTACTTTTTCTGTACCGATGATTTCATTGGGGATTGCATAAGATGCATCCACCAGTCCGCAGTAATCAAAATCATAAGGAACGGAAAAGGGCAGTAATGCCGGATTTTCACGGCTGAAGATCAGTTCGATGTTATGATCATTGGGCACCGACCAGTCCGTATTGCCGATCATATACTCAAAGATCGCCACCATCGTCATGGTCGCCCTGTCTGTAGATTCCGTCAGCACCTGACCGTGAGTTCTTTTTTTGCAGCCGTTTCGCCGGGCCATATCGCCGTCATCTTCCAGCATAAATGCATATTGGGTAAAAGATTTGATCTTGCCGCGGCTGTCATTATAGGTAGTTTTCATCAGCCGTACCCGGAAGCTCATATCCGTAAGCTGGTTGTAGATTTTGTATACAAGGAATTCTTTCAGCAACAGTTCTTCATCGGCAGTAGCGGCGCCGCAGGCAATCACCAATTTGAGTTTGCCCAGCGATGCGAACCTGGGGGATGAAGCGTTCCTGAATTGCATCATGATGGGAGGGATACGGCAATAGCCACGACGAAATTTTCCACGGGCCCCCACCTGTACCGGTTCTTCAATCTCAGTGCCGTCAGGAAATTTCATTTTGGCTGTGGCGGGCTGAAACACATCCTGGTCGCTTTCATTTTGCAGGCCCCTGATGTCGGTGGTCAGTGTCAGTTCAACAGGCTGTTCGTCTGTAAAAAACTTAATGCTGTCAACCTGCTGTGCCTTGGCAATACCCGCAGTAATAAACAGGATAACCACAACAACAAAATTCTTTATCCTTTTCATAGATGATTCTTTTGGCTTAATGGATATAATTGAATGCACAAAAATTTCATTGTCTGCTGCATCATCTATTTTAGTACTTCTTCAATTACCCTGCCGGTACACCCGTTGGGCATCTGTATTTTCAGCAGGGCCGCTAGGGTAGGGGCAATATCGGTCATCAGCACTTCCCGGTTGGTTTTTCCTTTTTGGATGCCCCAGCCGTACCAGAGCAGCGGAATATGTGCATCATAAGGGTTCCATAATCCATGCGTGGTGCCGGTATTGCTCCACGACTCGGTATACCCCGGTTTAAACAGCAGTTGTATGTCGCCGCTTCTTTTTGGATGGTAGCCATTGTTCAGCGCCGTTCGAACGGAAGCAGGCAAGGGCGTCTCATTCAGGTCTTCAAGGGCAAACACCCTGTCTATTCCGGGTTCGTTCCGTAGCCTTTTTATCAGCCATTCCGTTATTTCTTCTTCATCCAGCTTTGCTGAATCAATGGCCCGGTGGTTGAGGTGCAACTGGTAATTATCGTCTGACACAATGAGGGGATTGATTTTATATTTTTCAGACAGTTCTTTATTCAGATTGGTTGTCAGGGTGCCCATCATTACCCTGCCGCCGGGAAGTTTGTTTTCAATGCTGAACTCAGGGATATGCGCTACTCCATGATCGGCAGAAAGGAAAACGGTGGATTGTCCTTTTCCCACTTTCAGGTCAAGAAAATCGAGCAGAGTGCCTAATTCCCTGTCCAGCCGCAAAAAGCCATCCTCTGCTTCAATGGAGTTGGGGCCAAATGAATGCCCGATGTAATCCGGCGAAGAAAAACTGATGGCCAGGAAATCGGTTATGTTATCGGCGCCCAGTTGCTCTCCCATTAGTGCGGCTTTGGCAAACTCAGCGGTCATGGTATTGCCCATAGGAGTGGTGGAAACTTTCCCGTAGTCTTTACCAATGAATTGTTTCAGATCATAGGGAAATGTATTGCCGAAAGGTTTGGCCTCATACTCTTTTGCATCTGCCGTGCTTTGCAGGTAAGTGCCGGCTGGGTAAAGCAGGTTCCATCCCTGCTGGTAGTACTGGGTCACCAGTTGCTTTGCATTAAAATCATTTACCCATTTGGGCAATTCATTCATATAATAGGTAGAGCTGATCCAGTTGCCGCTGCTGATGTCGTACCAATAAGCGGCATTGGCGCTGTGCCCTGCAGCCAAAATGCCTCCCCGGTCTTTAATGGCCACACCAATTACCTTACTCTTAAAATTGGTCGCAAGCCTAAGCTCATCACAGATGCTGGTCACCAGCATATTTCTCGGGCTCTGCTGTCCCCGGGATGAGGCGCTGCCTGTTGTATTAACCGTTTTATCTTCTGTACAGTAAACGCTGCGCATCAGCTCGCTGTCCCACCAGGCATTACCGGTAATGCCGCTGACAGCGGGTACAGCGCCGGTATAGATACAACTGAGTCCGCAGGCAGTAACCGAGGGGGCATAAGGTATCATGGTATTTTCGCAGGTAAAACCCTGGCTCAGCATCCGCTTAAAACCGCCATTGGGTGCATACCGGTCGTAGTACCGGTAAAGATAGTCCCACCGCATCTGGTCAATAACAAGCCCCACTATCAGCCTGGGCCGCTGAACGGTTGACTGAGTAAAAGCTCCGAATGAAATAGTTAGCAGAAACGGTATTATCAGCATCTTTCGCATGAAAATAATTTTGGGCAAAAGTAAGGCTTTGAATATTTCAGAACTGATGCCGTACCGGATGAAAAGCGACTGCATGAATCGGCGGCGGCCGGGTCAATCCGGCATCAGTCTTTCAATCGGCGAAATGCAAGGGCAGTTACAAAACAAAGGCCGCCCACCACCCACCACAATGCTTTAAATCCACCGTATTCCGCCAATTGTGCGGCAAATAAAGCAGTAATGAGAATAAAATACATGAAGGCCTTATCCCGGTAAGCAGGCGAAGCGGGTGAAAGTTTTAGAGCTTCGGGGTGAACCGGGATATGTTGGGCAGGTTTCAGCAGCAACCAGAGCAAAAGGGCTGCGGCCGAGAATAATGAACAATATTCCGCCCCCGGTAAGAGTGATAAGTTGTACCGGGTAAAAACCAATTTTGTCGGTGAGTTTTCCCCCCAGCCAGGCACCGCTGAAAGCCCCGGCGCCGAATAACCCAAACACAATTCCTGCCTCACCAACGGTATATCCCATTTTCTGGGTGAGGTAAAGTGTCATGAACGGCACTACCATCGTACCGCTCCGGTTGATCAGTATAATAAGGGAGAGCAGCCAGGTTTCCCGGGAAATACCTGAATAGGCATTGCGGTAGGTGCGGGCTGTTGCATGTAACATAGAAGGGACAAATTTATCTTAACATGGCCAGAAGCGGGCAACCGGTTATAGATGGGAAGCGATGTGATAACCGGTGCTCCACACCGCATATTTTTACTTATATTTCGCTTTAAAACATAACCAATATGAAGCAACTATTTGTTCTGGCTCTTATTGGCTCCGCGATGCTTGTGTTAACCAACTGCGACCCCTCCAAAAAAGCAGCGGCCACACCGGTTCCCAAAATGACATATGCTGCCAACCTGCAGACTTTGATTGCGGACAACTGCTCACCCTGTCATATTCCTGCCAATGGGGGGAATAAAAAACCTTATGACAATTTTGATAATGTAAAAACAGACATTGATGAAATCATCCGCCGGATAGAGCTAAACCCCGGCGAAAAAGGTTTTATGCCGTTTAAGAAAACTGCCAAGCTCAGCGACAGTACCATTAATATTTTTAAGCAATGGAGAACCGACGGGCTGCTGGAAAAATAGGCCCCCGGGAAAAAAAGATACCCCCGTTCAGTCAGTCTTTAATCAGTAAATCATAAAGCTCCTTTGTCCACTGTGTTTTAAAAAGGATAAAAGAATATTCATTAGCTTCTGCGGGCAGTTCGAGCAGCAACTGGTATTCAAATGCGGAAACGTACTGGTTCTCGTTTATCTTTTTCCAGCGGTATACATTCTGATCAAGCAGGGTTTTAAGATACTTTTTGTAGCAGGAGTCACAACTGGCCTTTGTTTGCTGGTAATTGCATTTACCGGTGGTTCTGTCAAAGCCGTAAACAAATGATGCCGGCTGCGACTGTTCTGTAACCGATAAAACCAGGGTACTGTCGGTTTCTGTTAATGCAGGCCGGAGCTGACTGTTGGCTGCCACATATTTTCCCAGTTCTTTCTTTACTTCTTCCTTTGTTTTATCTAAATGCTTTTGTGAAAAAGCGTTTATGGGAAAGCAAAGCAGCAGGCAAAGGCTAATCCGCAACATGTGTTATTCTTTTTATGATACAAGATGCTGCAAACATACATCATCTTTGCACGGAAGGCGCAGTACCCTTTATTTTTCTGCACTGATAACAAGGGCTGATGCGTCTATTGCCACTTCACCCGGATAACGCCGGGCAACCACTTCAAAAACTTCCCGCCTGATTTTTTCTTTCATGGCCACATCAGCTTTGCTGAGCGCCGCCACTATGGGTGCGCCTACTTCCGTCATCATATTCCAGTACGTTTCAACAGTCCCGCTTCTGAGCAGGGAAGGAACTGTTGTTTCAGTAACGTTTTTAAAACCGGCCGCCTCAAAAATTTCTTTCATCAAACCGGGTTTACAGCAGCGAAACATACCCGGGGCGCCGGGGGGATTGGGTGGCAGTTCCATATTCCGCTGGATAGTGCCCATGGTGGCAGTAACCCAAAAGTTTTTTTCAGGAACATTCCATACCGAAGTGGCCATCCGACCGCCGGGATTAAGCACTCTGAACATCTCCCGGGCCGCCAGTTCCATATCGGGAAAGAACATAAACTCAAACCGGCAACTGATGGCATCAAAATGGTTATCGGCAAATGGCAGATCACAAACATCACATGCCTTTGTTTCAATATTGCTGATGCGTCGCCGGGCCGCATTTTCAACGGCTACCTTCAGCATATCTTCTGCCAGATCGGTAATAACTACTTTTCCGCGGGGGATCATGGCCGCAATGGTAAGCCCCGGTTCTCCGGTACCGGCAGCAATATCCAGTATTCTTTCGCCGTCGGCAGGCCGGATACGCCGTACAATTTCATCTCCCATCGGTCCGAGAACATCCAGAACCAGATTATCCCATTTTTTCCAAGCCACCTGAAAATTTGTTCCAGGATTCTTTTTGCTGTTCCCTGATTTCAATTTGTTGTTGGTGCATGTGCATTGATTTTAAGTGAGTAAAAAATACAGGGCCGGTGTCAATGCTGATCTGTTATTTCCACAGGATCTGGACAATTTCTGTCAATGATCATGCAGAGCTGATATGAAGAACCTGCAAAAAATATAATTTCAACAACATACGGCCGGGGTGCCTTTCAGCATAGTTATGTGTTATTACCATCCAAGGAGATCGATCATGCCTTTAATGGTAAAGACAAGGCCGATACCGGTAAGACCGTACATCACCGGCCTGATGTTGCTGCTGCTGTTGTAAAGCAGAAATGTAAACATACAACCGGCGATCAGAAAAAAAATACCAATGCCGCAAAAAATAAACCCTAATTTCTTTTTTTTGCTGCTTCGTAACTTTTTCACCTGCCAGATGATTTCCTGCAGCATCGTTTCAGCAACCCCTTTTTCACGAAGCTGCATGGATACCTCCTCATCGTTAAACCCTTTGCGGCACAGTGAACGGGCCATTTGTACCCATTCCGCCTGATGAAGCAAACTCATATGGCAAGCTTTGTGTTAAGATACGATTTAGCTGTGACAAATTTTTAATTTATATGAACCAAAACATTTCCGGGCAGAATTTTATCAGCTGAAACCTGCCGGTTTTT
Source organism: Bacteroidota bacterium (assembly GCA_016868455.1). GTDB lineage: Bacteria > Bacteroidota > Bacteroidia > Chitinophagales > Chitinophagaceae > JJ008. Next base: position 88,204 of record VGGV01000001.1, read on the forward strand.
CTGCATTAAAAAAATCAATGGTTGCCGGGTCTTAACTTTTGTATCTTTTGTCCCAAAAAGCTAAATGAAAAGAATATTTACTGTAGTTGCATCTGTTTTGCTCTGCTTGTCTGTATCATCACAGGCATTTGACAAGGAACACCCCTTAGCCAATACCTATTCTATGGTGGCCCGTGACCCTGAAACCGGGGAAATGGGTGTGGCAGTACAAAGTCACTGGTTTTCCGTGGGCACCGTGGTAAGCTGGGCTGAAGCAGGAGTAGGAGCAATAGCCACCCAATCCTTCGTGAATAAATCATTTGGCATACGGGGACTTGCTTTATTAAAAGAAGGGCTTACAGCAAGGCAGGCACTTGATTCTTTGCTGAAAGACGACCCCGCCCGTGAAGTTCGGCAACTGGCCATTGTGGATGTAAACGGCAATGTGGCGGTACATACCGGCAGCTCCTGCATACAGTATGCCACGCATATCGCAGGAAACCAGTTTTCGGTGCAGGCAAACATGATGCTGAATGGCAAAGTACCGGGAGCTATGTATACTGCATTTGAAAGGGGCAAAGGCAAACCCCTTGCTGAAAGAATGCTGACAGCACTGGATGCAGCACAGGCGGCAGGCGGCGATATCCGGGGTAAACAGTCAGCCGCTATATTGGTAGTGCCGGCCAGGTCTTCAGGCAAACCCTGGGATGAGCGAACCGTAGACCTGCGGGTGGATGACAACAAAGAACCATTGAAAGAACTGCGCCGCCTTTATTCTGTTCATCTGGCCTATGAACATATGAACAAAGGCGACCTTGCGGTGGAAAAGAATGATATGACTGCCGCCATAAACGAATACAATGCGGCAATGAAAATGTTTCCTGAAAACCTGGAGATGCAATACTGGACGGCGATTACACTGGCCAATAACAAACAGGTGGCAAAAGCTTTGCCCATGCTGAAAAAAATTTTTACAAAGGACCCCAACTGGAAGGAATTGACAAGGCGGCTGCCGGCAGTGAATCTGTTGACAGTAACCGCTGATGAGTTGAAGAAAATACTTGCTTTGTAATTCTGCAAAGGCTGCCCAAAAGAAAAGATCTGAGCACCCGGCATTTTACCCGATAATTATGAGGAGATGAAAGCATCGGGTGTGCGGACCCAACAAAAAAGCCCCGCATTACGGGGCTGAATATGCTGTAGTCAGTTTTTAATACCTGTAATGTTCAGCTTTGAAAGGCCCGTTTTGGGGAATACCGAGGTAATCGGCCTGTTCTTTGGTAAGTTCATCCAGTTCCACTCCAATTTTGCCAAGGTGCAGCCTTGCTACTTTTTCATCAAGATGTTTGGGCAGCACATACACTTTGTTCTCGTAATTTTTGTGGTTATTCCATAACTCGATCTGAGCGAGGGTCTGATTGCTGAATGAGTTGCTCATCACAAACGAAGGGTGTCCTGTGGCACAGCCCAGGTTCACCAGGCGGCCTTCAGCCAGCAGGATGATTTCTTTACCATCCATATTATACAGGTCAACCTGAGGCTTGATGGTATCCCGGGTATGGCCATAATTGTTGTTGAGCCATGCCACATCAATTTCAATATCAAAGTGGCCGATATTACAAACAATGGCTTTATCTTTCATCAGCCGGAAATGTTTTTCCGTAATCAGGTCGCGGCAGCCGCTTGCAGTTACAATAATATCCGCCTCCTTTACCGCATCTGCCATTTTCTTCACAGCATAGCCATCCATGGCGGCCTGCAGGGCGCAGATGGGGTCAATTTCGGTTACAATTACCCTGCAACCGGCGCCGCGGAGGGATGCGGCGGAGCCCTTGCCTACATCACCATATCCGCCAACCACAGCCACTTTACCGGCAAGCATAACATCCGTGGCACGGCGGATCGCATCCACTAATGATTCTTTGCAGCCATACTTATTATCAAACTTGGATTTGGTAACTGAATCGTTAACGTTGATGGCCGGCATGGACAGGCTGCCTTTTGCCACCCTTTCATACAGGCGGTGAACGCCGGTAGTGGTTTCTTCGGTTATCCCTTTTACATGTTGTACCAATTCAGGATAAGTATCCAGCACCATATTAGTAAGATCGCCGCCATCATCGAGAATCATATTCAGAGGGCGGTCTTTACTGCCAAAGAACAAAGTTTGTTCAATGCACCAGTCGGCTTCTTCGAGTGTCTGGCCTTTCCAGGCAAATACACCCGTTCCGGCAGCGGCTACGGCAGCAGCTGCATGGTCCTGTGTAGAAAAGATGTTACAGGAACTCCATTTTACTTCTGCGCCAAGGGCGGTAAGTGTTTCAATCAGCACAGCGGTTTGAATGGTCATGTGCAGGCAGCCGGAAATGCGGGCACCTTTTAAGGGTTGTGACGGGCCATATTCTTTCCGGATACTCATCAGACCGGGCATTTCTGCTTCGGCCAGTCTTATTTCCTTACGGCCCCATTCAGCAAGGGATATGTCTGCCACTTTGTAAGGCAGGCTAAAGTCAATGGATTTTGTTACTGTTGACATAGTTTGTATTTCGGCGGCAAAGGTACTGTTTATGCAACAATAACAGATGAATGTGCAGGCTTAATTTATTATCCTGTAAGAATATGTTATGCACATTTCTGCGGCTTTCAACCTGCCGGCATTAAATAAATAGGGATAATTTTGAATTCTTAAAAAGGGGAAAATGTTCACCTACGATACAATTACCGAAGCTGTAAATGGATTGCGAAAGAGGGGGTATGAACTGGATTTTAATCTGGAGGAAAATTGCCTGGTGTGCCATGATGACCGGTTGAATATTGAGGATTTTGAGATCACTGAATTGCACCGGTTTGAGGGGGATACTGATCCTTCGGACCAGGCCGTTGTTTACGCTGTTGAGTCAAATGACGGCAAAAAAGGAATACTGGTAAGCGGTTACGGCATTTCCGCCGAAGGCATGAGTGCTGAAATGGTTAAGAAATTGCATCTTGACCGGAACTAATTATTGCCCGGCTTCGTCTTACAGATAGTTTTTTGTAAATTGTATGTATGAAAGCAATGGTTAAGGCCCTTTTGCCTGCAATGATCTTTTTGGGTTCACTGAAAGGAATGGCACAGAACAATTCTTTTCCGATGCCCTGTCCCCTGAACGAAGCTACTGTAGTACCTCCTCCGAAAAATGCAGTGAAATTTGATGAACCTGATTTATGTATTGTTTTGATGAGTATGCCTGATTCCGTGGTGAAGTCAGTAGGTACGGGCAGGATCACCAATACAGAGAATACAGAGGAAAGCGGCTACGGGGTTGTTCTGTTTGCCAAGGTTAATGGCAAAGAGTATTATTTCTGGTACACCGGCATGAACAAACTGCTGGTAAAAAGAAACGATGTGGTGCAGCCGGGGTAGCCGATCGGGTACCTGAGCCCGGGAAGCAGGGTAGAACTGACCATGTATGAATTTGAAACGCCTGTTGACCCGCTTCAATTCCTGGATTGTAAAGGAGTGCTGAAAGGTTTTTAGGTAATTACAGAACTGATTTTTTTCTCCATCACATAATCATTCATAAAGTACCCGTTCCCTATATCAATATCTTCTTCCCCGACAATTTCGAAACCGAGTTTAATGTAAAAATCTTTTGCTGTATTGTTCCGGTTCACATTTAACCGGAGCGCCCTGCCGCTTTTGCGGGCAATGGCTTTCAGAATTTCGCCGATAACAAACCTTCCGGCCCCTTTGCCCTGCAGCGAGGGGAGGATATAAATTTTGTGGAGTTTGTATACACCAGGCTCAGTAAGACTGAAGGAGGCAAACCCCACCGGTTCCTTACCGTCATTTACAAGAATAAACTCATGTTTATCTTTCATCTCCTTTGCCAGCGATTGCTCGCTGTACATCATGTTGAGCATATAGCTGATCTGTTCCGGTGACAGGATGGTGGAATAGGTCTGGGGCCACACTTTCAGGCTAAGGTCCCGGATGAGAGGAATATCTTTTTCATAAGCTTTTTGCAGGGAAAGCCCCGCTCCGGGTCGGAAAGTGCGCTGGGAAAGCAACCGGTGCCTCGCAATCAGTTTGAGGCTAAGCCGCAAGGCAACAATAAAAGAAACAACGGCGCCCAAAACGAGCAACAGGTTGGAAACATAAGGTTTTATTTCAGGCGAGTGTTGCCAGAAAAGAAAACTGTCGTAAGCCCCGTGAAAAAGCACCGCCCAGAAAACCCCTAACGCCATCAGCCTGGCTGAATGCTTCGGCTCAAATTTAGCCCTCCCTGCATGGTAGCCCATCAGCACACCAAATGTGGCATGTGCCGGAACGGCCAAAAACATCCTCAGCAAGGCTACCTGGTAACCCTGTCCCATATCAGCATAGCGGGTTACATACACAATATTTTCCAGGGTGGCAAAGCCCATGCTGGCCATTACACTGTATACAATACCGTCCAATGGTTCGTCAAAACTTTTTTGCCTGTAAGAATAAAACCGGAGGACGGCAAATTTGCACAACTCTTCGGTGAGGGCTACGGCAATAAACGCTTTAAGAGCCTGATCGCCAATACGGCTGGAGAAATTGTTTACAAAAGCAGATTCAATAAAAAAAGCAGGAATAATGCTAACGGCTCCGAAGAAAAAGCTGACGATAAGGTTGAGCTTGGGTTCCCTGTTATATGCATCACGGTGAAAAATAAACAGGCAGATGGCCAGACCGGGGGCTATAGCAAGGGCTATATAATCCATGCAAAGACTTTAAGCGGGGGCAACATACAAAAAAGGCGCTGATACATGCACCGCTTTCTGCTGCTTGCTCGGACTTAGTTATTTTTTTTACCCAAGATCTTTTTCAGCAGCCCTTTTTTCTTTTCGGGTTTTTTTACCGGCGAGCCGATAGGCACACCATCATCTTCTTTTTTTATAGCCGGGGTTTTGGCAGCCACTGTACCGGTATCCTTTTTCGGTTTTTTATCGCCATTTTCCTCTACCGGTTTTGATTCAGGGCCGAGTATATCGCCTCCGGAATCATACTCATTGTAATCGTCTTGTGTTCCCACACCCTGGTCAACACCTTCGCCTGCCGGGTTGGGGTCAGTGTCACTGATAATAATGTCGGCGCTGAACATTTCATTATCCATTTCTGCAGGGCGGATGAATTTGGCGTCTTTTTCAATGCCCAGTTTCTTATCGGCCAGTACTTTTTTAAAGAAGTATTCCGTAATAGGGCGGGCAATGGTATTTCCGTCGCTGGTATTGCGCATAAAATTATATTCAAACCCTACCCAGGAACCGGCCAGTAACTGCGGGGTGTATCCAATAAACCATGCATCGGCATTATCATCAGTGGTTCCGGTTTTACCGCCCATTTCGGCAGCGCCAACTCTTGACCGCATTCCCCTTGCAGTACCCTTATCCACAGTTCCCTGCATCATGCGGGTCATGATGTATGCTGTAATTTCACTCACCACCTCCTTGCGGTTTACACTGTAGTCAAATCTTTTTATCACATTGCCGTTCCGGTCTTCAATGCGGCTGATGGCATATGGTTTTGCAGAAAAACCCCTGCCGGCAAAAATGGTGTAACCCCACAGCATTTCATACAGTGAAAGGTCACAGGTGCCAAGGCATATGGAAGGGAATGGCTTAACCGGTGTGGGTATATTGATTCGGGAAAGAAAATCGGCAAATTGTCTGGGCCCAACCTGTTTCATGATATAAGCCGTCGCACAGTTCTTGGAATAAGCCAGGGCATTGGCCATGGTCATGGTACCGCCGCCGCAACGCCGGCCGGCCGGCACCCAACCGGAACCGGGAAAAAACTGGGCAGTGTTTTCACAATCCGTTTCCGGGGTAAAGCCTCTTTCTTCCATTGCCTGGGTATAAAGAAATGGCTTGATGGTGGAACCAACCTGTCTTTTTGTTTTCAGGTTGACATGGTCGTTTTTATATGTTTTGAAATGTATGCCGCCCACCCATGCTTTTACTTCGCCGGTTACAGGGTCCATAGCCATAAAGGCGGCCTGTTCCATCTGCAAATGGTATTTAATGGAATCCAGGGGGGTCATTACCGTATCTTTTTCCCTCCGGCTGTTCCAGGCGAATACTTTCATCGGCACCTTTACATCAAAACTGGCCCTGATTTCTTTATCGCTGAGCCCGTCTTCTTCTCCGTTCTTCCAGCGGTCTGATTCACGGGCTGCTTTTTCCAGTATTTTTTCATGGTTTTTCCAGATTGAGCCCGTCTTCATATCCGTTCTGTAATTAATAATACGTTGCAGCATGGCCATATGCTGGGCCATGCCTTCTTCAGCATTTTCCTGCATCTGCAGGTTGATGGTGGTGTAAATTTTCAGCCCGTCATTATAAATATTATAAGGGTTGCCGTTGGGCTTTTCAATGTCTTTCAGCGCCTCCTTAATTTCTGTTTTAAGTACTTCCCTGAAATAAGGGGCATAGCCGGTGTTTTCATCCAGTTTTCTATAGTTGAGTTTAATGGGCAGGGCTTTCAGGCGGGCTGCTTCGGCTGCAGTGATTTTTCCATTGACCTCCATTTGGCCCAGTACCACATTGCGCCGGTCAAGCGCTGCTTTGGGATTTCGCCGCGGATTATAAGTGTAGTTCGCTTTCAGCATACCCACCAGCACGGCAGCTTCTTCGGTGTTCAGCCGGTCCGGTTCTTTCTGAAAAAATGTTCTGGATGCATTGCGGATACCATAAATATTATCACCAAACGGGACAATATTCAGATAAAGTGTGAGTATTTCTTCCTTGGTAAAATTTTTTTCCAGTTTGATGGCCACTATCCATTCTTTCAGCTTTTCAATTACCCGCCAGGCTTTGTTGGTGCTGCCCTGGTCAAGCAATGCTTTGGCAAGCTGCTGGGTAATGGTACTGCCTCCGCCCAGGGCGCCCAGTGTAAAAACCGCCCTGAGTGTGGATTTAAAATCAATACCGCTGTGTTTATAAAACCGCTCGTCTTCAGTGGCCACCAGCGCATCAATGACATGAATGGAAATGTCGCGGTATTTTACATTGCTGCGGTTTCCCCTTTCCGTGTAATATTTACCCATCAGGGTACCGTCTTCTGCATAGAGTTCTGATGCCTGAATGATGGAAGGATTTTCCAGTTCAGCCAGGGAGGGCATTTTGCCAAATACACCGAAATTGGCCAGCAGGATGAGCAGGCTCAAAGCGGCAAAACCCGCAAGAAAAATGCGCCAGAAAATACGAACGGATTTTTTCATAAGAGAGATGGGTTATGATGAAAAGCAGAAAGCTAAACCAATCCCGAAAATAAGAAAAAGGCCGGCGGCGGTAAACCGGAATGGATTAATTTTTTCACAAAAGAAGACTGCTAAAATTTTCCGGGCCAGTGCTGGTTCAGAAAGGATTTATAAGCTTCTATATCAAGGTTAAATTTCAACTGGTCGAAATTACCGTCAGTCATTATCAGAAAACTGTATTTGCCGCCTTTCAGCCAGGGTAGAATTTCGGAAGCTGTACGGGGCCGGGTGGCATCCACGTATTTTATTGCATCCTGCGCATTGGCAAACGGTGCAATCAACAGCAAGCGGTTATCCGGATCCAGTTGAAAGAGGTCAACAGAGTAGGTTTTGTTGTAGTAAGTGTCTTTGTTGTACCGTATAAAAGCATTCCTGGCCTCATTCACAAAAACAGGATCCACTTTATTCAACGCCAGCACCACATAATGCGCTTCGTTGGGGCTGTAACTATATGGTGATGCATTTTTTGGTTGTGCGGCGGTACTGTCTTTTCCCGGTTTCGGGGGTGTTACCGCTGTTAGTGGCGGGTTGGCAACCGTTGTATCTTTCTTTTGTATGTATACCACCGGCGGCTGGATAGTTGTTACGCCTGTCGTAGAATCGCTGGCCCGGACAACTACCATGTTTCGCAGTTCTTCTTCAATTTGTGTTCTTCGTTTCAGTACATCCATCAGGTTTTGCGCTTTCAGAGCCAATGGAGAGCCTGCAAACTGGTTGACAATATTATCCAGTACCCGCATGGCCATACTGTCCTGCCGCTGTTTTATGTAATACACAGCTTCAATGTAAAGTAACTGGGGGGTCCAGTAGTGCTTCCCGTATTTTTCATCAGCAGTTTTCTTTTCAGCAAGGGCCTGGTCAAATTTTCCTTCGATAAACAGGTCGTAAATGCCTTCGTAGGTTTTAGTGGCTACTTCTTTTTCTGTAAGCATCGGATTCTTCCCGGTGGCCACAATGGCAGTAAACCGGCCTGCAGCATATTTTTCAGTCATTAATTTTTTTATGGCTGCAGCTTTAGCTGTTTCGCCGTTTTTATTGTAGCAATAATATAGGTTAAACAGCACTTCTTCCATGGGCTCAAAACCTGCAAACCGGTTGCGCAGTTGTTCCAGGGTTTCGGTGCCCAACTGGCAATCCTCAATTTCCTGAATATAGGCTTTGCCCAGTTGGTACAATGCCTGCTGCAATGAGTCGTTCGACTGTTTAAGCTGCGTCTCGGTAATAGGAAGGTTGGCGTAAAGCGCATCAAATGTCAGCTCACTGCTTCCCGCTGCAGGATTTCCTGCTGATGCCTTGGTATTGCCGGCTTGCCCAGCCGGATTAACAGCAACACCAATGATGGCGGCGCTGCGGCGCCAGTTATCCACATGGGGCCTGTTGCCCCATCTGGCTTTAAACTCATTCAGCCCCCTTGCTTTGGAAGCGGCGTTATAAAAATACCATTCACCTTTTGACTGGCCGGCGGGAAACAAATTGTTATTGGGGGCTGTATTAGCCAGTGGGGAAACTGCCGCGGAGCTCTCATCTTTCAGGCCTTGTTGTTTACGTAACTCCTTTACCAGCTTTTTTACAAAATCCTTTCTTTCCTGTTCGGGCAGGGCGGCAATGCGCTGCAAACTATCCTGCCGTAAAACGATTTCATAATTGGTGGCAATTATCCCGAGTGATTTTTTTCTTGATGTAATCGCATCGGGGTTTTTAATGGATGGATCGCTGAGGTTTACACTGTCGTAATAGTTAAATGCCTGGCGGTACATTTTTCTGGCAAAGGAAAGCTCGGCCAGTTGCAGAAAAGCCTTGTTACGCTGCGAAGGGTCGTTGCCGGGAAATTGGGTGCTTTTTATTAGGAGGGCCATGGCATCATCCGTCTTTCCGGCATCGAGCATCATTTGTGCAGCCATATAATAAATTATGTCACGGTAGTCTTCATATTTATCCCGCTTTGCCATACGCAGCAGCTCTTCCACATTCTTTTCAACGCTTTTTTCACCCCCGTCTTTATTTGTGCGGATGGTGGCCAGCCGGGCATAAATTTCAAGAATAAGATCAGTGGTGTGGCCGATAACTTTATTGTAATATTTTTCGGCTTCTTTATGATTGCCGCCGAGTTCAAACATTTGTGCCGCGAGGTATTCCCATCTTGCTTTTTCCTGAAGGGTAGGGGCATTGCCCAGCCCCTGGGTAAGGTGGGTGGCGGCGCTGTCCCACATGTTGTTCTTATAAAACCAGTAAGCCTGCACTTCATGCAGGTCGTTTTGCAGTCGTTTTGGAAAAACAGGATCATCCCGCAATGTTACTATCAAACTGGCGGCTTCGGCAAACTGGTCCTGCACAAGGAAATTCCTGATCTGCCAGATAAATGCATCATTACGGCTGGGCGGTTCGGACAGTAACCGCTTGAGCAAACTGTTTTTTTCTTTGGTGGAAATGCTTAAGGCCGAGTTCCCGTCCCGCCCGCTGCCGATAGTTAGATAATACCCGTCTTTTTCCTTCGGGGCAAATGCATAATTGATGAACTGAAACATCAGGTAGGCCGAATCAAATTTCTTTTGCAGGTAAAAAGATGCGCCCCAGAGCAGGTAGAGGTTGTCCACCCAGTCGCCCCGCAGGTCATGCAGGGCAATGCCGGTGGAGGATTTGTAGGTAATGGAATCAAGCTGGATGGAATCTGCTGCCGTAACATCCAGCGAATAATTGTAAAAGGCCAACAGTTTGGAGTAATCATCTTTAAAAACCTCTTTGGCCCTTGCCAGCACTTCATTCAGTTTATTATTTGCATTGAAATAATAGTTGAAGTGGGTCACCGTATTCTGAATAAATCTTTTGGGCAAACCAAATTTTCCCTGGTCTGACTTTTCTGACCTCAGCACCCTTTCGTCATATTCCTTGGGTTTTTTGATGTCAAACGCAAAGCCCAGCTGTCCAAAACTGCGGAGGCTTGTCTGGCAGAGGATAAGGCAAAGTACAGCAGTTACCGTATTTCGGATGGGTCGCATTTTCCGGCGGAATCTAAAAGCTTATTAACTGAAATTCAAATATTTTAGTATAAAACTAAGGCAATTTTTATTTCCGTTTTAAACCCGCAACTGCTGGCAAAAACAATCTTCATTGCTTACCTTTAAACCTCTTAAACATTGGTTATGGTAAAATTAGATGCCGGCGCCACGCTGAAGCGGCTGCGCAACCGCTACCGGCTGGTGGTGATGAATGATGATACCTATGAGGAAGTAGTGACTTTTAAGTTATCCAGACTGAGCGTTTATATCATGCTCAGCACAATTTTTGTTGTACTGGTAGGCCTTACAGTCGCCCTCATCGTATTCACACCTCTGAAATATTATATACCCGGTTCAGGCACCAGTTATCAGTCCGTGGCTGAGCTGAAACAACTGAAATACCGGGTGGATGAACTGGAAAAGCAAAATGCCTATAATGCGCAATATATTGAGGGTTTAAAAAAAGCATTGGGCAGCGGCGAAACTGTGAAGCTGGATACCACCAGCCTGACAATTCCGCCGGCTGAAATATCCAACGATTAAAACACAAACCTATGTTTAACGCTAAAAACAAAACCGAAATGCCAAACCAAACAACACCCGCCGGAAACGGCACCACACTGATAAGCGCAGGAACCCAGGTAAAAGGCGACATCAACAGTAACGGAGACTTACGTATTGACGGAACCATTATTGGAAACATCACCAGCGCTGCCAAGATCATTATCGGCGCCAGCGGTGTGGTGGAAGGAGATATTTCGGGCAACCAGGCCGATATTGTAGGCAAAGTATCCGGCAATATCCGGGCTAAGGAATTGCTTCAGTTAAGAGGAGAATCTGTTGTTACTGGTAACCTGTATGCAGGCAAACTGCAGGTGGAGCCTTCGGCTACATTTAACGGCCAATGCCACATGGGGGCCAATGTGGTGGAGATGAACAACAATGAGCAGCAAGCCGCCGCCAGATAGCAACCGGCGTTTTTTAATGCGCTACGCCGCCCTCGGCACCCAATTGCTGGTGGCCATCGGGCTAAGTGTGTTTATCGGCCTGAAAGCAGATAAATGGCTGCATACATCACCATTGCTGGCCTGTGTATTACCTTTGTTCGTCCTGTCGGCCATTTTTTACAGGCTGTTCAGGGAAACAAGCAGAAAAAATACAGATGAATAAAACTTCGCTTCAGCAAATAAGGCCGCTGCTTTTCATTTTTGTTTTTATTACTGCATTTTGTATTACCGGCAGGAACTGGCTGGTGAAAAACGGGATAAGCCAGGAGTTGGTGCTGTTTGGTAACCTCATTTTGTTTGCGGTGAGCCTGCTGGCGTACTATATTTATATCCGTGCACTCCGGTCTTCCAATCCCCAGTCATCTGTAAGGGCCATGTTTGGCAGTTTTATGATCAGGTTTTTTGTGCTGGCAATGGCGGCATTTATATATATCATGATTGCAAAAAAGAATGTGAACAAACCCGGTTTGATGATCTGTGCCGGTTTGTACATTTTGTATACTGCTTTTGAAACAAAAGCGCTTATGCAACTGGCGAAGCAAAAAAAGAATGCCTAAAAAAGAAGTTCCCGTTGATCATTTACAGCATTACCTGCCCGATGGCACAGGGCCCGTAATATTGGACTACCTGCATCAGTACAAAGTGCACCTTACCATAACCCGTGAAAGAAAAAGTATTTTAGGCGATTACCGGCACCGCACCAATTATCATAACCACCGCATCAGTGTAAACGGCAACCTCAATAAATTTTCATTCCTCATTACTTTGCTGCATGAACTGGCACACCTGCTTACATTTGAAAGATATACGAATAAAGCGGCGCCGCATGGAAGAGAATGGAAGAATATTTACGGTCAGTTATTGAAACAATTTTTAGAACATAAGATTTTTCCTGTTGATATAGAAAATGAGTTAATACGTTCACTGCATCGCCCTGCTGCCGGCAGTTGTGCGGAGGATGGCCTGCTGCGGGTGCTTAAAAAATATGATAGCAGAAAGGAGGGATATCATTTTCTGGAGGAATTGTCAAGAGGTTCAGTTTTCAGGATCAGTGATGGCCGGGTTTTTGAAAAAGGGGAGAAGCTGCGTAAGCGGTTTAAATGCGTTGAAGTGAAAACTGGAAAGATGTATTTGTTCAGCCCTGTGTACGAAGTAGAGGAAGTCAGTCGTTAGTCAAAGGTCAATAGGCTATAGTCATGGTTGTGAAATAAATAAATTGTTTGACTATAGATTATCAACTTTCTTCATCATCCACAAACTGCAGCCGGTATGCCCGCTGTTGCCCATAGGGCCTTTTAAATATTCAAACCCGAACCTTGCATAGATTTTCAGCGCCTGCTTCAGTTCGGGCATGGATTCGAGGTAAATATTCTTATAGCCCAGTTCTTTTGCCCTGGCAATGCATTTTTCAATCAGGGTTCTGCCAAGCCCGGTACCTCTTGCATGCGGTAATAAATACATCTTTACCAGCTCACAGGTATCATGCGGAAGGCCATCGGTAGGGTAGATGCCGCCGCCACCAACAATCTCACCATCCATCTCTGCTGTAAAGTAGGCAGATCTTTCTTTTTGAAATACTTCATATAATGTATCCGTTGTCGGGTCATAATAAACTGTATTGGGATGGTTGGCGCCGAATTCAGCTAAGGTATATTTTACAATTTTGGAAAGGATGGGATTATCGGAAGGTTTAATTGACCGGATGATCACTTTTTCCATGGTATAAAAGTAAATAAAAACTCCTGACGCTCCGGCCGGGGGAAAACCATCATTAAATATGAAACCCTTGCCCTGGCTGGATGCATCTGAAGAAGGGATTACATAACAAAAAATCCCGGTTTTTAACCAGGATCAGATTCTTCGCTTCGCTCAGAATATCAATTTACAAAGTTTATGCTACCGCCTTTTTTACCAGTTCAGCCGCCTCACTCAGCAAAATAGCTGACTGAACCTTCAACCCGCTTTCATCAATCAGTTTTTTTGCTTCTGCCGCATTGGTTCCCTGCAGGCGAACAATGATCGGTACATGAATGTTGCCGATGTTCTTATAAGCATCAATCACACCCTGTGCCACCCGGTCGCAACGGACAATACCGCCAAAAATATTAATGAGTATGGCCTTTACATTGGGATCTTTCAGTATAATCTTGAAACCGGCCTCCACGGTTTGCGCATTGGCAGTGCCACCCACATCCAGAAAGTTGGCGGGCTCGCCCCCGCTGAGTTTGATCATATCCATTGTGGCCATGGCCAGTCCGGCGCCGTTAACCATACATCCCACATTGCCATCCAGCTTTACAAAATTCAGGTTATGTTTTCCTGCTTCCACTTCTGTAGGGTCTTCTTCTGTAATATCCCGCAGCGAAGCAAGGTCAGGATGCCGCATCAGTGCGTTTTCATCAAGATTCATTTTACAGTCCACGGCAATGATTTTGTCATCGGCTGCTTTAAAAAGCGGGTTGATCTCCAGCATGGAGCAATCCAAACCTGTATAGGCATTATAAAGATTGGTGACGAACCTGATACAGTTTTTAAAAGCCTCTCCGCTTAATCCCAGGTTAAAAGCAATTTTTCTTGCCTGGAAAGGTTGTAAACCGCCTGAGGGGTGCACCCGTTCTTTAAAAATTTTTTCGGGACTGGCATGGGCCACATCTTCAATATTCATTCCGCCTTCCGGGCTGTACATAATCACATTTTGCCCTTTTGAGCGGTCAAGCAGGATGGAGAGATAAAATTCTTTTCTTTCACTTGGGCCATCATAGTACATATCCTGGGCTACAAATATTTTGTTGACAATTTTGCCTGCGGGGCCTGTCTGTATGGTTACCAGGGTACCTCCCAGCATTTTGCTCGCAAACTCCTGTACATCTTCCAGAGATTTAGCCACTTTTACCCCGTTGATGCCATTTTCCTTTATAGTGCCTTTTCCCCTGCCGCCGGCATGTATTTGTGCTTTAATGATTCCAAACCTGCTGCCGGTTTGTGTTTTTATCTGCCGGTAGGCATCCTCTGCTTCCTGTACCGTGGTGCAGGCATATCCTTCCTGAACGGAAACATTGTATTTCTTCAGTAATTCCTTGGCCTGGTATTCATGGAGGTTCATGCTGAAAATTTGCGGCGAAGATAGTAAAGGTGATTTGCTTGCCCAACGAAGCCCTGGCGAAGCCGGATGAATTGTGAATGGGAATTTTTGGCAGATGGACTATCTTTCAACTATGTGGCGGCTTTTCGGGTTATGCGTCTTTCTTTTTTCCTGCCAGTCTGTTAAACGAATGAACTGGCCGGGGAGATTTTCTTCTTTGACCGGAACTGAGTTTTATAAAGCGGCAGCAGCATTGAACTGGTCAGCGAGGGATTCTTTTGTTGTAAAAGAGGTGATGGCAGGGAATGTTCCTGCATTTCTGAAGAAATTTGTTGCTGTTCCTGTTTCAGTAACTGATTCATCAACCGGTAAAACAATAAAGGCTGTTTATTATGTAACGCCTGATTATCTCAGTATCGGAACAAACGATGACTGGGCAAGGATTAACCTTACCCCGCTGGCTGCACAGCGGATCGCTGATACACTTCATTGCTTTTTACCCACCCGCAAAATGGCGGATGATATTTATAAGGCGGCCAAACTAAGACCGGAGCCTGTACCGATGTATGCCTTCCGCGACAGCACACCCACTATGTGGCAGCATCACCTGATTATAGAGGGGCAGCGAAAGGGAAGGAGGGGTTTGATAGCCGGGATCAAAAAAGATGTGGTCATCAGCGGAAAGATCTCCAGAGATAACAAACCTGGCCGTGTGGCTATTTATGGCTGGCACCGGCAAGATGGCAAACCTATACAGCCACTTTATACCGGCCATGTTTACTGGTGGGTTGATTACAGCCAGGGCATACGGCTGGTGTACAGAAAAATAAAAGTAAAGGGACGGTGGATGGATTATATTGATGTATTAAAAGACAAAATCCTGCAGCGTTTATTGTGTGACGAAGAGTTTTGCGATTTTTACAGGTATAATTATTAGGCTGAAGGATTGTTTTGCTGCAGTGTTTGACGGTTTTACCGGGGAGTTATCCCCTTAGTTATTTAACGCTGCGTTTTGACAGGGGATTATATCTTTGTTTGCTTATTGGTTGTTTCAATTAAACAAAGACTGCCTGGTAAAAAAATATTCATATTTACTTTTGCTGTTCATCGCCCTGCTTCATGCGTCATTATCCGTAAATGCGCAGGAACCCAATCCCGGCAATATCGGGAACCGCATACAACAGCGGGTGGGCGGCATTCGCCGTTCAGTAGGCGGTACTGATACAAATGACAGCCTCCGCCGCCGTAATAAACATGAGGACTCCATTACCATCAGTTTCCGTTACCTTGATTCTACCCGTAATTACTGGCTGGATTCATCTGTCAATGATTTTACAAGGCGTTACCCTGTGCCAGCCACACATATCTATCTTGGCAACACCGGCACAGCTTCCCGTTCCCTCTTGTTTTCACCGGTAATGCAGGCCGGGTTTGATAATGGCTTTCATGCTTTTGATGTTTATAAATGGAAATTGGAAAGTGTAAGGTTCTTTAACACGACCCGACCCTATTCCGAGCTTAATTATTTTCTGGGCAGCCGGGTGGAGCAGATCATTGAAGTGATGCATACCCAAAATATCAAACCCTCCTGGAATTTTGCTTTTCAGTACCGGCTGATTAATTCACCCGGGTTTTTTCAAAACCAGCGTACCAATCATAACAATTATTTGTTCACATCGAAATTTCAATCCAGAAACCTCCGGTATAACAATTATGTTGTTTTACTGGGAAACAAGATGCTGGCTTCAGAAAACGGGGGTATCATTGATACTGCGAATATCCTGGACGACCCGATTTATAAGGAAAGATTTAATATCAGAACATATCTGGGCGGTGACAATCCATTTACCTCTGACTTTTTTGGCTCCAGAATAAATACCGGTAACCGGAATAATGAGTTTACTGTACTGCTGCGACAGCAGTACGACCTGGGTAAAAAAGATTCCATAGTTACGGATTCTACCGTCATCCCGCTGTTTTATCCCCGGCTGCGTTTTGAGCATACCTTCCGGTTCGATAAAAACAAATATGTATTCCAGGACTATGTGGCTGATTCAGCATATTATAAAAAGTATTATGATACAGCATTGCGGAAACCGCTTGATTCCCTGGTCCTGATAGAAAAGTGGCGCATTATTACTAATGATTTTTCCATATACCAGTATCCGGATGCCAGAAACCTGCACCAGTTTATTAAGCTCGGTCTTACCGTACAGAATATTACCGGGGAGCTTTCTTCGGGGCAAAAAACTTTCTTTAATACCCTGGGTCATGCGGAGTACCGGAACAGGAGTCGTAACCAGCAATGGGAT
This sequence comes from Bacteroidota bacterium, assembly GCA_016868455.1. Taxonomy (GTDB): domain Bacteria; phylum Bacteroidota; class Bacteroidia; order Chitinophagales; family Chitinophagaceae; genus JJ008. Next base: position 104,848 of record VGGV01000001.1, read on the forward strand.
ATTGAGGCCAATGGAAAATTATTCTTCACCGGTTTCAATGCCGGTGATTTTGATGCCCACATCAGCCTGCAGCGCCTGCTGGGAAAAAAACTCGGCTACCTTCAATTAGGGTTTGAGAACACCAGCCGCACTCCCTCTTTTGTTTTCGATAACCGGAGCAGTTTTTATTTGCAGAAAACTCCGGCCAATCTTAAAAAAGAAAATAGCTCCCACCTGTTTGCATCGTATTTTTTGCCTTCGTTCCGGTTCCGGCTTACAGGGCATTATTACCTGGTGAACAACTATACCTATTTTACGGATTTCATTAAGGTGAACCAGGAAACCTCCCTGTTCAACCTGCTGCAAATAGCTGTGCATAAAACCATCAAACTTGGTAAAAGGTGGAACTGGCATACCGATATTTATTTCCAGCAAAAAGTGGGCGCCGCTCCATTGAATGTGCCTTTTATATATACCCGCAACAGGTTTGCTTATGAGGGTAACCTTGGTTTCAAAAACCTTGATATAGCCATGGGGGCCGAACTTCGCTATCGGGCAGCTTACAAAGCGGATAATTATTCTCCTGCGTCGGGACAGTTTTTCTACCAGGACAGTATTACCATACGAAATGATCTCCCGGATATTTCAGCCTATGTGCACTTCCGCATCAGGCCGTTTAAGGCATTTATAAGGGCCGAAAACCTGAATGCAGCCCGGAAACTGCCCAATGGAGGCTTTGGGTTTACCAATAATAACCTGGTGGCTCCGGGGTATGCTTTGCCTGGTCTTCAGATAAGAGTGGGGGTGTGGTGGAGCTTTGTTAACTGATTCTCAAAAAAGTAGAATTGATCCTTCTCATTTTTGGAAATAGCCAACAGATGCTATCTTTGCATCTGGTTCATGAAAACATTTATAGCTGCCATATCATTTATCCTCTATTTTGCTGCCACCAGCGGTATTGTGATCAATTCACATTATTGCATGAAAAAACTGGTGTCGGTTCGCCTTTTTGAAACCAAGGCCAAAATGTGCGGGCAGTGCGGTATGGATCTGCATGATAACGGCGGCTGCTGTACTGATGAAACAAAAGTGCTGAAACTGGTACAGGATCAGGTAAAGATTCCTGTTACCACTTTTCAACTGCCCTCTTTGGATGTTTTTACCACCGAAGTTTCTGATTTTTTTGCAACTTCTGTTTATAAGGTGAACGGTAAAACACATTTCAATAATCACTCCCCCCCTTTGTTATCTGCACAGGATACTTACCTGCAGATCAGTGTTTTCAGGATTTGAGATAATACCCTTTTGCGCAGAAGGTCAATAGTCATTGGCCGTTGAACCATATTTTTCTTTATTAATCATTATCTCAAATTTTAAATTGATTACAATGAAATCTTTAAAAATATTTTCCCTGGCAGTATTCATGCTGGGACTTTCAGCAAATGTTATTGCCCAGTCAAAGACTGAAACATTCAATGTTTCCGGGAACTGCGGAATGTGCAAATCAAAGATTGAAAAAGCCGCCAAAGATGCCGGCGCCAAAGAAGCCAGTTGGAACAAGGATACAAAAGAACTGACTGTAACATATAAAAGCAGTTCTACCAACACAGCAAAGATCCAGCAGAAAATAGCAGATGTTGGATATGACAATGCCGGCTTTAAATCCACTACAGAAGCCTATAATAAACTTCATGGATGCTGCAAATACGACCGTGAAGAAGCCGCCGCTGAAGAAATGGATTGCTGCAAGGACGGTAAATGCACCAAAGAAGGACATAACGGGAAAGATTGCTGCAAAGAAGGCAGCAAATGCTCCAAAGAGGGCCACGACGGCAAGGATTGCTGCAAGAAAAGCGGCAAATGCTCCAAAGAAGGCCACGACGGCAAGGATTGCTGCAAGAAAGAGGATAAAGGTCATCATTAATCAGCAACAAACTTTTTTAAATTGAAAAAGCTATTGTTAGGGGCCATGGTATGCCTTGGAGTATTGAAGGGTGAAGCCCAGTTTACGAAAGCAAACCTGCAGGCAACAGGTCTCACCTGTGCCTTGTGCAGTAATGCCATTAATAAAGCATTGCAGAAAGTTTCTTTTGTTGAATCGGTTAAATCAGATATCAAAAACTCGGCTTTCAGCATTGTATTCAAAGAAGGAAGTAAAGTGGAGATTGACGCCCTGAAGAATGCAGTGGAAGATGCAGGTTTTTCAGTGGGCAGTTTGAAACTGACCGGTACCTTCAGTGAAGTGAAAGTCGAAAAAGACAGGCATATTAAAATCGGCGGTGATAATTTTCACTTCCTGAACGGAGATGGGCAGTTGTTGAAAGGCGAACAGGAAATAACGGTTGTAGACAGGAATTTTGTTGCTGAGAAGCAATTCAAAAAACTTTCTTCCGCCTCAAAATTGAACTGTGTGCAAAGCGGTAAAGCTTCATCCTGCTGTGTAAAAGAGGGGATAGCAGAAGGTGAAAGGATATACCATATCATTATTTGATTGCAATAAGTCGCTTCCCTGCCGGTTCAGGGAAGTGACTTTTAAATTTTAGCTATGATAAACTGCAAAAAATTATTAACCTTTTTTCTCAGCATATTTTTCTGTGCAGTACTTACGGCGCAGCCACGCCAGGGACAGTTGGCTGCAGAAATTGCCCTGCCTTCTGCCAGCGGCGATACGGTTAAACTGTCCTCATTGAGGGGTAAAGTGGGTTTGCTTGATTTTTGGGCATCGTGGTGCAGGCCCTGCAGGGTTGCGAATAAAGGGCTTGTAAAAATCTATTCCAGATTCAAAGCAAAAGGTTTCGAAATCTATAGCGTTTCGCTGGATGACAGGAAAGAAGACTGGCATAAGGCAGTAAAGAAAGACAAGATCACCTGGCTGCAGGTGATAGACCCCGGCGGGTGGGAAACACCCACCGCACAGCGCTGGGGTATTTATGCATTGCCAACCACTTACCTGATCGACAAAGAGGGTCGCCTTATTGCTATGGACCTTGAGGGAAAAGATCTTGAGGATGCGCTGAAAGATTTGCTGGGAGACTAATAAAGACCGGACATGAAAAAAAATCTGCTGGGTTACCTGATGCTTATTGCCGCAAATGCCGCAGGGCAGGAGTTATACGTATTTTCTGAACCGGCTTCCAATATACCTGCTCAAACCATCAGCCTGAAGCTGACCGGCCATTTTGTTACCAGTGATAATATTAATAACCGCTTTTCGCACCGGTTAATGCCGCAGGTATATATCGGTCTTAATAAGAAAATTATGTTGACTGTCAGCGGCACCATTGCCAATATGCATACACCGGATTTCCGGTATGAATCAATAAATTTTTATACCAAGTACCGGTTTTTATCGAAAGATCAGTTGCACCGGCATTTCCGCATGGCCGTGTTTGCAGAAGTTTCAGCCACCCGTGCCCCTTTTCATTATGATGAAATTACTTTAATGGGCGATAAGGATGGGGTTGAATTGGGTATTATCACCACACAGCTTTGGCACAAACTGGCTGTTTCAGGAACAATCAGTCACACCCAGGTGCTGGATAAATCGAGGTACAATAAAGTATTGTACATACCTGCCCGTAATTACCAGTCATTGAATTACTCTCTTTCCGCTGGCTATCTGCTGCTGCCTAAAGAATACACGGATTACAAGCAAACAAATCTGAACGTATATCTCGAAATGCTGGGACAACAAACATTTGACCGGAAAACATACTTCGTGGATATGGCGCCGGCGGTGCAACTGATATTCAACAGCAATGCCAAACTCAATTTTGGCTATCGCTTTCAGTTGGGAAGCACCATGCAGCGCATGACGAATAATAGCTGGCTGGTAAGTTTTGAAAGAACCTTCCTGGGGGCTTTGAAGAAAAAGAAATAATATAGTTAGGTAAAACAGAAAAATGTCAGTAAAAAAAATAAGTATCGTTTTTGTAACAGTGCTGATCTTTTCCGGCAGTAAACTGGTTGCACAGCCACCGAAAGATACCACGGCAGTTATCTATGTTGCCGGCGCCTGCGAGATGTGCAAGGAAAGAATTGAAAAAGCAGCCATGGAAAGAAAAGGGGTTAAGTCGGCTGTATGGAATTTGGATACAAGAAAATTGTCGCTTACCTATAACCCGGTTCTAACAAGCGTTGAAAAAATACAGTGCAGGATTGCCGACCGGGGACATGATAACGATTTTGAAAATGCCAGGGATGCCGTGTATAATGCGTTGCCTGCCTGTTGCCGGTACAGGGATATAGTGCAGCCCCCACAGGCTAATACGGATTCTTTTGCCATTAATCCGGTAAGCAGGGAACCGGGGTTGATAAAAGGAGTGGTGCTGGAAGCTGATGAACGGGGAAATTTCAAGCCACTTGCAGGTGCATCCGTTGTTTGGCTGGGAATGAATTCAGGAACTATAACTGATACCTCAGGAACCTTTTCTGTCAGGCAGCCTAAAGATGTTTACAGGCTGGTCATCAGTTATGCAGGATATACGCCTGATACCATTTCAACCATTAATGCCGCCGAACTGAAAATCATACTTGCATCCGGTAAGCAGCTGAATGAGGTCAGGGTTTCTTCAAGGCAGCGCTCCACTTATATTTCATCACTGAACACTATACGGACACAGGTGATGACAGGAAGGGAACTCTTCAAAGCCGCCTGCTGCAATTTGAGTGAAAGTTTTGAAACAAACCCTTCCGTGGACGTTTCTTACAATGATGCGGTTACCGGTTCTAAACAAATCCAGTTGCTGGGCTTAAGCGGTATTTACACACAGCTTACTGTAGAAAACCTGCCCGGGCCAAGGGGGCTAGCCTCGCCGTTTGGGTTGAATTTTATTCCCGGCCCGTTTGTGGAGTCCATCCAGCTGAATAAAGGAGTAGGTTCGGTGGCGAATGGATATGAAAGCATCGCAGGGCAGATCAATATTGAATTGAAAAAGCCACAGACAGCAGAGAAGCTGTACCTGAATGCTTATATCAATGATATGTCCAAGACAGACCTGAACCTGGTGCTGACAGAAAAGTTTGGGGATAAGTGGAGCACAGCCTTGCTGCTGCATGATAATTTTCAGGCAAGAACAAAAGTTGATTTTAATAAAGATGGCTTCAGGGATATGACAACAGGCAATTTATTTACTGCTGTTAACCGCTGGAACTATAACGGAACGAAGGGACTGGAGTCGCAGTTGGGTTTTAAAATACTGTTAGACGATTTTACCGGCGGCCAAACGTCATTTGATCCGGAAAAGGACAAATTCTCTACCCGCAGCTATGGACTTGGCATTAACACCAACCGGTATGAGGTATTTGCCAAAATGGGTTATGTGTTTCCTGAAAAGAAATATAAGAGTGCCGGCATCCAGTTATCTGCTTTCGATCATAAACAGGATTCTTATTTTGGCATGACATCCTATTATGGAAGGCAAAAGAATTTTTATGCCAACCTGATTTACCAGTCTATTATCGGAACTACAGCCCACAAGTTCAGAACAGGGTTCAGTTTTTTGTCAGACAATTACAATGAGTTGTTTAATTCAAAAAGATACAGAAGGCAGGAGTCGGTGACCGGAGCTTTTTTTGAATATACATTTACCCCGGTTGAAAAATTCAGTGTGGTATCCGGTATCCGTGCTGATTACAACAGCCTCTTCGGCTGGTTTGCCACACCAAGGCTGCATGCCCGTTATGAGCCGGTAAAAGGAACAGTTATCCGCCTGAGCGCAGGGCGGGGACAACGAACAGCGAACATCTTTGCTGAGAACAACAGTGTATTTGTAAGCGCCAGGCAAATCAATATCCTCTCTTCATCAGTGGGAAAGGCCTATGGGCTTAACCCCGAAGTAGCCTGGAATAAAGGAATAAGCATTGACCAGAAATTCAAACTGTTTAAACGGGGCGCCAACCTTGCATTTGATTTTTTCAGAAATGATTTTCAGCAACAGGTAATCGTTGACCTGGAAGATGCAAGGCAGGTAAAATTTTATAACCTGGATGGCCGTTCTTTTTCCAGCAGTTTCCAGGCGGAGATGAACCTGGAACCGGTGCAAAAATTTGAAGTAAGACTGGCTTACCGCTTTTTTGATGTAAAAGCAACTTACGGAAACAGTTTGCTGCAAAAACCATTTACTGCGAAACACAGGGCATTCACCAACCTGGCATATGAAGTGGAAGGATGGAAGTTTGATTACACCTTTAACTACAATGGCTCAAAACGCATTACCAATACTTCGGCCAATCCTTCCGTTTACCAGCGGCCGGCTGCATCCCCATCTTATGTGCTGATGAATGCGCAGGTAAGTAAAACAGTTGGGAAAAAGCGGCCCGTGGATATCTATATCGGCGGGGAAAACCTGACCAACTTCCTGCAGCGGGAAGCCATTGTAAGTGCGGATCAGCCTTTTACCCCCTACTTTGACGCTTCGCTGATATGGGGTCCCGTTTCAGGCAGAATGTTTTATACAGGGATCAGGTATAAAATAAAATAACCGGGGTTGTAAATATGTGTAAGCCAAAAGAGTAATTAGCCTTGTTATTTGATAATGAAATTCATTTAAAAGTATTTTATCTTTGTTCAGGTAATGAAATATTCCAGATCCATAAAAATTAAAGCACTCGTCCTTTCGGCAGTATTCTCATTGAATACTGTAGTTGGATTTGCATGCAGCATTGGTTTGGACCTGGGATATAACAGCTCCCATCATAAAAAAGCAGTATTTGAGATCCCGGAACAAAGTCATGAGAATTCCTGCCATCATCAGCACAAGCCTGTTGCAGCTAAAAAAGCTACACATAGCCATGATGATGGTGTAGGACATGGTCATCACAATGATCTTCAAAATGAAGAAGCCGATTCTAATGATCTCCCCGCTGATGACTGTTGCAGTAATGAAGTTTACAAATTCAATGACCTGACCAAGAACATTACACAGGGAAAAACCGGAAATAAATTCCAGGTTTTATCAGCGACCCCAAACTCTCATTTTGGCCAGGTTGTATGGGTTATTAATGAAATTCCTCTTTTGCATTCTTCAAGGTTCTTATTTCCGCCTCCTCCTGACATACTTGTGTCCATTCAGAAATTCCAGATTTGATTATTATAAAGCAGGTGAAGCCAGCATTGCTTTGCCACAATACGTTGTGCCCGTTGCAAACTGCAGGTATTTGTTTTACGATAATCTTTTTTTATGTTCAGAATCATTTTTATAGTTTTTGTTTTTTGGCTTTCGTCATTTCCGGTAAATGCCCAGCAATTATTAACTGAAAGAGATGCTGTCAGTAAAGCTTTGGCGAACAGTAAAAATATACAAGCGGCATCGCTGCAGATCAAAGAACAGCAGCAATTAGTAAAATCTGCCATTAATTTACCCAACCCTGAATTTTTCTGGGAAAGTCCCACTGGTAATTTTTACACAGGAAGTATAACGTAGTCCATTGAATTTCCATCCGTTTATACCCGGCAATATCGTTTACAAAAACAGCAGGTTGTTGTTGCTGTAAAAGAAAAACAGCTTACAGAAGCAGAAATCAAGTACCGGGTAAAACTATTATATCTTGAAGCACAGTTTGCTGATTCAATGGTGAGTCAATTATACATCCAGGACACTTTGTATGAGAAAATTAAATTATCAGCGATCAGACAGTTTGATGCGGGGCGGCCAATCTCTCACCGGCTTGATCATTTATTGTCGGGTGTAAGGGCACAGGTTGCCGTAAAAATATTTGGCAATGATCTGATAACGCTTCGTTCAACAGCGGAACAATTAAAAACAGTTATTACAGGTTTACCCGGCGTGGTAGATGTACAGGTAGAAAACCAGGTGATGGTTCCCCAACTCATGATCAGGCTTGACAGAATGGCGGTTCAGCGATACGGTTTGCAAGTGGGAAAGGTAGCCGATGAACTTGAAATATTTTATAATGGAAAAGTAGTGAGCCAGATTTTGGACGGACAAAAAAGTTTTGATATTGTGTTGAGAACAGATGACAGTACAAGAAAAAATATTGATGCCATCCGCAATACCCAGATCGCAACATCTGATGGCTCATTGATACCATTGGAACAGATTGCAAAAATTGAACTTGAAAACAATATCAATGCCGTGAATCATGAGAATACACAACGCCGTATTGTGGTTTCAGCAAATGTGCAGGGAAGAGATCTGGGAAGTACAGTAAAAGAAATGCAGGAAACGGTGAAGAAAGAAATGAAATTACAGGAAGGCTATTACCTGCAATGGGGTGGCCAGTTTGAAAGCCAGCAATCTGCATCTAAATTAATTACCATACTCAGCATCTTTTCCATTGCAGGAATTTTCCTGGTACTGTTTAGTCATTTTAAAAGTTCAAGGATTGCTTTACAGATCATGCTGAATATTCCACTGGCACTGATCGGCAGTGTGATCGCCGTACTACTTACGGGCGGTGTTTTCTCAATCGCTACTTTGGTTGGCTTTATTACATTAACAGGCATTGCATCCCGAAATGGCATTATGATGATCAGTCACTATATACATTTAGTACAGCATGAAGGAGAAGTGTTTGGCGATAAGATGATCATCCGCGGTTCACTGGAAAGAATGGTGCCGGTGCTGATGACTGCATTGGTGGCTGCATTTGCACTGATCCCATTAACCATGGATGCAACCGCTCCGGGAAAAGAAATCTTATACCCGGTAGCAACAGTTATCCTGGGCGGATTGGTAAGTTCCACTTTACTGGATATGATCGTTACGCCGGTTGTATTTAAAATGTTTGGAGAAAAAGCGTTGAGAAAATATATTAAAGAGCAAAACAAAAAAGTATTTGATGAATAATAGTTGGGGATATAATTAAAAATTATTTCACATAAAAATTAAAAAACATGCCCGCAAAAATTAAATTTATCCTTGGATCATTGGCACTTACATTTTTCATTCTTGCCTGTGGAAACAATAAAGACAAAACTACAGGAGAAAAAGCTGAAGAAAAAAAAACAGATGAGGTTTGTTACAACCCTAACCTGGTAGTTGATACAAGTAAAAAAAGTATCAAATCAATGGCAGTGGCGGTGATCGGTGGTGAAAACATAAAAATATCTTATCATTCTCCGGGTGTTCGTAAAAGAATTATCTGGGGCGGCCTGGTTCCTTATGATGAAGTATGGGTAACCGGTGCACATGATGCGACATCGCTGGAAATGCCAAAAGCTTTTGTTGTAAACGGAAAGGGAATACCAGCGGGAAAGTATGCTTTCTTCACCATTCCCGGCGAAAAGGAATGGACGATTATTATTAACAAAAATTGGAAACAGCACCTGGCTTCTGAATATGATGAAAAGGATGATATAGTAAGATTAAAAGTAAAGCCATCAATAATTGAGCACACAGAACGGCTGCAGTATTTTATAGAAATGAAGAACAATAATGAAGGTGTCATCGCCGTAGCATGAGAAAAACTAAGAATTGAAGCTTTGTTTTTATTGAAATAGCAGCACAGATGTTTAAAATGAATGATTAACCGGAAAAGTAATTAAGTTTGACAGTTTATGGCGAAACAATCATATATCCATTGTGTTATTTGCATATTATCAATTGCTTTGTACGGTTGTAATAACAGTGGAAAAAAGACCGAAGCAGCCCAGCCGGCTGCTTCAGACTTAGTATTCAAAAAAATAAAACTGAATAAACTGAGTGGTGAACAATTTGATTTATCCGGCTATAAAGGAAAAACTGTGTTCGTTAATTTCTGGGCCACCTGGTGCAGGCCCTGTATAGAGGAGATGCCCTCAATTCAAAGAGCAATGGAAATTATAAAGCATGAGAATATTGAGTTTTTATTTGCAACGGATGAAACAGCAGGGCAGATAGAAAAATTCAAACAGCGGTATAATTTCCCGTTTCATTTTGTGCAGACCAATAATTACCAGGCATATGGTATTATGGTTTTACCCACTACCTTTATTTTTAATAAAGAGGGAAAACTTGTTTTCTCTGAAATGGGCTACCGCAAATGGGACAGTAAAAGCAATATTGATTTACTTAAAAGCATTATCAATCAGAAATGAAACGATTACTGACATTATTCATTCTTTCCTTCACCGTCATTTCCTGTAATGATACCGGAGATGAAAAGAAAGCAGATTTACCAGCCCGGGTAAAAACAGTGGATTCACCTGTCGCAGATTCCTGCGCTGAACCCTATTTGTTTACGGATAAAAACGGAACTGTTTATCTGTCGTGGATTGAAAAGAGAAGTAAGGATGCTTCATTGAAGTTTTCATCATTTACAGACAATAAATGGACAGAACCGGTTACTGTCGCCTCCGGCAATAACTGGTTTGTGAACTGGGCGGATTATCCCGTAATTATGAGCGATGGCAATAGAAATTTCCTGGCTCATTTTCTCGAAAAAAGCGATACGGCAAAATTTACCTACGATGTAAGAATTGTTTCTTCTGCCGATTCAGGCAAATCATGGAGTCAATCCAAAATTCTGCATCATGATAATGTAAAAGCAGAACATGGATTTGTCTCAATGACTCCGTATCAGGATGGATTTTTTATATCCTGGCTGGACGGAAGAAAGACCGCAACGGAAGGAATAGAAGATCATCACGATGGCCATCATGGAGAAATGACCCTTCGGGGAGCTGTGCTCGATTTCAGCGGTAACAAAACAAGCGAATGGGAGCTGGATGGAAAAGTTTGTGATTGCTGCCAAACGGGAACTGCCGTCGCAGATAATGGCCCCGTCGTCGTTTATCGGGACCGTTCTGATGAAGAAGTGAGAGACATGTCAATTGTTCGTTTTGTAAATGGCCAATGGACTTCACCCAAAACAATTTATGAGGATAACTGGAAAATTAAAGCTTGTCCGGTAAATGGCCCGAGAATCTCCTCTCTTGGCAATAACCTTGCGATAGCCTGGTTTGCTATGAAGGAAAAAAACGGCGAAGTGAAACTTGTTTTTTCAAAAGATGGCGGCGCTTCTTTCAGTAAACCGGTGAAGATTGATGAAGGCAATACTATCGGCAGGGTGGGAGTGGTGATGCTTGATTCAGTTACCGCAATGGTAAGCTGGATGGAAGGATCAGATATAAAAGCAATCAAAGTTCATGCAGATGGTACAAAGGAAAAGTCAATTATGATTGCTTCATCTTCTGATAAACGTTCCAGTGGGTTTCCTCAAATGACAAAATCAGGAAACAGGATCATATTCGCCTGGACGGATGATAAGGCCAAAACAATCCGGCTGGCTCAGATTAGCGCTAGATAATCTCTTTCAGGACAATCTGAGGGTTCCACATAATTTTTTCCGGTCTTCATTTTTTTATTATATTTGTCTAATAATATATTTAGCCATGTCTAAAAAAATATTTAGAAGACTTGAATAATGGGAAAATCAACCATCATACTTTTTTTGCTTACAGCAATGCTGGCCTGTAATAAATTGCTGCCGGATGCGCCTGCAGATGATGAGATACTGGATGGTCCCTTAGCCGGGCTAACCGGTGAGGAGAATGCCATATTTATTCGCGGCGATGTGGCGTTCAATGATGATGTGTTCACCTCAGCAAAAGGGCTTGGACCTTTGTTTGTAGCCACTTCCTGCGGCAGTTGTCATGCTGGTGATGGCAAAGGCCACCCGTTTACCACACTTACACGGTTTGGGCAAAGCGATACCGTCAACGGAAATGTTTTTTTGCATAGGGGCGGGCCCCAGCTGCAAAACAGGGCCATACCCGGATTTGTGCCTGAGCAAATTCCTGCCGGAGCGACCTCTTCAAAGTTCACGCCGCCTGCCAATACAGGACTTGGTTTTCTTGACGCAGTACCAGATGCCTCCATTCTTGCACTGGCAGATCCGAATGATGCCAACGGAGATGGAATTTCCGGAAGACCTAATTGGATCACTCCTAAATCTTACTCTTCATTTCGGCCAAACAGCATCTCCCAGAATGGAAAGTATATCGGACGGTTTGGAAAGAAAGCAGCGACCTATGATCTGCTGCAGCAAACTGCTACCGCCTACAACCAGGATATCGGCATCACATCTGTGTATGAACCGGTAGACACATATAGCGGACAGGATATTGGCGCAGAAGTAAGCGAACAAACGGTATTGGATGTTGTTTTTTATTTACAGACGCTGAAGGCGCCTGTTCAACGAAACCCAAACGATGCAGATGTAATAGCAGGGAAACAACTTTTTCTGAACATCGGGTGTGATAAATGTCATACTCCCCGGCTTACCAGCGGCCCGTCTACTATTGCTGCATTATCCAACAAAACATTTTTCCCTTACACCGATCTTTTATTGCACGATATGGGGAGCGGATTGAATGACGGGTATACGGAAGGAATCGCTTTGCCCCAGGAATGGAGGACGCCTCCATTGTGGGGATTGGGGTTGTCAAAGAATTCGCAGGGAGGCAGTTATTTTTTATTGCATGATGGAAGGGCCCGTAGTATTGAGGAGGCCATCCTGTTGCACGGTGGTGAAGGTGTCCAAAGCCGAACAGCCTTTCAGCAACTGAATACTTCTGATAAAAGCAAACTGATCAAATTTCTTGAATCCCTGTAATAATGGACCGGAGAAAATTCATACGGAACAGTTGCACCGCCTGTTTAACAGCTACTGCACTCGGCGGTATTTTATCTTCCTGCACGGCGACAAAATACATCAGCGGAAAATTAGGCAAGGATGGACTGTCTGTTGATATGACTGAGTTTGAGATAAAGCAAAAAGGCAAGACAGCTCATCGTTCGTTTATCATCATCAGGAACGATGCACTGCAATATCCCATTTGTGTTTACCGTATCAGCGAAAAGGAGTATTCTGCTTTATGGATGAGTTGCACGCACCAGGGTACCGAACTGCAGGCTTCCGGTGATTTTTTGCAATGCACAGCACATGGCAGCGAATTTGACAACAAAGGAACGGTAAAAAATGGTCCGGCCGACAGGAACCTTAGAAATTTTCCTGTTAGCATTTCCGGCAATCAATTATTTATTGACCTGAGAGCAATATGAGAAAAATAGTAGCCATAGTTTTTGTGTTAGTAATGACCGGTTCGGCAATCGGCCAGATTGATCCATCGCTGCTGCGCCGCATACCAAAAGATACCAGTGGTCTGCAGATGAACATGGATGCAGTGTACAACCGGCCTTTTCTGCAGGTAGGCAAATTGCCGGTAGCGCTGGGCGGATATGCAGAAGCAAATTACCAATACCTGCAACAGGATGGAGTGACCGAAGGGCACCAGTTCCAGATGCGGAGGGTATCGGTGTTCATTTCATCTTCCATTGTCAACAGGATAAAATTTTTAAGCGAAATAGAATTTGAAGATGGCGCCAAAGAAATAGGAATTGAATTCGCTTCGCTGGATATTGAATTTAACCCATTGCTGAACCTGCGGGGAGGCATTGTGTTGAATCCTATCGGGGCATTCAACCAGAATCATGACGGCCCCAAATGGGAATTTATAGACCGGCCTATTCCGGCTACACAAATGCTGCCTGCCACTTTCAGCAATGCAGGCTTTGGGTTTTATGGCAAAAAGTATAAAAAGGATTGGGTGTATGCTTATGAGGTTTATCTCACGAACGGATTTGACGACCAGATCATTTCAAATACGGAGAACAAAACTTTTTTACCCGCCAGCAAAGAAAACCCTGACCGGTTTGAAGAAAGTTTTAGCGGAAGTCCTTTGCTAACCGGAAAAGTAGCTGTGAGAAATAATAAAATAGGGGAGTTGGGCCTTTCCTATATGGGTGGCGTTTACAATAAGTTTGAAGAAGACGGACTGGTACTTGATAAAAAAAGAAGGGTGAATGTTTTTGCGGTTGATTTCAATACGACTGTTAATGCCAGCAAAACATTTATCAATGCAGAATGGGCTTTTGTAAAAGTGGATGTGCCAGATACCTACACCGAACAGTTTGGAGAGAAGCAACAGGGCGGCTTCATCGACTTTGTTCAGCCGCTTTTTACAAAAAATATCTTCGGATTTGAAAAATCGGTAATCAACGCAGCGCTGAGACTTGAATATGTGGATTGGAACAAAGGCAATTTCATTTCAACCGGAGAAAATATTTCCGATTATATTTTTTCCATTGTTCCTGCAATCAGCTGGCGGCCAACAGCACAAACAGTGTTGCGGTTCAATTATCGCTACTACTGGCAAAAAGATATTTTGGGTAATCCACCTTCAAAGCTGGCGGGGTTTCAATTTGGAATTGCCACTTATTTCTGATTCTTTTTTGCCTTTCTTCTTCCCAGTAATATTTTCAGTACACGCTGATTGGAATTATCCGTAAGCCCGAACAGGAAACCGCCCTGCACTTCCCACATGGGATGGGTGTAAATATCTATAATGGGGCCAATAAGATGTTCCTGCAAATTGCCGGGCAAAATATCTTTAAAAGAACCCAGCCCGGCATAATATTCAAATCCGAGCCCCACTTTGCCATTGATGGTGTACACTGTTTTTAGTTGCGGCGCTATGCCCACACCTTTGTTGTTGCCGGTTACTGCAAAATCAATATTGGGGTTTAGTGCGAAATACCAATTCTTTATTGTTTTGTCAATAACAGGGCGGATTTCCCCCTGCCAGAAGAAAGCGGTGGTATCATCCGGGCGGAAGAAGCCAAACTCCAGTGAAAGGCTGGCGCCTACCTTCCATTTCCAGGACGCCGGAACAGTAACCCTTGGCCTTATCTGGTTGCCGAGATACTGATAACCTCCGCCGGGAGCAATGCCGGCGAAAGTGTAAAAACCGATTTCAAAATTTTTTCCGAAACCATGCGTTATCTCCAGCGTGGTATTAAACCATTTGGCATCTTTTGGGCTGGACAGGTATTTGCTCCCTTTGAAGGTGTAGTTGCTGTGCAGTTCAAAGATGGTCCATTTATGCTGAATAGTGGGAGAGGCATATACCTGTATTTCATTATCGGCCTGTGCATACGCTGCAATTCCTGTCATAAGGGAAAAGAACAAAATAACTTTTCTCATCTATTGGTTTTTATAATCCTCTCTGACGGGGCTAAATGCATCAATGACCCTGCAATCCGTTTTTGCCACAGCCGAATGAGGTACGCCGGAGCCCATCACATAGTACATACCCGCAGTTAATAAACAGGGTTGCCCGCCAACCGTCATTTCCAGCTCACCTTCGAGAACATAAGTGATCTGTTCCTGCACATGACTGTGCCGTGGTATGGAGGTGGCTTTTTTCAATTCCACATAGCCGAAGGTCATGCTTTCGCCGTGGGCATAATAACCGGTGATGCCCGGAACAAGTTCTTTGCGTTTAATTTCTTTTATGTATTGCGGCATATCTTACTTTTCAAAATAACAGAAATTTTCCCCCACCCATTCCTTGTCTTTATTATACCGTACGCCAATCATCTTTCCCTTGCTCAGCCGGCTCAGGTTATTGGTGGCAACAGGTCTCGCATCACCATCTTTCCAGAAATAGAACATTCTGATCTCCGCCTTTGCAGGTACGTCGGGAGTTTGTATTACATCAGCATATTTTACTTTACGCTGCAGGATCCAGTTTTCCGGGTCGTTCACCTTGTCCATATCTTCCTGTTTTACATCTATCACCACACCCTGTCCGGCAAAGGAGAACAACGGCTTTAGCACATAGTACTCCAGGTCAGCCGGTATTTGTTTCACTTCATTCAAATAATAAGTGGCAGGTACATAAGGATGTTTTATCAGCGGCAGGGTGTATTTACTGATGCGGTAAAACCAATTGGGGTGCGGGCACCATTCCACATCCAGGTTTTCAAACAATATTTTTCCCTTTTCCTGTACTTCGGGGCTTTGCTGCTGAAGTTCATCAAAAATGATACGGTTGTAGATCCTTTGTATCGCCGTTAATTTTCCGTCTTTCCTATAAAGTAACTGATTGCCTTTTTTAATAAGTTCTGCCCGGCAAACCATTTGGATACCCAGGTAATCTTCGGTGCAGTAAAAATCAATTCTTGTTTTCTGCTGACGGGAAAAAATTTCAAGTAATATTACATTTTCGGGATTTTGGGCACCTACAATTATTTCTTTTAGCAACTGAATATAGCTTTCCCTGTTATAGCCGTTCAGGTAGCAGTCAAAATCCGGTGGCGGGGCAAAATGCTTCCCGAACACATCCTCCAGCAATACTTCGTAGGCAAACAAGGTGGGGAAGCCCTGCATTTCTATCAGTTGCGGTTCATATTCCCCTGCTTCATTAATACAGATACCAAAATCAAAAGCAATGAAATGGGTATGCCCATTTTCACCCGGAACCCGCAGGTGCGGGGGGATGGCATTTTGGGTCAGGGCTTTGAAACCGGGATCAACAATGACATCCACAATACTTTCGCAGGCATCCAGCATTTTGTTCTTAAAATTTCTGGGGACAAAAACCGGTGTTTCTGCTACCCGGAATTCTATGGCGCCGGGATGGGCCTCGTTCAGTTCAGATAAAAAAGCCTCATATTTTTCTTTGCTGAATGCCTCGTTATAAGCCTTCCGCAATGCGGGGATCATATCAGTTGGTTTAGCAACGGGAAGTTACAGAAGGAAGCCTGGGCAGCCAAAAAGCGAGGTCTTTTAAACCAATACGGGTTGTAATTGTTCGGCGGCCTGATTCAAAAAATTGGGCAGTATATGGGCATGTGTCCACATAATTTTATCGGGATCATTCAGGTGTTCAAGCATACTGTTGAGCTTTTCAATTCCATGACTTTCAATCACCGTTTTTCTTTTCTCTTCTGTTTGCAGGTACATACTCATTCCCGGAGCATCCGCTTCGGGATGAAACTGGGTGCCGATCATGTACTCATTGAAACGAATACCCATTAATGCCCTTTCGTAGGGAACATGTGGCCGGCTTTTTTCAATACAAAGAATTTTGGCGCCCATTTCATTCAGCAGGTCATGATTGGGCTGGATGACCTGGTGTTTGCGGCTGTCAACAGCATAAAAAGGGTCTTTCAATCCTTCAAATACCGGTTCGGTTTCCCCACCCTCCAGCATATGGACAGGAAATACTCCAAACGCCTCCGACTTTCTTTTACAAACAAGGCCTGCATTGAAGTAACGGCAGGCCAGCTGAAACGAATGGCAAATAAAGAAAACAAATTTCTTTTGCGTTGTATCGGGATTATTGTTCCATCTCTCCATTTCATCCAGCCAGTTGCACCAGTTGATATCCCAGTCATCAAACCTTGTCAGGAGCGGATCACCAGGGCCTCCGCTGGAAATATAAATATCCCATGATGTGTCGGGCAGCTCATTTTTGAGGCGTATATCAAACTCCCGGGAGTGAATTTCAAGATTGCTTGTTTCGCTCCATTCTTTAATGATTTCACGGATACAGCGCATTCCCTGGTTAGGTACGCCTTCATAGAGGTCAAGGATTGCTACTTTAACCTGCCTTTTGTCAGACCAGTTCATTCAACAAACATAATAATTTATTGACGTACCTTTTAGTCGGTTGGTTTACAGATTTACCCACAAATGTGGATTTTCCGGCAAGAAGCCCTCCGGAATATGATTAGAATAAAGTGGGTTTACGTTAACAGGTTATTTCTTTTCATAAACCTTTTCTCCGCCAACAAAAGTTTTCAGCACTGCCGTTTGCAGTATTTCATCAGCAGGTATTTTCATCAGGTCTTTATCCAGGATAACAAAATCGGCAAACTTTCCTGTTTCAAGGCTTCCTTTTTCATACTCTTCAAAATTGGCTTTGGCGGCCCAGATGGTCATGCCGCGGATGGCTTCTTCCCTTGACAGCGCATTTTCCATCTGGTAACCTCCGTTTGGAAATCCCTTTGCATCCTTGCGTATCACAGCTGCAAAAAATGTTTTAAAAGGGGAGATGTCTTCCACGGGAAAATCAGTACCAAGGGGCATCCAGCCATTTTGCTGCAGCAGTTGTTTGTAAGCATAAGCCCCCTTTTCCCTTTCCTTACCAAGCCTGTCTCCTGCCCAGTACATATCCGATGTGGCATGGGTAGGCTGCACCGATGGGATGATCGAGTTGGCGCCAAACAAATTGAAATCATTTTGATTTACCACCTGGGCATGTTCAATGCGCCAGCGCAGGTCGTTTTTTCCTTTCAGGTATCTGGCATAAATGTTCAGTATGGTTCGGTTGCCGCTGTCGCCAATGGCATGGGTACACATCTGGAAACCTTTTTGTGAAATCCAGCCTGCCACTGAATCAAAATGCTCAGGTCTGCTCAGTAAAAAGCCATAGTGTCCCTGCTTATCGCTGTAGGGTTCCAGCAGGCAGGCGCCCCTTGAACCCAGCGCCCCGTCGCCATATACTTTAAAGCTTCTTACATTCAGCCGGTCAGTTTTTATCTTTCCTGTTTTTTCCAGGTAATCATAGTTGGTTTTTTCATCACTCAGCATAATATAGAGGCGCATTTTCAGTTCCCCGGTTTCCTGCAGTTTCTTAATCCCTTCGACCTGCGTATGACCGAGACCGCAATCATCAATGGTGGTAAGACCAACAGCAAAACAATTTTGCTCAGCTGCCTGCAGCGCTTTTTTGAATTGCACTTCGGTTTGCGCCGGGATTTTTGCTGACACAAGGTCAATCGCATTATCAATGAGGAGGCCGGTAAGCCTACCTTCCATTTCTTCAATTTCACCGCCGGTCAGCGTATCGCCCGGCTTCACCCCGGCAAGGTCAAGGGCTTTTTGGTTGGCGATGGCTGCATGGCCGTCTATTCTTGTTAGCAGCACAGGACGGTCAGGGAAAAGTTCATTCAGTTTTTCATTGGTTGGAAAGACTTTTATTTCCCAGTCGTTCTGGTCCCACCCCCGGCCGGTAATCCAACCATCAGGGTTTTCTGCCGCAAACAACTTTACCTTTTCAACGGCTTCTTCCCAGCTTTGTGTGCCAACCAGGTTTACAGTGCGCAAACTGTTACCATACCCCACAAAATGTGCATGTGCATCAATGAAGCCCGGATAGATGAATTTACCACCGGCATCCAGCTTTTCCTTTACTTCATATTCTTTCAGCAGGCTGGCGGTATCACCGGTCGCCAGTATCTTCCCGTCTTTTATCAGCATGGCCTCAGCAGCGGAGCAGGCTGCATCAACTGTATAAATGGTTGCATTGTACACCAGCAGGTCGGCTTTTTCCTTCCTTTTATCCCTGTTGGTGCATGAAAAGTGAAAGATTGAAATAAGCACAGGTAGTAAGATTATTCTTTTCATTTGTATAGATATTGTTTTATGGTTCAATTTATCCCGTGAAAGTACAGATTTGCCCAGCATGCTTTAAAAAAAGCAACTGCCGGGCGCCCCTTAACTTATCCGGGGTATGGTGAAAGCGGAACAGCAATAAATTTTTGTTAAGACCGGCTTTCGAAAGCTCCTCTATTGAGGGTATATCCTGAATATTACGCTGAGGCAGTGCCAGCTTTTGGTTGCAGTTACCTATTAATCTTTCTCTCATTCCCGTTAATTGGTGCTGAATTTGCCTAAAGGATTCAATTGCAATACTTTTACGTAAAATAATAAGGCCTGAAACGGTTCAAGAAAATACTGAAGTGGTTCTTTCTTATCCTGCTTTTTTTGATAGCGGCTGCCTATATTTTTATTCAAACACCGTTTGGTCAAAACTGGATTGCCCGCCAGGTAACCCAAAGACTTTCAAAAGACCTGCAGACGAAAGTCAGGATTCAGCATGTTGATTTTTCTCTTTTTAACCGGATGCACCTGGAAGGAGTGCTGATTGAAGACCAGCATGGGGATACTGTTTTATACGCCGGTGATGTGAAGGTGCGTATTACTGACTGGTTTTTTATGAAAAAAAATGCGGAACTGAAATATATCGGACTGGAGAATGCACTCTTTAAATTTCAGCGGACAGATTCGGTATGGCGGCAGCAATTTCTTATTGACTATTTTTCTTCACCTTCCACCGGCAGCGCCCCGAAAAAAAAGGCGGGTATCCGGTTTCATTTAAAAAAACTGGAGATGAAGAATGTCACCTTCCTGAAAAAAGACGAATGGAAAGGAGATGATCTGGCAATACAGCTTGGGACGCTTAACCTGGATGCGGATAAACTAAGCCTTTCGGGAAACATATTTGAGGTGAATTCGCTGACGATAAAAGACCCTGTTGTTGCACTGAATAAATATCCAGGCCGCAGACCTCCCAAAAAAATCACTGCAGATGATGTAATGGATGAGATCAGGCAAACCATTTCCTGGAATAAGGGGAATACTATAGTAAGGATAGGTAACCTGAAAATCTCCAACGGCATTTTTAAAGCCGATAAGCAGGGCAGGGAGCCGTTGGCTTATTTTGACGGAAAGCATATACTTTTTAGCGGCATCAATGGCGAGTGGGCACAGGCCAGCTTTACCGGTGATACCATTTTGGCCAAAGTGAAACTGGCGGCAAAGGAAAGAAGCGGGTTTGAAGTAAAAAATATGACAGCCGATGTGAAGATGACCCCGCAGGGGATGGCTTTCAGCAATATGGAGATCATCACCAACCGGAGTGTGCTGCGGAATTATTACTCCATGTCGTACGACGATTTAAAGGATATGGACGATTATATCCACAAAGTGAAGATGGCAGCTGTCTTTGAAGATTCATATGTGGACAGTGATGATATTGCATTTTTTGCACCGGCACTTGGCAAATGGAAAAAAAATATTGTTCTGAAGGGCAAAGTAAGAGGTACGGTAGATGACCTGGCAGGAAGAGAAATGCTGGTTCAGGCCGGCAACGGTACTTTGCTGGACGGCGATATTTCCATGACGGGGTTGCCCGATATCAACAAGACATTTATTGATTTCAAATCAAATGATTTCAGAACCACTTACCGTGATGCGGTAAGCATTGTGCCGGCAATGCATCGGGTGAGGGCCCCCGACCTGCGAAAAATACAATACCTCCGTTTCAAAGGAAACTTTACCGGCTTTATACGGGACTTTGTAACCTTCGGCACTGTTGAAACCAACCTGGGTACGCTTACTTCTGATCTCAATATGAAATTACCCGCCGGACAGGAGCCGGTTTATTCCGGCAACCTGGCTTCTGATGATTTCATGATCGGCGAATTGCTGGGCAACAGCCGGCTTGGCAATATCTCTTTTTCAGCCATCGTAAAAGGAACAGGGTTCAGTTCCAAAACCCGTAATACGACCTTAGATGGCGCCATTCATTACCTGGACTTCAATAAATACCGTTACCACAATATTACCGTGGGCGGAAGGCTGGGAAAAAACATGTTTGAAGGAGTTGCCTCAGTGAAAGATGAAAATGCTGATTTATTGCTGAATGGGATTCTCGACTTCAACAAAAAATCGCCCCGTTTCCGGCTGCTTGCCGGTGTGGAGAAGGCTGACCTGCTGCGGCTCCGCCTGCTGAACGACAGCATTCAGTTCAGCGGTAAGGCCGACCTGGATATGACCAATATATCACTTGATAATTTTCTGGGGATAGCCAAAATTACCGGGGCGGAAATAAAGAGAAACGGGCGGAAGCTGGCTTTTGATTCACTGATTGTAACAAGCGGTTATACTGATGGCATAAAAACCTTGTCGGTTTCATCCAGCGAATTCAGGGGAACAATAGCCGGGCAATACAGCTTTACCAAACTGCCTTCCGTAGTAACTTATTTTTTGAATAAATACTACCCCGCCTATGTAAAGGCGCCGCAGCGGGTGCCCGAAAACCAGTCGTTCACTTTTGATATTGAAACATATTATACAGATGAATACCCGCAACTGATCCATCCGGGACTGAGTGGTTTGAACAATACCCGACTGAACGGAAAACTTGACCTGTCGCAAAATATACTGCAGCTGGCTGCTGAAGCACCACAGTTTAATTTTAAGGGATATAGTTTTGATAAAGTAAAGCTCACCGCTTCAGGCAATGCCGACAGTCTTGTGCTGACCGGGCAAACAGATCGAATCCGTATTAACGACAGCCTCCGCATTCCGCAGGCCCTGTTCCGCATCAGTTCCCGCAATGACTCTTCAAAAGTTTCTGTTTTTGCCGGTACTAACCGTCGGGTTGAAAAAGCGGACCTGCATGCACTGGTTCTTACCTATAATGATGGAGTAAAGATTGAATTTGACCCTTCCACTTTTACCATTAACAGTAAAACATGGACGATTGATGAGGACGGAGAACTGGTATTCCGGAGTAATACACCTGCCGCCGGTTTGCTCTCACTATCCGACGGGCAGCAAAAAGTACTTTTTAAAACACAACCCTCTGCAAAAGGAAGCTGGAACGATATCCGGGCGGAACTGAGCAACGTAAACCTGGCTGACTTTGCCCCTTATTTCATGACAAAAAACAGGCTGGAGGGATTGCTGTCCGGGAATATTCTGATTGAAAACCCCACAAATAACCTGAGAATAACTTCAGATGATCTGCAAACGAAATTCCTGCGACTGGATAATGATTCACTGGGTGAGGTAAAAGCTTCATTGGTGTATGATGATAAAACCAGGGAATTAAAAGTAAAGGGCAACACCCTGAACCAGGAAAATTATCTTGGATTTGATGCCCGTATTTTTATAGGCGATAAGGAGAAGGCGAAGAACAACCTTATCGCCCTAAGGGCAAATAATTTTCAGATCAAAGTGCTGGAAAGGTTCCTGGGCAACCTGTTTTCTCACATGCAGGGTTATCTTACCGGGGATATTGCCATTACCGGGGAATTTGATAACCTTTCGGTAACAGGAAAAGGCCGTTTGAAGGATGCAGGACTGAAAGTGAATTTTACCCAGTGTTATTATAAAATCCTGGACACCGACATTGAACTCACCCCTTACGAAATCAACCTGGATGGCATTGTTCTGAAGGATACCATAACAGGTAATCCCATATATCTTACCGGCGGGATAGAACATCAGTCGTTTAAAAAAATGTTTTACAACCTGGATATTTCTACCCGCAAACCGGGTATCAGGGACGATGCGAATAACAGACCGGTACAGTTGCTGAACACAACCTACAAAGACAACAAACAGTTTTATGGCAACGTAAAAGGCACTGGTTCCATGTCATTGCTGGGTCCGCAGGCCAATATGTACATGAAGATAGATGCCATTGCATCGGAGGAAGACAGCAGCTTTATCACCCTGCCGCCATCTGCCACCCGTGAGTCGGGTATTGCCGATTTCCTGGTTGAAAGAAAATATGGCCGGGAAATGGAGGCCGGGGATGTCAAGGGCAGCACCAATATTATTTATGATGTGGACCTGACGGTAAATAAAACGCCGGTACCCATGGTATCAGTGAGGGTAATACTGGATGAGCTGACCGGTGATGAGATAAAGGGCAAGGGTAGCGGATCGATGAACATCCGCTCCGGCACCACAGAACCATTGCTGCTGCGTGGCCGTTTTGATATTGAAGAGGGTCTTTATGTTTTTACGTTTCAGTCCTTCTTTAAAAAACCATTTGTGCTCCGCAAAGGAAGCGAAAACTACATAGAATGGAACGGCGATCCTTACGATGCCAATGTCCGTTTCAATGCAGTGTATACGGCAGAAAGAGTAAGCTTTGCACCGCTCAGGGATTTGCTGCCTGTAAACAGCAGTGCAGTTGCCGCAAGGGAAAATGTATATGTGGTGGCATCGTTATCAGACAAATTGTTTAAACCTGCTATTAATTTTTCACTTGACTTTCCAGGCTCCAGTGTGGCGGTAAACGATCCGGAACTGGCCCTTGTGGTTCAGCAAATGCAGCGCAATGTGAATGAAATTAACCGGCAGGTTACCTATCTGATCGTATTTAACAGTTTTGCACCGGTAACTTCGGGAACCGGCACTGCCAACAGCACTATCAACGAATTTGTTTACAGCTCTGTTTCCAGCATACTTTTTAATGAAGTGAGCAAGGTAATTAACTCTGCTTTCGCCAAACTTTTTAATACGGATAATATCGGGTTAAATATCAGCGGCTCGCTTTATAACAGGAACCTGCTGCAAAATGGCAGCAGTTTTAATCCCAACCAGGGGCAGTTGGACATTAACATCCCGATTTCTTTATTCAAAGACAGGTTTCTGATAAAAGTAGGCAGCACACTTGATCTTGCACTTGACGGAGGGCCGGCAGTTCAGGAAGCGCTGAGGCTTTTGCCCGATGTTACGCTGGAATGGCTTATTAATGAAAGCGGCAGTGTAAGGGCCTCCTTCTTTTACCGGGAAAATAATGATTACCTGGTTGCATCCACAACCGGCGCACCGGGCAGGGCCAGAAGGATGGGGGCCGATCTTTCGTACCGCAAAGATTTTGACCGGTTGGGTGATATTTTTAAAGGTAAGAGTAAAAAAAGAAAAACATCTGAAACACCGGCATTGCCGCCAGCCGCTGAAATAAAAACGGAGGAGGCACCAAAGAAAGAAAACGACGAATAAAAAAACCTCTCAGGGCGGGGTCTGGTTATTTGGAGTTTGTGATTTGGTTCTTGTGGTTTTTATTCATCTTCCATTATTTCATGACCCAGTTTATCTCTTTTTACGGAAAGGTATTTTTCATTATAAGGATTGGGGTTTATCTCAATGGGGATGTTTTCCACAATTTCCAGTCCGTAACCTATCAGACCAACTCTTTTGCGGGGATTGTTGGTCATAAGCCTGAGTTTGGTAATACCGAGATGCCTTAATATTTGTGCTCCGAGTCCGTAATCCCGCTGATCCATCTGGAAGCCGAGGTGAATGTTGGCTTCTACCGTATCCATGCCCTGCTCCTGCAGTCTGTATGCTTTTAGTTTGTTCAGCAAACCAATGCCGCGGCCTTCCTGGTTCATATAAAGGATGGCGCCTTTCCCTTCGGCCTGTACCATTTTCATGGCTTTGTGCAGTTGTTCGCCGCAGTCGCAGCGCAGCGAACCCAGGATATCGCCGGTAAAACAGGAAGAATGCACCCTGATGAGCACCGGTTCATCTTTTGCCCAGGTTCCTTTAATGAGCGCCAGGTGCTCATTGGAGGAAAGCTTTTCTTTAAAAGCCACCAGCATAAAATCACCATAACGGGTGGGCATTTCCACTCTCACCACTTCTTCAATCAATGAATCTGTTTTGATGCGGTATTCAATCAGGTCTTTAATGGAAATGATCTTGAAATCAAATTTATTGGCGATGTCCAATAGTTGCGGAAGCCGGGCCATGGTGCCATCATCATTCATAATTTCCACAAGCACTCCTGCAGCTTCAAGCCCTGCCAGCCTGGCGAGGTCAACGGCGGCTTCTGTATGCCCGGCGCGGCGCAGCACACCCCCCTTTTTTGCCCGGAGAGGAAAAATGTGGCCCGGTCGTCCCAGATCGGATGGCTGTGTCCGGGGATCAATTAATGCCTGTATGGTTTTAGCCCTGTCATGGGCTGAAATCCCGGTAGTGCATCCATGGCCGAGCAGGTCAACCGATACGGTAAAGGCTGTTTCATGCAGGGCCGTGTTATTGTTTACCATAAGTTCAAGACCCAGCGCATCACAGCGTTCCTCGGGCAGGGCGGCACAAATAAGCCCCCTGCCGTATTTACTCATGAAGTTGATGACTTCAGGGGTTACATAACGGGCAGCAGCGACAAAATCACCTTCATTTTCCCGGTCTTCATCATCAACCACTACCACCAGTTTGCCTTTTTTAATATCTTCAAGGGCGCTGTCAATCAAATCAAGCATAACCACATTTTCCTGCAAAAATAGAACAAAGCAACGGACCCTCTGATTTGAGCGTTTTAAGGCAGCAAAAAAGGGTGGCGGATTGTCATTATAAAGCCTTATTTTTCAGGCTGGATTTGTTAATATTTGTCTATTTTTATTTTGGGAATATTCCCTTTCTTTGCATCCGAAAACCAATCTATATGCTTAAGAGAATACTCTTTTTCTTTGCTTTGGCCCTGATGGTCAGTCCATTCGTATCTGCCCAGATCACTACTTCTACCATCACCGGTACAGTAAAAAGTACTTCAGATGATCCTCTGATAGGGGCTACAGTAGTTGCCACCCATGTTCCCACCGGAACCAAATACACAACGGTTTCCCGTGCCGGCGGGGTTATCAGGATTGAGAATATGAGGTCGGGTGGTCCGTATACCATTGAGGTTACATTCGTAGGTTATGATAAGGAAACGTACTCAGATATTTATCTGCAGCTTGCTGAATCATTCATTCTTAACCCGGCATTGAAGAAAACAGAAAAAGTTCTGGAAACCGTAGTGCTGACCTCTACAGGCCGCAGCCAGATTCTGAATAAAAACAGAACAGGCGCTGTAACCAATATTGGACTTCGGCAGATTTCTGAACTTCCAACTATTACCCGAAGCCTTAATGATATTACAAGAATAACCCCGGAGTCAAACGGGGCATCAATCGGCGGAGGTAATTACCGCCAAAACAATTTTACAATTGATGGCGCCGACTTCAATAACAGTTTTGGTATTGGTCAGAATCTTCCAGCCGGGGGCCGGCCTATTTCAGTTGATGCAATCGGCGAAATTTCTGTAAACATTACTCCTTTTGATGTACGCCAGTCCGGTTTTATAGGAAGCGCCATCAATGCCATCACCCGTTCGGGGACTAATGACTTTTCCGGTTCTGTATATAAATATTTCAGGAATGAAAGATACCGCGGCGATAAAGTTGATAAAACTGAATTTATCCGCCCTGTTGAAGATTTTAAGCAATGGGGTTTTCGTTTAGGAGGCCCGATTATCAAAAATAAACTTTTCTTCTTTATTAATTACGAAACGGAAAATCAACCCAGAGCTATTCAAACTAATTTTGCTTCATCCACAGCAAGACCATTTGGAAGTGCGCCAAACATCGCCAGGCCTACTGCTGATTCGTTGAACTTTATCAGCAATTACCTGCTGACTAATTATGGTTATGTAACAGGGTCATTTGATAATTACACTCCCAATATTGATCAGGAAAAATATATGGGACGCCTTGACTGGAATATCAGCAACAGGCATAATCTCGTACTTCGTTACAGCCAGGTGGAAGGAGGGACCCCTAATCCTCTCAGCAGTTCAACAGGCGGAGCAGGGTTTAATTACCCAACCGGGCTTGGGCGTACAAACAATAACTCGCTATGGTTTAAAAACTCCAACTATTTCCAGGGGGAAAATTTTTATTCGATGGCGGCTGAGCTAAATTCCAACTGGGGAAAAACATCCAACGTTTTCCGTGCAACATACACCTATCAGAACGATTCCCGTTCTTCTGAAAGCCAGACATTTCCACTGGTGGATATCCTGAGTTCAACAGGTGTCGCTACACCAGCACCTTATACCACTTTCGGATTTGAGCCGTTTACATTTGGCAACATCAGAAAAGTAAAAGTGTATTCAATTGTTGATAATTTCAGCTGGACCAAGAACAAACACAGCTGGACTGTGGGTGGCCAGTTTGAGCAAAGTGAAACAATTAACGGCTTCCAGCGGTTTGCCACTAGCTATTATGTTTTCAATACCTGGAACGATTTTGCCAGTGCACTGGACCCCAATCCGGCCAATCGCAGAAAACCCGAGCATTTTGTTCTCACTTATTCCCTGTCGAAAAACTTTGCACCTGCCTTTTCTGCATTTAAGTTCAGACAATATTCATTATACGGTCAGGATGAAATTGCCATTACAAGGAATTTCAGGTTAACCGTAGGATTAAGACTTGACTTGCCCTCTTACCCGGATGTACCTCAGATACTCACTCATCCGCTGGTACTGGCACAAACTTTTGAAGGTGGAGAAAAGGTTAATACAGGTAATCTGCCAAAAGTAAGGTTCATGTGGTCTCCAAGAATGGGCTTTAACTGGGATCTTTACGGAGATCGTTCTTTACAAATCCGCGGGGGTACCGGTATATTTACCGGCCGGGTTCCTTTTGTATGGATAGTGAGCCAGTCGGGTGATAATGGAATGATACAAATTACACAGGCATTTAATGGCCAGGCCAACACCCCCGGCCCTTTCAATCCTGACCTCGCTGCATATCGTCCCGGTTCTGTACCCCAGGCCGGAACCATTGTGCCTGCATCTGTTACCGCACTTGACCCGGATTTCAGGAACCCGCAAAGCTGGAAATCAAGCATAGCCATGGACGCCAGAATGCCATGGGGTATAATCGCAACGGTTGAGGCTATTTTTAATAAAGACCTTAAAACTGTTTATTTCCGCAGCCCCAACTACCAGCTTCCGCAAAATTTGAATGTGGCTAACTATCCTGATAACAGGCCGATGTACGGTGCCTCAGTTCCTACCAGGTTCATCAACAGGTTAAATACAGCCGGCGTTTTTGTACCCGGCGGCAGTGCGGCATTTTCTCCTGTTATTATTGATAATGCACCCAAATCAAAAGGGTATTATGCTTCATTTACCGTAAAAGTTGAAAAACCTTTCAGTAAGGGCTTCTCCGGTTCGGTGGCCTATACCAAATCACTGGCCGCCAACCTACATGACGGAAGTGGTGACCAGGCCCTGGGCACATACCAAAATACCCAGCAGGTAAATACACTGAATGTTCCTGAGCTTTCTCATGCCAGTTATGTGCTTCCCGACAGATTTGTTGCCTCTCTTTCGTACAGAAAAGAGTACCTGAAACATCTTGCAACAACCATCGCCTTCTTTTATCAGGGTTCGGTTAATTACCGTTTCTCCTATGTATATGGCGCTGATTTTAATCGTGATGGTATTAATGGTAATGATCTTATCTTTATACCCACTGCGACCCAGGTGCAGCAAATGCAATTTGTGGCTCAAATTATCAACGGGGTAAACTATGACCAGAATGCACAAAGGGCCTTGTTTGAAGAATACATCCAGCAGGACAAATACCTGCGGACGCACAGGGGGCAATATGCTGAGCGCAACGGCGCAATGGCACCATGGAGAAACCAACTTGACATTAAATTCCTGCAAGACTTATTTGTAAAAACCGGTAAATACCGCAATACGCTGCAGTTTTCAGTTGACATATTCAACGCTGGAAACCTGATTAATCCAAGCTGGGGTAAGGGAAAGGCAGTTAATGCCACTTCCATTCTGGTTCCTCAAAACCAAAATTCACTGATACCAGGAGGTACAGTAATACCCACTTTCAGGCTGGCAACTGACAGGGGGCAAATCATTACCCGAACTTTCAGGGATGTGGTAAGCACAGCTTCTACTTACTCTATCCAGTTGGGACTGCGGTATATTTTTAATAACTAAAATCTAGATTTATCCATAAAAAATCCTGTTGGTATTTCCAGCGGGATTTTTTTATTGTATGCAGATCAATGCTGTAATTTTCCCCAGCCCCACAGTAAAAACTCCGGTGCTGGACCATCTTGGCAGCAGGCACCGGGTGGCTTATATGCACAAAATGCTGGAGCACGGCACAGGGGCAGACCGCCAGTTAGCCGTATTTGAAAAAACAAAAAAACTGGCTGAATTGGCCAGTTACATCAACAGCCAGTACCTGGTAGGGATATAGTTTCCTTTTATTTTCTTCCAAAAAACTTTCCAATGGAAATCCCTGCAGCCCGGTGAACAATGCGGGGGGCCGTTATCCGTATTAACAATACTGCCGATACCATGTGTATAGTGAGCAAATATGACAAAACCTCCGGCAGTTTCATATCCGGCCTGCAGTAAAAGGTTGGCTCCAAAGCGGCCATAATCACCAAAACTGAATTTCATGTTCCGGTTTACCGAACCGCCGCCGCTTTTATTGAATTTTTCTTTCCCGAACAGCTGCACATCAATGGAAGGACCGGCCTTGATAAAAAAATGACCGTCTTCTTCACTGAAATTATATTGCAGCATAGGGGCCAGTTCAAACGTATGCAGGGTTACATCATTATCCACCGCTTAAGAATCCGGAGGAAACGAAGGCCGGGTGAGTTTTACTTTGAAACCCTTCATGCTGTAAAAGACAGCAGGCGAAAAAAATAATTTTCCTTCAAACTGGATTCTTGCCATTGCGCCTGCCTGAAAGCCATACTTAATCTCTGTTTCCTGTTTTGTTTTTCCCAGGTTGATTTCGGGAGTGCTGTAAGCAGCATCGGTTATCTGCGGCCCGGCAAAAACGCCGAACTCAGCCTGGCTATAAACATGCATTGCTATAATGATGTATAAAAAAGTAATCGTTTTTTTTCATATTACTGTTATGGTATAAGCGATAAAAGTAGCTATTAAATCCCGTTAGTACAACCTTTGGGGGAATTAAGTGTGACAGGCAGTTATTGACTGAAATTCAGAAGCCGGTAAAGATTATTTAATATTTTTTGGCAGGGTCTTTTATTTCAGAGGATGTATTATAGGCCTGTGATTTTCCTTTGGGTATCGACAGGTTCTTCCAGGCTTTATTTTTGATGATCTTGGCGATATAAATCATCTGTCCCACATGATAGGGATAATGCGCCAGCTGACGATTGATGGCATCCGCCACTGTTAACTCCTCCTGTCGTATAGTTACCTTTTTTTTCAGGTCCTTGTTCTTTAAAGATGATAAGGAAGACAGGAAACAATCCCATCCTTTTTCCCAAAGTTCAAGTAATTCCTTCTTTGATTGCTGGCCTTTTTCAAACTCTGCATCCCGGTTACGCCATTCCTTTTCGCCGTCTTGTGTTAAAAAATCAGTCCAGCGGCTCAGCATATTGCCGGCCATATGCTGAATAATGATGGCAACACTGTTGGATTCCTCATTTGGCCGATAATGGAAGTCCCAGTCATTCAGCTGCTCAAATGTTTTATCGCCGAGGTCTTTATAATACTTCATCCGCCGGATGGCTGTTTGCAGGTATTCTTTTCCAAGTGAGCTCATAGTGATAAAAGCTGGTTTATTAGTTAAGGGTTAATATTTTTCAATAGCCTTCGGCAGCATCTTCACCCCGGTTATCAGCCACGGCTTCAAATTTTCCATCAGGCAGCACTTTAATGATTTCCGTCCTCCCGATTCCGCTTCTTTCTTTTGAAAAGGTGTATCCCATTTTTTGCATGGCTTCTTTTACCGTTATGGAAAAACCTTTTTCAATGACCACTTCGTCGGGCAGCCACTGGTGATGAAATTTGGGTTTGTATACAGCATCCCCGGTGCTCATGTTGAATTCAAGTATGTTTACCAGCGTTTGGAATATTTGGGTAGGGATGGTGGTTCCGCCGGGGGTACCCACTACAATGAAAGGCTTATCATCTTTCAGTACAATGGTCGGTGTCATGGAACTCAGCATCCTTTTGCCCGGCTGAATAGCGTTGGCTTCTCCGCCCACTGCTCCATACATGTTCGGCACCCCCGGTTTAATGCTGAAATCATCCATTTCATCATTTAAAAAGAAACCGGCACCGCCTACCACGGTACGGCTGCCATAGGAGTTATTAAGCGTAGTAGTTACTGCCACGGCGTTCCCATCTTTATCTATTACACTGAGATGGGTTGTTTCAGTACTTTCAGCCGCAGACAAAACACCGGGTTTTATTTCAGTACTGGGAGTGGCTTTGGCAGGATCATAGTTTTTCATTCTTTCCTGTAAGTATGCTTTGCCGGCAAGCATTGCAACCGGAACTTTATAAAAATCCGCATCACCCATGTACTCGGCACGGTCGGCAAAAGCCCTCCGTTCCACTTCCGTCATCAATTGAACGGCCTGTACAGAATGAAAGCCCATTGACCCGATATTTCGGTCTTCAATCATTGTCATCATCTGGTTCAGCAGCAGCCCGCCGCTGCTGGGCATGGGCATACCCACAATTTGATAACCTTTATAACTAAATGAATGCGGATCCCTGAATTTTGCCTGGTAGTTCTTCAGATCTTCATGTCTGATGATACCCTGCCCTCTTTTCATTTCCTCCACGATAAGTTTTGCGGTTTCTCCTTCATAAAAACCGGCCTGCCCTTTTTCTTTGATTCTTTTTAATGTATTGGCAAGGTCAGTTTGCACCAATGTATCTCCCGCCTTCCACCCGATAGCTATCGGATTTTCCTTTACAAAAACAGGCATTACTGTGTTCAGCTTTTTTAAATCATCCTGTAAGCTGTTTAATGACCTTGCTTCCCTCTCACTGATGGAAAAACCTTTTTCAGCCAGTTCAATGGCAGGCTGTATCAGTTTTTCAAAAGGGAGCTTTCCGTATTTGTGTGAGGCAAACAGGCCTGCAATGGTTCCCGGCACCCCGGATGAAAGATGCCCGTCCTGGCTTTTATCCGTTCTTGCAGTTCCATCAGGATCAATATACATATCCCGGTGGGCGGCAGCTGGCGCTTTTTCCCGGTAGTCAAGCGCAATCAGCTGGCCATTACTCAGTCTTGCCACCATAAATCCGCCTCCGCCCAGATTGCCGGCGTTGGGATAGACCACGGCTAATGCAAGTTGTGTAGCGATAGCTGCGTCAATGGCATTTCCGCCCTGCTTTAAAATTTCTATACCTACTTTACTCGCCAGCGGATGGGCTGATACAACAGCGCCATTTTCTGCTATAACTTTTTTCGTACTGCTATACCGGTAAGGATTAATACCAGGCAGGGCCTGCTGGTTTTTTTGCGATGTTTTGCAGGAAAAAAAAGACAAACAGGCAAGGAGAACCAGGAAAACTGAACGTCGTATCATAATCGTGTTTGGCAATAAAACTACTGAAATCAGGGCATTTGCCGGTGCCCAAAAAGGGCTGGTAATTATGCATTGCTTCCTTAACTTGCCAGACTAAAATCGTATCTATGTTTCGAAAGGCGCTCCTGACTGTACTATCATTTTCTGTTGTTATAGCTGTTTCTGCCCAATTAAAGTCGCCGGAGGATTTTTTAGGATATAAGATGGGAAGCCGGTATACTCCGCATTTTAAAATTGTCAATTATTTTAATCATGTTGCAGCTAATACTTCCTCAATGGTTAAGCTGGAACAGTATGGTGAAACCAATGAAGGCCGTCCTTTACTGCTCGCCTTTGTTTCTTCGCCGGAAAATATCCGCCATCTTGAATCCATAAGGTTAAACAACCTTCGCCTGGCCAATCTTGCCAAAGACCGGATGGCGCCGGCTGAGGATAATGCTCCGGCGATAGTGTGGCTGAGCTATAATGTGCACGGTAATGAACCGGCTTCATCCGAAGCGGCCCTGCTTACGGTGTATGCATTAACTGATCCTTCCAATGCCAAAACGAAAGAATGGCTGAAGAACACGGTGGTGATTATTGATCCCTGCCTGAACCCCGATGGCCGGGACCGTTATGTGAACTGGTTTAATTCGGCAGTGGGTAA
The DNA here is from genome assembly GCA_016868455.1 of Bacteroidota bacterium. Classification (GTDB taxonomy): domain Bacteria; phylum Bacteroidota; class Bacteroidia; order Chitinophagales; family Chitinophagaceae; genus JJ008. The sequence continues at coordinate 138,026 of VGGV01000001.1, forward strand.
AAATTATAACCCCAACCCGCTGGCAAGAGAACACCGGGAGCCCTGGCCTGCGGGAAGAACGAATCATTACAATTTTGACCTGAACCGTGACTGGGCCTGGCAAACGCAGGCGGAGACACGGCAACGGATGAAACAGTATTTGCAGTGGATGCCCCATGTGCATGTGGATTATCATGAGCAGGGCATCAATGAGCCTTATTATTTTGCCCCGGCCGCAGAGCCTTTTCATGAGGTGATCACTCCGTGGCAAAGGGAGTTTCAGACGACCATTGGAAAGAATAACGCAAAATATTTTGACAGTAATGCCTGGCTGTATTTCACCAGGATACGATTTGATCTTTTTTATCCATCTTACGGGGATACGTATCCCACTTTCAATGGTTCCATTGGTATGACCTATGAACAGGGAGGCATTTCCGGCGGTCTTGGTGTAATGAATGATGAGGGGGATACACTCACCCTAACCGACAGGGCCCTCCATCATTATACCACTTCACTCAGCACAATCGAAATCTCTTCACTTAATGCTGGTAAGCTGGTAAAAGAATTCAGAAAGTATTTCAATCATGCTGTAAGCAACGGGGTGGGAGAGTATAAAGCTTACATTATTAAGCATGATTCCCAAGATGCCCAGCGTACGGATAAGCTGATGGACCTGCTGGATAAAAATGGCGTTCATTATTCCACCGGAAGCGGCTCGGGCAGGGGTTACAATTATCATACAGGCAAAGAAGAGCCTTTTACCATTAACAATAATGATATTGTTATCAGTACATACCAGCCCCGCTCGGCAATGGTGAAAGTATTGTTTGAACCCGTATCGAAATTGTCTGATTCGGCAACCTACGATATCACTGCATGGTCGCTTCCGTATGTATATGGGCTTTCGGCTTATGCCAGTAAAGAAAAAGTAACAACCGGCGGGCCGGTGATAAAAACCAAAGTGGTAAACAGCGGTACCGAATACGGGTATGTGATGCCCTGGAATGGGGTAAGAACGGTAAAGACCGTTGCACAGATGATGAAGAAAGGTGTGCTGTTGCGTTATTCCGAGGCGCCGTTTGTAGTAAACGGCAACAGGTTTGACCGCGGGGCGGTCATCATCCTGAAAACAGCCAACCGGAAATTTGGAAACGATTTATGGAATGTGGTGAGAGCGGTTGCCGATGAACATAATATTCAGCTTTATCCTGTTACCACCGGCCTGGTGGATAAGGGTTTTGATTTCGGCAGCGATAGGGTACACCCGATGAAGGCCCCCCGGATTGTGATGATAACCGGGGATGCCATCAGCACTACAGCCGCCGGGGGCATCTGGAGTTTTTTTGAACAGGAACTGGACTATCCGCTTACACAGATAAGCACCAGCGATGTGCAGCGTATTGACTGGAGCAAAGTGGATGTGGCAATTATGCCGGACGGCAATCACCGCTACCTGAACGATAAAGATGTGTCAGAAAATTTTAAGAACTGGATTAAAAAAGGAGGCCGTGTAGTGGCCCTGGAGTCAGCAGCAGCCCAACTGGCGAAAGCTGAAATTGCCTTCAAAGCCAAGAAAGGGGAGGAGACTGAAAAAAAGGATAAGGAAAAAGATAAGGCGGGTTATGATGCACTGAACAGGTATGAAGAGAGGGAAAGAGATGCCTTATCCGGCATCACTGCGGGGTCCATTTACCGGATAGAGCTGGACAATACGCATCCCCTTGCCTTTGGCTATCCGAATTATTATTATGCATTAAAACAGGATGATTACCTGTATGAATTTCTTGGTGAGGGCGGCTGGAATGTGGGCGTCATCAAAAAAGATAACCAGGTGGCGGGATTTGTAGGGTCCAGCCTCAAATCAAAACTCAAAGACGGGTTGCTTTATGGTGTGCAGCAGGTTGGCAACGGAACGGTTACCTGTCTTTCAGATGATGTTATCTTCCGGAATTTTTGGGAAAATGGCAAGTTGCTTTTTTGTAATGCAGTGTTCCTGGTGGGCAATGACTAAGGTACCCGTACCGGAATGCAAACCCGGGGTTAAAACCCCGTTTTACTTTACAGATGGCAGCAGTACCTGGTATTGTTCGTTTATATTCGCTGATAATTTTGACTGGAATGAGAAAACTGATTCTTCTTTTGTCTTGTACCTTGTGGCTTGTTGTCCTGAGCTTGCCAAAGGGAGTCTATTCACAGGCACCCCAAAGCTGGACCTCCTCCGAAATGTACCAGGCTTTACGAAAGCTGAATGTGCTGGGATCTGTTTTATATATAGCAGCGCATCCTGATGATGAAAACACCCGGCTGATCTCTTACCTGTCCAAAGACCGGCTGTACAGAACAGGTTATCTTTCACTTACAAGAGGTGATGGGGGCCAGAACCTGATTGGCGATGAACAGGGAATTGAACTGGGCCTTATCAGGACACAGGAACTGCTGGCTGCACGGCGTATTGACGGGGTTGAACAATTTTTTACAAGGGCTTACGACTTTGGTTATTCCAAAACACCGGAAGAGACTTTTACCAAGTGGGATAAAGAGAAAATATGGAGTGATGTGGTTTGGGTGATAAGAAAATATCAGCCGGATGTGATCATTAACCGTTTCCCGGTAACAGGAGAAGGCGGTCATGGCCATCATACCGCATCGGGAATTTTGGCCAATGAGGCTTTTGAGGCGGCGGCTGATCCGAATCGTTTTCCCGGGCAGTTGAAAGATGTTTCAGTCTGGCAGGCAAAAAGGGTCTTGTGGAATACTTTCAATTTTGGCGGTACGAATACTACAAGAGACGACCAGTTTAAGATAGATGTTGGCGGATATAATCCTTTATTGGGAAAAAGCTATGGGGAAATATCTGCCGAAAGCCGCAGCCAGCACAAAAGCCAGGGTTTTGGTGTGCCTGCTACAAGGGGCGAGGCGCTTGAATATTTCAAGGCAACCAGGGGTGACCAGCCGGTTACTGATTTGATGGACGGAGTTGACCTGACATGGAAAAGGGTGCCCGGAGGTGAAGTGATTCAGAATATGGTGGACAGCCTAGCTGCCTCATTTGACTTTATTCACCCTGAGAAATCGGTAAAGGGTTTAGTGGGATTATACCAGAAGCTGAATGTAATGCCTGAAGGTTACTGGAGAAACAAAAAACTGACTGAAACAAAACAATTGATAGAGCAATGCAGCGGTTTGTTTTTAGATGCAACCACTTCGGAACAGTTTGCAGTGCAAACCGATTCTATCCGGTTCAATTTTGTATTCAATAACCGGCTTGGAGCTGATGCTGTTTTGCAAAAAGTGACCTTGGATAATTTCGACAGCAGCTTTTCCCGCCGGCTGGAGAAGAACAGGAATTTCAGCTTTTCAAAAACCCTGCTTGTTCCGGCTGATAAACCCATTACCCAGCCTTACTGGCTGGAGAAGAAAATGGAAGAGGGATATTTTAATGTAACCAACCAGTTATTGATAGGCCAGCCTGACGTTCATTCAGCTTACAATGCCTTTATACAAATAGAGATTTTTGGTGTGGGCTTTAAATTTACAAGGCCTGTTAAATACAAGTTCACTGATCCGGTGAAAGGTGAATTATATCAGCCCTTGGTGGTTATTCCCCCGGTGCTGATTGAACCGGACAGCCCGGTAAAGATTTCAACAGTTAATAACAGTTTTGAAGGTGTTCTGAACCTGACAGGGAAGAAAAAAGGTTTTCAGACATTCTTGAATGACGTAGACCGGGAACAGCCCGACGATGTGAAAGTAAAATATAGTCCTGACAAACTGGTATTCATTGAAAAAAACAAATCAATACTTGTCAGCTACTCTATACAGGCTGGAAAAGATAATGAGTACCGTTTTGCTGTTGATGCGAATAACGGAAGAAAAGATGCTTATCATGTGGGTATGAAGGGAATAAAATATGACCACATACCTTATATCAGTTATTTCAATGTGGCTTCTGTAAAAAATCAAAAAATTGACCTTAGGATTTACGGAAAAAAAATCGGTTACATCACCGGGGCAGGCGATAAAGTACCCGAAGCCCTGGAACAGATGGGTTACGAGGTAACGCTTCTTGGGAAAAAGGAGCTTTCAAAAAATAACCTGAACCAGTTTGATGCCATCATCACCGGTGTGCGGGTCTATAACACCCACGACTGGATGAACAATTATTACGATAAACTAATGAAGTATGTACATGAAGGCGGCAACCTGATCGTTCAGTACAATACCAGCAGCAACCTGGGGCCCGTAAGAGCCAAGATCGGGCCTCACCCTTTTACTATTACAAGAACAAGAGTAACGGATGAAAACGCCCCGGTGAAGTTGTTGAAACCAGATCATCCGGCTTTTAATTTTCCAAACAAAATCACAGATGATGATTTTAAAGGCTGGGTGCAGGAGCGGGGCATTTACCATGCAAGTGATACTACAGGCAAATTTGAAAAACTGATTGGCATGGCCGACCCCGGGGAAAAATCAGATGACGGAAGTTTGATAGTAACGAAATACGGGAAAGGCTGGTTCACTTACACAGGTATAGTATTCTTCCGTGAGTTACCTGCGGGGGTGCCGGGTGCCTACCGGCTGCTTGCCAACCTGATTGCACTAAATAAAAAGAAAGGTTTTTGATGGCAGAGGCACAGAAAAAAGGTATTACCAAAAATGAAATGGCCTATATACTGGCCATCATTCTAGGTTTGATTATCGGCATACTGATAAAGCGGATACGGATCGGCATCATGATCGGCCTGGTACTTTGCCTGCTGATCGGGCTATCCGGTATTATGAGGTTTACCAGAAATAAATGAACACACCGGACAACGATAGGGCCCCACTCTTCAAAAGCTGGACAGGCTGGTATGTGCTTGTGATCGCCTTTCTCGCTTTACTGATTATTTTGTTTTACTTCTTCACCAAACGGTTTGCATGAGCCAGCCTGACTGGATAGTACTGATCGTTACGCTGCTGGCCATTATAACCTATGGTTTGTATAAAAGCCGTACTTCCCATAACCTCGATGGGTATTTTCTTTCCAACCGAAGCATGCCATGGGGGCTGGTGCTGCTCAGCATCATGGGTACACAGGCCAGCGCCATTACTTTTCTTTCAGCTCCGGGGCAGGCATATACCGACGGAATGCGGTTTGTGCAGTATTATTTTGGTCTTCCGCTGGCCATGGTGGTTATCTGCATCTTCTTTGTACCCATTTTCAGAAAACTGAAAGTATATACTGCATACGAATATTTAGAAACACGGTTTGATAACAAGACAAGAACACTGACTTCTTTTCTTTTCCTGCTGCAGAGAAGCTTATCAACCGGCATCAGTGTATTTGCCCCTTCCATCATTCTTTCTTCCCTCTTTGGCTGGAATATTTATTATACTAATCTGCTGATGGGGGGGCTGCTCATCATTTACACCATGAGTGGCGGCGCCAAAGCGGTGGCCTATACACAACAATTGCAGCTCATCATCATTTTCACCGGTATGTTCCTGGCGGGCTATATGGTGGTGAACCTGCTGCCGGCAAATGTAAGTTTCACCGATGCGCTGAATATTAGCGGGAAAATGGGAAAGCTCAATGTGATTACAACAGGTATTGAAAACGGCAGATTCAACTGGAGCGACCAGTACAACCTGCTGAGCGGATTGATTGGCGGTTTTTTTCTGGCTCTTTCATATTTCGGCACTGACCAGAGCCAGGTGGGCCGTTACCTCACTGCAAAATCACTGAAAGAAAGCCGGGTTGGCCTGCTGATGAATGGGCTGGTGAAAGTGCCCATGCAATTCGCCATTTTGCTTATCGGGGCGCTGGTATTCACTTTTTACCAGTTCAATAAAGCGCCGGTATTTTTCAATGATGCACAGGTAAGAAAACTGGAACAATCTGTATTTAAAGATTCATTTGCACTGGTAAACAGGCAATATGACGCTCTTACGGATCAAAAGATAAAAGCGGTTACAGCTTATGCCGCTGCTGCAAACAGAAATGATGATGCAGCAGCAACACAATCACTGAATGCACTCAGGCAACTTCAACAGGGCTCTGACAGTCTCCGGAAAAAAGTAAAGAACTGGTTGAATACAAAAGAAGTTGGCGGCGACGGGAATGATACCAATTACATTTTCCTGCGTTTTGTAGTGGATAACCTGCCCGTGGGCCTGGTAGGGTTATTAATCGCGATTATTTTTCTTGCCTCCTGGGGAAGCATTGCAGCGGCCATCAATTCGCTGGCCTCATTATCAATGGTTGACTTTCACAAGCGGTTTACCAAAAAGAAGGAGACGGGCGAAGATGAATACCAGCTTTCCAAATGGTACACCCTGGCATGGGGTATTTTCTGTATCGTGGTGGCTATGTTTACGTATAATATCGGAAACAGCCTGATTGAAGCAGTGAATGTACTGGGCTCTCTTTTTTACGGTGTAATCCTCGGTGTTTTTCTTGTAGCTTTCTTTATAAAGAAAATCACAAACGGTCATGTGGTTTTCTGGGCCGCTGTGCTAGCAGAGATATTAGTGCTGACGGTTTTTATTTTAACGAAGCAGGAAGTATTTAGAATGGGTTTCCTGTGGCTGAACCCCATTGGAGCTTTCGGGGTTATTCTTTTCAGTTTAGTGCTGCATCCCTCATTCAGGGAAAAGAAAAACTCCGCTTTTTGATGCGGGGCCCTCTTTTTATCCGTTGAAAGAAACCAGGCGTTATTTCAGCGTATTCATGATTTCTTCATTCTGCTTTACAAATTCGGGGAACTTTGTTTCAGTTGCAACACGTATTGCATTTTTGGCAGCTGCCATTGCTTCTTCTTTCTTTCCCATTTTGGCCAGTATCCTTGCTTTCAGCGTATGCACCCAGGGTTGTGCATTGGGGGAAGCATCCACCGCCTTGTTTACCCATGTGAGCGCCTGATTCAGATCTTTTCCGTTGTCAAAATAATAAGATGCTGCTGAATAATAAGGCCTGTTATCCTTGTTCATAATGTTGTCAATGGACTTCATCACTTTGCTGTCCACATCTGCAGTAATCGGGAAGGCTAAATAAACTTTGTCCCACATCAGGCTCAGGTTACAACTGTTGCTCTTCATATCGTCAAAACTGATGGTGAAGGTTTCGATAGGAAAAGGCAACTGCATGGGTACAACATTTACCCTCACCACATCCTGCTCCTGCTTATAAGCATTGGGGCTGGTTACATCGGTTTGTTTGCTGATGATGATAGTCCACTCTTTTTCGCCGGGGATGGAAAGTAAACCGTATTTACCTGCAGGCACTTTAGTTCCGCCGATGGTCACTTCCTCACCAAAATTAAGGGTAGTGGCCTGGTTGGCGCCGGTACGCCATACCTGTCCGTAAGGTACCAGGTCGCCAAATACTTTACGGCCCTTGATACCCGGGCGGGAATAGGAAAGTTCAATGGTGGACAGCCCGAAATTTTGTTTTAAAGTTTGTGTAGGGCTGGGTTGCGGCGTTGTCAGCGTTTGTGCATCAGCAGTCAAAAAAGCAAAAGCAGCCACAGCTGCGATAAATATTTTTTTCATACAAGCATGTTTTTAGAGAAGGCAAAGGTAGGGCAAAAGGGGAGTTGGTAGTTATTAGTTAGAAGTCAGGAGCCATTAACCCGGATGAGTGGCTCAAATCAGATTTGAAATGGCAGCCATTATTTAGCAACCCGGTTTCAGGGCTCAGAATTCAATTGTAACGGTTGTACGGCCTTTTTTGTTGGCGGCCCTTTTCCATTTCGGCCCTTCCTTTACCAGCCGGTTGCCTTTAGCAAACTCCTGGAGGGTTTTAGAAAGCAAGGTATCATTTCACAGCCGGTTAGTGATTACGGGGCTGGTTTCTACCGGTCCTTATTTTTAAAATGACAAAACTGCTTTATGTCCAAAAAAATTCAACTCAGTATTCCCAAACCCTGTCATGAGGACTGGAATGCCATGACGCCAGTTGAAAAGGGAAAATTCTGCGGCTCCTGCCAGAAACAGGTTATTGACTTCAGCACTATGAGTGACCGTCAGGTGGCAGAGTTTTTCAAAAAGCCCTCCACAGGTTCTGTATGCAAAAGGGTTATGACCGGCCAGCTTGATCGGGATATTGAAATTCCCAAAAAAAGGATACCCTGGCTGAAGTATTTTTTCACCATTGCGCTGCCCGCATTCTTTGTTTCTGTTAAAGCCGGCGCTGACCATTCAATGGGAACAAACCGAAGAAGGCTACTATACCCTTCAGCTTATAAATTCTTCAGGTCAGGCAGTGTATCAAAAAGAAATATGGATTGATGCCGGGGCCAGGTTGCTGAACCTTGAAATACCCCGGGTGGCTGCAGGGAACTATTTTCTCGTATTGGTCAATAAAGAAAGCGGCAGGAAGTATGCTGAGAAGATAATTATTCAGTAGCGGCTAAGTGCTTCATCTTAGTTTACCAAAATAGCGGCGGAATTCGGAAATTTCCCTGTTGGTATTACGATTGCATCACCGGATTTGATTCTTATTTTCGTGGTATATTTTAATCCTTTAAAACAATACCTTATGAAAAAGCTCTTCCACTTATGCCTGCTGGCTGTAATTTCAGCCGGTTTTATTTCCTGTACCAAATCAGCCGGCGACAGGGCTGCCCCTGTTTCTGAAAATGCAAAAATGTCCCGTTCAAGAGAATCCGCGAACCTCTATGAATTGTGAACAAAAGTATTTAATGAAATTAATGAACCCAGGCCTACCGTATTGGGCAATCCTGACTCCTATCTTTTTGAAGGAGACCAGGCAGTATTCTATGTTATCGTTTCAGATGAGCCTCCTTCGGATGCCTATACCGGTTCGCTGAACCTGGTGGATGAAGCTACCGGCAACACCATCCAGACCATTCACCTGCTCCCGATGTATGCTCCCGAAGCTGCCAATCTAAATGTTCCCAGAGATGTGGCTCCGCATCCTTTTATGTTTGCTGCCGTCGATATTGACAGCCAGTATACTGGCAGAACCGTTGCGCTGCAGTCTACGATTCAGCTGCCTACCGGTGAAGTATCAACAGCCACATTGCCATCCGCATTTATCGTTCAATAATTTTCTGATCATATTATTTTTATCCGAAACCCTCCATGTACACGGAGGGTTTCTTATTTAAATGCAGGATGAAACTGCTCCAGGGTTTTACGGAGAAAATCCCTGTCAAGGTGAGTATAAATTTCTGTAGTGGTGATGCTGGCATGGCCGAGCATTTCCTGAACTGCCCGCAGGTCGGCGCCGCCCTTTATCAGGTGGGTGGCAAAGGAATGGCGGAACGTATGCGGTGAAATTGTTTTTTTGATACCCGCTTTCAGGGCAAGGTCTTTGATAATATAAAATATCATTACCCTTGACATTTTACCACCGCGGCGGTTGAGGAAGAGAATATCCTCATTACCTTTTTGCGGCAACAGTTGCGGCCGGATATTATTTTTATAGATTTTAATATACTTTACAGCGCTGCTGCCGATGGGTACCAGCCGTTCTTTGTCGCCTTTGCCCGTTACCCGGATAAAGCCCACATCCAGGTATAACTGGGAAATGCGCAGCCCCGTTACTTCGCTTACCCTCAGGCCACAGCTGTACATGGTTTCCAGTATGGCTTTGTTTCTTCCCCCTTCCGGTTTGCTCAAGTCAATAGCGGCGATTATTTTTTCTATTTCATCAAAGCTGAGGGTATCGGGCAATGTTCTTTTTAGTTTGGGAGCTTCCAGGAGAGCGGTGGGGTCTGTTTTGCAAATGTCTTCCAGCAGGCAATATTTATAAAAGGCCCTGATACCGGAAATTGCCCTTGCCTGTGAAGTGTCGCTCATACCAAGGCCTGCGATCCATTTAACAAACTGTTGCAGGTCTTTCAGGGTAATATCCCCCGGGCTCTTCAGGTTGTTTTTTTCCTGCAGGAAAACTGTAAGGTGCTCTATATCCCGCAGGTAAGCTTCAACCGAATTGGCGGAAAGGGATTTTTCCAGTTGCAGATAGGTTTTAAAACCTTTTTTGTAGGGCTCCCACATCGGTTAAGAATCCAAAATGCAAATAAAAAATCTCAGTTACTCCAGCGCAATCTTCTTCTCCAGTTCCTTCCATTCATTATCCACTTTTACTTTTACCCAGATTCTTTGACTGGTTACATTTACCGAATCAATAAATTCATGGATGGCATCATAGTCAATATCCAGCGCCTTGCCAAATGTCATCATAGCCTTTTTACCTGAACGCACCTGCTCCACATAGATATTGCCCCTGTCGGTGTAGGCTATCATATCTTCGGCTACGGCAAATTTGGGGTCAAAACTGTTGATGCCGCTGCTGCGTTTGCTGATATTGCCGGTTTTGCTGAATGGCAGTTTTATCTGGAAACCACGCCCTGTTACACAGTCATTAAAAAGGAGGCAGACAGAAGAAGTGTCGTTGAATATGCAGCGAATAAAATCTTTATTGATTTTTATTCCCTCAAAGCCAAACGCCGTTTTCAGGCTGGCGCCCATCGCATCGTGGCTGCGGATGATGCTTTCCGGGCCGCAATTGGCAGCTGTAATATAAACAGAAGGATTCAGTACATGTTCGCCTTCGAATTTCAGCGTATCAGTAAGGCAGGCAGTATCACAAAAAGTTGCTGCTTTCGATGAGGAAGACCTGCAGCCAACCATAATCCAAATACCGGCAACGGCGGCAACTACTGCAAATACATATCGCATATAAAGCAAGTTTGATTCAGACAAATGTAACCATTGATGTCATAACCGGGTAATAATATTGATACAGCCTTGTGCTGCTTTTATCGTTTGTTCATTTCTATTATCTTCGGCGCATGGCGATGAAAGAACCTGTAAACCTCCGTTCGTACAAAAAGAAAATGCTCAGAAACAGGAACCGCTTCCGGAAGTTCCTAACCCGTATTGAAAAAAAGCTCCTGCCGGGATTGCAGGCTCTTCTGCCGGCACTGGAAAAAAGAGTTTGGAATGAACCAGACTGTTTGCAATGCGGCAAATGCTGTAAAACCATGAGTCCCACTTATACAGAAAAGAATATCAAAAGAATTTCGGCCCACCTGAAGATGAGCGAAGAGGCTTTTAAGCAAAAATGGCTGCGGCAGGAGCGGGGTGGCGACTGAGACTGGCTGAATAAGAAAGCACCCTGCCAGTTCCTGGATTTGCGTACCAATATGTGCACCATTTATGAAGTAAGGCCCACTGACTGTGCAGGATTTCCCCATCAGCAAAAGAAACTGAAAGGTTATATGCATGTTCATAAACAAAATGTGGAACTCTGTCCCGCCACCTATAAAATGGTAGAAAAAATGAAGCAATGGGCCGGCGGTGAGCTGGTAATCTCCAAAGCGGAGCAGCAAAAGCACTTTCTTTACCGGGGCATAAGAAAGATATAACATAGATGCCGGAAACCTGGTGCACCTGGTTTACAGATAAACGTCTTCTATCAGAAAGAACTCCGCCTTTCCGCCGGGTTGCAGGGTGATGGAAAGAATGTCGTATTGTATCCACGGGTGACCGGGATTCAGATGCAGGTATTCATTGGCTGCTTTTTGCAGGTATTTAAATTTCTTCCTGGTTACGCTGTCTTCAGGATGGCCCAGCGATGAGGCTTTTTTTGTTTTTACTTCCACAAAGTGCAGAAATTTTCCCCTCGCAGCTATGATATCTATTTCGTGGTGCAAATGACGCCAGTTGCGGTGCAGGATTTTATAACCCCGTCCGGCAAGCCATTCGGCCGCCATGGCCTCGCCTGCTTTGCCCAGATCATTGTGGTCAGCCATGCCTTATCTTTACTTCAATATTAAAAAAAATCGTTCATGCCGGGGATATATCCGTTGAAAGGAGTGATAAAACATTACGACTGGGGCGGGAATTCCTTCATCCCTTCTATGCTGCAGCATGAGAACCCCGGGCAGCTGCCATTTGCTGAATACTGGATGGGCACCCATCCCGTAGGAATGGCACTGGTGAAAACGACTGAAGGCGAAAAGGAACTTATTTCGCTTACCGGTTTGCTTTCTTTTCTGTTCAAAGTGCTGGATGTAAAAGATATGCTGTCCATCCAGGTACATCCTTCAAAGCAGGCGGCCGAAAAAGCATTTGCCAGGGAAAATGCGGAAGGCATTCCGCTGCATTCGCCGCAACGGAATTACAGGGATGCCAATCATAAACCGGAACTGATGGTGGCCCTGGGCGATTTTTGGCTGCTGCATGGCTTCAAGCCGGCAGAAGAACTGGTTTATACGTTGCTGAATGTAACGGAGCTAAGGGAATTGCTGCCGGTATTCAATCAATCGGGTTATGCCGGTTTATATAAGCACATTATGGAAATGCCGCAGGCGGAAGTGAACCGGATCCTGCAGCCCTTGATCCATAATCTCTCATCCGTTTATCAAAACAGGGAACCCGACCGGTACGATGAAGATTTCTGGGCGGCAAAAGCAGCTAACCTGTTTACTAAAAATGGCAATATTGACCGCGGCATATTTTCCATCTATTTGTTCAACCTGGTTCATTTAAAAGAAGGGGAGGGAATTTTTCAGGGTGCAGGGGTGCCTCATACATACCTGGAGGGCCGGAACGTTGAAATTATGGCCAGCTCGGATAATGTCCTTCGGGGCGGCCTCACCACCAAGCATATTGATGTAAAAGAACTGATGAAACATGTAAAATGCGAAGCTGTTTATCCCGAAATTCTCACTGCGGAAAACGGCACAGGTTCTCTGCTGAAATACAAAGTTCCCGTGAGCGACTTTGTGCTGGAAAAAACAGAACTGGCAGCCGGCGACACAATAAATCTGCAGGCAGAGTCGTCAGAAATTTTGCTGGTAACGGAAGGAGAGGTGCAGGCTGGCGGTATAACGCTTAAGCCCGGACAACCTTCGGCCATTGTGCTGGCAGGAACTGATTATACTTTGAAAGGTGTGGCTGCCCGTACCGTAGTTTTCAGGGCGGGGCCGGGCTGTTAACAGCCGTTGATAAATAGCCCTTTCAATTGGGGCAATTCGTTTATTTTTGCACTCACTTAATTATTACAGTTATGAAGGCAAATGGTCGAATCATTCTTTTTACCCTGCTGCTAATTGTGCTGCAAACGGCCTGTAAATATTTTTTTGCAGCGGAGCCGGCCTGGTCCGGATTTTCACCATTCATTGCCATTGCTCTGTTCTCCGGGTTTATCATAAAACAGAGGAATTTATCCTTCCTGCTGCCTTTGCTGGCATTGTTTATCAGCGATGCTATTATTCATGTTTTATACCTTAACGGGGACTTTGCCTTTGCAGGGTTTTATCCCGGTCAGTGGAAGAATTATTTTGTGCTGCTTGGCTGCACCCTGATGGGCTGGATACTGAGAGCGAAAAAATATTCCACCCTGGCTGCTGGTGCTTTGGCAGCGCCCACATTATTCTTTCTTATTTCCAACTTTATGGTTTGGCAGGCTGCAACGGAGGCTGTTTATTCAAAAACATTCAATGGCCTTATGACATGTTATGAAGCCGGCCTGCCTTTTTACAGGAATTCGTTAATTGCAACCATTGTATTCCTGCCCGTGATTTTGCTGCTGTATAATTATTTTACAGGGGAAAAAGCAGAACTGAGACTGGTCTGATCCATTCATTTTAAGGAAATATCAGAATAACTCTTCATTGCCGGAAGTAAAACCTTTGTCTTCAAGCAAGGTATGGTGCAGGCTATCTGCCGCCTCGGTTGCCAGTTCATCACAACGGTTATTGTATGGATTGTCGGCATGGCCTCTTACCCAAATAAATTTAATTGTGTGTTTTTTTGAAAGCAGGTAAAATTCTTTCCACAGATCCGGGTTTTTTTTCTTGCCTTTAAAATTTGTTTTGATCCAGGTGTTCAGCCAGCCTTCTACCCATGCTTTTACCACATATTGGCTGTCGGAATAGATCGTCACCTTCATTCCCTCTTTCTTCAGCGCTTTGAGTCCGGCAATTACGGCCATCAGTTCCATGCGGTTATTGGTGGTGAGTTTATAGCCCTGCGATAATTCTTTCCGGTGGGTACCGCTCATGAGGATGACGCCATAACCACCGGGGCCGGGATTGCCTCTTGAAGAGCCGTCAGTGTAGATAGTAATAGAGCTGTGCATTATTGTTTTAGGATTTTTCCAACTCTTTGAGTCTTGTCATGCCGAGGTACGAGGCATCTCAAAGGTTTCCAAAATATTTTCTGTAGTAGTCTTTGAGACTCCTCCTTCACCTGCCTGCCGTCAGGCAGTTCGGAGTGACAAGACCCACTAAACTTGAAAAACTCCCGTCTTCAATTCATTGATCATGGGGTTACAATTTGCCGCTGCAATCCCTTCACTAATCACTTTTCTCGTCTCCACCGGGTCAATAATAGCATCCACCCACAATCTTGCCGCAGCATAGTAAGGCGAAGTCTGTTTATCATAGCGGCTCTTTATTTTCTTCAGCAGTTTTTCTTCAGCCTCCGGTGTTATCACTTCTCCTTTTGCCTTCAGCGATGCTTCCTCAATCTGCAAAAGTGTTTTCGCCGCCGCATCGCCTCCCATCACAGCGATCTTTGCCGTAGGCCATGCATAAATAAACCGGGGATCGTAGGCTTTGCCGCACATGGCATAGTTACCGGCGCCGTAACTGTTGCCAATGATGATGGTGATCTTTGGTACCACTGAATTCGCCACCGCATTCACCATCTTTGCCCCGTCTTTAATGATGCCCGCATGTTCACTGCGGCTGCCTACCATAAAACCGGTAACATCCTGCAGAAACACCAATGGAATTTTTTTCTGATTACAATTCAGAATAAACCTTGCAGCTTTATCAGCGCTGTCATTATAGATAACACCGCCCATCTGCATCTCACCTTTTTTAGTTTTTACAATCAACCGTTGATTCGCCACAATACCAACAGCCCATCCGTCAATCCTTCCATAACCACACACTATCGTTTTACCATAATCAGGTTTAAATTGTTCAAACGATGATTCAGGTTCTTCACTTGTGCCTTGTGCCTTGTTCCTTGTGCCTTCAGCAGCATCTACAATACAGTCAATAATATCTAAAACATCATAAGGTTTACCATCCGATGGAAAGATGCCATACAGTTCTTCCGCTTTTTTCCCTGCCCGTCCGGCAGGCGGGTTCGGCGCTTTTGATTGTATCCTGTCAAACCCGGCTTTTGGTTTTTCGCCGAGCATACTCATCATCTTTTTAATATGATCCATGCATTCCTGCTCGGTCCTGAATTTATAATCGGCAATACCGCTGATCTCCGTATGTGTTGCCGCACCACCGAGGGTTTCATTATCTATGTCTTCACCGATGGCGGCTTTCACTAAATAAGGCCCGGCCAGGTAAATAGAACCCTTGCCTTCCACCATCAGCGTTTCATCACTCATGATGGGCAGGTAGGCGCCGCCCGCCACGCAGGGGCCCATTACTGCTGCTATTTGTGTAATGCCCATGCCGCTCATCACCGCATTGTTGCGGAAGATGCGGCCAAAATGTTCTTTGTCGGGAAATATTTCATCCTGCATCGGCAGGAAAACACCGGCGCTGTCCACCAGGTAAATAACAGGCAAATGATTTTCCATCGCTATCTCCTGCAACCGCAGGTTCTTTTTACCCGTGATGGGAAACCAGGCACCCGCCTTCACGGTCTGGTCGTTGGCGAGGATCACACACTGGCGGCCGCTTACATAACCTATACCGGCAACGGTACCACCTGCCGGGCAGCCTCCCTGTTCTTCATACATATCGTAACCGGCAAAAGCGCCGATCTCAATAAAAGGCGCATCGGTATCGCAGAGGTAAGCGATCCTTTCTCTCGGCGTCAGTTTATCCTGGCTGCGCTGTTTCTCCATCGCTTTTTTACCGCCGCCCTCGTATATCTTTTCCAGCTTGCGGCGCATATCGCTGAGGCTGAGTTTCAGTTGGTCCTCGTTTTTGTTGAATTCTAAATTCATTGGGAGTTGTTGATGGGCAAAGATAACCGCATTAGGAAACTTCCCCGCCTGGGCAGGGCGAACTGAGTAAGCTTACTTCTTTGAGAAGTTGGGGTGGGTTATGGGCTGTCATCGTTCGGCCTGCCTTCGGGAGCCTTGGCGCAGGCAGGTTCGCTGCGCTGCTGTAGTTCCGGCTGTTCGCTACAAGTCCTCGTTACGCTTCGCTTCACTGCGGGCTTTCCGCTTCCATCCGGCAGCCTTTGGGCTAAGAATGTCTATTGAACAAATTAAACATGTTACTTTGTAGCCTTCCCTGAGATGTTCAATAAATATAAAAAATTCTTTTTTGTTCGGCTGAGATTTCATCTCAGTCCGGCTCCTCAGAGCCGTCTTTAATAAGGCTTTTTGCCTTTGTTTGTCTTCAAAAGAATAAACGGCCTTTGTTGGTGTTGCGTCAGTCTTGTGAACAGCAATTACACCGACAAACGAATAGAGGAAACCTTCACTCCGGCCGTCATGCCTCTGCCGATGCAGACAAATCCGGCAGATAAATTGCCTTTTTGTTAAGCCAGGAGAGCAAGGCGATTGACGAGCCTTTAAAACCGGTCAATTCAATCATTCCGGGGAAATAAAAAACTCCGGAACTGTTCCGGAGTTTTATTGCAAACGCATCTTTTTATTTTGAACTCAGATCAGCCCGGAAAAACAGCATTTCATTCCATCGTTTTTCCACGCATTCGGCATAATCTTCCAGCCAGCGGCTCTAGGCATCTTCGCCATAAATGGCATTGTATCTTTCATTAAAGGGTTTTCTGTAAGAGGGATCCAGTTCTTTCAGCCCGGCTTTCAGACGGGGAACAGTGGTGATCTGCGGCTCACCGGAGTTGATTGAATTGTAAACAGCCACAGTTTCATTACCGGCTTCCCATACTTTTTTCATCTTTCTGATCAGCGTATTCAGCTGAGCGATCATTCCGGGTTTAGGGTAGGTATGGGCAATAATAATCTTATCTGTATAATCCGTAAGCTGTACGGTGCTCATCTCTGCATTAAACTGGCTGTAAGATGATGTGCCTTCTCCGGTGGTAAGCGGGGCTACATTTTTGCTCCAGTCTAACTGATGCTACACGCTTATTTGGCCGCGGCCATCCATGGCATCCCAGCTGGTTGGGCCTTCTGTAACATGATAGGCGCCGGATTCAGGACCTGACTGTACTTCAAATACCCGCCATTTAACATCCCCTGTATGGTATTTCTGGGCATGTGCGGCAAGGGCTTTTTCAAATCCAACAATTTTGTCGGCTTTGGGTGTAACCCGGAATGTGCTGATGACATTTTTGTTTTGGCCTGCTGCCAATAACGGAGCAAGCATGATGAAAAGAAAAATCTTTCTCATGTCTTAAGTTTTTGGTGGTTAATAAATGCAGGGGATTGTTAGAACAGGGCGGAAGAATATGTAATATAGAGATAAAAACTAATGGAACAGTTTCTGCTTCCGTTTATTTTTTATTCTTTCACCAGGCAACAATCCGCAAAAGCCTGCTGCTGCCGCTTTATATAATTAAAAACTATGGCCATGTCATAAGCGTTTTACAAATCACCCTGCAATGCATTAGCAGATAATCTGTAACTTTCCTTAAATCGTTTACCATGCGACGAACCGCTATATTGCTTTATTGTGTTTTTACGAACGTCTTGTTTGCTCAAAACCTGAAATCAGGCGGCCGGCTGAAACCGGAACAGGCTATTATGGATATCCGCCACTATACCGTGGCGCTGGAAGTTGATCCCGTGCAGAAGAAAATCAGCGGTTATACAGAAATTGATCTAAACCTGCTGAAACCATCGGCTGTTTTACTGTTCGATTTGTGGCATGGGCTTACGGTCGGTAAAATTTGGGTAAACGGGAAGGAGCAGTTGTTTGAACATACCGGCGATGATTTGATACAAATATCAATGGCAAATACATTGCCTGAAGGAAAGGTAAAAGTAAAAATTGCCTATGGAGGCGCCCCCGGCGTGGCATCCCGGCCTCCCTGGGTAGGAGGGTTTCAATGGGAAAAGGATACAAAAGGCAATCCCTGGATATCCATCACCTGCCAGGGAGAGGGGTCCAAAATATATTTTCCCTGCAAAGACCATCCCAGCGATGAGCCCAATGAAGGGGCAGATATGATCATCACCGTGCCCAAAGACCTGGTGGTAACGGCGCCGGGCCTGCTGCAAAAAGTAACTACAAAAAAAGATAAGGCGACCTATCACTGGAAAACAAATTATACCATCAGCAACTACTGCATATTATTCAATGCCGGCAAATACAAAGTGGCCAAAAGAATGTATACAACGGTAAACGGAAACAAAGTGCCGATGGAATATTATGTGCTGGAAGAAAACGCTGACAAGGCAGAAAAACTGCTCGACCTGTTTGAACAGTCAAGCAAAATACTGGAAAAATATTTTGGAGAATACCCCTGGGTAAAGGAGCGTATTGCAGCCTGCGAAACGCCGCACCTGGGCATGGAGCACCAGACCAATATTGCCTATGGCAATAAATACCGTTATGAAAAGCTGGGAGGCAAAGATTTTGACTGGCTGCTGCACCATGAATACGGACATGAGTGGTGGGCCAATAAAGTAACCAACCGTGACTGGGCCCATATGTGGATACAGGAAGGAGTTTGTGTTTTTGGTGATGCCATGGCCACCCGGGAACTGGCCGGCGAAGAAGCTTATTTGAAACGTATGCAGCAAACAGCCAGAAGCACCCAGAACAGGTTCCCGGTGGTAAGGGGAGAAGAAGTGGATTCAGACAGCGCCTATCATGGCGACATTTACGGAAAGGGCGCCTTTTTCATGCATACTCTTCGTTATGTAATGGGCGATGATATTTTCTTCCCCACGCTGATGAAACTGGCTACCGGCCCGCAATACACTTATGATAACACGGTGGTGACGGCAGATGTGGAAAAACTCTTCAGCGGGGCTTATGGCAAAAGTCTTCAGCCCCTGTTTCATCTTTTTCTGTATACCACGGACAAGCTGGAAATACATATCCGGCAAACCGGTGATGATAAGTACTATGTAAAATTTTTGAACCTGGATATGGCCATACCGCTGGATATTGTAACCGATGCAGGCAGAAAGCGGATGACAGTGGATAAAAAAGGGATCAGTATAAACAGTAAAACACCGCCACAGGTTGACCCCGATGTTTTTTATCTGAAAAAACTGATCATAGAATAACCAATATTGTACATTATTATTTCTTCTTCAATTCATCAGCCAGGTTGCTGAAGGTGTTGAAGGGTCCCTTTTCGGCAAAACTGTTGGCCAGCCAGGAAGGTAAACTGCCACCGGGATCCACTTCCAGTATATAAACAATATGAAGGGTGCCGGCTGTGGGCATAGTTACTTTCCAGGAGGCTTTATAATGAGGAATTCTTTGCAGACCGGGAAATTCAGGCAGATAGCCCTTTTGGTGGCTGCCATTTATAGTCAGGAATTTCGGGAGGCTGTCAGTTTTTAACTGCATACGAATAATGACATCCCGGTTATCAAACGGAAAAGGCATGGGCGTTTTCGAGTAATAAATAAAGTCATACTGGCTGTTCTTTTTCAGTAACTGGCTCCGTTTGTTGTTGTAGATCCACTTGCTGAATCCGGATACATTGGTGAGCAGCGCAATCAGTTTTGTATAAGTGCCGCCATGGGTGCAATCCACTTTTACCGCTTTGAAGGATGACCCGCTTACTTCTGAAGTATATCCGTTGATGCCGTTCTTTGATTTTTGCAGTTTCCAGGCGTACTGTGCATTAGCCGAAATACCAAATAAGAAACAGGGAATAAGAAGAAAGGTCGTTATTGTACTGGAACGATTTTTCATGGCCATAGGCGAATATACGTTTTACAGGAACAGGGTGCGACGCTTGCAGGAGTTAAGTCCCCTCTTTTTGTTTTACTTAACAATTGAAATTACTTCAGTAAATATAAATGGCGACAGGAAAATTCAGGTACTGATTCCTTAATAATTTTTCCCGAAAAACTTTTGATGAGGTTTTTCATGCATGCAGTTTGTAATTACGGCATGAAAAATTAATTGCTGATCTGCCGGTTTTTCATAAAAGAGTTAATAAGGCAGCCTTTTGAATTCACCAGCCATTATCCGGAATGGCCAGCAGCGGAATATTGGTGTGGTAAGACATTTTCTTTGTCATGCTGCTGTTGAAGATGCTGCCTATCAGGGTTCGCTTATGCGTCAGCATCACCAGCATTTCAATCTGGTTGCTGTCAATCCAGTTTTGCAGGCTTTCCCTGAAACGGCGGCCCGCCAGGTGCACCGCATGAATTTCCGTTCCGGGATATTTTTCTTTCAGTGAATCCCTGAATGCAGCAATCTTTTTTTCATGTTCTCCGAAATCTTCCACATAATCGTCGTCGGTATCAGTAAATACGGTTACCTGGATGGAAGAAGCAAACAGGGCGGCAATGGTGATAACAGGTTTCAATATTCTGTCCGGCACATTGAATTTATTGACGGCCAGTAATATTTTACCCGGAACCTTCCAGTTGCTGAGCAGCGGGATGGCCAGTACCGGTACCGGGCTTTTACCGATAACAAGACCGGTGCGGCTGCCATAAATCTTTTCTTTCATTCCTGAACTGCCCATCGTACCCATTACCACCAGGTGGGGTCTGAACTTTTCAATTGCATCAAGGATACTGTTCACCGATGAATCGGCAAAAACTTCGGTATGGATCCTTACCGCTTCGGTTTCAGCAATACTTTTTCGAAGCAGCTCCAGTTTTTCTTTTGCTGCGGCCATGGCTTCCTGTTGCTGGTAAGCCTCTACGGCATGTATCAGCGTTATATCTGCTTTAGCTGCCCTGGCCAGTTGCACGGCATAGTTCAGGGCCTTGCTGGCATTGGGTGAAAAATCGGTGGGTACCAGTATCCGTTTCATTTTTTAGTGTTTTCAAAGTAAAAGAAGTAACAGTTCGGGGTTCTTGTTTTGACTTTAATCAGCAGCAAGGCTGATTTTTCGACTTTTTGGAGCTATATATCCCGATAAAAAGGATATTTAGTACTAAATCAGGTATATGCAATTCATGGTCATCGAAAAATTTCACCCCGGCAAAGTACAGGAGCTGTACCGCCGCTTTGAGGAAAAAGGCAGGATGCTGCCGGATGGGGTAATGTACATTAATAGCTGGATCAACGAAGATGTGACCATTTGCTGGCAGGTTATGGAAGCTGCATCAGCAGAAAAATTACAGGAATGGATAAACAAATGGAATGACCTGGCGGATTTTGAAGTGGTGCCCGTGATTTCGTCTGCACAAGGCAAAGAAAAAGTTCTTTCAGGAACATAGCATAAAGATTTATTTTTACGATCTCAAATATTCAACGTATGAAATTATTTATTCTTCTTCTTGTGAGTTCCTTCCTGTACTGTACAGCCGGTGCCCAATCCAAAATCTCTGTTCCTGACAACTCCAAAAAGAAGGACACGGCAGAAGCTTCCTGCGGGCAGTGCCAGTTTAAAATGCAGGGCAAAGGTTGTAACCTTGCCGTACGCATCAATGGCAAATCCTATTTTGTTGACGGCACCACCATTGACGACCATGGCGATGCCCATGCAGATGATGGTTTTTGCGAAGCCATCCGCAAAGCAGAAGTGCAGGGCGAAGTGGTGAACAACCGGTTTAAAGCCACTTACTTCAAACTATTACCTGTTGCAAAGGCCAAACCTGCCCAATAAGATGTTTTGGATTTATTGGGCAATTATCGTAACCTTTCCCTTTTAAAACCTCTTAAACCAAAACAACATGAGAAAGACCTTTGGTAAGATCCTTGCTGGTGTAATAATGCTTTCTCTTGTAGCAGCTGCCTGCAACAACAAGAAGGATAAAAAATAAGAACCCGCCAAGGAAGATACCACCATCAAAACAGAACCCACGCCTGCTATTCCTGATACCACCCAGATGGACAAGGATACAGGAGATGTGCGCCCGGTTGATCCGAATAAGCCTGGCGAGTAATGTTGCTGCTCTGAAAATCTGATTTCACCCGTCTTTATTTTCAGAGGCGGGTGATTTTATTCTCCGGAACTTTTTTCCAACTGTACTTTGGCCAGTTCCTTACGGTGTGTGCGGCTGTGGATGAGTTTGTGTATCATCCAGTGCTCCAGCCGGTGATGGGCGGGAATAAGTATGGCAGCAAGACCCACAAAAATTAAAATCTCGTAAACCGGAGTATGATTGGTAAGCCGGGCCACGGTCGGATGAAGAAGCAGGGTGAGGTACTCAAACAGGAAGAGCAGGGAAAGCACACCGAGCAACCGAATCAGTTTCAACGGCACGGCAATACGGCTCAGGAATAAAGTAAAGAGAAAAAAACCGGGGATAAAGATGGCAATGAGGAGCATCTGCAATTGCTGAAACCTCTTTTCCCGCTGGATAGCCCTTTCTTCCTCCAGTTCCAGTTGCTGGAAATTATTTGTGATTCTCTTATTTTATCCCTGCTGTTAACCGAATCGTTCAGCCCCCGCATATAATTCACATAAGAAAAAGCGCTGCAGTAAAAATGCTGAAGCTCCGTGACCTCGGATTCCGTGCATGTGAAGGTTATTACAGCCAGCACGAATGCCAGCACCTGGCCCTGCAGCATTACCGAAATGCAGCCAAAGGATGGGATGACGGAAGTGCACCGCGACATGATCCTGTGGGCCGACATTGTACTGGTGAGCACCCCCATCCGGTGGGGCAATCCTTCTTCGCTGTATTTTAAAATGGCAGAGCGGCTAAACTGTGTGCAGAACCAGATTACTATCAGGGACCGGGTACTGATAAAAAACAAAGTGGCTTCTTTCATTATCACCGGCGGACAGGATAACATTCAGCAGGTGGCAGGGCAAATGATGATGTTTTTTACCGATCTCGGATATACGTTTCCCCCTTTTAGTTTTTTGGGGTGGAGCCGGGGATGGACAGCCGAAGACATGGACAAAAACATCCTTCAGTTCAAAAAAAGCGAATACATCCGGCGAACCGTAAAAGAAATTGTAGATAACTGCTTGGAAACGCTGACCAACATCAAACATATTCAT
Organism: Bacteroidota bacterium; assembly: GCA_016868455.1. Taxonomy (GTDB): domain Bacteria; phylum Bacteroidota; class Bacteroidia; order Chitinophagales; family Chitinophagaceae; genus JJ008. The sequence goes on from VGGV01000001.1 coordinate 161,033, forward strand.
ACAGAAAATATTAAAGCGCTCAAACCCCACCGCGAAGATTCATTTACCGCAGGCATGCTTAACCCGGATATGAATGTATGATTGCCAATTTATACTTAGCTTTAAAGATTGCAGGCAACCATTGCACACCCAATTTGGGTCTATAAAGCATTACCACACAAACCAGGCGCATGAAAACGATTATTCAGGCTTTTATTCCGCTTATGCTTGCAGGATTTGTACTTCCCGGTGAGGATTGCAGCACATCCCGGCCGCACACCACCCGGCATGACGGGCCCTATGTGCTATACAAAGACAACAAGGTTTTTGTAAAATATATCAACGACGATCACGGCGTTAAAAAAGTGCAGGCCGACAGCCTGCCCCTTGCTCAAAAAGCTGCGCTGACACTGCAGGTAGCCACGGATGATCCGGCAAAAATGTTTATCGTTAAGCTGAAATCTGAGCTGTCAATTGAAAAGACGGATTATTCCGGTGCATCTAAGCTGTACATCCTGTCTGATATCGATGGAAATTTTAGCGCATTTAAAAAGCTGCTGCTCGCCGGCGGCATTATTGATGCCGGTTTCAACTGGACATTCGGCAACGGCCATCTTGTCCTTACCGGAGATTTTGTGGACCGCGGTTCACAGGTAAATGAAGTACTCTGGCTTATCTATTCGCTGGAGGACAAGGCCAAAGCTGCCGGCGGTTATGTGCATTACATTCTTGGCAACCACGAGATCATGAATATGAACGGCGATCTTCGTTATGTTCATCCTAAATATATGGAAAGCGCCGGGCTGCTCAATGAAGGATTCACTTCACTATACGGTGAAAACTCAGAACTGGGCCGCTGGCTGCGTACCAAAAATGTAATGGAAAAGATCAATGATATCCTTTTTGTTCATGGCGGAATATCAGCTCCGGTTAACAGGAAGGAATTTTCCGCAAGCAAGCTGAACAAACTGGTAAGACCGCATTATGCGGACAGCCTGATGGAATTCAAAGACCCTTTTCTTGATACTTTATACAGCGACCTGGGACCTTTCTGGTACAGGGGTTATTATAAAACCAATCCTTCTTCAGAGGCCGGTACGGTTGACAGCACCCTCAGGTTTTACAGGGTGAAGAAAATTGCCACGGGCCATACTGTTATTGCCGATACCATCAGTGCCGTATTTGACGGCAAGGTTATCAATACAGATGTGCACCACGTAAAGGGACATTCAGAAGCCCTGCTGGTGGAAGACGGTAAATATTACCGGGTGCTTCCCTCCGGTGAAACGAAACAGTTGATGTAACATATCGTCTGATTCTACCGGGTGCCTATTAATTTTTACCCTAAAGGATATAAGATTAGCTGGATCTATCAGCATTTTTGCATGAATACCCTTTGTTTAAAACTCAGGGATTATTTTTTTCCGGTTTCAAAACTTTGGCTAATTTGCTCTGAAAGATTTGACACGGACCGGCCGGGTTCGTTTATTGAATAACTATTAAAACCAGCCATGATGAGAAAGCTACTGATCTTTTTATTTACGGTAACCCTTTTTACTGCCTGCAACAACAACAAAGATGACCGCCGGGCAGAACGGGAAAGAGACGACTACCGCAGCCGTAACAAGGAGGAGGATGATAACAACAATGACCCGGGTCGGGAAGACAAATGGTCGTCCGGTGATATCAGCGCTTTTAACAGGGACTGCGAAGAAAGTATGGCCGAAGCTAATCTTGACAGGGAGCAGCTAGACCAGGTATGCTCCTGCCTGCTTGAAAAGTTTCAGGACAGATACTCTTCTTATGCTGACTTGGAAGAAAACGCATCGGAAGATGAAGGGGAAAAAGCCGGAGAAGAATGTCTTGGAAATATTAGGAAGACTGGGGATGATGATAACAATGGGGGCGGGGGGTGGACCCGTTCGGACCAACAGCAATGGATGGATGATTGTGAGTCATCAATAGGTTCAAAAATGAGCAAAGAAAACAGATACGATTATTGCTGGTGTGTAATGGAAAAACTCGAAAGAAGATATTCAAACTACGATAAGATGAACCGTGAAGGTACACAACAGGAAGGCATTGACCTTGGGATAGAATGTAAAGGGAAACTGGGACTTGAATAACACAATATTTTAACCACAATAAAAAAAACCAGCATTATGAGAAAGCTACTGATCTTTTTACTTGCCGGAACCATTTTTACCGCCTGCAACAACAACAAAGACGACCGCCGTTCCGGCAGGGGCACCAACAACAACCGTGATGATAGATATAACAACGAAGAAGGATGGTCATCCCAGGTTGTAAGGGCATTTGTTGACAACTGTGTAGAGGAAGCAGAAAACGGATTTACCCCATCCGAGGCTTTGGATTACTGTGAGTGTATGCAGAAAAAAATTGAAAGAATGTATCCGGATGCAAATGATTTGGAAAGCCTTGATATGGAATCTCCGCGGGTAAAGCAAATGATCGAAGATTGTGCACCCCGCCCCTAAAGAACGGAACAGAATTTTGGATAAAGCCTGTATTCCGGCAATACAGGCTTTTGCTTTTAGGTTTTATCCCCTTTCACGCCTAAATTTGTGCCTCCTAAAAAAGGAAGCAAATGGCCAGATCAATCGCATTCCGGGAAGCGCTGCGTGAAGCAATGAGCGAAGAAATGAGAAGGGATGAAAGGGTGTACCTGATGGGTGAAGAAGTGGCCGAATACAATGGCGCCTACAAGGTAAGTCAGGGAATGCTGGCTGAGTTTGGTCCAAAGAGGGTAATTGACACACCTATTTCTGAGCTTGGTTTTACCGCCGTTGGTGTAGGCTCTGCTCAGAATGGCCTTCGCCCGATTGTGGAGTTTATGACCTGGAACTTCGCCGTGCTGGCTTTAGATCAAATTCTCAACACAGCTTCTAAAATGCTGGCAATGAGCGGTGGGCAAATCAGTTGCCCGATTGTTTTCAGGGGACCCAACGGTTCAGCCGGACAATTGGGCGCCCAGCACTCCACTGCATTTGAAAGCCTTTATGCAAATATTCCGGGAATTAAAGTTGTATCACCCGGCAATGGATATGATGCCAAAGGTTTACTGAAACAGGCTATCCGTTACGAGGAAGACCCGGTGGTATTTATGGAAAGCGAAGTGATGTACGGAGATAAAACCGAAGTTCCGGAGGAAGAATACTATATCGAACTGGGAAAGGCTGATATAAAGAGAGCAGGCCGTGATGTTACCATCGTTTCCTTCAATAAAATGATGAAGGTGGCTCTTGGCACTGCTGCAGAACTGGAAAAAGAAGGTATCAGCGCCGAGGTAATTGATCTCCGCACCATCCGTCCGCTTGACTGGATGACCATTCTGGAAAGTGTAAAAAAAACCAACCGGCTTGTTATTGTAGAAGAGCAGTGGCCTTTTGCATCTGTTTCTTCAGAGATTACTTACCGCATACAAAAAGAAGGGTTCGATTACCTGGATGCGCCCATCCGCCGCATCACCGCAGCTGATGCACCGCTGCATTATGCAGGCAACCTGGTAAACGCCGCACTGCCCGATGTGACCAAAACGGTAAAACTGGTTAAGGAAGTGGTGTATGCAGTAAAATAATTTGTTTGATATTTCGTCATAAAAAGCTCTGCAAACTGCAGGGCTTTTTTATTGAAACGTAGAATTACTAACCCTGAAAAATTTTTTTCGGTTATGGTGCAGCGTTTTGAACAGTAATCTGCATCTTTGCAATGGTTTTTCATAGGATATTGGATTTTAAAACGAGGCCGGGTTTCTACCCGGCCTCTATTTTTTTCCTTGTCCTCCATAGCCTTGGCGTAGGAGGATTGTCCACAATAGCTTTAGCGAAGGAGGGTTACCCTCCTTGTCTTGGCAAAGATGAGCTGGGTTTAAGTAAACACAGCACAATAACCGGCAACATCCCTTCTGTAAAGAAATACTGCCGGATATAAATATCCGGGGTGATAAGAGTTACAGCACAATCACAGGGTTGGCGCCGCCGTACATATCCGGGGCTTCGCTGTCGGCTTCAGGCTCATTCAGCCACAGGGCTTCATTCACCAGATATTTGAATTCATGTTTTGTCTGCCTGGGCAGGTTCACATCGGCGCTGAAACTGCCGTCTTTCTTTTTGGCCATTACAACGGAATGTTGCCAGTCGCTGTTCAGCCCGAGAATTTCCACGCTGCTGATGGAAGCATCCGCATTTTCTGGTTTAAAGGAGAATTTTACTTTACAATAATCTTTCGTTTTGTAGTAGGTCTTTTGTACCATTTGTTTCTTTTTTTGATTTAGGATCAGATAAACACGGTTCACGGCAAATGGCGCCCGGCAGACTTCGGCGTGAGTTCAGTCGAACGCTGCCGGGCCGCTGGCAATCGTAAATTTCGCGCCCTTAATACGGTAAGGGCGCAAAAGTAACCCCCTGCATGGCTATTTTCTTTCACCGATTGCAATTTCACCCGCTGACAGCCGTTGTAAATCTGTCCATCCCGGAAGCCCGGGGTCCTGTTTAAAACCAATATCCGCTGTATGAACCCGCCATACTGCAATGACCAGGCATATATTGCTGAAGCATTTCAGCTTGATGAAGATTATATCGGCCAGATGACCCGGTTATCTTTTTTCAAGATCAATTCGTACAAACTTTCTCTCATCAAAGCTTCCTTTTGCAAGACCCGTGATGAACTGGGGCGAAACCTGCATTCCACCCTGCTGAATTATACCAGCCCTGCTATCATTCTGGCTGATCTCGGTTTCTTCGGCTCGGAAACAGAGAACTGATACACATTTCATTCACCATTAGGAACATTTCAACAAGTGTCAGGGATGATTAGGCGCTTCTTTACTAACTTCGGCCTCCAATTTCAACCCCCATGACCGGACAATCGCACCAACTGGCTGCCATTCTTTTTGCCGACATTGTGGGCTATACAGCCCTGATGCAGGAAAATGAAGAACTGGCCGTAAAAAAGGTGAACCGCTTCCGGGAAACAGTGGAACTGGTAGCTGAAGAACTCAACGGAAAAATTGTTCAGTATTACGGCGATGGCTCTCTGCTGTTGTTTCAAAGCTCCACCGATGCAGCCGAATTTGCCAAACTGCTGCAGGAAGACCTGTACAATGAACCGCAGGTACCGGTACGAATCGGCATCCATATGGGCGATGTGCTGGTACTTGCCGGCAATATATTCGGCGATGTGGTCAACATTGCCTCCCGCATTCAAAGCCTGGCTCCGGCAGGCGGCATTTATATTTCCGAAGTGGTGTACCGGAATATTGCCAATAAAAAAGAACTGGAATCCGCATTTGTAAAAGAAGAAAAACTGAAGAATGTAAAAGACCCCATGCGCATTTACCAGGTGCTTACGGAACCTATGCCGGCCATTATCCAGACTAACGGTGTTGCGGCAACCGCTGCAGCCTCTGTAAATGGCAACAGCATTGCCGTATTGCCCTTTGCCAATATGAGCAGCGACCCGCAGCAGGATTATTTCAGCGATGGGCTTACCGAAGACATCATCACCCAGCTTTCCAAGATCAGGGCTTTTAAGGTGATTTCCCGTACCTCGGTAATGTAGTATAAAACTTTACCAAAATCAGTAAAAGACATCGGAAAAGAACTGGGTGTATCCCTTGTGCTGGAAGGCAGTGTGCAGCGGCATGGCGATAAGGTGCGCATCACTGCACAGCTCATCAATGCAGTGTCGGATGAACATATCTGGGCCGACTCCTATGACCGCTCACTCAATGATATCTTCAGCATTCAGCCGGTGCAGGGGATAAGGCTATTGAGAGTTTTAATAATGCAGTGGCCTTAAAGGAAGCGGCTATATCCTTATTGCTGATCCGTGATTTTGAATATCTCAATATCAAGTACCTCAATATGGCGCTCATCACCGGGAAGGTGAAGCAGCTGATTAATTTTTAGCAGCTTTCGCTATTACGCAGGCGCACTTTGGTACAGCAGCTTGCCTTCATCATCCAGCGAGTAAACCCCGTCTTTCAGTATGAGTGTAAGCGGGCCTGGCGCCCATTCTGTGGGTTCGCCGCTGCCTTCTTTCCTGCGGATGATCACCGCTTTTTTCTGTGTGGGTAAAAATATTTCCACCCTTACCCTGTCCTTGCTGAAAATAAGATAAGTGCTGTGGTTTTGTCAAGCGACGGGTCTTTGGGCAGCATTTTGATACCTGCTTCAAAAATGCGGATGCAGGTATCCTTCATTACCGACCAGCGGTAGCCGGCTGAGGTAGTGCACCCTTTTTCATCCCTGTCGCTGCCCGCTTGGTTTACCGGTATGGTATCAGCCTGTGCGGTAACGGATGCATCTTCCTTTATTGCAGCCGGGTTGTTTTTTGCCTCGTTGTTACAGGCCATGCATGCTGTTAATGCCAATGCAAAAGTGGTTGCTGTTCGGAACATGGTTCTTGTTTTTAAAATTGAGCAATATGTTCCTTTCAGTGGGAGCGGCTGGGATATTAAAGATAGTGAAAGCACAGGCAAACTGAATATCATCGCACAAACCTAATCCTTATAAAACACCGGCTTCTCTTTTTCAGGAATGGTCAGTTTAGTGCTGAGGGTTGGATAATACTGTTTCATGGTATGGATACTCTTGCCCTGTGTATCAATAAATTTCCAGTTCATCCCATTGTCAAAGGAAACGCCTACCAGGGTGGAAATGCTGACCAGTTTGCCTCCCGGAACTTTTAAAACCAGTGTTTCAGGAACGGGGCATTGAAGTTCTTTGCCCGATACCACAATAGGGGAAGGCTCACCAATCTCAACACTTATAAGGGTATATCCTTCACTTTCCTGCTCTTGTATTGATGATGAAATCAGTTTCACAATTTCCTTCCCATGCCTCCGTCCTTTATTGTTTTGGGGTGCATATATTTTGTAAACTCCGGGTATTTTTTTTCAGCAAGGGCATTCGCCATATCGGTAGCCTGGCTTTTAATTCTCAGCGAAATGGAGTCGGTTGCAATTTTGGATTGTCCGTAAGCGATATGAACAATGCATAGAGTAATAAAAACTAACCTGCGGATGACTATTATATGATTTGATTTTTGTGAAGTTATTCCTTTTGGTGGTGAGAGTTTAATTTTAAGCACATTTTTTCCAGACTGTGGTCTTACTTTTTGCCCGTTTGCGGCAGACAGTCATCCGCTGTTCGTGCCGACACAAACCACGGCAAAAGCGACCAACTCATAACAGTTTTACAAAATCCCGTGCGAAAAACCATCTTTCCACATTTTCTTAAATTTTGTGGAAAACCATGATGTTCAATAGATAAACAGGCACATATTCCCGTAAATTCGCCACCGTAACTAAAGTGATAATTGTGAGATTAAAGAGCCTAGAAATCAAAGGATTCAAAAGTTTTGCTGATAAAACCGTCGTAAGGTTTGATGATAATGTTACCGGCATCGTCGGCCCCAATGGCTGCGGTAAAAGCAATATTGTGGACAGCATCCGCTGGGTAATCGGTGAGCAAAAGATCAGCCACCTGCGCAGCGAGAACCTCGACAGCCTTGTTTTCAACGGCTCCAAAACCCGCAGCGCCTCCGGCCTCGCCGAAGTAAGCCTCACTTTTGAAAACACCAAAAACCTGCTCCCCACTGAGTTTAATGAGGTCACCATCACCCGCAAATTTTACAAAAGCGGCGAAAGCGAATACCGGCTCAACGATGTGCAGTGCCGGCTGAAAGATATCCAGAACCTCTTTATTGATACCGGCATCAGCACCGACAGTTATGCCATCATGGAGCTTGCCATGGTGGACGACCTCATTAAGGACAAGGACAACAGCCGCCGCCGCATGCTGGAGCAGGCTGCCGGTATTTCCATTTATAAAACAAGAAAGAAAGAAGCCAGGCTGAAACTGGATGCCACCGAACAGGACCTGGCAAGAATCGAAGACCTGCTTTTTGAAATCAATAACCAGCTAAAGGCACTGGAGAGCCAGGCAAAGAAGGCGGAGAAATTCCATGAAATAAAAAAAGAATACCGGGAGCTCAGCATTGAGCTGGCCAAGGCTTCGCTGGAAGGCTTTAACCTTACTTACCGGGAACTGAACCAGCAGCAGGATACCGAAACAGCCAAACGGGTAAGACTGGAGGCGGAAATTGCCGGCGACGAAGCGGCGCTGGAGCAGGAAAAACTGGTGTTTGTTGAAAAGGAAAAACAGTTGCAGGCCATGCAGCATGCTTTTACTGAAATGCTGCAGGCCGTTCGCACTAAAGAAAATGACAAGAACCTTTCGGCCCAGCGGCTGGAGCATTTGAAAGAAAAAGAAAATAACCTGCAGGACTTTTTGCTAAAAGCAGAGGGTCAACTGAAGGGCATTGAAGAAAGCATACAGTTCACCGGAGCACAGGTAGCTGAAGAAATGCAAAAGCTGAAACAGCTGAACCATGAACTGGAAAACCATCGCCGCGAAGTGGATGCCAAACGAAATGTGCTGGATGATAAACGCCGCATTGTTGACCAGTTGCGCAACGAACAGCAGCAGGTACAGCGCAGCCAGTTTGATGCAGAGAAGAAAGTGGCTGTGGCCGACACATCTGTTCAGAACCTGCAGAGGGTAATAGCGCAGACAGAAGAGGAAAGAAAACAAAGGGAGTACCAGCGCCACCAGCTTGACCAGGAAAGGATACTGAAAGAAAAAGAACTCTCCATAAAAAAAGTGGACCTGGAGCAGTTGCAGCAGCACCAGGAAAATACCAAAGAACAAATTCTGCAGATACAATCCTTACTGGATGGCCTGCGCAATAATCTGGCGGAAGAAACAAGGAAACTGGATGCCAAAAAGAACGAACATGACCTGCTGAAGAGCATGATTGATTCCATGGAAGGCTACCCCGACAGTGTGAAGTTCTTGCATAACAACACCCGGTGGAACCATACCTCACCGATTCTTTCTGATGTGCTGTATGTAAAGGAAGAATACCGAACTGCGCTGGAAAATGTGCTGGAGCCCTATCTTGGATATTATGTGGTGAACAACCTACAGGAAGGTTTGCAGGCCGTACACCTGCTGGATGAGCATAAAAAGGGGAAGGCGAATTTTTTCCTGCTGAACAAATTTGATGAGAACAGATCTGAAGTAACCGTCCACCGGTTAGAAGGCGGCATACCGGCGCTCAGTGTGGTGGAAGTGGAAGAAAGATACCGCAGGCTGGCCGAACACCTGCTCGGCAATGTATTTATTGCAGAAAGTGAGGAAGTACTGGAGAACAGTAATGGTTTTGTGGTAATTGAAAAGAACGGGAAGTATGTAAAAGGAAAATACTCTCTCACCGGGGGCAGCGTGGGGCTGTTTGAAGGCAACAAGATTGGCCGGGCAAAAAACCTGGAGAAGCTGCAGGAAGAAATTACGGCCCAGTCGGCCGTGGTGGAACTGCTGCGCTCAGAGATACAGGCAAGGCACAATGAAGTGATTGCTTTTAATGAAGAACTGCGGGAAACAGCTGTCCGTGATACTGAAAAAGAGATACAGCAGCTCACCAACGAGGTATTTGCCCTGCACAATAAACTGGAAAACCTGCACTCTATGCAAACCGGCAGCCAGCACCGGCTTGAGGAACTGAGTTTGCAGATGCAGCAAACGCATCACTCCGTGGAAGGCGTAAGGAACCAGCTTGCCGGTTACAATGAACAGTTGCTGGTGGCCGCTGCCAAACTGGCCGAGGCGGAAGAAGCTTTCAGGATAACGGATACAGCTTACAACGAAGCCAGCCGCAAGTACAATGAGTTCAATCTGAATGTAACCAAACAGCAGAGCCGGATTGCTGCCTTAAAACAGGAACTTGAATTCAAAGGCACACAGTTAAGCGACCTGAAGCAACAGATAGAAAACAATACTAACCAGCTGACAGAAACAGTTACCAGCATTGGGCAGGCATCTCAGTCACTCAAAGAATCTGAAGAAGCGCTGCTGCAAATGATGAAAGATAAGGAGGAAGAGGAGAAAAAACTGAATGAAGCCGACCAGGCTTATTACAACTTCCGTAACCAACTGAGCGAAAAAGAAAGTGAGATACGCCATAAGGTGAAGGAAAAAGAGCGGGTGGAGCACATGCTTGCGGCCATCAAGGATAAACTGAATGAGCTGAAGCTGCACCTGGCGGGGATGAAGGAAAGAATGGATGTGGAATTCCGTATCAACCTCGATGATATACTGGGTGAATCCAGGACAGGTGAAATACCGGTGGAAGAACTGCAGGATAAAGTTGAAAGGATGAAGAAGCGCCTTGAGAACCTTGGTGAAGTGAACCCCACTGCTATTGAGGCTTTTACGGAAATGAAAAAACGCTACGACTTCATCACAGAGCAAAAAACCGACCTGGTAAATGCAAAGGAAAGTTTACTGAAGACGATCGAAGAGGTAGAAGCCACCGCCAACCAGAAATTCCTGAAAACCTTCAATCTGGTAAGGCAGAATTTTCAGAAAGTATTCCAAACACTTTTTACCGATGATGACCAGTGTGACCTAGTACTGGAAAACCCGGAGAACATTGCTGAAACAGGTATTGATGTAATTGCCAAACCCAAGGGGAAACGTCCCACCTCACTTACCCAGCTCAGCGGCGGCGAAAGAACGCTTACGGCAACGGCATTGCTTTTTGCCATTTACCTGATCAAACCGGCGCCTTTCTGTATACTCGATGAGGTGGATGCCCCGCTGGATGATGCCAATGTGGGCAAGTTCACCAATATGATACGGCAGTTCAGTGAGAACTCTCAGTTCATCATCGTTACCCACAATAAAATGACGATGAACACCGTGGATGTGATCTATGGAGTAACGATGCAGGAACCTGGCGTAAGCAAACTGGTGCCGGTGGATTTCAGGAGTCTGGAGAATTAGTCAGAAGCCGGCAGCCGATAGTCTGTAAGTCTGGCACACCAGCACTTTATTATTTAATCCCCGGGGAAGAAAAAACTATTCCACATCCGATGATTTCTGTATATTCCGCATTTTTTGTTTGCGGACTATATCTGATTTCATCTTATGGATGCAGGCGCTGGCGATGAAGTATATCCCGGTGCAAAACAAAGCTGCATCGGCCATTCCCCACCAGTACCAATCATCATTGTCCTGCATTCTTTCAACACCTACAAAAAACAGGAGCATCACGGCCGCAATGATGGCGCCGAAACCAAACAGCAGTTTGGATATATATTTGTCTTCGTGTCTGGGCATGATTTACTTTGTTTAGGTTAGAGTTAATGGTCATCAAAAATAGGGGAAAAGTGCCTGACCGGCTTTTCAAATTTTAACGAACCGGCTTGTTAATGGTCGCCGGCCCGGCAAACTTAATTTCAGTTCCCCCGTAATTTTGATGCTGAAATAAAAACTATGAAGAAATTTATTGCTGCGGCAGCGGTTTTGTTTTTTGTTTTCAACGGCATTGCCCAAAAGGCGCCCGAAGGCTTGTTTATTTCATCCAAAGCGCCTGACTTTAAGGCAAAGGACCAGAACGGCGCAGAGATCCGGTTAAAGGATCTGTTGAAGAAGGGAAAAGTGGTATTGGTATTTTACCGCGGCCACTGGTGTCCTTACTGCAATAAGGCATTGGCCCGCTTGCAGGATTCTCTATCACTGATAAAAGAAAAAGGGGCTACGCTGCTGGCGGTGTCGCCTGAAAAACCGGAGGGTATTGATAAAACTGCAGAGAAGACGAAAGCTGAATATTCCATTCTGCACGACGAGGGATTAAAGATCATGAAAGCCTATGATGTGGCTTTTGAAGTGCCGGAAAATACCATTACCCGTTATAAAAATGCAGGGCTGGATATTGAAAAGAACAACGGTGATAACGGCAAATACCTGCCGGTGCCGGCCGTGTACATCATTGATGAGGAGTCAACCGTACGCTACCGTTTTTTTGAAACAGATTATAAGAGACGTCCCAGCGTGAAAGAAATACTGGATAATTTATAAGCGGTTATTTCCAAATAATTCTCCCAACCTTCCCATTACTTCCTGCCAGGTACACAGCGCCGCCCAGCTTGGATGCCCTGCATACATGAAAACCTTCGCTGCTGATCGTTACCCAGGTTTTACCGCCGTCAATAGTTCGGTCAACCCCATTAAGCCCGCAGGCAAAGGCTTCTGATTTGGAATAATATTCAACCGAACTGCGGTAACCATGCGGCGATACCAGCGGGGCATTCCAGGTAATGCCGCCGTCATTGGAATAAAAACAGTTATTCATTCTTGCAGTATCGGATCTGAAATTGCCGCCCACCACTATCATTCTCTTTCCTGCTTTTCTTTTAAAGTTGTCCCAGATGGCAATGGAATTGGCGCCTGTGGTTTCTTTTCCCTGTACCATGGGCAGCAGTACGGGCTGGTTTTTGGTAAATAATCTTGATTTGGTTCCACCGCTTACAAAAACAGCTTCATCCTTGTCAAGCACACGGATATTGGTGCCGCTGGCGGCAAAACAGGCCTCGCCGCTGTCGGCCACTAGCCTTTTTTCAAAGGGAATATCCTGCCAGGTATTTCCGCCGTCAAATGTTCTTGTTATAAAAAACCGGCCGTTAAGCGGGTCGCCAACCACAATACCGGCCTGTTCATTCCAGAATTCCATTGCATCCAGAAACATTCCTTTTGTTTTGTTTTCATACACCACCTTCCATGATTCGCCTCCGTCGGTTGTTTTCAAAATATAGGCCGGCTCGGCCACACTCATGATGATGGCGGTGGCTGCATCAAAACCTTCAATATCCCTGAAATCATTTTTTTCAAAACCTGTTACCACACGCCATTGCCATGTTTTGCCACCGTTCGTAGTGCGGCCCACGGTACCGTTGTGCCCGCAAACCCATACCACATTATCATTGACCACACTCAGACCCCTGAGGCTGCTGTTGGTGCCGGAAGTAAGTACTTCCACACGGGGAGATGTTTGCGCACTAAGAAAAGAAAAAATCAGGATGGCAGCGGAAAAAAAGAGACCGGCTGTTTTGTTTTGCATAAAGCGGCTTAAGCAGCACAAGCTACTTAGTTTGCCTGATATTTCACCATTGTTCTTTTGGAACTGCCATCATCAAAAAACTCCATAATGGCATAGGCCGGGTCAAACTCCTGGAAAGTACCTTTCCACCAGTTGCCGGAAACAGCGCCATTACAATAATAACGGATACCGAGGTATTCTATCTCTTCCTGCAGGTGAATGTGGCCGCTGATACAGGCTTTGATGCTGGGGTATTGTCTGAAAAGTTTTTTCAGCGCCAGGAAATCGGTATGCATCAGGTTCCGCTTTACCAGCAGGTCGCCATTGGCTTCTGTTTTATTAAAGAACAGACCCGCACAAATGGAGAGTATGGGGATATGCGATATGATGCAGATAAACCGGCGGGCCGGTACGGATTTCAGTTCCTCCTGCAGCCAGTTCAGCTGTTCTTCATCCAGCCGGGCAATATACCCGCCTGCGGGGTTCAGTTGTGTACTGTCAAGTACAATAAAATGCCAGTTCTCCCTGCTAAAACTGTAATACCGGTTTTTCATTTCCAGTGTTTCCACTGCCCATACCTTGCCATACAGCGGGTCACCGGCGGGTTTTTCTCCTTTGATGAACCATCCCCAGACATCGTGGTTGCCGATGGTGTGATACACCGGCAGGCTGTTTTCTTTTCGCAGCAGATTTTTAAAAAGGTCCCACTGAACCTGTGTTTGCTGCCTGTCGGCTTCAAGGGAATCCATGATGGCGTCTCCGCCGTTCACAATAAAATCAACCGGGTTCTTCAGTTGCTGTACGTGGTGCAGGGCTTTGGTCATACCTGCCTCAGGTACCTGCCCGGGTTTTACATGTATATCGGTAAGATGCGCAAGGCGGATGGGTTTTTTCTTTTTGCCCGTAGCCAAAACAGAGGCGGGCAGCAGGCTGCTGCCCGCCAGTGCAGCCGAAGTTTGCAGGAAAGTTTTTCTGTTCATAAGCAGATTTTACCAATGATTAAGGCTGTGATATAGAGAAAGTCCGGTACTATTATTGCGCTGAATCTTGCCGGCTGATACTAAAAAAGCCTGCCCGGCGTTTTTCAGCAGTCCCCTCATTTCAAAAATAGCATTGTTTTCCATGAAGCTGAATAAGTTGAGTTGCCAATTTGTATCCACTCCGGAAGCGCAGGTAAATAAAATAATCTTATTTTTAGGGATTGAAATATTAAATATCTGACCTTAGGTAAACATCAACCATGAGAAAACACATCTTTTTCCTGCTGGCGATGGGAATTATCCTGGTAACAGGTTGCCAGAAAGAACTGAGTTTTGAACAACCCAGCAGCCCGGCAGAGGGCAGCCTGCAGGATGATGCTTCCGGCGATTGCCTTCCCAAAACGGTGAACGGGGCTTATGCTGTGGGGCAGGCGCTAACAGCCTCCAATACCATTACCGTTGCCGTAAGTGTTACCAAAACGGGAACCTATACGGTTTATACCGATACGGTGAACGGGTATTTCTTCCGTGTCACCGGCACTTTTACCAACCTCGGCACTACCAACGTTACGCTTCGGGGAAATGGTACTCCATTTGCTGCAGGCATCAACAATTTTGTGGTGACATTTGATACCACTGTTTGTGATATACAGGTTACCGTTACCCAGCCGGGTGTGGGTACACTGGCCGGCGCTCCTAATGCCTGTGCACCTATTACAGTAAACGGCGCTTATAGCCCCGGGGCTTCAATGACTGCTGCCCATAATGCAGTAGTTACAGTGAATGTAACCACAGCGGGAGCTTTTAATATTACTACTGATACCGTAGCAGGCATCTGGTTTACTTTCTCCGGAGCATTGGGACTGGGTACACAAACGGTGCCCTTACAGGCGCAGGGAGCTATACCGGCAAGTACTACCGCAGGAGCCAAAACATTTACAGTAAAACTGGGTGCCAGCCGCTGCACTTTTGATGTGCAGGTGACCGCCGCCGCCACCGGAACGGTGGACTGCACCAACCCGGTATTTAGCGGAACATTTACCGTTGGTGTTGCGATGACAGCGGCCAATACGGTACAAATAAATGTAACGGTGGCCACCATCGGGGCCTATACGATAACCACGGATACTGTGAACGGGGTTTGGTTTAATGCCAGCGGCAATTTTACGGCAACAGGCCCTGCCACCCTTACCCTTACCGGAAATGGTACTCCGGTTAATTCCGGGCCGTTTACCTATACGGTAAGATGGGGTACAAGCACCTGTACATTCAGTTGTACATTTAATCCTCCGCCGGATTATTTCCCCCGCACCACTAACAGTAACTGGAGTTATGAGTGGGATGATGATCCGGTGGATTCATTGTACAGGAATGTGATTGCAGCTACTCATTCAGCTGCGGGGAATACCTTTAATATTTTTATGTTTGATGATGGCACTGGCCCCGATTCATCCGGTTATTACCGCAGAAACGGAGGCGATTATTTTGAATGGTTTGACGCAGGGGCATTCATTGGATACAATCCTCCTGAATTATGGGCGCAGTATATATTCTTAAAGGATAATGTAGCGTTGAATACTAACTGGAAATCGCAGTCTTTTTCAGGGTTTATAGGTCCAACTCCTCTTACTATTCGTTTCAGTTATACAATCAAGCTTAAAGATGGCCCTCTGTCATTTTCTACTTCAACGGGGAATATGAACTTCACCAATGTAATTGCCGTTGAGGAAAAATATGAAGCTGAGATCGCCCCCGGCGTATGGCAGGATTTAACTGACCAGGTAGGTTATTTTAAGAGTTACTATGCAAGGAATATCGGGCTGGTGTTATTGGAGTATTATCCTGATAGTGCTGCTACCATACCTGATAACAAAATGGAACTTCGGCGACACCAGGTATTTTAAATAACAGGATTAAAATATTATTAAGGCTGCCACCCGGCAGCCTTTGTTGTTTTTATCAAAACCCTTTCTTCTTCCCCGATTCAAGCGGGGGCAGTTTAAAATCATCCACGGCGCTTTTCTGGGAAATCAGTTTCTCAATTTCTTCTATTTTTCTGGGAGCAAAACGGGAGAGGAGTTCGTATCCGTCCTGTGTAATCAGCAGGTCGTCTTCAATGCGTACAGCGATGCTCCACCATTTTTTATCACAAGGGCTGCCTTCGGGTATATAAATACCCGGCTCAATGGTGATCACCATATCTTTTTTCATTGTATCATAACTGCCGCGGTCATGCACATCCAGCCCGATATGGTGGCCAAGCCCATGCGGAAAATATTTTCCCACATCGGCTTTATTTTTGATGATGCCAAGGTTTACCAATCCGTCGGCAATCACATCCCTTGCCGCTTTGCCGGCATCAGCCCATTTAGAACCGTCTTTTAATGTTTTTAAAGCTGCTTCCTGCGCATCATATACCAGTTGGTAAATGGCCCGTTCTTCTTCAGAAAATTTACCGTCAGCAGGTATGGTCCTTGTTACATCGGCTGTGTAGCCATGGTACTCGGCCCCAACATCCATCAGCAGCATCTGGCCTCCGATTTTTGTTTTGGCATTATCCATATAATGCAGCACACAGCCATTCTCACCGCTTCCGATGATGGAGCCATAGCCCACACCTTCGGCGCCATGTTTTTTGTGTACGTATTCATGCAGGCCCTGTATCTCCAGTTCGCTCATGCCCGGGTGTATGGCTTTCATCACTTCATTTTGTCCCTGGCAGGATATTTCCACTGCTTTGCGCAGCAGATCCAGTTCTTCCGGGGTTTTTATTTCCCTTAACTGGCCGGTGAGTTTTGTATACAGGCGGCTGTCAAAACGGTTTTGCCGGGTCATTTGCTCCGGCATAGCGACCCTGGTTTTAAAAAGTTCAATCAGATCGTACAGGTCGCTTTTATCCCAGCGGATGTCGGGTACATCCCTGGGCAGGTCATGGTACAGAATCTTGCTGAATTTGCTGAAATCAATCTTTACATTTTTAAAATCTTCACCATTATACACCGCGACAAAGCCCAGTTTATTCCTTGCCCCTTCCACACCCAGGCGCTTTCCGGTCCACTGCTCGGCTTGTGCATTTCTTTTCTGCACAAACAGCATTTCATTGAATGTGTAACTGAGTGAGTCTGTTTGTTCTTCTTTAAATATCAGCAACAGCGAATGCGGCTCACGGTAACCACTGAAATAATACATATCAGGATTGGGATGGTACAGGTATTCCACATCATTGGAAAAATTGCGGGTAGGGTAAGCAAATATTACCGCCACTGAATTGTCGGGCATTATTTTCCGCAGTGCATCCCGCCGGCCCTGGTGAAAGGATGCGGGCAGGTAATCTTTCGGCAACGCTTCCTCTGCGGGGATGGGTTGTGCGGGAACAGTAAAGGCTGAGAAAACGGCAGCCGCAGCAACAAAAGTTCTGACGATATGAAAAAACCGGCGCATAATAAAAAGTTGATGCTCTAAGTTAGCTGAATTCGGACAGGGGTAACTGAAGTTTTTTACAAACGGGGGAAGGTAACCCGGGGCCGGAAGTCAGAGGTCGGAAGTTAGCGTTATATGTAGCTTTCCAAAATACGCAAGGAGGACTAACGACAAATTGCTACAGACTATTGACTCAGCAGCTCAATCATCATCGTCATCTTCATAATAAGCTCCCTGGCTGCTTTTGTACTGTTCTTCCCATTCCTTTACTTTTTCATCGTTCAGGCATTCGATTATGTCGTGCAGGGGGTCTTTTTTCAGCTTCCATTCAGTGGCAGTAGGATCATCAAAACGCTGTATAAAAAGACAATGGTCTGATTCCACTGACACTTTGATCAGTGTAACTGGTGAGTCTTCTTTCTCTCTTACCAGGTAATAACAGCCTGTTTCAAGCAAGTCATACGAGTACATAATCCCCTCCTTTTTAAATAAATTTTTGTCAGCAGTAATGGGTTGATAAGCAGAATCAGATGGTTAATAAGCAGTGGGGAACTTGAACGGGTCAGGAGTACAGTTCAAAATTAGGGGAATGGATATAATGCCGGATGTGAAATTTTAGTTATCGAGTTTTCGTTATATCAGCGCATTGATTTTTAGGCAGTTATAGCTGAAAACTAAAATACCTTTTGGAACCCGTAAAGGCAGCGAAAGGTATTTTGCGGGAGAAAATTCAGAGGCTGAACATGCACTTACGGCTGCACTCTTTCTTCTTTTCGGTTTTCTTTTCCGTTGTGCTGTTCGCTTTCTTTTTGCCTGTTTGACTGGTAGACAGGTTGCTAAAGCTGGCAAAGGCTACCGCCCCGATGCCTGCCATCAGTAAAATCACTACCAGTGCTTTTTTCATAGCTGAATATTTAGACTGAAAAGTTACGGAGATTACCGGGTAACAAGCAAAATGTTTTGATGAATGGCAGCAAGAGGCCGTAAGTCTGAAGTCTGAAGTCAGAGCCTTGCACCAGATTCATCTTACTATTACAACTTGGTTACTTTCATCTCCACCCTGCGGTTCTTCGCCCGGTTAGCTTCGGTATCGTTGGGTGCAACCGGCATATCCGGACCATAGCCTTTGATGGTAATGCGGCCGTCATCAATCCCTTTTGAAACCAGGTAATCTTTGCAACTGCGAACTCTTTTCAGCGATAAATCCTGGTTTAATGCAGCGCCCCCCTCAGAAGATGTGTGGCCCGACAGCAGGATTTCCATCGAAGCATTTTGCTTCATCAGTGCAGCCAGTTTGTCCAGTTCAGCTTTGCCTGCTGCCAGCAGCACGGCGCTGTTCACTTCAAACTGAATGGTGTTCAGCACCAGGTTATCGCCTTCCTGCAGTGTTTTATTGTTGAATGAAACTTTACCTGAGCGTTTTAGTTCCAGTTCAACCGGTTCATGCGTTATGCCTTCAATCACATCTGTTTGTTTTTCATCTGATGAGTAACCCTCAGCGCTTCCTTTCACTATATACAGCCCGGCGGGAATATCATCAATCATAAAATTGCCTTCTACATCGGCAACAGCGCTGCCGTATTCACCAACGCTGGCCATAGCGCCGGGGATGGGCTCCCGGGTGGCGGCATCAATGATACGGCCCTGTACTTTTCCCCTGTAAATATATTTGGGGTTAATCAGCAGTTTTACAAAATCAACCGCATAACCATCGCCCTGTTTCGAAACCGGGTCGTCAATAGCAATGATCAGCGAATCACCGGATACTTTTTGTAACGGTTCCGGTGTAAGTTTAATGGTGATGAGTTTTCCGATTGGCCCTGTCTGGTTAATCCGGTTGATCATTTTTTCCGCTTCAGTAAATCGCAGGCCGTTCAATTTTACCTGGAATTTTGAATGAAAGGCCGGCGCCTGAAAATCATCATTGAAAAACTGAAGGGCGGCAGAATCAACCTTTACATTTTTTAAAGCAGCAAGGGGAATTGAAATGCTTTGGGGATTATTGGCGGGGCGTTTTGTTGTTTCGGTGTAGCCGTCAGTACCGGCCATTGACCCGTATTTAAAACCTGAAGGAACCATGATACGGTCCTGTCTTTTGCATCATTTATGTTCACTGCCCATGGAAAGGCATGGGAGGGGGTGGACCAACCGGAAAAAGGGTTGTATTCAGGGTCAAATCCGAAGCCGAGGTTATCAATATCCCCAACACGGATCATCAGGTCAGCCTCCACGGTATTTCTGAGAACAAGGTATTGTGTGCCCCAGTCGCCATCTGTATCGGTGCTTCGCTGGGAGAAACCGGTAGTTGCAGGAATAAGAAGAAACAGAAAAGAATAATTCTTTTCATAGAGAGTAATTTTCAGGAAAATTAAACCAAATAACAGGAAATAATACTACTGGGTTTACATTATTTAAAAATTCACAGGCAAGATGAAATACATACCAAAACCTCATTCATCTGAATTATCCGGCTTAATAAGAATATTTTTGCTGACCAGGCTTTGCACCATCGGTTGCCCATAGGTGTGGGCAAGAGTATTTTTTCCTGCAATATCAAATGTGCGGCTGCGGGCGGTATAGATCATTTGCCGGCTGTTAAGATCATAGAAATTGTTTTCCCAGTTGTATTTTGTTTCATCGGCATGATAACCGGGTGTATCAATCCGTTCGCTGACCTCATTCAGGTATCGGTCAAAACGGCCGTAACGGTTATAGTAAGCATAGTCGGTTATTTTACCGGGAACATAAACCTGTTCTTTTTTTTTATCCAGCGGAACAACAGTCAGTATGCCGTCGAATCCTTTTCCTTCAATGGCGGTTCTTGCACGGACCGTGTCGCCTTTTGCAAAAGTGCCCGGCGGGAAGATTTTGTTTGCAGCAATGGCGCTATACCCGGGTTCTTTTAAATCGCCGGCAAGGTGGTCTTCCATTTTTACCTGCAGTTCATTTTCATTGGCAGGCAATACACCCAATACCAGTATTTTTTTATATTTCTTTGGAACAGCATCTTTAGCCGCCCATGGCTGGGTTATTTTACTGGGCTGGCAGGCAATCAGCAGTTCCACAAAAGGGGAAAAGAGAAGTTTTTTCATTGTTATACCTTGAGGAAATAAAAGTACTTTGCCATGATTCAGTGAATGGTGAGGGACGTCATTTGCAGGCAGGAGCTTTATCGGGTTTCTTTTCCACAGCAGTTAATAATTCCAAATCTTGTGTGCAGGACCTGTTTTGGTATATTTGCCCAGCCCCTCCCAAATCCTCCCCGAAGGGGAGGACTTTATTTTTAAAGGAATAATAAATGGCAAGAGAAAAAGATATATCCAGCCTGTTTAACTACGATGAGAGCAGTATAAAATCCCTGGACTGGAAAGAGCATATCCGCCTGAGACCGGGAATGTATATTGGTAAGCTGGGCGATGGTTCCTCGCCGGACGATGGCATTTATGTACTGGTTAAAGAAGTAATTGACAACTGCATTGATGAGTTTGCTATGGGTTATGGTAAAACAGTGGAGTTGTCAGTTGATAAAAAAACTGTAACGATAAGGGACTTCGGCCGCGGCATTCCGCTGGGCAAAGTGGTGGATGTGGTAAGCAAAGTAAACACCGGGGCCAAATTTGACAGCAAAGTTTTTCAAAAGTCGGTTGGGCTGAACGGGGTGGGCACCAAAGCGGTGAATGCCCTGAGCAATTATTTTAAAGTAACTGCGGTAAGGGAAGGAAAAGAAAAGACGGCTGAATTTGAAAGAGGCGTATTGATAAAAGAATATAAAGAAGCGAAAACGGGCGAACCGAACGGTACGCTGGTGACCTTTATCCCCGATGACATCGTCTTTAAAAACTTCAAATTTCATCCTGAATTTTTGGAGAACCAGGTCTGGAACTATTGCTTCCTGAATGCCGGGTTGAAAATTATTTTCAACGGTAAAACCTATGTAAGCAAAAATGGTTTGCTGGACCTGCTGCAGCGCAAGACCAATGAAGATGAGCTCCGTTATCCCATTATTCATTTAACGGGTAATGATATTGAAGTGGCCCTTTCACACACCAATGATTACGGTGAGGATATTTACAGTTTTGTGAACGGCCAGCACACCACCCAGGGCGGCACACACCAGCAGGCTTTCCGGGAGGCCTATGTAAAAACAATAAGAGACTTCTTTAAAAAGGACTATGATGCCTCAGATATAAGAACCGGAATAGTGGCGGCTGTTTCTGTCAGGGTTGTTGAGCCGGTGTTTGAATCACAAACCAAAACAAAACTGGGTTCAGTAAATGTGGATACGGAAGGACCCAGTATGAAACAGTTTGTGGGTGATTTCCTTGCAAAGGAACTGGATAATTTTCTCCATAAAAATCCTTCCACTGCTGAGGCGCTGAAAAAAAGAATTGAACAAAGCGAAAGGGAACGGAAGGAAATGGCCGGCATTAAAAAACTGGCGAATGAAAGGGCCAAA
Source organism: Bacteroidota bacterium (assembly GCA_016868455.1). Lineage (GTDB taxonomy): Bacteria > Bacteroidota > Bacteroidia > Chitinophagales > Chitinophagaceae > JJ008. The sequence goes on from VGGV01000001.1 coordinate 182,834, forward strand.
AAAGCCAACCTGCACAACCGTAAACTCCGGGATTGCCGCTACCACATGGATGATGAGCCCCCGGCAAGAGGGAGGGAGGAATTTGTTGCAAAGCAAAATGAAACCACCATTTTCATCACAGAAGGCGACAGCGCCAGCGGCTCTATTACCAAGGCAAGAAATGTGGAAACACAGGCGGTGTTCAGTCTAAGGGGCAAACCGCTGAACTGTTTCGGCCTGACCAAAAAGGTGGTGTACGAAAATGAAGAGTTCAATTTATTGCAACATGCATTGAATATTGAAGAAGGACTGGAAGGCCTGCGCTATAATAATGTGGTGATTGCAACGGATGCCGACGTGGATGGCATGCATATACGCCTGCTGCTGATGACCTTCTTTTTACAGTTCTTTCCCGACCTGGTAAAACATGAGAAAGTATATGTGCTGGAAACGCCGTTGTTTAGAGTAAGAAATAAACAAGAAACCATTTATTGTTATGATGAAACGGAGAAACAGGCGGCAATGAAAAAACTGGGAGGCAAACCGGAGGTAACAAGATTTAAGGGGCTTGGTGAAATAAGCCCGGATGAATTTGCCCAGTTTATCGGTCCGGATATGCGCAAGCAGCTGATGCGGGTGGAAGAGGGTGAGCATATTCAGCAGTTGCTGGAATACTATATGGGCAAGAACACACCCGACAGGCAGGAATTCATTATTAATAACCTGAAGATAGAATCGGATGCCCCGGTGGAAGCGGCCTGATGTTTGAATTTCATGCCGATAGAAAAAGATATTTTGACATTCAGGTATTGAATGCTGAAAAATATGTAATACCCTTCATTGAAGAAAAATTTCCGGTTAAAGCAGGAATGCGGGTATTGGAAATTGGCTGCGGAGAGGGAGGAGTGCTGAAAGCGTTCATCAACAAAGGCTGCGTGGGAGTGGGGGTAGAGTTGGATACACCACGGATTGATGAGGCCTTAAAATTTTTGGCAGAGGATGTGGCTGCAGGAAGGATACGGTTTGTGGCAAAAGATATTTACAATACAGATGTGGAAAGGGATTTTAACGGGCTGTTTGATATTATAGTGCTGAAGGATGTGATTGAACATATTCATGACCAGGCAAAACTGATCGGTTGGATGAAAAATTTTTTAAAACCTGCCAGAGCAGGCAGGCCCGGTGGTATGGTGTTCTTTGGTTTTCCGCCCTGGTACATGCCTTTTGGCGGTCACCAGCAGATGTGCCGGTCAAAACTGTCCCGGCTTCCTTATATCCACTTGCTGCCACGAAGTATTTACCGGTGGATATTAAAAAAGGAAAAAGAACCGGTTAATGAGCTGATGGAAATCAGGGATACAGCAATAAGTATTGAACGATTTGAGAGGATTTGCAGGAAAGAAGGATACAGGTTGCTGCATCACCGGCATTACCTGCTGAACCCGATTTATGAATGGAAATTCGGCTGGAAGCCGAGAAGGCAGGGCTTATTGATAAAGGCTATTCCTTTTTTCAGAAATTTTATTACTACCTGTGTGTATTATATCATCACACCGGCCAATAACAATTCAAAATGATACATATAGTTTTTAACGAAAGTGAAGTGGCGCTGATGAAGAAAGTGATGCAGCTGGATGGATCGCTTACAGGCGAAACCATATTAATCAGAGATGATTTTGCCGTGGGTCCGCTGGAAGGCCTTGACACGGAAGAAGGATGGCAGGCCCGTATAGAGTGGTGGAAAGGGTTGATTTCAGGATCACCTTATATGGGTAATATTGGAACTTTTGATGACAGGGAAACTGTGAAAGAATTAAAAGCAAAACTGGATGCAGATACAAAAGAAGAAGTATGGATATGGATGGGGCAGAACCAGCATGATGTGATGGGCTATTACTGGCTGATACCGCAACTGCGCAATTACCAGGGCCGGGTGATGGTGCTGTACCTGAACAATCTGCCTTTCATCAATGAAAAGGGACAGATATTTTATCCCTCCTGGCTGGAGGAGATACCCCCCAAAGAATTCCAGAAGGCCAAAAAACTGGCCAGGCCTGTAACGCTGAGCGAATTTGAAATTGACCCGGATGAATGGAGAAAGATTGCAGAAGAAAACGCCATAGTGCGGGTATTGGAAGGCGGAAAAAAAATTGCAGGCATGGTAGCAAGTTTTTATGACGGGGAAATTTTAAAAAATAGTACGAGTGAATGGCAGAAAGCCACCCGGGTGCTTACCAATACCCTGCACCGGATGAAAATAAAAACCGGGGATGTATTTATCATGTGGCGGATGAAGCGCCTGATCAGCGAAGGAAAAATTATGGTGATGGGCGATATGGAAAAGGGCTGGAAGGAATTTGATGTAAAGAAACCGGAGGGCAAACAGGGGGAGATTTCAGTTGAAAAGGAGGAAGCAGCAGAATAAACCGGATTTAAGAAAAAGGGTTTAATTTTTTATGGCTCCAAAAAATAAATTACCGGACACACAATTTGATGATAAAGGCCTTTCGGGCCAGTACAAAACCTGGTTTCTTGATTATGCATCTTATGTAATACTCGAACGGGCCGTACCGGCCATAGAGGATGGCCTGAAGCCGGTGCAGCGCCGCATCCTGCATGCCATGAAGGAAATGGATGACGGCCGGTTAAATAAGGCAGCGAATATCATCGGGCAGACCATGCAGTACCATCCGCATGGGGATGCAAGCATCGGCGATGCACTGGTAAACCTGGGACAAAAAGATTTACTGATAGAAACACAGGGCAACTGGGGCGATGTGAGAACCGGCGATGATGCCGCTGCTCCAAGATATATTGAATGCCGCCTGAGCAAGTTTGCCCTTGAGGTGGCATTTAATAATAAAACTACCGAATGGCAACTTAGTTATGACGGCAGAAAAAATGAACCTGTTACGCTGCCGATGAAGTTTCCGTTGCTGCTGGCTCAGGGAGCTGATGGTATTGCGGTAGGTCTTTCCACCAAAATTCTTCCGCACAATTTCTGTGAACTGATTGAGGCCGCAATAAAATACTTGCGGGGAAAGCGGTTTGAATTATATCCCGACTTTCTTACCGGCGGTATGATTGATGTAACGGATTACAATCAGGGAAAACGGGGCGGCAAAGTAAAAGTAAGGGCGCATATTGAAGAAGTGGATAAGAAAACACTGGCCATCCGCAGTGTGCCGTATGGGGTTACCACCACGCAACTGATGGAGTCCATTGTAAAAGCCAATGACCAGGGAAAAATCAAGATCAAAAAGGTAACGGATAATACAGCGGCTGAAGTGGAGATACAGGTGGACCTGGCTCCGGGTATTTCAACGGATATCACCATGGATGCCTTATACAAATTCACCGATTGCGAAACATCCATTTCCCCGAATGCCTGTGTGATTGTTGGCCAGAAACCTCAATTCCTGGGAGTACAGGAACTGTTGAAGTTATCAGTTGATAAAACCAGGGACCTGCTGGAAAAAGAATTAAAAATAAAACTGGGCGAGCTGCTGGAAAAATGGCACTACACTTCGTTGGAGAAAATTTTCTTTGAAGAAAAGATTTACAAAGAGCTGGAGAAAAAGCATGAAACATGGGATAAGGTGCTGGATGCAATTGATAAGGCCTTTGTTCCTTTTAAGAAGCAACTGAAAAGAGCAATTACACGGGAGGATATTATCAAACTCACCGAGAAACCTGTCCGCCGTATTTATAAACTTGATATTGACGAGCTGAACGACCAGATTAAAGCACTGGAAGCAGAGATTAAGCAGGTAAAGCATGATTTGGCCAACCTGGTTGACTTTGCGGTGGCCTATTACGAAAACCTGCTGAAGAAATACGGCAAGGGCCGTGAGAGAACAACAGAGATCAGGCAATTTGAGGTAATTGAAGCCAAAAGTGTGGCGATTGCCAATACCAAATTGTATGTGAACAGGGAAGAAGGTTTTATCGGTACAGGGCTTAAAAAGGACGAGTTCCTTTTTGACTGTTCGGACCTTGATGACATCATTGTTTTCAGCAAGAATGGGGTGATGAAAGTGGTAAAAGTGTCCGATAAAGTTTTTATCGGGAAAGGGGTGATGCATGCGGCCGTTTTTCAGAAGAATGATGAACGCACCACCTATAACATGATCTATATGGACGGCGCCAGCGGTAAAAGTTTTGCCAAGCGTTTCAATGTTACCGGTGTTACCCGAGATAAGGAATATTTTCTTGTTAAGGAGCATGAAAAAAGCAAAGTGCACTACCTGAGTGTAAACCCCAACGGAGAAGCGGAAATTGTAAGAATTATATTAACACCGGGCTGTAAGGCGCATAAAAAAGAATTTGAATTCAATTTTGCGGAGCTGGAAATTACCGGAAGGGCCAGCAAGGGTATTACCGTCACCAAATACCCGATTAAGTCCGATGGGGTGAAACTGAAAGAAGCCGGCGTATCCACCATAGCCGGGAAAAAATTATGGTATGATGACCAGTTTGGAAGGCTGAACACCGATGGGAAGGGGCAATATCTTGGCATGTTTGATGCAGAGGACAGGATACTGGTAATATATAATGATGGCAATTACGAGGTGACCGACCAGGAACTGACACAAAAACTGGATTCGGAAAAAGTCATCATTATTGAGAAATTCAATCCTGAAAAGATCATAACGGCGGTTTATGCTGATATGAAAAACAAACAGTTCATGGTGAAAAGGTTCAGGGTGGAAACCACTACGCTGAAGAACAAGTTTATGTTCATCAAGGAAGGAGAGGGGAATTATGTGGAAGCTGTGACTACGATGGAAGAACCGGTTTTGGCGATGCAGCAGGGGCGGGGCGCACAGATCAGGAAGGGCAAACTTAAAATTGCGAAAATTGCCGAGATTACCAATTATAAAACGGTTGGAACAAAGCTTACCGATTACAACAAGTCAACCGAAATGGAATGGGTGAAGGGTAAAGATGATAAACAGGGTGAACTGTTTTAACGGGCTATGGTTTTTTCCGCTTTATCCTTATGGTTGCATTCTTTTCCAGGCTGCTGGACAGCCGAAGTTCGTATCTTTTTTTACCATCATTGATCACTGCCAGCGCTGTATTGGGCGGTATGAGGCCCAGGTTTTCGGCAAACATGGAAAGCTCATTGGATTCAGCCTCAGGGTTCACCGGCAGGCTCAGACGGATGGCTTTGTGTGTAAGCTTCTGATTAAAGAACAACAGTGTTTTGTTGTAAAACAATGAGATGATATCGCCGTCTATTTCCCCGTTGTCGTAAATGGCTACCTGCAGGGTGTCTGATTCCACTTCTATCTCATTCATCACTTCGTTTTTGCGTTCGGCATATTCCTTTTCGATAACATAGTTAATTACTTTCCGGGGAATTACTTCTGCCTGCACCAGTGTGTCTTCGATAGAAGGCTTCCATACCTGGTGTGTTTCCTTGTATTCGCTGATGGCTTTCAGCACCGAATCTTTTTTGCTGATGTCTGCATTCAGCACCCAGTTAAACCGGACATCGGGGCAGGTATACCGGTAATCCGGCAGCGCTCTGAAAGCGCCGCTGAGAAAAGAACCGGCCTGGGATACCCGCAGGGTAGCCTGCAGGGTCATCATGCAGTCCATTTCAAAATTGCGGATGGAAGCATGGTAGGGCAGCGGTATATCATAAAGACTGAGCTGCCGGGTGGCCGCATTATAGTTCCCTTTTACTTTCAGGCTGCGGTACGTGTCTTTAAAAAAACAGTTGAGCACACCGGATACATAACCTTTTTCAGGCTGCAGTATCAGCTCTACCAGGTAATTATTGGCAGAACTGCTGGTCTTCACATTGGCATTTCCGTACCAGTAGCCAAACACTGTTTGGGAACGGGAGTAAAAGGAAGTCAGCAATAACAGTATAACAAGTCCTTTCTTCATGGGAAGGAAATATCGGCAAAAATTATTCCTATAAACCGGCGATTTGTACACATCGCTATTTCAGGTAGCGTTTCATGTCCCTTTCCGCATCCCGCCTGCGGATACTTTCCCGCTTGTCGTGGAGTTTTTTCCCTTTAACAAGGCCAATCTCCGTTTTCGCCAGGTTCTTTTCATTGAAAAAGATACGAAGCGGAACAAGGGTATATCCCTTTTCTTTCAGTTTGGCCTCAATCTTTTTTATTTCCCTTTTTTGTAATAACAGTTTACGGTCACGCAGCGGGTCATGGTTATTAACGGTGCCGTGGGAATATTCAGCTATATGCAGCGATTTGAGCCAGACCTCTCCCTTATGAACAATGCAGTAGCTGTCATTGAAACTGGCCTTACCTTCCCGTAACGATTTTACTTCGGTGCCGAGTAATACCATACCTGCTTCATACTTTGAATCAATGAAGTATTCGTGGAAGGCCTGCCTGTTTTTTAATTCCTGCATAGCATAAATAAAATAAGAGATAAAAACCTCTTACTTATTTTACAATTATAAACAAAATCAGTTTTTGAACAACGAGAGCAATGTTGAAAGCTTCTCCTTCAATTCCTTTCTCGGAACAATGAAATCAAGGAAACCATGTTCCAGTATGAATTCGCTGCGCTGGAAACCTTCGGGCAAATCTTTTTTAATGGTTTCTTTAATTACCCTTGGGCCGGCAAAGCCGATCAGGGCGCCGGGTTCAGCAATATTCAAATCGCCGAGCATACCGAATGAAGCAGAAATACCGCCAAAAGTGGGATCTGTAAGCAAAGAAATATATGGCAACCGGGCGTCATTTAATTGAGATAGTTTGCCGCTGGTTTTGGCCAGTTGCATCAGTGAAAAAGCGCTTTCCATCATCCGGGCGCCGCCGCTTTTGCTGATGACCATATAGGGCATTTTGTGCTGCAGGCAATAATCAACAGCCCGAGAAAATTTTTCGCCCATCACACTGCCCAGGGAGCCACCGATGAATTCAAAATCCATACAGGCGATTACGATATCATGGCCGCTCACTTTTCCGGCAGCCACCCTCATGGAATCTTTCAGATCGGTTTTGCTCCATATTTCTTCAAGGCGTTTGCGGTAAGGTTTTAAGTCCGTGAAGTCAAAAAAGTCTTTACTCCTGATATTGTCAAACAGTTCGGCATATTCGTTATTGTCAAAAAGTATTTCGTAATAATCACCGCTTCCGATACGGTGATGAAAGCTGCATTTGGGACATACAAACAGGTTTTCCCTTAATTCAGTAACGGTACAAATGAAATTACATTCCGGGCATTTTACCCAAAGCCCTTCGGGTGTTTCTTTCTTTTCTGAGGTTTTGGTACTGATGCCTTTTTTGATACGTTTGAACCAGCTGGCCTTCGTTTCCTCCGTTTTTCCTTCCTCACCGGCCAGGTTGGCATCAAAGTCTTCAAATTGTTTAGCCATAACCGATTGTTGAGCTACAAATATAGGGAAGTTGAAAAGGGTAACCGTCAATGGGCAATACGCAATGACTTTCTCAATACATTCCAGGCACCAATGCCGATTCATCATTCACTTTTTTAACACAGTTTCAAACAGCTTGTATATACGCTTATACTCATCCGTCCAGCTGCTGGGTTCTGTGAAGCCATGATCTTCCAGCGGATAGCTGGCCAGTTCCCAGTTTTCTTTTCCCAATTCAATAAGCCGCTGCGTCAGTTTTACAACATCCTGGTAATGCACATTTACATCCACCATACCATGACAGATCAGCAAATGACCTTTCAGCCCTTCTGCAAAATAGAATGGCGAGCTTCTTCTGTAGGCAAGGCTGTCTGTAAAAGGTTCATTTAAAATATTGGAAGTGTAACCATGATTATAATTGGCCCAGTCAGTAACCGGGCGCAGTGCAGCACCTGCCGCAAATACATCCGGTTCATTGAACATGCCCATCAGTGTAATAAAGCCGCCGTAAGAGCCGCCGTACAATCCAATATTCTTCGGATTTACTCCATAAGTTTTAACGAGGTAGTTTACAGCATCCGCATGATCACTTAAATCCTTACCACCCATGTGGCGGTAAATACCCGTCCGCCAGTCGCGGCCATAACCGGCGCTGCCGCGGTAATCAATATCCATAACATAATAACCGTTATCGGCAAGCAGGTTGTTAAACATGTACTCACGGAAATAGCTGCTCCACCACTTGTGTGCATTTTGAAGATAGCCTGCACCATGTACAAACAGTACCGCCGGCTTGTTGGGGTGCGGATTGGCCGGTTTGTATAGCCTCGCATACACCGGGGCGCCGTCTCTTGCTGTAAAGGTTATCACTTCAGGATCTCTCCAGTTATAGGTTTTGAACTCATCGCTTTTTGCCTTGCTGGTTATCTGTTCAATTTTACCGTTCACCTTTACCTGCCTGCCGGCAGGCAGGTTTTCCTGCAAGTACAGTTCCCACGGCTGTGTGGCGTAGGAGTGAAGTATGGCCAGCCATTTTTCATCCGGCGAAAGGGTAACCTGGTTGGCGCCGGTCATGGTGGTAAGCCGTTCTTTTTTTCCATCAGCTATCGAAAGGCGGTAATAATGCTGTTCGCCCGGATGCACTTCATTGGTAGTGATATAGAAATATTTTTTGTCTTTTGACAGCTGTACCTGCTGCACTTCATACCTGCCAGACGTTAATGCTCTTTTATCTCCGGTTATAACATTTACGGTGTAAAGATGGGAATAGCCTGTGGCTTCGGACCGGAACCAGAATGTAGTTTCATCAATCCATCCGGTATTGCCGCTGCCGAAACCGCCGGTACCGGGGCCGCCGAGCCAGGCCTCATCTCTCTGCCGGTCCAGCAGTTTTAATTTTCCGGTAGCTGTATCCAACAGCATCAGCCACCTGTCTTTGTTGTCCTGTGAACGGATTTCTGTCACTGCATAAGTTGCTTTGGGAGACCAGTTCACTGCTACAACAGCGACAATGCGGTTAACAGGTTTCTTCTTTTCCTCTGATTGTTTGGAATAATCTTTTACATAATCCGGCAAATCCTGAATACCGGGAATCGAGTCTGTTTTTATCAGCAGTACTGTATCTGTAATCCTGTCATAGATAAAAGATTCAGCGGTGACCTGCTGTGCGCCCACTTTTGTACGGGAGGGGATATCGGTGGTAAAACCGGTTTCTGTAACATAGCTTGGTACAATGGTGGTTTTGGTATTGGATGCTGCTTTTATCAGGCGATAGGTTATAAACCTGCCGTCAGGACTGATATTTAACCCCTGCAGGGTTTTATCCTCAAGGCTGATGCTGCGGAGTTCTTTTTCTTTGGGCAGGCTTTTGTTATAGGCATCCGCAGCATCTCTTTTATCTTTTCTTTCTTTCAGTACCTGGAAATATTTAAGCTGATCATTCTTCAGCCATTGTTCCTGCTGATTTAGCGGCGCTGTCCCGCTGCGCTGCCCGCCGGCGCCTGCATCGGATGTTCTTATATTGGTTAGTTGCACCGTTTCGCCGGTTGCAATATCCCAGGCATATAAATTTTGATTTCGGGTATATACAATTTTTGTTTCATTGAATGAGAACTGGGGATTTGTCTCTGTATCTGTTGTCTGGATAATGCGTTTTGTTTTACCGGTTTTTATATCGGTATAAAAGATATCGCTGTTCCTGGCCACCACATAAGCCGTTCTTGCCTGGTTATAGTTGTAACTGCTTTGCACATTCTGTGCTGTTTTTTGTCCGGCAGTGGCTTTTGCCGGAATCCTGTTGGCCGGAGTAATATAATACAGGGAGTCAGCCGGGGCTTTATCCGGGTTCCAGTTAAAATACAGCGCTGTGCCATCGTGGCTCCAGCTTAAGCCGGAAGGGGATTTGCCCATCCATTTAGGGTCCCGCATTATTTTTTCAACAGTTAGTTTATCCAGTTGTTGCGCAGACAATGAAAGGGAGTACAGGGATAAAAGGCAGCCCCAGGCTGTTTTTCTCAGCATAAAAAACCGGTTTAGGCTATAAATATAAATGAGAATTGCCTGAACCGGTTCACCGCTTATAAAACGGAAATCCTGTTATCAGTTATTGGGCGCCCCGCTGTCAATCCAGCAGATGATGGAGTTCTTCTGTGATGTGCTGAGCGAGCTGTTTTTCGGCATCTGTCCCGATGAAACCGCCGAACGGATGGAACTGCGGGCGCCGAAAACTTCGCGGTGGTTGGTCAGCGCCCCGGGGCCGTTTGTACTGCCGGCTGCATGACAGCTGGTAACAAAAGGGAAAGCCGACCCGATAGACTTCGGTGTGAGCTCAGTCGGACGCTATGGGTGGCAATACGGAAAGATTGAAGTAAGGGCAAAACTTCCTTCGGGCCGAGGCACCTGGCCGGCC
>VGGV01000002.1 GCA_016868455.1 Bacteroidota bacterium
TGGCACTTATTTTCAATCTTTTTGGATTGAACACACTAATGCAGATCACCCCCCTGCACCACCTTGTTTTGGGTGGCTTTGCATTTGGAGCCATTTTTATGGCAACTGATCCGGTTACAGCAGCACAGCGGCACCGGCCCCAGTGATCATACTTCTTTTTACCGGAAGGATATTCCTGTTCTGTTCTACTTCACCGGGTTGCATACGGATTATCACAAACCCACTGATGATGCGGATAAAATAAACTATAACGGTACGTTGCAGATCATTCAGCATATTGAAAAACTGATTGCTTCGTTTGATAAACAGCCTAAACTTGCATTTTTAAAGACAAGAGAAACACAAACCACTACTACAGCCCGGTTCAATGTATCCCGGGGCATTATGCCGGATTATACATTTGCGGACAATGGTGTAAGAGCCGATGGTATAAGCGAAGGAAAGCCTGCACAAAAAGCCGGGTTGAAAGCAGGTGATATTATTTTACAAATAGGTGAATACTCCATTTCTTCTATGGAAAATTATATGCAAACACTGACGAAGTTTAAGAAAGGCGATAAAGCAAAAGTGAAGTATAAGAGAGGGTAAAAGGAACTTGAGACGGTGGTTGAATTCTAAGTTGTACCTTACACATACTTATTACATCCATTTGTATGGCAGAACGGGGCAATAAACTGGTGCTGGATAACCACGAACTCACCGAATCGTTCTTTGAAGATACCCGTGTGCTCGGTATCATGGCGCCGGTAAAAGATTACCAGTTTTGCTGGCAGATCAACAGCAGCACCGGTCTGGATTTCCGGCTGAACCAGGAGCTGGAAATAAAGCTGATCCGGAAAAAAAGAGAATATTTTTTCTCCATTTATGAATACAATGAACCTAACAAGTTCTTATCGCATTATATATACAATAACCAGTTCGACGGAGAATACCTGCTGCCCGAATTCAAACACCTTGATTTTTTATGGCTGATGAAGGGCGATGAGGCAAGCGATGAAACCATACAGGAAGCCATACAAACCATCCGCTCAATACCCAGTGTGCAATTAGTGGCTGAGCTCACCGCAGATAAAATATCAAATAAAGAGAACCTTGTTTTTTAATATGATAATGTGCTAATTTGCTGATGAGCTAATTAAGGAAGTTTCATTGGTATATTATCCAATTGACCAATCAGCAAATTATTTCTTATGTGGGAAGAAAAAAATAATAAACTGTACAAGAAATTTCAATTCAAAAATTTCAGTGAGGCCTTTGCTTTTATGACAAGAGTGGCCATTGAAGCAGAAAAAATGGATCATCATCCGTTGTGGACGAATGTTTGGAATACTGTAGAAATCTGGCTCAGCACACATGATGCCGGTGATATAGTTACAGACAAAGACAGAAAACTTGCTGATAAAATTGAGAAACTAATGGAACCCTGATTCTTATGATGATTAATGCAGGTACATTTCATAATATATCTTAATCATCATAACAATCTGCGTTCTTAAAACAATCACATTGCCTGCTGCTTCCACCATATTGATGGTTCGTCCCGCTGCTTTTGGCTTTAATGAAGAAACGGTCGCCAATAATTATTTTCAGCATAACCCGGATATTTCAAAAGAAGAAGTGCAGCAAAAAGCGCTGTCTGAATTTGATGCCATGGTGGAAAAGCTGCGCAGCAATGGAATGGATGTGGTGGTAATAAATGACACGGCTGAACCACCCAAGCCCTCTGCCATTTTTCCCAACAACTGGCTCAGCACCTCTCCGGAAGGAAAATTATTTGTGTATCCCATGTATGCCCCCGGCAGGAGGCTTGAAAAAAGGGATGAGGTATTAAAAATGCTGGCAAAGGATTTTGTAGTAAAGGATGTGCAGGACTGGAGTGAATTTGAAGCCGAAGAAAGATTCCTGGAAGGTACAGGCAGCATGGTAATGGATCATGGCAATAGACTCATCTATGCTGCCATATCAGAGCGGACCAATTTATCTGTACTGGAAAAGTTTGCCGCTGCCAACGGCTACCAGGCCATTGTTTTTTTGGCTGCAGACAAACAGAGCCGGCCGGTGTATCATACCAATGTGGTGATGACGTTGGGAGAAAATTTTTGTGTGCTTTGCGAGGAAGCCATTGAGGAAGAATGGGAGCTGATAGCGGTGCGGCAACTGCTGGAGTCAACCCATCATACTATTATTCCGATAACGAAAGAGCAGATGCACCAGTTTGCCGGCAATATGCTGGAGGTGAAGAATAAGAAAGGGGAAAATATTCTGGTGCTGAGCCAAAACGCTTTTAATTCTTTGCGCAAGGAGCAGAGGGAGATGCTGGAAGCCTATGCCAGGCTGTTGCCCGTTGCTGTTCCCACAATTGAACAGGTAGAAGGCGGCAGTGTGCGGTGTATGATGGCAGAGGTGTTTTTGGAGAGGAGGTAATTACTGTTTCACCCAAACCCTCTTCTCATTTTCTGCAATCATCTTCCCAACTGCCACAATCTCATTTCTCAAAACATTTTTTACCTCATCAATAGCCTCTTCCCTCACACTCACCAGCAACCCGCCATTTGTCTGTGGGTCGGGTAACAGCGTAAAGGCTTCCATCACATTCACTCCCTTCTCAAACTTTACCGTATCACTGTAGGCATTCCAGTTTCTTGTTGTTGCATCCGGAAAAATGCGCTGGGTTATATATTCTCTTACTCCGGTGGCGACTGGTATTTTATCATAATATATTTCTGCGCTCAGTCCGCTGCCTTCCGCCATTTCTATCAGGTGACCCAGCAGGCCAAAGCCGGTTACATCCGTCATGGCGGTTACGCCTTTTATTTTTCCCAGTTCTTCACCCATCTTATTCAAGGTTGTCATTTGCTCAATCATCACCGGTAAATGCTCTGGTTTCAGCAGCCCTCTTTTTTGAGCGGTGGATAAAATGCCAACGCCCAGCGGCTTTGTCAGAAATAAATAATCATCTTTCTGTGCGGTATGGTTTCGTTTTAAATTTTCTGTTGGAACTATGCCGGTAACGGCCAGTCCGAATATTGGTTCAGGTGAATCAATGCTGTGCCCGCCGGCCAATGGGATGCCGGCTTCTTTGCAAACGGCTCTTCCGCCTTCAATTACTTTTTGCGCCAGCTCAACTGGCAGCTTTTCCACCGGCCAGCCCAATATGGCAATGGCCAGTATTGGTTTGCCGCCCATGGCATATACATCGCTGATGGAGTTGGCCGCAGCGATCCTTCCAAAATCAAAAGCGTCATCCACTATCGGCATAAAAAAATCAGTAGTGGAAATAAGTGCCATGCCATTACCCAGATCATACACGGCTGCATCATCTTTGCTGTGGTTGCCAACAAGCAGCTTATCATTATCGGGTAGTGCAATGCTGCTCTTTAATATTTCATCCAGCACTTTGGGGGAAATTTTGCAGCCGCAACCGGCGCCGTGGGAGTATTGGGTGAGAGCGGCCCCCCCAACCCCCGAAGGGGGGATTTGAGAAGAGTCTTTTTGTTCTAACATTCTGCAAATCTCGGATAAAAAAATTCACGCCAACCTACCGGCCGGCAGGGGCGCAAAGAATTCGCAAAGCCCCAAAGACAATTTTCGACTTGCATATTTCACTTAGCGTCTTTGCGTGATGCCTAATTCTTTCTTCTGAAAACTATCCCTGAACTTTTTTGAAAATCGGAGCTGAAGCGTAGGTGATAAATGTCTTCACCGTCATGCACCACCAGCAACCCGGTGTTGGGCGGATATTTTCCCAGGTTGTCAGCAAAAAGCACCAGGGTGAAATCTTCCTGCTGCCCCGGCTGGATGTAAATAGTTTTTTTGATGGCGCTGGCCTTTAATCCCTGCCTGGCCATTATCATTTCGCCGTTCATAATGACACTAACGGTATCACCATCAATCTCCCCGTTGTCATAAAGGGAAAGCACAAGACTGTCGGATTTGAAATCCACCACCTGAGAAAATTCAGACTTTCTTCCTGCAATAGTGGTCACATTTTTGGTGAGCTCCTCCACTGACTTTTTAGGAGCATTTACAACAGGCGCAGCAGCGGGTGTTGCTGCAACAGTTGTATTTGTTTTTTGCACTGCAGGATTTGTTTCGGGCTTCTTTATTTCATTGTTATTAACCGGTGGGTTTGTTTTGCTGACTGTATTGGAGGCCACAGGCTTGTTGTTGCTTTCAGTCCCTACCTGTTTTGCCTGCGGGGTTGTTTTAGCAACGATATTTTCTGCAGGCTTTGCGGCATCCTGTTGTTTTACAACCGGTGGGTTATTGGTTTTAGTAACATCTTTTTCATCTGCAGCAGCAGTCTTTTCTCCTGCTGCCAGAACCGGCTTATTCATAACAGCCGTTTTACCTGAAGCAGACGGTTTTAATGTTACAGGCGCAGCATCTATCTCTTTTGTCCCGGTTCTTGCCATTGTGTTATCCGGCTTTTTTAAGTCAGGAATTATCGGGTCAGGTTCTGCTCTTTGCAGGTCAGGGGCTGCAACCGATACAGTGGTTTTACCGGTGTTTATTTCTTTTGTTTCTGTTCTTGTCAGTGAATTATCCGGTTTCTTTAAATCCGGTAATACCGGGTCAGGCTCTGTTCTTTGCAGGTCGGGCACTGCTACTGCTAATGCCGGCGCCGGGTCATTGTTAAATGTGTACTCGGTTTTCACCCGCTGTGGCTTGGCAATCTTTACAACCGGTAATCCTTCCTGCCGCTCCCTGTAAAAAGCTAATTCATCGGCCACCTTCAGTTCTTCGAGGTGCGGGAATATTTTGGAGGCGGTGAGATCTTTTTCCTGACCCAGGTCTACTTTGCCGGTAACGGAGTAATATTTTTTGGTGGCATTGGTTTTCCAGGTGCCGGCCAGGTACCAGGCGCTGTCGTTTCCGTTTCTTCTGAAGGTGCTGGTTACTTTTATTCCTTTATCTAATTTGCCGCAGAAGTTGTAAGCAATGATCTCATCATCGGTTACTTCGCATACATCACCCTGTATGGTTCCCTTTACTCTTTTTACAATGTAGTACAGCGTATCGTTCACAATAAATTCACTGCGGGAATAGCCATATACTTTGCCCCTGTATTCTGTAAGAACAATTTCAAACAGCTGGTCTTTTCTTACGGTGGTGCTGTCGTTGCTCAGGGCGCCCGTCCACAGCCCGGTTAGCGATTGCCCGGGGAAAAATAAGGGACAAAAAAGAAAGAGAACGGCGAGCCTATATTTTTTGCGGCAGTTTTATTGAATGAAGGATAAGCTGGCTGGCATTTTCAGAGGTTACGGATTTGCATTCAATGCTATGTAATAACGAATTTACATTCTCCCGATTGTGCAGGCCTTTTAAATAGTATTTATCGTAATATTTCAGCAGGATGCGGAAACTTTCTACGGTATTTCCCTCTTCCAGCAACTGAATTGCTGTTTTGGCCTGTAGTCCGCCCAGTTTTTCCTTTATTCGTTCGATGGCGTCAATCATCCGTTGCTTTTCGAGGCAACCGTATTCTTCGGCAAGATGTTTTAATCTTTCTTCAAAGGGGATATCCAGGAAATAAACCGGAGACTGCCGCATGGTTTTCCAGAGATCGTTCGGGATGTTCACATGCCCGATGCGTTGAGATTCATCTTCTAACCAGATACCGGAGGTATGAGGTATGAAGTCTGAAGGGGCCGTCCCGTCTTCTGACCTCTGACTTCTGACATCATTAAGGCTTTGTGCGAGGACATTCTCAAACATTTCCTGAGAAGGCTGCTCAGGCATTCCGATGTTGCCAAAGGCGGAGCCTTTGTGTTTGGCGATGTTTTCCAGATCAATGACGGGTTCACCTTTTCCCTTTAAAGCTCTCAGTAATTCTGTTTTTCCTGAACCGGTGTAACCGCCAAGTATCCTGAATTGAAAAGGCAGTCTAAAAGTATCAAGTACATAGTTGCGGAATTTCTTATAACCGCCAATAAGCGTGCACACCTTAAAGCCATACAGATCGAGTAACCATGCCACGGCGGCGCTGCGCATGCCTCCCCGCCAGCAGTAGAGGAGGATTAGTCTTGAGTCGATAGTCGTTAGTCCGGCGCTGTTGGGTAACGACTCATGACTATTGACTATTGACTCAACTTCTTCCACCATTTTTCTCATCTTAGGCCCGAAAAAATCCAACCCGGTTTTAATGGCCACTTCCCGGCTTTGCTGTTTGTAAGTGGTGCCAACAACTTTTCTTTCATCATCCGTAAACAGTGGCAGCGAATGTGCGCCGGGGATATGTGCATGTTTGTATTCGGCAGGGCTGCGCACATCTATTACAGGGTGCTGCTTTGCAAGTTCAAGAAACTGTTCAACATGTAATTTCTCAACAGCCATTTTACAAAAGTATCAAAACAAAAAAGCCGCCGTTATCCGGCAGCTTGTTTATTTACTCTCCGCCAGCCGGCGGACCGGGAATTTTATCCGTTCATACTCGCCAAAAACTCTTCGTTGCTCTTGGTGCCTTTCATCCGGTTCTGCAGTTCCCGCATGGCTTCTTCTGAGTTCATATCGGTGAGATAAACCCGCAGCAAGTTCATCCGCTGCAGTACATCTTTTTCCAGCAACAGGTCATCGCGGCGGGTGCTGGATGCAACAATATCAATGGCGGGGAAAATACGCTTGTTGGAAAGCTTCCTGTCAAGCTGCAGTTCCATGTTACCGGTTCCTTTAAATTCTTCAAAGATCACCTCGTCCATTTTACTTCCAGTATCCACCAAGGCAGTAGCTATGATGGTCAGGGATCCGCCTCCTTCAATTTTACGGGCAGCGCCGAAAAATTGTTTGGGTTTTTGCATCGCATTTGCTTCTACTCCGCCGGACAATACTTTGCCGGATGCGGGAGCCACGGTATTATGTGCACGGGCAAGGCGGGTGATGGAGTCAAGCAGAATCACCACATCATGTCCGCACTCCACCAAACGTTTGGCTTTTTGCAAAGCGATGGTTGAAACCTTCACATGTTTTTCAGCCGGTTCATCAAAAGTGGAGGCGATTACTTCTCCTTTTATGCTGCGTTCCATATCCGTCACCTCTTCGGGCCTTTCATCCACCAGCACCACCATCAGGTAACATTCCGGATGGTTGGCTGCAATGGCGTTGGCCACGGCTTTCAGCAACATGGTTTTACCCGTTTTGGGCTGCGCCACAATCAATCCCCGCTGGCCTTTGCCAATCGGCGTAAACAGATCCATGATGCGGGTTGATAAATCGGAAGGCACTGTAAAAAGGTTCAGCTTTTCATACGGGAACAAGGGTGTCAGATAATCAAAAGGAACCCGGTCCCTGACTTCTTCAGGAGTTTTGCCGTTAATGGTATCCACCTTCAGCAGGGCGAAATATTTTTCTCCCTCTTTGGGCGGGCGAACAGCGCCGTAAACAGTATCTCCCGTCTTCAGTCCAAATAATTTGATCTGCGAAGGGGAAACATATACATCATCCGGCGAGGACAGATAGTTGTAGTCCGACGAACGAAGAAAACCATACCCGTCGGGCATCATTTCCAGAACGCCTTCGCTGAGAATTACCCCGTCAAACTCCACATTAAACTGTTGTTCCCTTCGGGGAGGATACACTTTGGGAACGCCTTGCTGCTGGGCTTCAGTCACCGGCTGGGCAGTTGCCGCTGCAATGATCCCGGCAACATCACTGTTCTCGGTTTCGGTTACCGGCTCTTCAGCCAATACCGGCACTTCTGAGCTTTCTTCATCTGTGGTTTTAGCGCCGTCGCTTAAACCCTGGCGTAAAGGTTTGCGTCCTCTTTTTGCAGGAATTGTTTTTTCGTCGTCTGACGGATTCTGACGGGTCGCTTTTTTTACAGGCATATTGGTTTTTTTATGTTTGTTTTTTCTTCATCGCCGCTTTCCACCACTGCTTCCTCATGGCTGATGCTGGTAGTGGTTTTTACAATGCGTTTCCGCTTGCCGTCTTCCGCTGGTTTGGCCCCCTTGGAGCCGGCAATGACCTGGCTGTCGAGAATTTTATAGACTAAATCCTGTTTGGTCAGTTTTTTGGCATTGGGTATTTTCAGTTGCTCGGCAATATCCAGCAGCTCAGGAACGAGCATGTCGTTCAGTTGGAGAATATCGTACATATAAACAGCTTAAGGTTAATCACTATCCGAAGTAACCAATCCGGGAATTTGAAATTTTGAATTTATATTGAAAGAAACAGGCGGTAAATGTGAGCTAAAGCCTTGGGAGAACTATACTTATCGGCCTCTTTCTGCTGCAATGATACGGCGAAATCCTGAAAATCAAAAATTTTTGGCAAGGGTCCCCGGGGTTGAAAAGCTTGCCGACAGCTGAATTTCAGTAGCTATCTTTGCCCGCTATGTTCAACAAACGAACCAAAATAAAAGACCTGCTTGCACAGAAGCCTGAAGGACAGCAGGTAACCGTGATGGGCTGGGTGCGTACTTTTCGCAACAACCAGTTCATTGCCCTGAATGATGGCAGCACGAATAATAACATACAGGTTGTGGCCGGACTGGGCAAGTTCGGCGACGAATTACTGAAAAGAATAACACTATCAGCCTCGCTGAAAGTAACCGGTACCCTTGACCCCTCACTGGGGAAGGGACAAACAATGGATTTGAATGCAACTGCTATTGAAGTGCTTGGCGACAGCGATGCAGAAAAATATCCGTTGCAACTAAAAAACAGGCCGACTCTTGAATACCTGAGAGAAAAAGCTCATTTACGTTTTCGCACCAATACGTTTGGCTCAGTGTTCCGGGTTCGCCATGCACTGGCATTTGCTATTCACAAATTTTTTAATGATAAAGGATTTGTGTATATGCACACTCCCATCATCACCGGCAGTGATGCAGAGGGTGCAGGGGAATTGTTCAGGGTAACTACACTTCCGTTTGATAAACCTCCAAGAAATGATGACGGTACCGTAAACTTTAAAGAAGATTTCTTTGGAAAGTCAACCAACTTAACCGTAAGCGGACAACTGGAAGGGGAACTGGCTGCTACAGCCTTTGGTGATATCTATACATTCGGCCCCACCTTCCGGGCGGAGAACAGCAACACCGCAAGGCACCTCGCTGAGTTCTGGATGATTGAACCCGAAATGGCTTTCTATGACCTGGAAGATAATATGAACCTCGCTGAAGAGTTCATCAAATACATCATCAAATATGGAATGGAAAATAACCGGGAAGACCTGGAATTCCTTGCACAGCGTTTGGCCGAAGAAGAAAAACAACTGCCGCAGGATAAGCGCAGCGAAATGGGATTAATAGAAAAACTGGAGTTTGTGCTGAACAACAGTTTTGAAAGACTGACTTATACGGATGCTATTACGATTTTAAAAGACAGCAACCATAACAAAAAAAAGAAATTTCAGTATGAGATAACCGGCTGGGGCATGGATCTGCAGAGTGAGCATGAAAGATATTTGGTAGAGAAACATTTTAAGAAACCCGTAATACTATATAACTATCCTGCCGCCATCAAAGCTTTCTACATGCGGCAGAATGATGGCTGCGCCGAAGGGCAACAAACTGTTGCTGCTATGGACATACTTGCTCCCGGTATAGGTGAAATAGTTGGCGGCTCACAAAGAGAAGAGCGACTGGATAAACTGGAAGCAAGGATGAAAGAAATGCATATACCTGTTGAAGAAATGTGGTGGTATTTAGATACACGCCGCTTTGGTACCGTACCACATGCCGGCTTTGGCCTTGGTTTTGAACGCATGGTGCAGTTTGTAACGGGAATGACGAACATCCGGGATGTAATTGCTTTTCCGCGGACGCCGGGGAGTGCTGAATTTTAAGTCTCTTTGATATTACCGCCTTCCTTCTTTATTTTTTCATTCACCCGAAGTTTTGGTACATTAACAGTCCCGTTTACCAAAACCCTCTGCTATGAAACTTTTTTTAGTTTCTGCACTGTTGTTTTTCTTTTCAGCTGTAACTGCCCAGCAATCACTTCCCCTGATTCAGGAGGCTGTATGTCGTCAAACAAAAGTGTACTAATTGCTAGATAGTGTTTCTGTTTCTAAATTTAATAACTTTTCCTGTAAAAATAGCTGTCTTCGTTTTTTTATTGATGCTTTTTTAATACGCTCTCTTTCTTTTAATGTTAAATAATGGAAACACACTCTTAAAATTAGGACCTTTTAGTCCACTTTATGCTGATGATTTACACTATTGCGACTGGTATGGCTATTGCTACTGGTACAAATACTGGTATTACTGCTAATCGAATAAGCCACCCGCTTTCTGCACCAAGCCTCCTGTTGGAGGCTTTTCTTTTTTATGGCATCTGTAATGGACGGGGTTAAAAATAAATTGCTCTACATTTGCACACAATTTCGCTGTATGAAGAATACTCCTTTTACCGGTAAGCATATGGCCCTTGGCGCTAAGATGGCGGAGTTTGCCGGCTACAACATGCCCATTTCCTATTCGGGCATCAATGATGAACATGCAGCGGTAAGAAAGAATGCAGGTGTTTTTGATGTAAGCCATATGGGTGAATTCATCCTGAAAGGAGAAAATGCACTGGACCTGATACAGCGGGTAACCAGCAATGATGCGGCAAAACTGAAAGCCGGGCAGGCACAATACAGTTGTTTGCCAAATGAACAGGGAGGTATTGTGGATGACCTGCTGGTGTATTGTATTGAGGAAAATAACCCGCCTGCCGGACGGGCAGGTGTGTACATGCTGGTGGTGAACGCCAGCAATATTGAAAAAGACCGGACCTGGATTCAGAAGTATAATCATAACAATACGGAGACACATAATATCTCCGACAAAACCTGTCTGCTGGCGGTGCAGGGCCCCAATGCCACTAAAATTTTGCAACCGCTAACGGAAATGGACATTTTGAACCTGAAGTATTACACTTTTGTAAAGGGAAAATTTGCCGGGATGGATAATGTGCTGATCAGCGCTACCGGATATACAGGGGCAGGCGGTGTGGAGATATATTTTGAAAATAAAGACGGGGCTGCAGATAAAATATGGGAAACTATTTTTGCTGCCGGCGGCCCGCAGGGATTAAAACCCGCCGGCTTGGCCGCAAGAGATACTTTAAGACTGGAAATGGGATTTTGCCTGTACGGGAACGATATTGATGATACCACTTCACCGCTGGAGGCCGGGCTGGGGTGGATCACCAAATTCACCAAGGATTTTACGGCAAAAGAAATTCTGGCAAAACAGAAGGCAGAAGGAGTACAGCGTAAACTGGTGGGGTTTGAAATGGCGGAGAAAGGCATCCCCCGCCACGGGTATGAAATTACCAGTGCAAAAGGTGAACCGATTGGCCGTGTTACTTCGGGTACACAATCGCCAAGTTTGGGCAAAGCTATTGGTATGGGGTATGTACGAACTTCTTTTGCGGCCATTGGTACGGACATTTATATCAGGGTGCGGGATAAGCAGCTAAAGGCAAGGGTGGCCAAGATCCCCTTTGCATGATTTTTGAATACTAAGATCTCATTCTTGATTACTATGCCAACGATTCATTTAACCACATTTATCGCTGCCCCCTCGGAAGTGGTTTTTGACCTGAGCCGTCACATTGATTTGCACAAAGAGTCAATGTCGAACTTTAAGGAAGAAGCAGTGGCCGGTACAAGGTTCGGGTTGATTGAAAAGGATGAAACTGTTACCTGGCGGGCAAAGCACCTTTTTAAAACCCGGTTGCTTAGGACGAAGATCACTGAAATGAAAAAACCGGAAATGTTTGTGGACGAGCAGGCGCAGGGAGATTTTAAGATGATGAAGCATGAACACTATTTTAAGCCCTGTGACAACGGTACCATTGTTATAGATCTCTTTCACTTTGAATCGCCCTATGGCGTTTTAGGCCGCTGGTTCAACCATCTTTATCTTACCCAATACCTGCGCCGGCTGATAGAACAGCGGAACAAGACCATTAAGACCTATGCAGAAAGCGTAAGGTGGAAGAAGCTGCTGATAAAATAATTTTCCAAAAATCATTATCTGCTGTTCCGTTATTTTTGCCTCATTAGATTATGAGCACAAAACCATTCTTATATACATCTCTCTCTCCGGCCCTGCTTCATTTATACAATCTCAGCAACAGCGCGGTGGTTATCATCGATGTATTCCGGGCCACTTCCACTATTGCTGCAGCTTTACACAACGGTGCCAGGTGTGTGATTCCGGTTGATTCGGTACCCAAAGCCATCGAGATCAGCAAGAGTATTGACGGTATTGCTGCAGGTGAAAGAGACGGAAGAATAGCCGAAGGTTTGCAGCATGGTAACTCGCCGCTTGAGTATACCCATGAGTTCATCCGTGATAAAACACTGGTGCTTACCACCACCAACGGCACCCGGCTGCTGCAGATGGCGCTGGATAAAAATGCTGATACCATCATTTCCGGTTCGTTCCCCAACCTGTCGGCGGTTTGTGATTTTTTGGTGGCCGAAAAAAAGAATGTGGTGCTGGGCTGTGCCGGGTGGAAAGACCGCTTTAACCTGGAAGACACATTATTTGCCGGCGCCGTTATTCATCATGTGAAAAATAAGTTTGCCATTCACTGCGACAGCTCGTTGATGGCAGAAACCATGTATGCAAGGCATAAATCAAACCTGGTTAAGTTTGCCCCGCAGCTTACCCATTATCACCGCCTGGTGGAAAGATTCGGGCTGATAGAAGATATCAAATTTTGCCTGACGCCCGATATAGCTGATGTATTGCCGGTGTATAATGACGGAAAACTTGTTCCGAAATAAAAAACCCTGTAAGATACTCCTTTTTTTCTTCTGTTTAACGGGGAAAGGATTATTTTTTTATTTCTTTCTTTTTACAAGGAAATACGCATTACATTCTTTTACTTTTGCCGATTGTCTTTTTTGGAATCTGTTATTTGTTCTTGTGATTTGTATTTATGGCCTTACCCCACCTTATCAAGTACGTCTATACCCATGGAACGGACGAAGTGATCCAAAGAGGAAAAAAAATACATGCTATCGGGTTTGTGGAGCTGGTGGAATATGACGACCTGTTTGGCTCCGCTGTATTTCGTGTAAAAGATGACAGCTACTCTACCTTTTACAAAGTATATATCCAAAAATTTAAAGATCCGAAAGCAACTACTTTACGCTGCGCCTGCCCCTACAATCTCGGTGATATTTGCCGGCATGAGGCGGCTGCGCTGTTCCAGTTGCAGGAAATGATTGACCGGGGCCATCTGCAATCAGAAGATATCAAATACGATCAGCGGCATACGGTGGCCAAAATGAAAACCATTGACCTGAAAACCCTGCGCCTGCTTTCATCGCCCGAAGCTTTGCAGGCTGCTGAAACTTTTTTGCGTACCAACAAGGCAGGAATAGAATATGCAGAAAATGAAACGGTGAAAGCTTCTGTAACGCTGGATGGCAAAGAATACAAAGTGCTTATCAGGAAAAACGAAGAAAGAAACTTTGATACCAGCTGTGATTTTGAAGAAGAGGACCATCCCCTTTGTCTGCCCAAACTGATTGTTTTTCTGCAATTGCTCAATACATATGGGGCCGGGTACTTCGACAGCATCCGAAATTGGGACAAAGAGAAAAACAAACTGCTGGAAGTTTATGGATATTCTTTGAACGACGATCTGAAAGGTAAATTTGAATTTGTTTATAAAGACGGGAAACCTTTTTTACGGGTGCTGGATGCCCGTATTAAACGGGTGGCTCCTGTAGCTGCCCCGTTAAGACCGGTATTGATTCCCGAAACAGAAAGCAAACAGGAGGAGCAGCTGCCTCCGGCAGAAATAACAGAAACCGTCTTCTCACAAAAACTCGGAATCGTATTCAACTTTAATAAAAAAAGCTATCCCCGTTTCACCCTGGATGTAGTTATGGGTGAGCCCAATGATGCAAACAACGGGTTTGCCGGAACGGTAGAAAAAATTGACATCAGCCGGTATGTAAATACCGAATGTCTGTGTGAAAGTGACAAAGAACTGCTGACCATGCTGCGCAAATTGCAGGAGGGAGAAATCAATAAATACATCAGCAGAAACTCCCCGTTCTCGGGTATTTGGGAAAATATCATCCATCATGAAGAAGATGACCTGCCCGATGAAACCAAAGAACTGATGGCAGAATACCTGCTGCCCAAGCTGAAGAAATTATTTTCTGATTCAGCCGAGAGTTTTTTTGTCTTTCTGTTGCCTGAAAAAAAAGCATTCAAGACCCACAACCTGGTGCCGCTGCAGTTGCAGACAGAACTGGCAAGGCCTCATTTTATTGTAAAGAAGAACTCTAACTTCAGCATACAATGCCGTGTGAAAGCAGGCGGAATGGAGTATGATCTGAATGATAACGAAAGCCCCAGCCCGCTCTTTTTTCTCTACAACCAGCAGTCTTATCTGTGGCAGAGCAATGAGATAATTCAATTGATGGAAAAATTTTTGCCTTCCGGTAAAATGAGTATCCCGGCTGATGAATGGAGCAAGACGCTCTACCAGTTCCTGATACCGCTGGCGAAGGAACATAAAGTGGATTTTGACAGATCACTGGTGCAGGAAATAAAAGACGGCAACCCGGAGGTGAACCTATTCCTGCTTGAAAAGGGCGAGTACCTGGTGTTTCAGCCTTCCTTTTCTTACAAAGGATATGAAACAAGGGCAAAGGACCGGGATGAAGTGGTGGTGCCGCAGGGGGATAAGGTACTTATTGTACACCGGAACCGGGAGAAAGAAAATGAGTTTATCCGGAAACTCCAGAACCTGCACTCCAGCTTTATTTATAACGAAGACTCTGCTTCGCTTGCATTAAAAGGAGCGGATGTATTGAAAAACAACTGGTTCTTTTTGTTTGTGGATGCGATGAAGGACATGAAGACGCCGGTATTTGGCTTTGAAGCGCTGAAAAATTTCCGCTTTAACACGGCAAGGCCACAAACCAAAATCTTCATCAGCAGCAATACAGACTGGTTTGATGCCAAGGTGGATATTGTATTTGGCGACCAGCAGGTAACTGTGGCAGAAGTAAAACGGGCATTGGCCAACAAGCAGCAATTTGTACAATTGAACGATGGCACTTTTGGTATTTTGCCGGAAGAGTGGCTGAAAAAATATTCGTTGTTGTTTCGGGTGGGGGAGGGCAAGGCCGATTTACTCAAATTGTCCCGCTACCATCTGAGCGTGGTGGACGAGCTGTATGAAACAAGAGACGAAGAAGAGCTGGTGGTTCAGCTGGAAGAAAAATATGCCAGCCTTAAAGAATTCAATAAAATAAAAGAAATAGAACCATCCTATAATCTGAAAATGGTGTTACGACCCTACCAGGTAGCGGGTTTTCAGTGGCTTAATTACCTTACTGAGATCAAATGGGGCGGCATTTTGGCCGATGATATGGGTCTCGGAAAAACAGTGCAGGCTCTTTCATTCCTTGAACATTACCGGGGAGAAAAGGGGAAACTGAAATCGCTGGTTGTCTGCCCCACTACACTTATTTATAACTGGGAAAATGAAATAAAAAAATTTACACCCAAACTTACTTACCGCATCCACCACGGCCCGATGCGTACAAGGGTAAAAGAAGAACTGCTGGACCATGAGATTACCATTACCACCTATGGCACCCTACGCAGCGACATTAAGTTGCTGATGAGTGTTGAGTTTGATTATGTGATACTGGATGAGAGCCAGGCCATTAAAAATCCGTCGAGCAAAGTGGCCAGGGCATCCTGCCTGCTGAATGCAAGGAACCGCCTGTGTATGAGCGGCACGCCGCTGCAGAATAATACGTTTGATATTTTCGCCCAGATGCATTTCCTGAATCCCGGTATGCTGGGAACCATGGAATTTTTCCGGCAGGAGTTTGCCATCCCCATTGACAAATTTGGCGAACAGGAACGCAAGGAACATCTGCGAAAAATACTTTACCCTTTTATTCTCAGAAGAACCAAAGAGCAGGTGGCCAAAGACCTTCCGGATAAACAGGAGATGATTCTTTTCTGCGAAATGGAAAAGGAACAGCGCAGTATTTATGATACTTACCGGAACGACTACCGCACCCAGATATTGGGCAGCATTGAAACACAGGGCATACAAAAATCACAGCTTACCATTCTGCAGGGCCTGATGAAGCTGCGGCAGATCTGCGATTCACCTGCTATCCTGAATGAACAGGAAAAATTTGAGAACCATTCCATCAAACTGGATGAACTGGCCCGGGAGATAACGGAGAATATAGGCAATCATAAGGCGCTGGTATTTTCCCAGTTTCTCGGTATGCTGGCCCTGATAAAAGCCAAAATGAAAGAGCTGGGCATCAAATACGAGTATTTTGATGGCAGCACTTCGGCGCCCGACAGGGAAAAAGCTATACAGAGTTTTCAGAATGATGATGAAGTAAGGGTGTTCCTCATTTCACTGAAAGCCGGAGGGGTTGGCCTTAATCTTACGGCTGCTGATTATGTTTACCTTGTTGACCCCTGGTGGAACCCGGCGGTGGAGCAGCAGGCTATTGACCGAACCCACCGCATCGGGCAAACGAAAAATATTTTTGCTTACCGGATGATATGCAAAGACACCATTGAAGATAAAATTCTTCAGCTTCAGGAAAAGAAAAGAGCATTGGCCAAAGACATCATATCTGATGATGCTTCATTTGTGAAGACCCTCACCAGAGAGGATGTGGAATACCTGTTTAGTTAACCATTTATCTGCTTTCCGGGGCTGTTTATCAGGTTTCCGGCAAAAAATAACGCCTTCCCGAAGGTTGAATCCCCGCCTTACGTCTATTTTCGTACGCTTATAATACTGATTATGAAGAAGATTTTGACCTTATCCGCATTGTTACTGGTATTTTTTACCCCGGTTATTGCTCAAAAAGCAGAGGGCAGCATCAAAGGAAAGCTGATGGACACCTCCGGCAAACAACCCCTGAACGGAGCCACCGTTTCAGTCATCAACACAAAAGACTCATCACTGGCCACTTTTACTCTTTCCAATAAGTTGGGTGTTTTTGAAATAAAAGGTCTTGAATACGGAAATTATCAGATAGTAATTTCTTTCCAGGGATTTGAAACACTGAAAAAAACCGTGAGCATTACTTCCGGAACAAAGAATATTGAACTGGGCGAACTGGCCGTACAAAAAGAATATAAAACCCTGGGCGAAGTAACAGTAACGACTGATGCACCGGTTCTCATCAAAAATGATACGATACAGTTCAAAGCCGATGCCTTTAAAACAAGACCGAATGCCACGGTGGAAGATCTTCTGAAAAAAATTCCCGGTGTGCAGGTGGATAAAGACGGTAATGTGAATGCACAGGGCGAACAGGTGCAGAAAGTATATGTTGACGGCAAGGAATTTTTTGGCAATGATCCCAAGCTGGCCACAAAAAATCTTACCGCCGATATGGTGGAAAGTGTGCAGGTATTTGATGACATGAGTGAACAGGCAAGGTTTACCAAAGTGGATGATGGCAGCCAGTCCAAAGCGATCAATATCAAATTGAAAAAAGACAGAAACAAGGGGATATTTGGCAGGGCGCTGTCTGCCGGCGGATACAGCAATGACAACGGTGGCCGTTATGAAGGCAACCTAAGTTTTAACCGGTTCAATGGCAACAACCGCCTTTCCGTTCTGTTTAATGCCAACAATATTAATAAGCAGGGTTTCTCTTTTTCAGACATTATCAGTTCCATGGGTGGCTTTAGCGGGTTTGGCGGAGGAGGTAATACAGGCGGCGGAAGGGGGGGGGGTGGTTTCGGCGGAGGCTCGGGGGGAAGTGGTGGTTTTGGCGGAACAGGGATGAACATGATCTCAACCCGTGGCGGTGGTTTTGGCGGCATCGGTACGGGGCCCGCCGGTATTACAACATCTCTTTCAACCGGTTTAAACTTTAATACAGAAAGCGTAAAAATAAAAGCCAGCGGCAGTTACTTTTTTTCCCGCACCCGCAATGAGCAGGAACAAAATACTTTTCGACAGACATTTTTTCCGAATGATTCCGTTGCATATTTAACAAGAACCGCCGTTCAGGATAATATCAATCAAAACCACCGCTTCAATATGCGTTTTGAGTACCTTATTGACTCCATGAACTCAATTTTGTATACCCCCAGCCTGACCCTCCAGCATTCCGATAACATGAATAAAGATACCTCCTTTACCGTTTCGAGCATACCCGGGCAGGAGTACCTGGCGCAAACAGGAAGAACCACTAATACAAATGTGCGGGACGGGTTGAATTGGAATAACAATCTTCTGTACCGCAAAAGATTTAAAACGCCGGGCAGAACTATTACGCTGGGCTGGAACAATACGATCGGCAACAGCGAAAGTGAAGGTTTTACAATTTCTCCGCTGCAGTTTTACAAACCGGATGGTTCCCGGTTCCAGGGCTTCAGCCAGAATCAGCAAAACAACCAGGAAACCACAACAAGAAACAATACGCTGAGTCTTTCTTACACCGAACCGGTGGGCAAAAACAAGTTGCTGGAGTTTAACTATGCCTATACCAATAACAGGAGCACTTCTGACCGGAAGACTTTCAATTACAACTCCGCCACCGGTGAATATGATATTATCAACCTGCCCCTTACCAATGATTTTGAAAATAAGTTTGAAGCTAACCGTTTTGGCGCCAATTTCCGGGTGCAGGAAAAAAAATACAATTACCAACTGGGGATAGGGGTGCAAAGGGCTGCTCTCACCAGCGAAAGTTTCCAGGCATTAACCAATAAAGATTCTGTAACAAGACAGAGCTTTACCAACTATTTTCCTCAGGCCGGTTTTAACTGGACACCCAGCCGTACACAGGGTTTGCGGTTTAATTACCGTGGAAGAACCAATCAGCCTTCGGTTTCGCAATTGCAGGATGTAATAGATGTAAGCAATGCGCTGCAATGGAAAACCGGCAACCCGGCCCTAAAGCAGGAGTTTACACATAATATCAACCTGGGTTATAATAAATTTGATATTGTTACTTTCCGGTTCCTGGCGGCCAACATCAACTTCATCACCACGAGGAATAAGATCGTCAACAGTATCAAAGATACCATACGGGCTATTCAGCTCACCGGGCCGGTAAATATGAACGGAGCGTTTAACACCAGCGGCTTCTTTACATTGGGCCTGCCTTTTAAAAATCCTAAACTAAGGGGTTCCAGCCTGAACTTTACCAGTTTCGGTCTTTATAACCGTGACATCAGTCTGCTTTACGGGGAAAAAAATATCGGCCGAACGATTACACTCACACAAACCGCCGGCGCCAATTTTAACCTGAAAGAAAAATGGGATCTGTCGGCCAATGCCAGTCTTTCTTATTACAAAATAAAATATTCAGTGAACACAGCCCTGAATGATGACTATCTTACACAAACCTATTCGGCGGATGTGGCCTATACTTTTAAAAAACCGGGGCTTATTCTTTCAACCGATATCGATTATTATGTAAACTCCGGCCGTGCGGAAGGGTATAATCAGCGTATTCCGCTGTGGAATGCTGCCATCAGCAAACAATTATTCAAAAAGAAGAACGGGGAACTGAAGTTTACAGTACATGATATTCTGAACCAGAACCAGAGCATCACCCGTACCAATGGCGACAACTACATTGAAGACGTAAGAAGCATGGTGCTGCGCCGCTACTTCATGGTCAGTTTCCTGTTCAACCTGAACCGTATGGGCGGAAAGAATAACAATCAGCAACAAACGCCGGGTATGCCCCGGTTTATGGAGAGGCAAATGCGTAATATGAGAATGTATTAAAACAACGCCCCCGGATGAATGAAAAGAAACGCCCCGTCTCCTTCAGCCTGGTTAAGGAGGACGGGGCGTCTTACTATGGTTGGGGTCAGTAAAAGTTTATTTATGGCGGTGATAAACAGCAGATGCCGCTGACGAACCATGAATGAACACTGCCAGCAGGGATTTCAGTAAGCGGAAAATATTGTAGGAGGGCCTGTAATGATGCTGGTAAATTTTTGCCGACTGGATGTGGTATCTCATCTTTCTGCTTTTCATAGTATATTGTTTTGAACAGTGTTAACGGATATTGCGTAATGAAAAGTATGCAATAAAGTGTGAATTTTATAATATCCGGACCGAAAATGAACCCCGTTTCGCCGCTCTTACAGTGAAAAACGTAAAAGCACCTGTATTAAATACTAATTTGCTTAATGAGATCCTGCCTCCGGAAGTAAATAAGTAAAGATGGCTGCAACCCGATAAACTGTCAGCAAACATTAACCTGGATTAACATTAAAACAACCCCCTTTAACCCCTTATCTTACCGGGTCAGAATATTTTCGTAGCCGAAACAAGATAGCTATGAGGTCTGTTTACTTCCTGATTATTTTCATAATTGGTTTTTCGGCGGTTTCGCCGGCGCCTGACAAAACTATTTTCCATTCTTGCCGTTGTATCCCTGTTTGCAATTGGAACAGCTTTTATGCCTGTTAAAAAAACAGACGGCGACTGGTTCTTTTTCGAAGACAAAAGAGTAGGCTTCGAGGTGGATCATGATGTTATCCATTTTGGCAACTGGAAAGACGACGTACGCCAGATCAAACTGAAAATAACCGATGGCCCCTGAAAATGTACGACATGAAAATTCATTTTGACAATGGCGAGGTTCAGGATGTATCCCTGCGGTTCCGCTTTGCACAAGGAAGTGAAAGCCGGGTGATTGACCTGAATGGCGGCCTCCGCCACCTGAAAAAAATTGAATTCTGGTATGAGACCAAAGGATTTGCCCGCGGCAGGTCAAGAGTGGCTGTTTGGGGAAGAAACTGACAGCCTGACCCCTGACTCATTAGTGAATGCTCCGCCCGGCGGGGCATTTCTTTTTTGGCAAATCTCCGAATGCCGATGTGTAATGGTAACTTTGTACCCGGTTTATGAAAACTATGCAGGCTCAGGTTGAGAATATTGATAAAAGCAGGCTTCCCCGCCATATTGCCATTATTATGGATGGTAATGGCCGCTGGGCAAAGGAAAAAGGGGAAGACCACTTATTTGGTCACTTTCATGGAGTAGAAAGTGTGAGAAACATTGTGGAAGGCTGCGCCGAACTGGGTATAGAATACCTGACGCTTTACGCATTTTCAACCGAAAACTGGGACCGGCCCGAATACGAAGTGGTGGGCCTGATGGAATTGCTGGTGAATACCATCCGCAAAGAAGTAGAAAGTCTTGATAAGAACAATATCCGTCTGCATGTAATTGGCGATTTGAGCATGCTGCCTGATTATGCCCGCAAGGAACTGGACGATGCTCTGGAAATTACCCGCAGCAACACTGGTCTGAACCTGATTATGGCGCTGAGCTACAGTGGCCGCTGGGAATTACTGAATGCTGTTAAAAATATTGCCTACGAAGTAAAACAAAGTCGCCTGAAGGTGGAAGCTATTGATCAGAACACCCTGCAGCGATTCCTCTGCACCAGCGGCTTTCCCGACCCGGAGCTGATGATACGCACCAGCGGAGAATACCGCATCAGTAATTTTTTACTGTATCAGCTTGCTTATGCGGAATTGTATTTTACCAGCGTAAGATGGCCTGATTTCAGAAAAGAAAACCTGTACGAAGCCATCATAGACTACCAGAGAAGGGAAAGAAGGTTTGGAAAGACCAGTGAACAGTTAGTGAGTTAGAAATCGGGGTCAAGTAAGTCAATCAGGTCAAATTTGTCATCTAAGTCATACAGGTCAAATAAGTCAATTTTTAGAGAATATGACCCCGTTTTGCACCTGACTTTTATGACTGATACGACCAATAAAACTACTTCCCGGTTTCTTTAACAAAGACTTCAATTTTTTACCGTTATTTTGCCGCCGGTTCGGGGGGTGTAGAACTGTAAATAAAAGAAAATAAGCTGTTTACATCTGACGGCGGGGAACCGGAATAACCAGAACATTTAAACATGCAAAAATTTTTACGAGGGTTTTGTGCAATACTGTTGATGATGGGCTTGACTGTACTGTCGGTACATGCTCAGGAAACAGATACCACCCGTCCGACCTCTGTTGATCCCAAACTGATTGAATGGCTTAATTCCCGTATTCCGAAGGAGTATACCATTGCCGCTGTTAGCATTACCGGAATAAAGCACCTGGATACTTCTATTGTTTATTCCATTGCTAACCTTCAGCCGGGTGAAAAATTTGTTTACCCCGGCGCCGATATCTTTGGTAAAACCATTGCCAATTTGTGGCGGCAAAAACTTTTTTCCAATATCCAGATTCTTGTTACACGGGTTGAGGAAGATAAGGTATGGCTGGAAGTGAATGTACAGGAGAGATCAAGGCTGGGCAATTTTAGCTTTGTTGGGGTAAAAAAAGCGGAACAGGAAGATTTGCTGACTAAACTCACCCTGGCCAAACAGACCATTATTACTGAAAACACCCACCGTGAAATTATTGAAAAGACAACGACATTTTATACAGAAAAAGCGTACCGGAATGTAAAGGTGTGGATTGAATCCAGGCCCGACACTTCATTTGTAAATTCGGATGAACTGATCATTCATGTGGATAAAGGCAGCAAAGTAAAAATTGACAATGTCAGGTTCTATGGTAATGAAAATGTAGATGACTTTCGCCTGAAAAAGCAAATGAAGGGCATCAAGGAAATGGGCAAAGCCACACTGAACCCGGCTCATGAGCCCAGCCCTTACGGAGGAGAAATACCTTTTTCATTTAACCAGTGGCTGAAAGAATGGGGTTTCCTTTCACTCAGTAAAACCAAAAAGCTGCTCGACCCCTGGTTCCGTTTCAAGCTCAGCGGAGCCAAATTTGATGAAAAGAAGTATGAGGAAGACCGGGAGAAAATACTCAACTACTATAACTCACTGGGGTACCGGGATGCACAGATAACGGATGATACGCTGCTGCGGATCAAAAAATCAGGAAATATCAATGTTGATATAAAAGTAGAAGAGGGCAGAAAATATTATTTTGGCAACATTACCTGGAAAGGCAATGCCAAATACACTGACTCTGTGCTGAATTTTTTACTGGGGATTAATAAGGGGGATGTGTACAATCTTTCTGTTTTAAATAAAAGGCTGGGCAAGGAAGCTTCTCAGGAGGGAGGTGATATAAGCGGATTGTACATGGACGATGGCTATCTTTTTTTCCGTGCCGAACCAGTGGAAACAGCCGTGTACAATGATACCATTGATTATGAAATACGTATTACCGAAGGCCCGCAGGCAAGGATAAAAAATGTGGCCATTTCAGGCAATGAAAAAACAAAGGACTATGTAATCCGCCGGGAACTAAGAACTATCCCGGGAGAACTGTTCAGCCGGTCAGACCTTATCCGTTCGCAAAGAGAGCTGGCCAACCTGCAGTATTTTAACCAGGAAACCATTAATCCGGGCGTGGTGCCCAATGCAGAAGACGGAACAGTGGACATTAACTGGAAACTGGAAGAAAAATCATCTGACCAGTTGGAGTTATCAGCCGGATGGGGCGGCGGCATAGGTCTTACCGGAACCCTCGGTGTTACCTTCAATAATTTTTCCATTAACAACATTTTCAAGAAATCTTCCTGGGATCCGCTGCCCACCGGCGATGGTCAAAAACTAAGCCTTCGCTACCAGTCAAACGGCCGGGCCTTCCGTTCATTGATTTTTTCTTTTACAGAACCCTGGCTGGGAGGGGAAAAAAGAAATTCGTTTACAATCGGGGTCAACAGCAGTAAGTTTTCAAATGCTTTTAACCAGTTTGGACAACCTGACCGGTCCCGGTCAGACAGCAATTATCTGAAAACAACCGGCCTTTCAATAGCACTGGGCAAACAGTTAAAATGGCCGGATGATTATTTTAGCCTTGTATACACCCTGAACTTTACGCAGTATAAATTAAGAAACTATCCCATTTTTGACGAAAGTTTCAGAACAGGAACATCCAATAATGTTAGTGTAAAAATTGCCCTGCAGCGCTCTTCTGTATTTGACCCGATGTTCCCCGTAAGCGGTTCAAATTTTATTGCCAGTGTTCAGCTTACTCCCCCTTATTCCCTATTGAACAAAAGCATTGAAAAAGCAGAAAACAAATTCAAAAATCCTGAATATCATAAATGGCGGTTTAATGCAGAATGGTATGTCCCATTGGGTAAACCCATGGGGGCCGAAAAAAACCGCCAGTTTGTTTTAAAGATAGCAGCCAAGTATGGCTTTATGGGGCGTTACAACCGCAAACTGGATTATTCACCTTTTGAAAGGTTCCAGGTGGGGGATGCGGGACTTACCAATAACTTCGGGCTGCTGGGATATGATATTATTGCACACCGGGGTTACTATGTTTATCAGAATTCAGACCCCACTATCAATCCTGATCAGCAAAGTGCCACCCAGTTCTTCACTATTTTCAACAAATATCAGCTGGAGCTCCGCTTTCCGCTGGTAAGGAATCCCGGCAGCACCATTTATGCTCTTACATTTTTTGAAGCAGCCAATGGCTGGTTTAATTACAAGGACTATAACCCCTTTCGCCTGCGTCGCAGTGTAGGCGTAGGCATGCGGTTCTTCCTGCCCATGTTCGGGTTACTGGGCTTTGATTATGGAGTGGGTCTCGACAGAATAAACTCTGCCAATCCGGGGCTGAAAAATGCTTCCCGGTTTACCTTTATGCTGGGCTTTGAGCCTGAATAAATTTTCAAGAAGTTAATCTGCAAATCACAAATCATACAGATATGAAAAAGACTTTCCTTCTTGCCTTAATGCTGGGGTTTGGCTTTTTGGGCTTTTCTCAAAAATATGCCATCATTAACACCCGCTATATCCTGGATCAAATGCCGGATTATAAAACTGCACAAAAACAACTGGATGATATTGCAACCGGCTGGCAAAGAGATATTGATGGCAAACAGGCAGAACTGGATAAGATGTATAAGGACTATGAGGCCGAGCAGGTGATGCTGAGCGATGACCTGAAGAAAAAAAGGGAAGACCAGCTTTTCAACAAGGAAAAAGAACTGAGGGATCTGCAGCGGAAACGCTTTGGTTTTGAGGGGGATTTGTTTAAAAAACGACAGGAACTGGTGAAACCCATTCAGGATAAGGTATATAATGCTGTACAGAAAATAGCCGTACAGAGGGGCTATGATTTTGTACTCGACAAAAGTGAGGGAATTACCATTATCTTTGCCGACCCCAAACTGGACAAGAGCGAAGATGTGCTGAAAGAATTAGGAGTTAAAAGCTGAGGTAACAGCCGGCTGCCAAACTGTTAAAGAAAATGAAAGTCTTCCGGGGCCAAGGCAACTAAAGCCTGTAAAAAAGAATCAATAACAAGAACATAAACCGGGAATAACCCCGGAGTTAAAAAAAAACCAATGAAAAAATTTTTCTCAGTAATTGTTTTGGCAGTATGCTTATTACTATCCGGTGAAGCTGTTGCACAAACCAAGATCGGGTATATCAGTATTGAAAACATGGTAAGACTGATGCCGGCAACCGCCAAAATTGATTCTCTGCTGGAACAATACCAAAATGATTCCATCAACCCCCAGTATGCTCAAATTGTGGCGCTGTACCAGTATAAAGACAGTGTATACCGGGACTCTGTAAAAACCCCGGCCGTAGTGCGCAAACAAATTGAACAGGAGCTGCCTACTTTAATTTACCAGATTCAAAACTGGCAGACAATTGTAAACCAGGCCATGGAATCAAAACAAAATGAACTGCTGGCCCCAATTTACAATAAAGTATATGATGCCATTAAAGCAGTGGCAAAAGAAAAGGGATATACCCATGTGCTCAATAAAGAAGCATTGCTGGTGGCCCCCGATGGTGATGATATGATAACGGCAGTAGCAGCCAAACTGAAAGTGACGCTACCCAAGGCCGGGGGGACAAAGCCCAATTGATTTTAGAAATAAAAAATAAGCGGAATACCTTTCTGTTAAAACAGAAGGGTATTTTGTTACACTGCCCGAGTACATTTGCATATGCAGCAACCAGCGCCGATTGGTATTTTTGATTCAGGTTATGGGGGGCTTACCGTTTTAAAGGAAATAGTCAGGAGACTTCCTCAATATGACTATATCTACCTGGGCGATAATGCCCGTGCCCCATATGGAAACCGTTCTTTCGATACTGTCTATCATTACACACTGGAATGTGTGAAATGGTTTTTTAATAAAGGCTGTTCCCTGGTGATACTCGCCTGCAACACAGCTTCTGCCAAAGCATTACGGACCATTCAGCAGAATGATTTACCAAAAATTGCTCCTGACCGAAGAGTGCTGGGTGTCATCAGACCCACGGCAGAAGTTATCGGTACATTTTCTGAAACAGGCAGTGTGGGGGTGCTTGCCACCAGCGGAACAGTGGCTTCAGAATCCTATCCGATGGAGATCGGGAAATTTTTTCCTGCGCTGAAAGTGTACCAGGAAGCCTGCCCCATGTGGGTGCCGCTGGCGGAAAACAATGAACATGAAGGGCATGGCGCAGATTATTTCATCAAAAAAAACCTGCATACTATTTTTAAAAAAGGAGAGGATATCGATGTAATCCTCCTGGGTTGTACGCATTACCCCCTTTTGAAAGAAAAAATAGGAGAATACCTGCCAATAGGAGTCAGGCTGATCTCGCAGGGCGAAATTGTGGCAGAAAGCCTGGCGGATTATCTGCAACGCCACCCTGAAATAGAGACCCGGTGCAGTAAAAACGGGCATCAGGAATTTTATACAACGGATTCCACTGATGATTTTGACCATCACGCCGCAGTATTTTATGGCCAGCCGGTAAACTCAATACATACGGATATAAGCCATGTGTAAATTGAGAATCAGCCGGTAACAATCAGGGTTCAAATTTTTGTACCCCGCTTTTCGGCATCTCGGCTTCTACCCCTACCTTTGCCGTTCTTTCACAAAACCACCGGTGTGGTGACCCGTGGTGATTATGAAACCTGAACCGTTCTCCTGGTTCGCATTTTGAAAATTTATGAAAAGAACATTTCAACCTCATCGTAAACGCCGGAAAACGGTGCATGGCTTTCGCAAACGGATGCAAACTGCCAATGGAAGGAAAGTGCTGGCCAGCAGAAGAAAAAAAGGCCGCACAAAACTTACCGTATCCGACGAAAGAAAATTGAAGTAAGGATTCAAACGCTGATGTTTTAATACATTTAAGCCCCGAAGCTGACAATTGGGGCTTTTTTTATGGCAAAAAGACTCACATTGAGAAAAAAGGAAAGACTGAAAAGCCGGAAAGCAATCGAAACCCTTTTCAGCAAGGGGAAAAGCATAAAACTGATGCCATACAGGGTGCTGTATCTTTTCGGAGAAAAAGGCTTACAGTTTGGAGTAGGAGTAAGCGCAAAGAATTTTAAAAAAGCAGCTGACCGGAACAGAATAAAACGTCTCACAAGGGAGGCATGGCGGATGCAAAAAACACCTTTGCAGGAATTACTGCAATCTCAAAATAAAGGGCTGTATATTTTTTTTACATACACATCTGCAGAACCGGCTGCTTATCCAACAGTAAGGGATGCAGTTCAAAAAATCCTGGCCAAACTGATGAATATGATCTATGAAACAGGTACTTCAGATACTTAGCTTGCCTTTTATCTTCCTTATCAAGGTATACCAGTGGGTGATTTCTCCCTGGCTGGGGCCAAAATGCCGGTTTACTCCCAGTTGCTCCCAATACGCTTCGGAAGCTTTAAAAAAACATGGTGTTTTCAAAGGCCTCTGGCTGACCCTTAGGAGGATTTCCCGTTGCCATCCCTGGGGGGGCAGCGGGTATGACCCCGTTCCGTAAAAAGGGTATAAATAACCGTTAGCATGGCCAATACACCTGACACTTATTTATTGAGTATATTGGCGTGAAATCAAAAGGCTTTGGTTACCGCCTCTGTTATAGAAGATGATAAACATTACCGTGAAGGGCTTAAAACTCTGATTGATAATTCAGGTTATTTCCGTGTACTGAGCCTGTATCCTTCGGCAGAGATTGCTTTGCCCCCACCTCAAAACACATCCGCCGGATATAGCGATAGTGGATATCAAATTGCCGGGAAAAAACGGGGTAGAGCTAATCGCTGCAATAAAAGAAGTGTTGCCGGAGACATTATGCCTGGTGTGCTCATTTTATGATGATGATGAATATGTATTTAATGCCCTGAAGAATGGAGCCAGCGGTTATATCCTGAAAGATTCAATGCCCAACCATATTATTGAATCGCTGAAAGAACTGCACCAGGGCGGGGCGTCGATGAGCCGGTATATTGCCAAAAAAGTCATCAATACTTTTCAGGCCAAAAAAAACGCATCCCAGATTGTCGGAACTTTCAGAAAGGGGAAATGAGATTCTGCAATTAGTGGCTACCGGGTTAATAGTAAAAGAAGTGGCCCACAAACTACACCTCAGCAACCATACCGTTACCAAGCATGTAAAAAATATTTATAACAAACTTCATGTAAATAACCGCATTGAAGCTGTAAACAAACTGAATCATCCGGAAGTATAAAGAAAAAAGACTGCTTGCCAGGCAGCCTTTTGTGCATATATCTAAAGAGTATCAGTCTTCGAACCGTTCCGCTGCTTTTTTCCAGTCCACTATATTCCAGAATGCTGCAAGATATTCTGCCCTCCGGTTCTGGTATTTCAGGTAATAAGCATGTTCCCACACATCCACACCCAGGATGGGTTTGCCGTTTACTTCGGCCACATCCATCAACGGATTATCCTGGTTAGGAGTGGAGGTTACTTCCAGCTTACCGTCTTTTACAATCAGCCAGGCCCATCCGCTTCCGAAGCGGGTCATACCGGCATTGGCAAACTTTTCTTTAAAAGCTTCGAAAGATCCGAATGCATCATGAATGGCTTCAGCCAGTTTCCCGGAAGGCATACCGCCTCCGGTTTCATCCAGGCTTTCCCAGAAGAAGGTATGGTTCCAGTGCCCGCCGCCGTTGTTGCGCACAGCCGGGGATATTTTTCCTGCATTTCCTACCAGTGCTTCCAGTGATTTATTTTCATGCTCTGTGCCGGTAATGGCTTTGTTCAGGTTGTCAACATAAGCCTGGTGATGTTTGCCATGGTGAATCTGCATGGTTTGTGTGTCAATATGCGGCTCCAGCGCATCATATGCATAAGGGAGCGGCGCTAATGTAAATGCCATAAGAAAGTATTTGCCCCCAGCCCTGAAGGGGTGAGGAAGTGAATGAATAAGTTTGAAGAATAACAAATTTACAATGAGGATGTTTATTAAGCTATCTGCTGCCAAAATCTTTCCGAACTCGCAAAACTCAGCTGCATTATTTCTTCCCTTTAGGGGCCGGGTGTGCAAGTCTGTTTAATTTTTTTCCCTTTTTCGGTAAAAGTTTCTACGATACCCCTTGTTTCCAGGTCAAGCCGGATGGAGATGGGATACCAGGGAATTGATTTTTTGAAACCCGGCATTGTCTTTTTGATGATTTTTACCACATCACCGGTTAGTTCTGTAAAGGATTTTCCTTTGCTGCCTTTCAGGCTTTGAAGGATGGCAGCTTTAAAGGGCTCATATATTTCACCGTCAATGTTAAACTGGCTTCTGGTGCGGGGATGGGTTGTGGTAATTTTCTTTGTTTTGGTGGCTTTGGCCATAACTATCTTTTTGATTTGAAAAAATCTTTCATCAATTGGGCGCATTGTTCCTGCAGCACACCCCGCACCAGCTCAGTTTTAGGATGAAAAGGCCAGTTGGTGCCTGCAGTTTTCTTGTAGCCGTTCTTTTCATCATCTGCCCCGTATACAATTTTGCCGATCTTGCCCCAGTATATTGCACCGGCACACATCAGGCAGGGCTCTACGGTTACATACAGCGTGGCATCGGGCAGATATTTTGAGCCAAGCAAATTAAAAGCCGATGTCAGGGCTATCATTTCTGCATGAGCAGTAGGGTCGTTCAGCCGCTCTGTCATATTATGACCCCGGGCAATGATCTTCTCATTTACCACTACCACGGCGCCGACGGGAATTTCTTCATCTTCGAAGGCTTTTTTGGCTTCCTTCAGCGCCTGCATCATAAAGTATTCGTTGGTCATCGTTTTCCTGAATCAATATTGAAAAAGCCGGGAATGACCTCTTGTATTTTTTTCATACCCGGAATTGCAAACCAGGCATCAAAAATTCATACCGGTTTGCTTATCTTGTCATAAAATTATAATTAATGCTGAATATATCCAGCCTGGAGAAAATGCGGCAGCATTTTAATAGTGGCGCCACAAAAACATACGCCTTTCGCAAAGAGCAATTAAAGAAACTGAAGGCTTCTATTCTAAAACATGAACAGGATTTGTATAATGCTTTATATGCAGATCTGAAAAAAAGCCCTGAAGAATGCTGGGTTACAGAACTTGGATTTGTAATTGCCGAAATAAATGCGGCTCTTAAGAACCTTAAATCGTGGATGAGGCCAGAGAGGGCAGCAACTAACCTTGTAAACCTTCCATCATCAAGCAGGGTGATAAAAGAACCTTTAGGAGTGGTACTTGTTATCGGTCCCTGGAATTATCCGTTTATGTTGCTTATGAACCCGATTGTAGGTGCCATTGCCGCAGGGAATTGTATTGTGTTAAAACCAAGCGAATTTGCACGGGCTACAGATGCGGTGATGAAAAAGATCATTGAAGATGTGTTTCCGCCCGACTATATTTTATATATGCAGGGTGATGGCGCCACCGTGATCCCAGAGATGATGAATAATTTTACATTCGGTCATATTTTTTATACCGGGAGCACTGCTGTTGGAAAGATTATTTATAAAATGGCAGCCGAGCGATTAGTTCCGGTGACACTGGAACTTGGTGGCAAAAGCCCCTGTATCGTGGAAAATGATGCGAATATCAAAGTGGCGGCACGGCGGATCACCCTGACAAAATTTTCCAATGCCGGACAAATGTGTGTGGCACCGGATTATCTGCTGGTTCATGAATCGGTAAAAGATAAATTAGTGACAGCAATTAAGGAGAATATTCAAAATTTTTTTTCAGATAAACCGGAAGAAAGCTATTCCTATGGAAAAATAATTAATGAAAGACAATTCAACCGAATAGCGGGATATTTATCCAATGGAAAAATAGTTTGCGGTGGGAGAACCGATAAAGAAAAATTATTCATTGAACCAACGATACTTACAGATATTTCAACTGATGCACCGGTAATGCAAGATGAAATATTCGGACCGGTACTTCCCGTTATTTCTTTTGGCACATCAGCAGAGGCAAAGGCAGAGATTGATAAACATCCTAACCCGCTGGCCTTTTATATTTATACATCCAGTAAGAAAAAAGAGGATGCGTGGCTGGAAGCTGTTCCTGCGGGTGGAGGTTGTGTCAACAATTCAAGCTGGCATCTTACCAATCATTACTTGCCATTTGGCGGCCGGGGTTTCAGCGGCACAGGCTGCTATCATGGCAAATACTCCTTCGAAACCTTCAGCCATAAGAAGGCAGTAATGAAAACCCCCACCTGGTTTGACCCTAATATTAAATATCCGCCTTTCAATGGGAAACTAAAGCTGTTTAAATGGGTAATTAGATGAGAAAACTAAAGCGTTTCCCCGTTGTTCTTTTTTTACTGATTGCAGCATTTGCAGTTTATGTGGAAATTGTAAACCATAATTCAAAAAATATGACGTACCGCCAGAAAGTACTGAAAGCAATATATCCGGCATGGATGTGGTGGACCAAATTAAGAGGGAAAAATGTTACCCAGCTTTCCAATGAAACTAAACAACCGCCGGTTTCGTTTTATTCTTTGAAAGGAACGCTGAATGATAACACGGAACTTGACTTCGCCACACTTAAAGGCAAAAAGGTTTTGCTGGTGAATACGGCCAGCAACTGCGGATATACGGACCAGTACAATGATTTGCAAAGGTTGTATGAAAAAGCTAAAGATAACCTGGTGGTGCTTGGTTTCCCCGCCAACGACTTTAAAGAGCAGGAAAAAGGAACTGATGAAGAGATTGCACAGTTCTGTAAACTCAATTACGGCGTGAGTTTCCCGCTGATGAAAAAAAGCAGTGTGGTAAAAGGCGAGACCCAAAACCCGGTATTCAGATGGCTCACCGATTCATCACTGAACGGATGGAATACCAAACCGCCGTCCTGGAATTTTAGCAAGTACCTGGTTAATGAAAGTGGTGTCCTGGCTCATTATTTCGGCCCTTCCGTTTCGCCGCTGAGTGAGGGGGTTATTAAAGCAATTCAATAAAACATGTTGAGTAAAACGGATATTGAAAAGTATTTCAATGCCGAAAAGGCAGAAAGCCTGCTTTTTATGGCAATAGGTGCAGCGGCTGTTGCGGCAGCCATTGTTTTCCTTTTTGTACTCAATCTGAATTTTTACCGAGGGGCTGCTATCCCAATGATACTGGTAGGGCTGATATTAAGTGCGGTTGGCTATACGGTGTATAAACGAAGCGACAATGACCGCATCCGCAATGTATATGCATTGGATATGAATCCTTCGGAACTGAAGAATAAAGAACTGCCGCGAATGAAAACCGTGATGAAAAATTTTGCCATCTACCGCCGGACAGAAATTTGTTTATTGCTGCTTGGCGCCGGGCTGTATGGTTACTTTATCCGTGATTTCAAGTATGATTTCTGGCGGGGGTTTGGCCTGGCGCTGGCAGTAATGGCCTTGCTGGCAGTAACTGCTGATTATTTTGCAGAACGCAGAGGACGCATTTACACCCGTGGCCTGGAAGAACTGTAAAATGAATCAGGTAACAATCCCTTCCTTCTTTTGCTGGTCTTTCAGAAATTTTATTCCGAAGCTCAGCTTTTTTGCTGAAGGTGATTTTGCACTTAATGCCCGCCAGAACGGGGTGATCTTACTCAATGGCCTACCCTTTATATATTCTTCATGGGCATTTTCTGCTATGATGCGGATAAAGATACCCGTGGTGACAGGGCAGGTATATTCCGCTTTGTATCCTGCTGCCAGGTCTTTGCGTATCTGTTTAATGTCCGTAAAATATCCTTTGGGTATCTGCCGAACATAGTCATCAACAATTTTGGGAGTTGCTATCAGCATTTTGCTTCCGGCAGGGATATCAGCAAAATCATAATCATTCTTTTTTACTTCATATTTCCTGCAGGGCAGCATTTTTTCAGCCCATGTTTTTCTTTTGAAGGAAGATTTCCTGCCATTTGAGCGGACAGGCTTCTTTGCCGTAATTGCCATAACCTTTATGTTTGATATAAAGTTAAACACAAAGAAAAACTATGGGTATGACTGATATCATAGGTTCGGCGGGAGTGGGCCTGATTTTAATCGCCTATTTTCTCAGCACTGAAAAATTGCTGAAACCGGATAGTAAAGCATTTTTTGTGATGAACATCATTGGCGCCGGTCTGGCCACCTGTGCATCAGGGCTCATCAGTTACTGGCCGTTTGTTATCCTGGAAGGAACATGGACGCTGGTTTCCATTTACGGTCTGATGAAGGCAATGAGAATTAGTATGACCTGATTAGGGGCCTGCACCTTACTCCACCGGGCACTTTTCATGATAATTCACCAGTTCAAGAGGAGTTTTTTCAAACTGGTAGCCGCTGTATATACGGGCAATATGATCCAGCACTTCATTGATCTCTGCTTCCGTTTTCAGTGTGACTAATTTGTTGCGGAACTCTTTTATGTTGGGTAA
Organism: Bacteroidota bacterium; assembly: GCA_016868455.1. Lineage (GTDB taxonomy): Bacteria > Bacteroidota > Bacteroidia > Chitinophagales > Chitinophagaceae > JJ008. The sequence continues at coordinate 33,600 of VGGV01000002.1, forward strand.
TCCTTTCAGGTAATTGGCATAGTGACGGCGCATTTCATTGATGCCCACAACCGGGCCTTTCCACTGCACTGATTTTTGCAAATGTTTCCTGCAAACAGCTATACGGTCTTCAATGGAAGGGGCGGGCAGGTGTTCTCCTGTTTTTACCAAGTATTTTATCTCGTTAAATATCCAGGGATAACCAATGGCGGCACGGCCTATCATGATACCGTCAACACCATAGCGGTTCTTGTATTCCTGTGCTTTTTCGGGTGAGTCAATATCTCCATTGCCAAAAACCGGGATATTGATGCGGGGATTGTTCTTCACCTTACCGATCAGTGTCCAGTCCGCTTCTCCTTTATACATCTGCGTTCTTGTACGGCCGTGTATGGCCAGCGCTTTAATACCCACATCCTGCAGCCGTTCGGCCACTTCCTCAATATTTTTGGTGTCGTCATCCCATCCCAGTCTTGTTTTTACTGTAACGGGCAGGGATGTTGATTTTACCACAGCATCTGTGAGCCGCACCATCAGGTTGATATCCCTCAACACTCCGGCGCCGGCTCCTTTTAGTGCCACTTTTTTCACGGGGCAGCCGAAGTTGATATCAAGCAGGTCAGGGTTAGTGACTTCCACAATCTTTGCGGCAAGAGACAAACTTTCTTCATCGCCGCCGAATATCTGGATACCGACAGGCCGTTCATAATCGAAGATGTCGAGTTTCTTCCGGCTTTTAATAGCGTCTCTTATTAATCCTTCGGATGAAATAAACTCCGTGTACATCAGGTCAGCGCCGTTATCCTTGCAAACGGCACGGAAGGGCGGATCGCTTACGTCCTCCATGGGCGCCAGCAATAACGGGAACCCGATAGCCATCGGGTCAGGAAATTGTATGTTACCTATCTTTACCACTTAACAAAACACTCCTTCGCCAAAGCTTCGGAGTGCGAAGCAAATTTACAATCTAAAAACGGAGTTTTCGAATGAAAGGATTTATGAAAACAAAACCGGCCGGCAACCAGTTTTTAATATTGGTGGGTGTGGTACTGGTGAGTTGTTTTGTGATCGGGATGATCGGCACACTGGCGCTTTCGGCCATCACCGGCATCAGCCTGGAGAGTATGACTGATCTTTCATCACTCGATTATTCAAAACCGGCAGTAATAAATTTTCTCCGGGGCATGCAACTGGTGCAGTTTATCAGCCTTTTTGTGGTGCCCGTTTTTATCTGTCTGCGGCTTTTCAGCACCGAAGATAAAAAATACATGGGCTGGAAAAACCCATCCCACCCGGGCTATATCATGGCAGGCATCGGTGTGATGCTTATTGCTCTTCCGTTTACAAGCTGGTTGGGAGAAATCAACCGGAATATTCCCTTTCCCTCAGGAATTGAAAGCTGGATGAAAGAGCAGGAAGAAGATGCGGCCAAAACCATTCAGGCGCTTTTGTCAAGGCATACGGTCAAAGATTTATTACTGAATATTGTTTTCGTGGCAGGACTGGCTGCCGTGGGTGAAGAACTCCTTTTCCGCGGCATGGCACAGCGGTTATTGATAAAAATGTTTAAAAGCCCATGGGCCGGTATCCTCATTTCAGCAGCCATTTTTTCTGCCATGCACATGCAGTTCTATGGCTTTCTGCCAAGGTTTGCACTGGGTGTGCTGCTGGGTATTATTTACTGGTACAGCGGCAGCCTGTGGGTGGCCATGCTGGCCCATTTCATTTATGATGTGGTACTGATAGTAGTGGCTTATTTCAACCCGGAAATGCTGGCAGATGAAAACAATATGCAGCTTTCCAATCTTGCACTGGCGGGAACGTTAAGCCTGGCGCTGGTGTTACCCCTGGTAATCTGGATGCAAAGAAAATCAGCCACTACGTTTAATGCTGTTTATGCCGATGATGAGGAGCCTGCAAAAAACCATCCTTTTGATTTTAAAGAAAACACTCCCGAATAAACCCGGTAACTGAACCATGACATTTAACTGGCCTGTTTTTAAAACCAGAACTCTTACCGCCATCCTTTTTGCCGCGGTGATGCTTACCGGCCTGCTATGGAACCACTGGAGCTTCCTGGTTTTATTTTCTGTTATTCATTTCGGCTGCTGGTGGGAGTATTTGAAGCTTACTGAAAAAATCCATCAAACATCTTTTCATATCTATACCAAACTCGGTTTGATGGTGATGGGTTATGGTCTAATGTTATGGTTTTGCGGGTCTGTATACCAGATCAACAATTACGGATTCAGGGAAAACCTTTCATTGCCTGTTTCTGCCGCCGGTTTTGCTTTACTGCTGATCGGCATTTTTCAGAAGAATGGAATCAGTTTAAGAGGCTTTTTAATGGCGCTGGGAGGGTTGGTTTATATTTCTTTGTGCTCGGGATTGATGATGGATTTAAAATCAGCAGAAACTTCTTTTGATTTTCATACTCATGATACTGTTTTTGTTCCCCCTGCTATTGTAGTAAGTATTTGGCTTAATGATACATTGGCATATATCACCGGTTCGCTGATTGGTAAAACTCCATTGTCAAAAATATCTCCCAAAAAAACATGGGAGGGCACAATCGGAGGCATTTTATTGTCAGTTATCACTGCAACTTTTGCTTTTCCTGCCATTTATAATCATCATCTGTATAAGCCAATGATGATTCTTTCCGGATCAATAGCTCTTATTGCTTCTGTAACCGGTACCATCGGAGATTTATTTGAATCCAAACTCAAACGAATAGCCGGGGTAAAAGACAGCGGCCGTATCATGCCCGGGCATGGCGGTTTTTTAGACAGGTTTGATTCCATGCTCTTCGCTATTCCAGCTGTTTGGTTATACCTTCAGATTGCAATGCGATAAACTACTTCGTCAATTCGCCATTCACTATTCACCATTGCCTATATTTGCCGCATGACGATCCACAAAGAAGGCTTTAAACCTATTGCACTAAGCGTTTTGCTTTTCTGCATCCTGAATGTAGCCTCTTTTTATTTTATCAGCTATTCAGCCCCGCTGGTAAGCTGGGTTATTTTTATTGTAACTACAGCGTTATTGTTATTGATCATATCCTTTTTCCGGATTCCCAAAAGACAGCTGACCATCCGGGAAGATGCCATTGTGGCGCCTGCGGACGGGAAAGTGGTGGCCATTGAAGAAGTTCAGGCCGATGCATATTTTACCGACCGGCGCATACAGGTATCCATTTTTATGAGCCCGCTGAATGTGCATGTTAACCGCAACCCGGTAAGCGGCGAAGTAATATACAGTCAGTACCACAAAGGGAAATACCTGGTGGCATGGCACCCCAAATCATCCACCGAAAATGAACGGCATACCGTGGTGTACCGAAAAAGCGGGAAAGAAATTCTGGTTAAGCAAATTGCCGGGGGACTTGCCAAACGTATCTGTAACTACCTGCAGCCGGGTATGGAAGTGAAGCAGGGAGATGAAATGGGCTTTATCAAATTCGGTTCAAGGGTTGACCTGCTGTTGCCATTGGATGCAAAAGTGCAGGTGAAGATTGGAGATAAACCGCAGGGTGGGGTTACCGTGATTGCAACCTGGTACAATCACTTTTGTAAGATTGTTTATTATCAGTAATTTTAAAAGAAACATTTTTCTATGAGTACAAACGAAATGAGGCGAAAGGCCAAAAAGTATATTGATGAGGCTGACGATAAGGTTGTAAAAATGGTTTATACAATGCTGGAGGCAGAAAGAGAGGATGATTGGTGGGATGACCTTCCGGTATCGGTTTAAAAAAGTATAATAAAGGCCGAGAAAGAACTGGATGATGGGAAGGGTATTCCTCATGAAGTGGTTATGAAAAAATATAGAAAATGGCTTACCAGGTAGTTTGGTCGCCGGAGGCAATGAAGACATTTGACAAGATTGTTGATTACCGGGAAGAATATTTTTCGGAAAATGAAGTAGCCAGGTTTGTTCAGTTAGTAAACCGGCGGCTTCTTTTATTAAAGAAGTTTCCTGAACTTGGAAGAAAAAATCGGTCACCACTGGCAGAAGAAGAATTGTTCTGCATAAAAGAACTATACTTTATTACCGCTTTCACACCAGAAATAAAGAAATCCGGCTGCTTTCTTTTTTTGATACCCGTCAAAATCCACAGAAACGGAAGTTTTAAAAAATTCCTTCCAATTCCTTCAAAGAATAAACAGTATATGTCGGTTTGTTGCCATTTACCAGTTCCACGGTGTTGGTAAGGTGGTTGACATGCACCTGGTCAATACCGGCATTTACAGCGCCAAGAATATCCACTTCAATGGTATCGCCGATCATAATGCTTTCTTCAGGCAGGGCGCCGGTTTTTTGGAAAGCAAATTCAAAAATTTCCTTTTGCGGTTTCAGGCTGTTGCCGGCTTCAGAGGTAATCACTTCAGTAAAATATTTATCCAAACCAGAACTTTTCAGTTTGCCGTGCTGTGTTTTTTCAAACCCGTTGGTGATAAGGTGGAGCCGGTACTTTTTCTTCGACAGGTAATCCAGTATTTCAGTGGTATGGGGAAATAACAGTTTTCTGGTTGGCAGCAGGTCAAGAAAAAGTATGCCCATTTCCCTTGCCAGGTGCTCATCAGCTATTTTAAAATCCAGGAGTGACAACCACATCCTTTTCCAGCGCAGCTCATCCACTTTGATAACACCGCTGCGGTAGCGGTCCCAGAGTTTATCATTATGTGCCAGGTAGTTTTTATGAAACAGGTCAAAATCATGGATGCCCCTGTTCTTCAGTTGCAGTTCCTCATACAGTTCCTGAAGCGTCAGCCGGCTGTTGGCTTCAAAGTCCCAGAGGGTATGGTCGAGGTCAAAGAAAAGATGTTTGTACTGCATCGCTGTTTGTAGATTTGCAAAGAAAACTGAAATATTCAATAATCCATGCTCCATTTTCAATGAATGTACTCATCACCGGCGCATTAAGAGGTATAGGCAGGGCCATTGCAGAAATATTTGCCGCTAACGGTCATAACCTGTTTATTACTTCCCGCAATGAAGTGGCATTGTATAAAGCCATGGAAGAACTGGTGACAAAATATCCTTCCGTCACCATTAAAGCCAAAGCTTTTGACTTAAGTATAAAAGAAGAAGCTATTAAAGCCGGAAGTTGGGTGCTTGATGCCGGTATTGTGCCTGATGTATTGGTAAATAATGTCGGCCTATTTGAACCCGGCAGTGTGCATAATGAACCGGATAACCTGCTGGAAAACCAGGTAGCCACAAACCTTTACAGTGCTTATCATCTTACCAGGGCTGTTTTGCCTGAAATGCTGAAACGGAAATCGGGCCACATCTTTAATATGTGTTCAACAGCATCGCTGGGTGCTTATGAAAACGGCGGGGCATACAGCATCAGCAAGTTTGCCCTGCACGGCTTTAGTAAAAACCTGCGGGAGGAAATGAAGCCCTATAATATAAAAGTCACTTCCGTTTTCCCCGGCGCCGTGATGACGGGCAGCTGGGGCGGGTTTGACAACAGCCAAAAACGTATTATGGAAGCAGAAGATGTGGCTAAGATGGTGTATGTTGTTTCGCAGCTTTCTGCTGCTGCTTGTGTGGAAGATATTGTGATGAGGCCACAGCTGGGGGATTTATGATGCCCCCGGTTAATTTCCTTTCAACAACTCCATCACTTCTTCCTTGCTTCTCCGGGATACTTCAATCTTTGTAGAGTCTTTTAGTGTAATAAATCCTTCATGGTCTATGAAGGAGATAAAGGCTTTATTTACGAGGTGCGATTTATGGGTTCTGATAAAATGATAAAGAGCCAGCAGTTCTTCATATTCACCCAGGTTTTTGGAACTCATCAGTTGTTTGTTGTTGGTTGTAAAAAACCTGGTATAAGCATTCAGCGCCTCACAGCGTATGATTTCATGCGGGTATAAAAAATGAACACCCTCCCTGGCAGGAAGCGCCAGCCTGAACTGATTTTGCTGCTGCAGGTTAAGGTTATAACTGATATTGGTAAACAATTCTTTTGGCTGGTTAATTTCAGACCGGCTTTGTTCAAAACGGCGGAACAACTGCATTAGTTCTTCGGCATCAACAGGCTTCAGCAGGTAATCAAATGCGCTGAAGCGGATAGCCCGGATGGTATATTCATCATACGCTGTGGTAAAGATGACTTTAAAATCTTTGGCCACTACCGTATCCAGTACATCAAACCCGTTCAGGTGGGGCATACGGATATCCAAAAAAATAAGGTCGGGTTTAAAGTTGTGCATCATCACAGCGGCCAGTCTGGCATCATTACAGCTTTCCACAGACTTTTCTGCCGGAACAAATTTTTCCAGCATCAGCCGCAATGAATCAGTGGCTTTCCGCTCGTCATCTATAAGAAGTATCTTAATCATATCACCTGTCGGATTAATGGCAGTATAATAGTTACCCTTGTGCCGGCGGCATTTCCTTTCGCATCCTATAAATCTTCTACCTTAAATGAACTTTGATGAGGATGCTGTTCATTAACTGTTTTTATTCTTTCTTCAGCTACAGAAAGCCCCTTGCCGGTATGCCCTTCCGGGTTGTTTATTTTTTTTGCCGCCATGCGGCCAATACCATTATCCTCCACCACGCAAACAAGGGTTTCATCACCATCTTCTGAAAAAACAACATTTACAACTCTCTCCCTCTCTTTGTGAAGCAGGCCATGCCAGATGGCGTTTTCCACAAAGGGCTGTACCAGCAGGGTGGGTATTTTTATTTCATCAGTATCTATATTGTACAGGGCATCGCCATATTCTTTCAGGCTCATACTTTCTTTTTTCTGCAGAAGCGACTGGTATTGCTGATTAGCCATTTTCCGGTTTTGCTTTTCCAGTGTAATAAACCACCAGACTAAGGCAGCAATAATATAGACCAGCAGCATCCAGTAGATAACTGTGGCCCTTCGTAATTTTTCCCGGCTGCTGTCGGGCATGGGTTATGGTTGTTTTTTTTCGATCCGCAGGCCTACATTCAGCACATGTTCCAGGGGATCTTCCCGCATGACTTGTTCGATAGTAAAAGTATATTCTCCCTTTTTTCGGAAGTAGAAGTCGGTTTCTTCAGGGGTGAGGAGTATTCGGTGTTCAAAAATGTCATCCATCCCGCTGCCTTTCCATCCTTCTTCGTCATTGCCCAGTTCAAGCGGATACATTACCGATCTGGCGCTGTCTTCCCCAGGTTGCCGGGTAATGAGGTTGATATAGATATTATTGTAGTTATACTGATCAAAGTGCCGCAGGGTTAACAAGATCTTATAAGGAACGGCCGTGTCTTTAATGGTGAAGCGGAAAGAGGGTTTAAAACTGCTCTTCCATTTATGACCCGGGATAACGGTTGTTTTTTCGTACAGATCAATGGTCTGGCATGAGAAAAGACACAAGACACAAGGCACAAGGCACAATAGGGAACTTATTTTTCTGTTCATTCAGTAAAGATACGTTTAGCATTAAAGTCTTGTACCTTGTTCCTTGAACCTTGTACCTTATAATACGTTCAGCACCTGCTCCTTTGCTTTTTCCAGTTCATCTTTCATCATCACCACGCATTTCTGAATGGCGGCGTCATAGGCTTTGGAGCCGGTGGTGTTGATTTCACGGCCTATTTCCTGCAACACAAAGGATAATTTTTTTCCTTTTAACTCTTCCTTTTCGCCCAGTAATGTTTTGAAATAATCGCAGTGATTCTTAAGCCGCACCTGTTCCTCGCTGATGTCAATCTTTTCGATATAATAGATCAGTTCCTGCTCCAGCCTGTTGTCGTCATAATTTTCTTTGCCCACATTTTCTTCCAGTAGCCGGGTAATGCCTTCCCTGATTTTTTGCAGGCGGAGCGGCTCCAGTTTCATCACCTCATCCTGCTGCTTCAGGATATTGTTGATTCGGTTATGCAGGTCTTCTTCAAGAGAGCGGCCTTCTTCCAGCCGGTGCAGGTTCAGGTCCTCCATAGCGGAAAGCAGTACATTTTGAAAATCAGTCCATTCAGTATCCGTAAGGGTATCTCCGCTGGGGGTTATTACTTCAGGCAATTTTACCAGTGTACTCAGGATATGCGATGGGTCAAGGTTCAGGGCTTCGGACAGTTCGGCCAGGGGCTTGTAGTAAGACTTTGCAAGGTCAACATTGATAGTTACGGGTTTGGCATTGCCTGTATCTTTCAGGCTGATGGTGCAGTCCACCGTGCCCCTGCCCAGTTTTTCAGAGAGCAAACGGCGGATATCAAACTCGTAGGGTCTTAAAAGGGAGGGAAGTTTTAACTGCAGATCAAATTGTTTTCCGTTCAGCGATTTAATATCAACCAGGAAAGTTTTATCGTCCAGATTTTTTTCGGCCCTTCCAAAACCGGTCATTGATTTCAGCATACAGAATTTTTTAACCGGCGATGCCGGAGTAGGTAAAGGTATTTTTATTTATTGATTTATCCGGTCAGGAGACCGGTTATCATATCGGATAATTGGTAAGCATAGAAAGACAGAACAAAGAAACAGCGATACCTGCCATAATTAAAAATCCCCCTCCGTTTTGCGGAGAGGGACATTTATATGGATGGGTTAGTAAGTACCGGGAAATAAATTTCCCGACGCAATATTAAAAATTATTTTGTTTAACCCCAAAATATTTCCAAAATATTTTATTAACATTTCACTTTTCGCTGTGGATAAACCCGAGATAAAAACCATGGAATGAAGCAGGGCCTCTGTCAATGTTGTTCATCAGGTATAATTGCATCAACGATAAATGTATTTTTTTTAATTCAATGAAACCCTTGCCGGCCATACGTTTCATTGAAATGATTTTTTTATATAACCTAATAGAGGAAAATTTTTTTTATACATTCAGAAAATAAACTCCGCTATTATTCTCCCTGTAAAAAAGGGAATTGAATGCAAAAAAGGGCCAATACAAAATTTTTTACAGACAAGCGAATTAAGGCTTAAAATCATCTTTTTTATCATAATACCCCATTTCGCCGGTTATTACCTTTGTATGGCCTCATCCTTTTAGTAACGATTTTTTCCTAAGGATACGGCTTTCACCATAAAAAACCATCATATGCGTTTTGAAAATCCTGTTCCGGTTACAACGATTGCAAAAATCATCGGCGCCAGCCTGCTGGGCAATAAAGAGGGATTGGTAACCGGTATCAATGAAATACATAAAGTGGAAAAAGGGGACCTGGCATTTGTAGATCATCCCAAATATTATGATACCTGTATCCATTCGGCGGCCACCTTCATCATCATCAATAAAGAATCGGCTTTTCCTGAAGGCAAAGCTTTGCTGGTGGTGGATGAACCTTTCGAGGCGTACCTGAAAATTGTAAATCATTTCCGTCCGTTTGCCCCTTCCATGAAAATGATCAGCGACAGCGCTGTAGTGGGAGAGGGAACCGTCATTATGCCCAATGCCTATGTCGGCAATCATGTTACTATTGGGAACAATTGCATCATTCATCCGAATGTGATCATACTGGACCACTGCATTATCGGTGATGAGGTGGTTGTACAGGCGGGTACCGTTATCGGAAGTGATGCCTTTTACTATAATAAGAAGACCGGCAGCCCCCTTCATTATAAAAAAATGACCAGCTGCGGCAGGGTGGTGATCGAAAACGGGGTGGAGATCGGCGCCAACTGCACTATTGACCGCGGCGTAAGTTCAGATACAATAATCGGGGCAGGAACAAAAATGGATAACCTGGTACATATCGGTCATGATACCGTAGTGGGTAAAAACTGCCTCTTTGCCGGTCAGGTGGGAATTGCAGGAGCCACCACCATTGAAGATAATGTGATATTATGGGGGCAGGTAGGGGTAAGCAAAACGCTTACTATCGGAAGAGATGCCGTGGTATATGCACAAAGCGGCGTGAAGGACTCTATCCCCGGCGGTAAAGTGTATTTTGGTTCGCCGGTGGAGGATGCCCGGGAAAAAATGAAAGAATTTGTCTGGATAAAAAGGATACCGCAGTTGTGGGAGAAAGTAATGGGGAAGTAGGAATTGGTTAAATGGTTAATTAGTGAAAAGAGGATTCTCACGCTTTAAGACTCCAATCATTCTCACGGTACTTATCGGGATAACTAATTAACCAGATTAATCCGGCGAATAATCATACGGCAACTGGTCTGCCAGGTTCTTCCAGCTCCAGTAGCCCTGGTTTATCCAGTTTTTCTGGTCGTAGTAATATCCGTTTTCGGCAATAGCGATCCAGTCTTTCATATCAATATATGATATCTGGTAAGGGATACCCTTGGGCAGGTTCATTTTCCGCAGGTATTCTTTTTCCGGGCTGGCTTTTTTGTAAGTAATACTGATTTTCCTCGGATAATAGATTTCAATCTCCACCGGCCCGGCTGTAACTTTATACACCATACTGTCTGCCCCAATGCTGTCCCGCTCATTCAAAACAAGATTATAATAGGCCGAATCGTACACTGTTGTCACTTTATTGAATTTCTTATTATCCTTTTCGTCCAGCAGATCAATTATCCAGCCGTCTTCAATAAGGGTACTGTCATAATAACTGCGCATAAAATGCAGCTTGGAACCTTCATAGCCTTTTTTCCGGGCAACAGCCCAAACTGCTTTCAGGCTGTCGGTTCCTTCCATCTCAGTATACAGGCAATAACCCCTGTAAAGGTTGGAACTGCTGTTGTAGTAATACACAAATGAATCCAGTTGATAAAGGAGGTTGTATCCAAGGGCGTAGTTGGCGATTTTTACCGGTTCAGTGGCCAGCACTTTCAGCCGGTTACTTTTCTTGTAATAATAAAACTTCAGTACTTCAGGATTCAGCAGCGAGCATTTAGCGGCATTGGGAGTGCTGCCGATGAAATGCTGCAAAAAGAAATCACCGTATTTGGCAAGACCGTCAGTTACTTCATAGGTATTTCTGAGTACAACCTCGCCCATGCTTTTTTCTTCTTTTATCATCAGTATCTCAAGCTTATTGCCTGCCTGTCCGGCAGACAGGTTTTCAGAAACACGGACGGTTTGAGTTTGATAACCAGTATAGCTGAATACCAGGTCATATCCCCCCGATTTCAGGGCCAATGTAAACTCACCCTGTTTATTGGTAGCTGTACCCAGCGTGGTATTCTGGCAAAATACGGAGGCGGCAGCCAGCGGTTCCCTTGAAACAGAGTCAAGCACTGTTCCTGTAACCACAAACTGCGCCTGAGAAGAAATACTGATTATTGAGAGCAGAAGAAGAAAACGAAGTTTTTGCATAGATGTTGATTCGGGATAAAGATAATGCCCGGTGATTATTGGTTGCAATTACCGGGTCGTTTCAAGGTATTTTTTACAGGCTTTTTGAATGGTTTCTTCCAGCGGGGTAAAGGAGAATCCCGGCAGGACGCTCAGTAATTTATCGTTTTCAAACCAGGTTTTGCTTACCGCCACCCTGGCGCTTTCTTTTGTAAGCAAAGGTTTTTTACCATTCAGGAGAAATTGTAATTTTTCCATTCTCCAGGCTAAGCCCAGCAAAAAAGAGTTAGCCTCCCGGAAAGGTCTTTTTTTGTGAAAATGATCAGCAATGGTTTCCTGCAGCTTCTTAAAAGACCAGGTGGCGCCGTTCACAATAAACCTTTCTTCCGTTATGCTGCTCTCCATCATGAACAACACTACTTTTACCACATCTTCCACATCCACAAACCCGTTGATGCCGGTAGTGTACCACTTAAACTCCCGGTAAATATTTCTGAATATTGCACAGCTGCCGCTGTTCCAGTCGCCATAACCCAGTACGGTACTGGGGTTCAGTATTACGGCATCCAGTCCTTCGCCCATGCCTCTCCACACTTCCAGTTCAGCCTTGTATTTGCTTTTGCCGTAATGAGTGTTTACTTTGCTTTCTTCCCATTTCTTTTCTTCGTTCACATGGCCGCCATGGGCAGTTCGTCCAAGCGCTGCAACAGAACTGATGTGTATCAGGCGCTTTACATTATTTTCCAGTGCCATGTTCACCACATTGGCAGTACCGTCCACATTAACCCGGAACATATTTTTCCGTTCTTTTCTTAAAAAGGAAACCACAGCTGCGGAATGTATAACGGCATTCACACCCTGCATGGCATTCTGAAGAGATACCACATCCAGCACATCACCTTCCACCCATTCGGCTTTGTTCAGGATTTCGGAAGAAATAAAAGCAGGAAGATTAGCAGAGCGCCGTATTGCCCTGACGGGATAACCCTTTTCAATCAACGCTTTGATAATATAAGCTCCAAGAAAACCAGTGCCGCCGGTTACAAGTATCATGGTTAATTGGGTTAATAGGACCTGGTTAATTAGGCATAAAAGCAAATTCAGTCTTCTTGCTTTCTGCGTTTTAGGTATGCAATATAGCCGTTAATTAATTTTAGCACCTGCTCATATTGATTCTTTAATTCAAGAAATCTTTCTTCTGTTATATACTCATCTTCTAAGGCACTGGAAAGAGGATCGTAAGTTTCCATGAGTGAGCCCGGGGCATTACGGCAGAATTTTATGGCCCCCTGATCATAATATCTTCTGTAGCCTTCAGCAATATTTGCGGCAACCGATCTTGCAGAGTCTTTTCTCTGAGCGGTAAGCAAAAACTTTTCTTCATTCGGGAATGTCTTTGCTGTTTTAATGACTGCTTTTCTGAAAGATTTTGCAGCAATATACACCTCTAATGTATCAAGAGTTTGCATAAATAAATTTGATAATGAGATCCCTGCTGTCCAATTCCTAATTAACTTCATCCCCAATCAACTTAATTCCCTGTAGCTGTAATATCCTTCTCCTGTTTTTTTCCCCAGCTTTCCTTCTTTCACCTTTTGCTCCTGTATGCGGGATGGCCTTAACCGCTCCGGTTTGTTCATTTGTTCATAAACAGAGCAACTGACAGTGTAGTTCACATCATTGCCTATCAGGTCCATCAGTCGGAAGGGGCCCAGCTTAAAACCAGAAGCCTCTATCAGGGCATCAATTTTTTCAATGGCAGTGCCTTCTTCGGCCAAACGTAATGATTCGATATAAAAGGGCCTTGCCACACGGTTCACAATAAATCCGGGGGCATCTTTACAAATCACCGGCACTTTGCCCATGGCTTTGGCCAGTTCCACCACTGTTTTTGTAGTTGCTTTATTGGTGTGTGGTGTGTTTACCACTTCCACCAGTTTCATAATGGTGGCAGGGTTAAAAAAATGCATCCCTATCACCCGTTCAGGCCGCTGTACCTGTCCGGCAATTTTGGTAACCGGCAATGATGAAGTATTGCTGGCAAAAACACATTCACTGTGGTTGATCTCGGCCAACTGGTTGAATAAGGTAACCTTGGCTTCGGTTTTTTCTGCAATAGCTTCAATAAATACATCTGCCAGGCAGGTTTGGATATCATTGGTGAATTGGATGCGCTCTGTTATTTTGTCTTTTTCCCCCGCAGTTATTTTGCCCTTTTCCGCCAATATTTGCAGGTTTTTTTCAATCGCCTGTTTTGCCTTGTCCAGCACAGCGGGACTCAGTTCATACAGCAGGGTAAAGAAACCCGCCTGTGCAGCGGTCTGTGCAATACCGCTGCCCATGGTACCTGCCCCGCATACACAAAGGGTGTTGATAGTCATAGCCGGTGAATTGCTGTAAAGATATTGCTCTTGCGCTGTTCATTTTTTTACTCCCAGAAATAGGATAATCTGGCCGGATTCACTTACCTTAAGCCAAAATTTAATTTATGGACACCAACCAGCCAGTTGCTTCAACAACCTATACCCCTGCACCAGCTTCACCAGGGATGTTTGGAACCTCAATCACTTCCTCCGTTGCATTTATCGTTGCTATTTTAATGTTTTTACTTCCTTTTTCTGAGATCAAATGCGGCGATTCCACCTTAATGAATAAATCAGGTCTTGGTTTTGCCATGGGCCAGGAATGGAAATTTGCAGGTGGTATGGGGCAGGATATGATGAAAGACATGGATACCAAAACCGGGAAAAAGAAAGAAGGCAATGCACAAATGTTTATTATCGCAGCGCTTGGTTTAGGTGTGCTGGGGTTATTAGCCTCATTCGTTAAATCCAAAGGAGCAGGCGGAATAGGCATAATAGCCGGTATCCTCGGTGCAGGGACTTTAATTGCCTTTATGTTTGATGTAAAAAAATGGTTTAATGACGGGCTGGCCAAAGAAGCTGCAGAAAAAGCGACAGACGGGGCCGATTCCATTGGCCTGGATAAAATCGGGGATACGATGAACAACATGAAACCTACGCTGGCATTCACCCCCTGGTTTTATGTCGCCATTGTGGCTTTTGTGGCTGCCGCCTTTTTCTGTTATAAAAGAATGTCTTCAATAAAAAGCTGATTGACGCAGTTATAATTATTCACCACTAAACCAACCATCATGAACAGAAAAAATTTAACGATTGCGCTGGCCGTAATATTGATTGCCAGTTTTTTTCTACCAATGGAGGCCCGGGGCAGCGTCAGTGCATTTGATATGGTTAAAGGCCCTTCTTTAGGCAGCAGCACCACAGCCGTATTGATGAAATACCTGTGGCTGGCCATGCCCCTCACCGGTATTATCCTGCTGATAGGGGCATTGAACAACGGCAACTATTTCCTTGGCCGGGGCTTCTGGTCCTTTCTGCCGCTGCTGGCGATTCTGTTCCTTCTTATCGGTATCCCGATGATAGAAGGAGCGGCTATCGACGATGTGTTCAAAGAGATCTTTAAAATGTACGGCATCGGGGTATGGCTTGCGCTGGCAGCATCACTGGTGCTGGCTTTTTACTGGCCTAAGCAATAAAATAGCTGCTTTTTTTTCTAAGGCTGCCCGAACGGCAGCCTTTATTTTTTCTTTCGGCCGGATAAATTATTTTTATCGCTTATGAATATTGTGCAAAGGATCCTTATAATAGCAGCAGGATTCCTGACAGGACAAAATACTGCAGCAGGACAAACCAAGCAGCAGTGGGCACAAACGGTGAACTGGGATGGGGTCAGTCACTGGTCGGTATATATCATCACACAGCCCAAATTTACCGGTCCCAATGCGCTCCCGGTTCCATTTATCGGCAATGGCAGCACCGACAGTAATACGTATGCCGCCATAACCGGACATTTTCATTTCATGGATGGCGACCGGGCGCAGAACATTGCATTGTACGGCAACTACTGCCTGGTAAAGGATGTGGTTTCCGTTGATATAGCCTATATTCCGGTGGAATTTTACAGGATGAGCGACGCCCTGAAGAAAGAACGGAATGTATATTACACTCACTATTACGATAACGTAGCCAGGGGTGATGTGGTGCTGAATATAAATATCCGCCTGTTGAAAAAATGGCAGAAGGACATTCAGCTTGCCCTGCGGATTGGTTACCGTTATCCTGCCGGTTCAGACCTGGAAACAGCGAGGTATACCGACGGAATGGGTTATTATTTTGATATTTCCTTTGGCAAACCGCTTTCCCCTTCCCTTAAATGGATTGGCATGGCCGGGTTTTATGTATGGCAACTGAATGGCAATGGCCACCGGCAGAATGATGCTTTGCTTTTTGGCAGCGGGGTGGAGTGGAACAAAAACGGCTGGAAATTTCAGGGCTATGGAGCCGGGTACATGGGTTACCTGTTTCGCAGCGGCGATAAACCCATTGTATTAAGGGCCTGTACAGAAAAAAGGTTTAACAATACCGCCTTGCTGCTGCGGCTGCAGCAGGGTGTTCAGGATTATCAATACAGCAGTGTTGAATTGGGGATGAAATATTTCTTTAAAAAGAAAGGTTCATAAGGTTCAGATCGCCGAAGTAAACTGCTTCAGAAACCGCACATCGTTTTCACTGAACAGGCGGATATCATTGATGCCGTATTTAAGCATAGCGGGTCTTTCAATACCCATTCCAAAGGCAAAGCCTGTATACTTATTGGGGTCAATACCACAGTTGGATAATACATTCGGGTGCACCATGCCACAACCCAGTATCTCCACCCAGCCTGTTTTCTTGCATACACTGCAGCCTTCGCCTCCGCAGATGAAGCAGCTAACGTCCATCTCGGCGCTGGGCTCGGTAAACGGGAAATAAGAAGGCCGGAAACGGACTTTTACATCTTTGCCATACATCTCCTTTACAAAAAAGTAAAGCGTTTGCTTCAGGTCGGCAAAAGAAACATTCTCGTCAATGTACAATCCCTCCACCTGGTGAAAAAAGCAATGGCTGCGGGCACTTACGGTTTCATTGCGGTAGACACGGCCGGGATAAATTCCCCGGATGGGCAGCACTCCTTTCTCCATTTCTCTTATCTGCACATTGCTGGTATGGGTGCGCAGCAGAAAATCCGGGTTTTGCTGAATATAAAAAGTGTCCTGCATATCCCTGGCAGGATGGTGTTCAGGTAAATTAAGGGCGCCGAAGTTGTGCCAGTCGTCTTCAATCTCCGGCCCTTCGGCCACGGCAAAACCAAGCCGCTGGAAAATAGAAACGATCCTGTTGCGCATCAGGGTTACCGGGTGGCGGGAGCCCAGCGGGATATCATCGCCCGGTAAGGTCAGGTCTATCTGGGTGCTGGTATCTGGTTGATGGTTTATTGTCGTCTCTTTCAGCTGAGCATATTTATTTTCAGCAAAGAGTTTGAATTCGTTCAGCAGCTGCCCGGCTTCTTTTTTCTTATCAGCGGCCACATTTTTCATTGCACCCATTATCTCTTTCACAATGCCCCTTGTGCCCAGCCATTTTATGCGGAATTCTTCCACAGCTTTTGCATCTAAGGCGGTAAAAGCAGCTATTTCATTTCTGTATCCTTCAATCTTCTTCAGCAAATTTTCCATCCGGCAAAGATAAGAACCATGATTTACCGGGTTAAAAGGGATTTTCAGGAACCAGACAGGTTTCCTTGTTTTCATGGATTCCTTTCCATTCTTGTTAATCAGGGTTCTGCTTATCTTCGTCTCATGTCAGACCATCTCAATATTTCCGACTTTCTTGATCCCATTGACCTGCATGAAGTATCACATGACGAGAGCTACAAAGAAGGGCAATTGGGTAAAGCGATTTCCATTTACAGCGGAGAATTTCCAGACCTGGATGCGGCACAGATAGTGATTATTGGCTGCGGCGAACAGCGGGGCAGCGGGCTGATAAATGGCCACAGCGAGGCGCCGGACATCATCCGCCGTCATTTTTATAATTTGTACTACTGGCACCAGGAGATTAAAATAGCAGATGCCGGTAATATCAAAGCCGGTTCTTTATATACCGATTCCTATGCTGCTTTAAAGACGGTGGTGCAGGAGTTGATCGGTGATGGTAAAACAGTAATCATCCTCGGCGGCTCACATGACCTCACCCTATCACAATACTACGCCTACGCAGAAAATAAAAAACTGATTGAGGCCAGTTGTGTGGATGCCCTGATTGACCTGAATCTTGAATCACCCTTCCGGCATGAGAATTTCCTGATGGAAATGCTGACCGGAGAACCCAACTATATCCGCCACTACAACCATATCGGTTTCCAGAGCTACTATGTGCACCCCCGGATGCTGGAAACGCTGGACAAACTCCATTTTGACTGCTACCGGGTGGGCAGCGTAAAGGAAAATATTGACGAGATGGAACCGGTGATCCGCAACAGCAATATGCTGAGTTTTGATATGACGGCCATCGCCTATGCCTATGCACCCGCCACCACGGCCTCACCCAATGGTTTTAACGGCGAAGAGGCCTGTGTGCTGATGCGCTATGCCGGCATGAGCCCCAACATCAATAGCATCGGCATTTATGGTTATGATGTGCAGCATGACAAGGATGAACTGACGGCCAAACAGATTTCTCATATGCTCTGGTATGTGCTGGATGGCCGCAGCCGGGGCAGGAGGGAGGCACAACTGGATGAAAAAGATTCCTTCAACGAATATCACACCGCTTTTGCAGAAGTGGAAACGGTATTTATACAAAGCAAAAAAACAGGCCGCTGGTGGATGCAGCTGCCCGATAAAAAATTCATCGCCTGCAGTTACAAGGATTACCTGCTTGCCAGCAGTAATGAGATACCGGAACGTTGGCTGAGGGCGCAGGAGAGGGGCTGAGCCGGGAGTCATTAGTCATTAGCCAGGAGTCTTCGTCCCCTCCGGGGGGCGGCAGAGTTTTGCAATAAAGAAATTTCCGGTGGGTGGGGGTTAGGAAACGCTCAATAATCAATTTTCAATGTTCAATTTTCGGTACAATAAATCGTACTTCATACTTCTGACCTCATACCTCATCCATTCATCCTGCTCCATTCAAAAACAAATAGCCCGATCTGCCAAAGAAGAGGTATTAAGCAATAAAGCCTTCCAAACCGCCCATGTCGGCATCAGCATTTTTGAACCTGCCGAAAACAAATACCTCTACAACTACCAGGGCGATAAATATTTTGTACCTGCCAGCAATACCAAGCTGCCTACCTGCTATGCAGCGATGAAATATTTGGGGGATAGTTTAGTGGGGTTGTATCTGGTTGATTTTAAATACAAAGATATTGGGGCCAAAAATTGGAAAGACAGCATATGGTTGATTCAACCGGCGGGAGACCCAACTTTTCTTCATCCGGATTTTAAAAATCAACCTGTTTATGAACTTTTAAAATCATTGAACCGGCCGATTTCATTGGTTGCGCCAAATTGGTTTGAACAAGGGTTAGGCTCTGGATGGGCATGGGGCGATTACCAGGAAAATTATATGGCTGAACGAAGCGCAATGCCGATATATGGTAATGTGGCGAGGTTTCGGTTGAATAAAGATGTTTTTACTGCAACGCCAAAATATTTCTTATACCAGGATGATTCAATATTAGCAGACTATATTAACGATAGATTGCCAAAAACTGATTTTACAATCCGAAGAGAATTGAACAAGAACAATTTTTATTTCACTGAGTCAAGGCAGAAATTTCAAAGTGTGGAAATACCTTTTGTGCCAACCGACAGTATAGTAGAAAGATTATTAAGTGATACCATTGGGAAAAAAATATCATTCGGAAAAATTTTTGATGCCAATTTTGCAAAAGGTGGTCACAATGCAATCCACTCCCAACCCACCGACTCCCTCCTCAAACCCATGATGCACCGAAGCGATAATTTTTTTGCGGAGCAATCATTATTAATGGTGAGCAATGAAATGCTGGGGGTGATGAACGATGAAAAGATTATTGACACATTGCTCAAAACAGATTTCAAAGACCTGCCGCAAAAGCCAAGATGGGCAGATGGGAGCGGCCTCAGCCGGTATAATTTATTTACCCCGCAGGATTTTGTTGCCATTCTCAATAAAATGAAAAATGAGTTTGGTATGGAACGCATCAAGGTCATTTTCCCCACCGGCGGCGAAGGAACTATCAGCAGTTACTACAAAGCCGACAGTGGATATATTTATGGCAAAACAGGAACTCTATCCGGTGTTGTTGCCTTCAGTGGTTATTTCTATACAAAAAAAGGTAAACTATTAATTTTCTCTACGCTGGTTAATAATCATCAGGGTTCAACAACTGATATAAGGCGGGCAGTTGAAAGATTCCTGCAAGGAGTTCGTTCCAAGTTCTAGGAGTCTAAAGCCCCTCTTTCGGAGGGGTTTGGGGAGGCCCTACTTCCCAAACATCTTCTCCAACTGTTCTTGCTTAAATTCTAAAAAAGTAGGATTACCATCCGGTGAAACGTTCGGCTGCTCGCAGGCAAAAAGATCATTCACCAGTTGGTGCATCTCCTTGTCAGTAAGTTTCACCCCGGTTTTGATGGATTGCTGTCTTGCGAGCGAACGAACCAGCTTTTCTCTTTTAGAGAATTTTACTTCCGGGCTAAAATGCTTGTACTGCTCCAATAAAATATCAATGATGTGTTTTTCATTACCCGCTTCCACATCGGCCGGTGTTCCCTGAATGACAAATGTGTTTTTCCCAAATGGTTCAATTGAATAACCAAGTAATTGCAAGTCGGATAAGATTTCTTCCAATATCGCTGCATCTGCAGGAGCTAATTCCAATGTAGCAGGAAACATACTGCGCTGAGTTGCCACTGGTTTGTCCTTGCTGGCTGCGCTCAGCCGTTCGTACAACACTCTTTCATGCGCCGCCTGCTGGTGAATGAGGAGGAAGCCGTTGACAAACGGAATGATGATATAAGTGTTTAATAATTGGCTAAGCTCTGAATCCGCCGTGAGTGGTGAGTGGTGAGTGGTGAGTAGCGTCTCTGATTTTTGTATTGACTCCTGACTCCCGGCCTGCCTGCCGGTAGGCAAGGCTTCTGACTCCGAACTCTCGTAAAAATCTCTCCAATGCTTCAGCTCACTCTTCTCAATAAAATGCGCCTGATGTTTTTGAGTAAAGCCTTTGAAGATAGAAGAGGATATGGCTGCTTCCTGTTTTTTCTCTGTAAAAGGCTGCTGAATGGCAGGTAACTGTTGAATGGTTGCATCGAGGTCAAAATCGAGGGTAGGAGTGACGCTGAACTGAGCCAGTGCATGTCTCACCGCCGCCTGTACAAATGCATAAACGATCTTTTCGTCTTCAAATTTGATCTCCTGTTTTGTCGGGTGCACATTAACATCTACCAGCGTGGGATTAAGGTCAATAAACAGAACATACATGGGGAAACTGTCCGGAGGGATCATTTCCTGGTAGGCGCTCATCACTGCATGGTTCAGGTAAGGACTTTTTATAAACCGGTTGTTGACAAAGAAGTATTGGTCACCCCTTGTCTTTTTTGCAGCTTCGGGCTTGCCCGCAAATCCATAAATGTTCATGTAATCGGTTTCTTCCTTTACCGTTACCAGTCTGGCATTGTAATTATTGCCCAGCAGTTGTACAATGCGTTGCTTCAGGCTGCCTGCTTCCAGGTGAAATAACTGCTGGTTATTAGCCGTAAGGGAAAACTGAATGGCCGGAAATGAGAGTGCCACCCTGGTAAACTCATCCACGATCTGCCGCATTTCAGCCGCATTGCTTTTTAAAAAATTCCGGCGGGCCGGCACATTGAAAAATAAATTCTTCATTGCTATGCTGGTACCATTTGGCGCTGCCACCGGTTCCTGCTTCTTCACCACACTGTTCTCTACTTCAATGTAAGTGCCTGTTTCATCTTCGGCTCTTTTCGTTTTCAGTTCTACCTGTGCCACTGCTGCAATGGAAGCCAGTGCTTCGCCCCGGAAACCCATGGTGCGGATATGAAACAGGTCTTCGATAGTGGCAATCTTGGATGTGGCATGCCGTTCGAAACTCATCCGGGCATCCGTTTCACTCATACCGGTGCCATTATCCACTACCTGTATCAGCGATTTGCCTGCATCTGTGATAATGAGTTTAATATCCGTGGCGCCGGCATCCACTGCATTTTCCATCAATTCCTTCACAGCGCTGGCCGGCCGCTGAATTACCTCGCCGGCCGCTATCTGGTTGGCAATATTATCGGGGAGTAACGTAATCTTATCCGGCACAAAATCGTATTAGCCGCCAAAAATAACCATTTCATTTTTAAGCAACTTTCAGCAATTTCTTTGCATTAAAAAAGGTAATTTTAGTATTCATTTCATTAATCAATCACCTTGCCATGAAACTGTTCAAGCCGGCTCTGATCATTGGCCTTTTATTACCAAATATTCTTATTGCACAATACAAAAGCGGTCTTGCCAGAGAGCAGTGGGTGGACAGTGTATTCAACTCACTCAGCGATGATGAGAGAATCGCCCAGCTGATGGTCATCCGGGCACATTCCAACCTTGGAGCCGATCATGTAGAGAAGGTGACAAAGGACATCAAAAAATATAATGTGGGTGCCTTGTGTTTCTTTCAGGGCGGGCCGGTTCGGCAGGCCAATCTCACCAACTTTTATCAAAGTATTGCCAAAACGCCGCTGATGGTTACGATTGATGGTGAATGGGGGCTGGGCATGCGGCTTGACAGCGTTGCCAGGTTTCCCTACCAGCTTACTATTGGCGCCATCAGTGAAGAACGCCTTGTGTACCAAATGGGTTTGGCAGTAGGGGAACAATGCAGGCGGATTGGAGTGCATGTAAATTATGCGCCGGTGGTTGACATCAACAACAACCCCAACAATCCGGTGATCGGCTACCGTTCTTTTGGTGAAGACAGGGAAAAAGTTTCAAAATATGGAATTGCTTACATGACGGGAATGCAGGATGCGGGCATCATGGCCTGCGCAAAACATTTTCCCGGGCACGGCGATGTGGATGTGGATTCACATTATGATCTTCCTGTAATCAAAAAAAGTATTGACCAACTTGATTCAATGGAGCTGGTACCATTTAAAGCAGTGTTTGATGCAGGTATTGGCAGTGTGATGATTGCGCATCTTTCCATTCCGGCTATTGACAATACCGCTAACAGGGCTACTTCGATTTCAAAAAACAACGTAACTGATTTACTACGGAACAAAATGGGCTACCAGGGCCTCACTTTTACAGATGCGCTGGAGATGAAAGGAGTGGCCAAATATTTCCCGGATGGTGTGATATCTGTTGAAGCGCTGATTGCCGGCAACGATATGCTTTGCCTTCCTGCCAGTGTGCCGGAATCAATTGAAGCCATTAAACAAGCCATTGCAGATAAAAAACTGGGCTGGGATGATCTTTATACCAAGACAAAAAAAGTGCTGGCATCCAAGTTTGACCTGGGAATGAACAAGACCCAGTGGGTTGATACCAACAACCTGCTTGCCGACCTGAATGCTAAAACAGATGCCATCCGATATGAAGTAGCGCAGCACAGCATGACCTTGCTCAACCAGGCCAGTTTGACGGCATCAAGAAATGATTATGCCGTGGTGCCGCTCACTTCTTCGGGGAACTATACCGGTGCGAAAGGTAAACCGGGGAAGGTGGCCTATGTGGGCATCGGCACATCAGAGCTGAATGATTTTGGAAAAAGATTGCAGCAGGATTTTGGCGCAGATGTGTTTACCTTTTCTTACAAAGACGGACAGGATAAGGCGGATGAGATTTTAAAGGCCGTGCCAAAAGACGGAAAGTATGATGCTATCATAGTAGGTATTCACAACTATTCACTTCGACCGGCTGATAATTTTGGCATCAGCCCGGCTGCTATCAACCTGTATAGGCAACTTAATTTTATCAGGACCATTACCCTGACATTCGGAAACGTTTTGGCAACAAAGAATTTTTGCGATGCCTGGACCCTGCTGGCCTGTTACCAGGATGATATCATCACACAACAGGCTGCGGCAGATTACCTTTCTGGCAAATTCGAACTGCAGGGCAGGCTGCCGGTTTCTGTGTGCCGGTTTAAATTCGGCGATGGAATTGTGAAAGACGAAAAAGACCCAGCCTGGCACCGCCCGGAACAACTGGCACAGGTGGATTCTATTGTGAACGATGCGGTGGTGCAAAAGGTTTTTCCCGGTTCAGTGGTGCTGGCGGTGCATGAAGGAGAGATTGTTTATCATAAAGCTTTTGGCAATTATAAATACGAACCTTCTCAGCCGGTAAGTCTGGAAAGCATTTTTGACCTCGCCTCTGTTACCAAAATTTCAGCCACTACCGTTTCAGTTATGAAGCTTTATGAACAGGGAAGGCTTGATTTTAAAAAAAAGCTTGGCGATTTCCTTCCAATTGTAAAAGGTACTAATAAAGAAAATTTAAGGATAGATGATATACTGCTGCACCAGGCAGGGCTGGTACCCTTTATTCCTTTTTATAAAGAAACAATTGATTCTGTTACAGGCGAACCCAAGGCGGTTATTTACAGAAGTAAACCCGAACCTGGTTTTACCGTAAGGGTGGCCGAAGGAATTTATATGCGGGATGACTGGGGAGATACCCTGTTTGCCCGTATACTCATAAGCCCGCTGGGACCACAGGGCAAATATGTGTACAGCGATAATGATTTTATTTTTCTCGGCAAAGTTGTGGAAGAGATAACGGGAATGAAACTGGATGAGTATGTGCAGAAAACATTTTACCGCCCTATTGGAATGATAAGTACCGGCTATAAACCAAGAGAACGGTTTGCAGCAAATAAGATGGTTCCTACCGAAACGGAAAAACATTTTCGCCGGCAAACCACGCAGGGAGATGTGCATGATGAAGGCGCTTCTATGTTTGGCGGAGTGGCAGGCCATGCGGGGTTATTTTCCAATGCTTATGACCTTGCCATGCTTTACCAGATGTTATTGAATGGAGGCACATTTAATAGCGAAAGATACCTGAAGAAAGAAACCATTGATTTGTTTACATCTTATCACAGCAAAAACAGCCGCCGGGGATATGGGTTTGATAAACCGGAGAAAAATAATGCCACCCGCAAAGAAACCTATCCCTCATCCCTGATATCACCGCTGGCATTTGGCCATACCGGCTTTACCGGCACCTGTGTATGGGTAGATCCGAAATATAACATTGTATATGTATTTCTTTCAAACCGTGTGTATCCCACCCGGGATAACAATAAGCTTGGCCAGTTGCTGATACGGGGAAAAATACAGGATGCGATTTACAGGGCGTTGGGGATCTAATTATTTCTCTTTTCCCTGATTAGAGTTACCTGCCCGTCCGGCAGGCGGGTTCGGCCTCTGCTGATTGCGGTTGGGATTACTCGGCTTTTGCTGACCTGCCTGCCGGTCAGACAGGTTCCTGTCAGGGTTGTTTTGCTGCTGCCCTTGCTGCTGGTTACCTTGTTGTTTTCTTTGTTGCCCCCCTTGGCTCTTGTTTCTTGTATCTTGGTTCTTATTTTTTTGTTGTTGCTGCTGTTTCTTTTTCCTTTCCGCTTTTTCCAAAGTTCTCAGGCTAATCTGGCCAACCAACTCCACTGTTTCAGGTTCTTTTTCTACCGACTTCGAAGTAGTTACATCCACCGGTTCCAGTTCTTCCGGCTTAATGCCCTGCTGGTTTAATGTTTTTATTTTTTGTACCCTTTCAATACTTAATGGATACTGTTTATTGCTGTCGGGCAAGGTGTACCACATCAGGTTCTTGAAAATATCTTTCTTGATGAGGAAGGCATTGCCCTTTGCTACCTGTATCACATCACAGTTGTCAGGGAAGTGCTGCAACGCATCTAAGTAAGTATCCAACTCATAATTCAAACAGCATTTCAATCTTCCGCATTGTCCGCTGAGTTTTGTCTGATTGATGGAAAGGTTCTGATAACGGGCTGCTGCTGTATTCACGGATTTAAAATCTGTGAGCCATGTGCTGCAGCAAAGCTCCCGGCCGCAACTGCCAATTCCACCCACTTTACCTGCTTCCTGCCGGGCACCTATCTGCCGCATCTCCACTTTTACTCGGAATTCTCCGGCATATACTTTTATCAGTTCCCTGAAATCTACCCGGCCATCAGCAATATAAAAGAAAGTGGCCTTGCGTCCATCAGCCTGCATTTCCACCTGGCTTATTTTCATATCCAGTTTCAGTTGCCTGGCAATGGCACGGCTACGTATCACTGCTTCCGGTTCCCTTTCTTTATTCTGATTTCTAATTTCAATATCACGGTCGCTTGCCCGGCGCAATACTTTTTTCATTTCAGGATTGTCTTCCTTCACATTCCGTTTCTTCATCTGCAGGCGAACGATCTCACCCGTCAACGACACTTCGCCCACATCAAATCCACTCACTCCTTCCACGGCTATCAGGTCGCCTTTTTCAAAAGGTTGCAACGATGTATTGCGGAAAAAATCTTTGCGGGTACCCTGGCTGAAACTCACTTCAATCACCTTGCAGACGCTGTCCATATCAGCAATTGGCAGGTTGCGCAGCCAGTCATAGGCATTCATACGGTTGCACCCGCCGGAACTGCATCCGCCGTTGCTCTTGCATCCGTTTGGCTTACCGCCGGTAGTGGTGCTGCAACCTGTACAACCCATACGCAATTTTTGTCCCGATAGCTATCGGGATACGATTTTAGATTTGTTGAGAGGGATGATGACACCAGCTTCAGTTCCCTGATTGGGCTTTAGTTGCGTCGCACTCTTGTACGTTTTGTCCGCTATTCAGCAAAGCGAAATTCTTCTGATTAGCAATGCTATATATAAGAGTAGAAGTAGACATAACTATAGTAACCTGAAACTATCGGGCTCTCACTAATTAACCAGTAAACCAGTTAACTAATCCACCCCCATCCTCAATCCATCAAAAATACAATCTTATCCTGAATAATATGGTATAGTTTAATTGTAAGAGCATGGAAGAGCATTTTGCCGTTGGCATTACGTTCTATGTAATAACTGGCCCTGTCAAGTTCTTCAATAATGGCCTGCTGTTGCTCAATACCGGCTATTTTGTTCAGCCTTTCTGCAAAATCCCTTTCAGTACCAAAAGCTCCCGGAGCATTGCCTGTTGCCCGCAGCAGGATGGCCTGTTCCAGCAGGTGGTTAAAGTAACGAAGGAACTGTTTTTGCTTTTCCCGCCCCAGGCGGCTTATTTCTTCCACCCATTTTGTCTGGGCCACGGGGCCGGTTTTTAAAGTGGCATTCAGCCATTCCCGAAGCAGGAACTGCCAGTCTTCTTCCGCATGCTGCACCAGTTGCAGGGCCTCCCGGTAATTGCCTTCACTTACACTGGCTACCTGACTGGCAATGGAAGTCTCCGTTTTATTGCAGCTGATCAGCGCTTCTTCAATTTCCTTTGTTTCCAGCGCCGGTATTTTTATCAGCTGGCAACGGCTGACGATGGTGGGTAAAACCAGTTCTTCGTTTTCAGTAACAAGAATAAACAAAGTATTGGGAGGCGGCTCTTCTATGATCTTAAGCAGTTTATTTCCTTCCTTGTCCAGTTCCTCAGGCAGCCACATTACAAGTACTTTGTATCCGCTTTCAAAGCTTTTCAGACTTAGCTTCTTTATAATCTCATCACATTCACGGGCAGTAATTTTCCCCTGGCTGTTGTCTTTCTCCTTTATCATTTCTATCCAGTCAAACAAGTTGCCATAAGGATTTAATTTGACAAACTCCCTCCATTCTGTTATAAAATCTGTGGCAATTGGTTTTTCGCCAGTCTTTTTTGTTACAGTAGGATAAGAAAAATGAATATCCGGGTGTACGAGTTGTTGTGCTTTTTGGCAGGCGGGACAGGCGCCGCAGCTGTCAGCCTCACCCCCCTGCCCCCTCTCCTGCCGGAGGGGGGGAGTCTCATCTGCAAATAAGGAGGGTCCTGCAACAGCAGCGGTATTCTTGCCGTTCACTTTTTCGCAAACAACATATTGGGCAAAAGCCAATGCAAGAGACAAAGCCCCGCTTCCTTCTTTGCCAATAAAAAGTAAAGCATGGCTGAGCCGGTTATGGTTCAGCAGGTCTTTTAATTGCTCCTTTACTTCCTGTTGGCCTATGATGTCTGAAAATTGCATGAATGGCGAAAATAAACTATCTGAAAATAAAAATAGCCCGGATGATACCAGGCCATTTCAGTAATCTCTTTGATCTGGTTCTATTTCAAATACTGGAGTACTTCCTCACTCATGGGGTTCACCTTATGGTGAAACACCGCAACTAAGTTTCCTTTTTCATCCAGCAGGAATTTGGTGAAGTTCCAGATAACCGGGTCCTGTAAAAATCGCTTCCATGCCATGTCTTTTGAGGTTACCCCTGGTTCTTTCTTTGCCAGTTCCTTTGACTGGTCCACCAGCGATTTATACAGCGGGTGTATATCATCTCCTTTCACTGAAATTTTTTCTGCCATCGGGAAGGTTACGCTGTATTCTTTTGTGCAGAATTCTTTTATTTCTGCATTAGAGCCGGGCTCCTGTGCTCCAAAATTATTGGCCGGAAAACCAACGATGACAAGCTTATCCTGGTATTTTTTATACAGCGTTTCAAGGTCTTTGTATTGCGGCGTGTTGCCGCATTGGGATGCTGTATTGACGATCATTATTTTCCTGCCTTTGTATTTGGCAAAATCTATTTCACCATCCAGCCCCGGTACTTTAAAATCATAGATGGAGCCTCCGGTAAGGGTTGCGGATAATATCAGTGTCATTAAAAAAGGGTTCATTGAATTTACAATTTGAGTCAATAAAGTTAGGCTGATTCTGTATAATCCCAGTTAATCCCTATAAGCCCGGTTTACCTGCCTGCTGGCTGGCAGGTCATGGTTCATTATTGTTTTTCAAAACAACCCAGGTCGGGCAGGCCAACAGCCCGTGGCTTTCCGTCGATATCGGTGGTAATGCCTGTACTGACACCCTTATTAAGAGCGGCTGAGCCCGGCTTCAGCCTGAAGTCGTAATAATTTTTGTTGGTATTGACGCTGTCAAATTGCGGAGGCTGGTTGTTAATGATCTGGTTGCTGGTGATATTGGAAGGATTGGTCTGCACCTTCCAGAGGGTATAATCAAAATTTACATTGAAGATGGTGTTGCCGTTTTTTTCCACAACAACTTCATCATTTACCAACCCGTTTTCGCCCCAAAAAATACAATTGCGGAAAAGAGCAGTGAGGTTAGCGGAAGCCCCGTTGG
The DNA here is from genome assembly GCA_016868455.1 of Bacteroidota bacterium. Lineage (GTDB taxonomy): Bacteria > Bacteroidota > Bacteroidia > Chitinophagales > Chitinophagaceae > JJ008. The sequence continues at coordinate 61,979 of VGGV01000002.1, forward strand.
CATAATTGCTCAGAGAAAATACCGGATCCCTGTGTTCAATAAACCGGTTGGCGTAAGTGACCACTGTACAGTGAGTGAACTGGTAATCGCCGCCTTTGGCCAGTAAAAGATTTTTACCGCAGTTGCTGATGAGGCAGTTTCTTGCCCTGATGCTGGAATTGAGTGAGATAATCCCGGCATCATAAGCATTGTCAATCACACACTCATTCAGTACAAGTTTTGGATTGGCATTGGGTGACGGGTCGGTGATGCCGATACCCTGGTAGGCATTTTTTATCACGGCATAATTCAGCACATTGTCTTTTGATCCTGCAAGGAAAAAAATACCCGGCCAGCTTGCCGGATAATCTTTATAAGGTTCATCAAGCCGGTCGCCCTGAAAATACACCCGGTCAATAGTGTCTTTTAACCCGTTTACATCCAGTGTTCCATTCACTATAACGGGCGCATCAGCATGTACATATATCCTGCAGCCTTTGTTAATGGTAAGTGTTTGATTTGCGTTTACAATTAACGAGCCTAAAATCACATAAGGCAGATTATTATTCCAGGTTTCATTTGCTGTTACCACTTTATCCCTGAAGAAATTGGCATTCTGCCCCCATGCTTCTAATTGTACCAGCCTGTTTCGGCCGTTATAACTTACCTGTATGCTGTCGCGGATAATAAAGGGCAGGTTGCCTGCCCCGGGATTCACAGTTACCTGTACAAACACATACAGGCTGTCGTTGGCTTCGATATCCAGGTTACTGAACTGTGTGCCGGCAATGCCATCCACATTCATTTTGTAAACAGAAGCGGCGCCGCCCATCAGCTTTAATGCAGGCAGTTTCAGTTTTTGGTTGTTGTCATTAATGATCTTCAGTGTCCGGTAAGTTGAGCCGGCAGTGACAAATACCGTATCAAATTTTAATGTATCGGCTGAAATGGTCACCCTTGCATCCGGTGAAGTGATATAAGCATCTTTACGGCAGGAACAAAGCAGTAATACAAAGGATACCGTAAACAGGATGCAGGTCTTCATGCAAATCAAAAATAGCTTGACTAATTGATATTAACGGGAAGCATAACAAAGGGTTGCCACACTGAGTTGAACTCCCGGAGCCTTGAGCAATTCAGTGCCACAGGCTTCCAGGGTGGCGCCGGTAGTCACCACGTCATCTACCAATAAGACTTTTTTATTAATAACAGCATCGGGACCAGTAAGAAAGAATTTCCCTTCGATATTTTTCCACCGCTCAATTCTTCCCTTCTTGGTTTGTGTTTCGGTATGCTGGGGCCGGCTTACAACTTTGTTAAGCACAGGTATTTTCATGGCCTCAGCCATTCCATCACATAAAACGGCAGCCTGGTTATAGCCCCTTCTTTTTTCTTTTGCAGGAAAAAGCGGAAGGGGTATCAAAGCGTCCGCATCAAACCGCCCGGACTTGTTTATTTGTTCGCCCATGATACGGCCCAATTGCAAGCCCAGGTCTTTATTCCCCCTGTACTTGAACTGATGCATCAGGTGCTGCATCAGCGATTCTTTGGTGAAATAAAACTGTGCCGTGGCGGCTGCCAGGGGTAATCTTCCCCAGAAAGTTTTTTCAACCGGATTTCCGGGATGCAGCTCAAAATTGGTTTCCGGCATTGCTTCCATGCATCGCATACAAAGAAGTGATTCTTCACTCAGCAGATCACTCCCGCATCCCGTGCATACATGCGGAAACAGCAGGTGCAGAACCGAATCTTTTATTTCCCTGAGCTTAATCATGTAAATAAATAGCGGTACATTTCTTCCACTCTCCCCATCATGACCACTTCAATATCAAAGTTTTTTTTACTTAACCCTTTCTGGTTGTATTTGGAAACAATAATTTTTTCAAACCCCATTTTTTCTGCTTCGGCAATGCGCTGATCAATTTTATTGACCGCCCGTATTTCACCGCTCAAACCCACTTCGCCGGCAAAGCAAATATGCTGGGGCAGGGAAACATCTTCGTATGAGGAAAGTAAAGCGCAAAGAACAGCAAGATCAATGGAAGGGTCTTCCACTTTGATACCGCCGGCAATGTTTAAAAACACATCCTTTACGCCGAAATGAAATCCGCCTCTTTTTTCCAGCACAGCTAAAAGTAATTGCAATCTGCGAAGATCAAACCCGCTGACAGTCCGTTGCGGTGTGCCATAAACCGATTGGGTAACCAATGCCTGTACTTCAATCAGCAGCGGCCGCATACCTTCAATAGTAGCGGCAATAGCGATTCCGCTCAACTGGTCTTCTTTCTGGGTAATCAGTATTTCACTCGGGTTCAGCACTCCCCGCATCCCTTCATCAGTCATTTCATAGATGCCCAGTTCAGCTGTGCTGCCAAAACGGTTCTTTAATGTTCGCAAAATGCGGTAGGCATAATGCCGGTCGCCTTCAAACTGCAGTACAGTATCCACCATGTGTTCCAGTATTTTAGGCCCGGCTATACTTCCGTCCTTAGTGATATGGCCTATTAAAAAAACGGGGGTATTCGTTTCTTTGGCAAAACGCTGGAATTCGGCTGCACATTCCCTTATCTGCGAAACACCGCCGGGGGATGAATCAATAAACGGGGTTTGAAGGGTTTGAACAGAATCAACAATAACCAATTGCGGCTTTAGTTTTTTTATTTCCTGGAAAATTACCTGTGTGGAGGTTTCAGTAAGCAAATAAAAATTGTCATTCTTTGCTGAGCCTGCCGGGGCAACCAGCCTGTCGGCCCTCATTTTTATTTGCTGTTCGCTTTCTTCGCCGCTTATATACAGTACCGTCAAATCTTTCAGCCATAATCCGTTTTGTAAAAATAAAGTTGATTTGCCGATGCCCGGTTCCCCTGCAACTAAAACCAAACTCCCGGGAACAATACCACCACCCAATACCCGGTTTAACTCAGCATCAGCTGTCAGCAATCTTTTTTCTTCACTGCTATTAATCTGTTTTAAGGAAATGGTACGGCCTGATCTTTTTTCTTCATTGTAATCCTTCCAGCCATTATTACTTTTGGAGGAATCTTTTTGAATAAGCTCTTCAACAAATGTGTTCCATTGATTGCATGAAGGGCATTGTCCCACCCACTTCACACTCTCGTAGCCGCAGTTCTGGCAAAAAAAAGATGTCTTTATTTTACTCATATATTTAATAAAATTAAATGATTGAACCATGCCAGAATCACCGGCATTCAAATGTTTGAACAATGAATTATGATAAAATGAAAACAGATGAAAAAACAAATTGAAATAAGTGCAGAAAGCAACAACCAGAAAGCCAGGCAGAACACTGTTTTTTTAAATGTAAAAAGGGCCAATCTTTCGATTGACCCCCTTACTTACTAACCCATTAAATTCTGTTGCTAAATTACAATTATGCCCCACATGTCAAAATAAATTTTTGATACTGTGCATAACTTTAAAACTTCTGTTCAGTGCTATTTTATTTGATTGGCGGGACCCTAAAAAACATATTTATTTGATTTTCAAATATTTATGTTCTTTCAGACTGAATAAAACAGGGGATGTATTAATAAAGAATTAAGCATTTAGTTTTCAAAAGTGACAAAAAGACCGGGAAAAATACTCCAACCAGATTGGTAGCAAATTTGTTGGAATTTTGACCTAAAACTGTTTGAAAAATGATGATGTCAAATGAAATTTTTGTGGTGTCACTTATCTTCCTGGGCATTAGTTTCCTGGTCTCGGCTATACTCAAAAGTAAGTTCACCAAATACAGCAAAATTGGGCTTGCCAATGGCTTGTCCGGTAAGGGAATAGCTGAAAAAATGCTGAAAGAAAATGGCATTTATGATGTAAAAGTAACCTCCGTAGAGGGTTTTTTGTCCGACCACTATAACCCCCTCAACAAAACAGTAAACCTCAGTCCTGAAGTTTACAACGGAACCAGTGTTTCTGCAGCCGCGGTAGCAGCGCATGAATGCGGCCACGCTGTACAGCATGCGACCCGCTATGGCCCTCTCATGTTCAGGAGCCGGTTGGTACCGGTAGTGCAGGTTAGTTCCATGCTGGTCAATTGGATTTTGCTGGCCGGCATGATCGTGGTGGCAACCACTAAAAATCCCACCATCCTGCTTATCGGTATCATTGCAATGAGTCTAACGGTTCTTTTTACCCTTATTACCCTTCCCGTGGAGTTTGATGCCAGTAAAAGAGCACTCGCATGGCTCGACCGGACTAATGTTACCAACCAGCAGGAATATCCAAAAGCCAAAGACGCCCTGAAATGGGCTGCCACCACCTATGTGGTAGCCGCATTGGCTGCGGTAGTTACCCTTATTCAATACATTATGATCTACCTGTCAAGTCGTGACAGGGGTTAAATCCTGATGATATTACATAAGGGGGGGGGGGGAAATAATTGATAAAAGGCCGTGCAGCAGTATGCACGGTTTTTTTATCCTCATTTTTTGGCGGGAATTATCCAAGCCTTTATATTTACAAAATTATAATTTAACAAAAAACTAACAACACATGAAAAAACGTCTGCTTTTGTTCGCAGCATTGTTCTTCATGCTTGCGCAAATGGTTTTGGCTCAAACCGTGGAAGTGTCAGGAAAAGTGACCGATGAAAACGGTGATCCGATTGTAGGAGTTTCTGTTTCGCAAAAAAACAGCAGCATAGGCACCACTACAGGTCCGGATGGTATGTTCAAAATACAGGTTGACAAAGGCTCCACCCTTGTATTTACCAGCATAGGGTATGGACGCAGGGAAATACCATCTTCAAATGCCTCCTCTGTAGTCCTTTCCATTTCATCGGAAGCCATCAGCGAAGTGGTAGTAACCTCTTTTGGTATTAAGCGGGAAAAGAAAGCCCTGGGTTATGCAGTAGCCACCGTGGATGCTAAACTGCTGGAGCAAAGACCGGAGTCGGATGTGGTAAGGCTGCTGAACGGCAAAGCCCCCGGTGTTGATATTATGAACACCAGTGGTATTTCCGGAAGTGGTACCAATATCATTATCCGCGGGGTAAGCACCATTACGGGCAGTTCTACCCCTTTATTTGTTGTGGATGGCGTACCCTTTGACGCCTCTACCAATGCACAGGCAAGCTTTGTGTATGGAAACACCACTTCCAGCCGTTTTCTTGACCTTGACCCGAATAATATTGAAAGCATCAGTGTTTTAAAAGGAGTAAGTGCCACGGTGCTGTATGGTGAATTCGGCAGAAACGGCGTGGTGCTTGTTACCACTAAAGGCGGCGCGGGCAGAAGAACAAAAAGTAAGGCTGAAGTTACGGTTACTCAATCAATGTTTGCAAACAGGGTTTCCAACCTGCCTGATTACCAGGATACCTATGGCGGGGGTTTCGACCAGAGCGTTGGTCTTGTATTTTTCAGTAACTGGGGCGCAGCGTTTAGAAACCCGCCTCAAAAAGTAGCACACCCTTACGACAGGGCCGCCCTGCATGTCGCATTTCCGGAGTATAACCAGATACCCGGCGCCGGCAATGACACGATTTATGAATACAAGCCTTACAACAGCGTAGAAAGGTTTTTCAGGACAGGCCTGCTCTCCACCACATCAGTAGGTGTTCAGTCCGGCGGACCAAACGGAAGTTTCAGCGCCAATTATTCCTATACATACGATAAAGGGTTTACGCCGGGTAATACCTTAACAAAAAATAATTTCTCTGTTGGGGGTAATGCCAAACTAACCAATAAACTGGATGTTGGGGGTGTGTTTAACTATGTGATTACCGATTTTAAAACCCCGCCTACCGCCACCAGTTTCGGAAGTAACCCGTCGGTGTCTTCTGTTTTTGGAAACCTGATCTACACACCTCGTGCAGTAAACCTGATGGGCGGCCCCGAGGACGGAAATAATTACCTGCCCTGGGAAAATCCGCTTGATAAATCATCCGTTTATTTTAGGGGAAACAACGATATTCAAAACCCACGCTGGACGGTGGCTAACAGTTTTGCCGGCCAGAAAATCAACAGGGTATTTGGTCACCTCCGTTTCGGCTACCAGTTGCTGAAAAGCCTCAATCTTACTTACCGGGTTGGATTTGACAACTATACTGATTTTAATTTCCTTTCGCAACACAAAGGGGGCACAGTGGGCGCCGACCTGATTTACAGAAGAGGTATCCACCGCACCGTTACCGGCCAAAACAATATATGGGATCATGCCTTCCTGCTTGACTGGGCAAAAAACCTCTCCTCAAGCTGGAGGCTCAATGTAGACGCAGGCTTGAACTCACAAGAAAGACGGTATGAGCAAACCGGGCAGAGAAGCACCCAACAACTGGTTTACGGTCTTTTCGATCATGACAATTTTATAGTACATGATAATTTTGATGAAGAAGGGGGACAAATAGATTTTAAAGTTGAATCTTTTTCGCTCGGCGCATTTGCGCAGGCTACTATTGCTTATAATGAATTCCTCTACATGACACTCGGCGGAAGGAACAGTTGGACTTCCAACCTGGAAAGAGATAACCGTACGCTTTTCTATCCCAGCATCAGCAGTTCATTTATTCCAACTACAGCCTTCGAATCGCTGAGGAACAGCAAAATGGTGAATTATTTGAAGATAAGGGCGGGCTATGCCACCAGCGCCAACTTTGGCCGTCCTTATACCACCCGGCCTATTTTAAATATCAACACCAACGTATTTGAAGACAGGGTGGGTACGGTAATCAACAGTAATAGTATATCTAACCGTCTGCCCAATCCCGATTTGAAACCAGAACTGATTGGTGAAATAGAACTGGGTATTGAAGGTAAGTTCATCAATAACCTGATTAACCTTGACCTTACTTTCTACCGCAGGCTGTCAGAAGACCAGATACTTGACAGGTCGCTTGACCCCTCAACCGGGTTTACGGTTCAGTCCATCAATGCCGGTAATGTACGGAACAAGGGCATTGAGCTGGGGCTTGGCGTTACAGCTATAAGGTCTAAAAACTGGAGATGGCAACTGGATGGAAACTTTACCCTGAACCGCAGCTTAGTGAGCAAGCTCCCCGATGATATTAAACAAATTGTTGTGGACGGATTCAGCGACGAAGGCCTTTTTGCCATCAACGGTCAGCCCCTTGGCGTTATCCAGGCTAGCTATGTGGTAAAGGTGGACCCCAAAAACGGACAGCCTACCGGCGACCCGCTAAAAGGTAGCAGACTGGTAGCTCCGGGTGGTGATTATGTGGCTTCGTCTCAAATTGGTGTTATAGGGAACCCGATACCTGATTTCAAACTGGCGGGTATCAGCACCCTCAGCTATAAAGGATTTTCGTTCCGTATGCAGTGGGACTGGACACAGGGCGGCGATATGCTTGCCTACACACCCGGCACATTAATTGGCCGCGGACTGACAAGAGATACTGATTTTGACCGCCTCCTTCCTTTGATACTTCCCGGAGTGCAGGCAGACGGAACTCCCAATACAGTTCAAATAAGCGCCAGCCAGGCCTACTTTAATAATTACAGTGGCTTCTTTTCCCTGCAGGATCTGATTACTTACGATGCTACCGTGATTAGGCTCAGGGAAGCTTCACTTGCTTATTCCGTACCGGCTAAGGCATTGAAGAAAACGCCTTTTGGCTCTTTGTCGCTTACCATTTCAGGGCAGAATTTGTGGTATAATGCCCCTAATTTCCCCAAGCACACCAACTTTGACCCCGAGGTAACCAGCCTTGGCGTTAGCAATGTTCGCGGACTTGAATACCTGGCGGGACCCACTTCAAGAAGGCTGGGGGCGAGCCTGAGGGTAACATTTTAATAATTATAAATCAATTTTGATATGAAAAAAATATTTGTAATACTAACAGCGGCAGCGGTGCTGGGGGGCTGTACCAAAAAATTAGATGAACTCCTGGTAAACCCCAACGGCCCCACGCCTGAAACTGCGAGTACTGACTTGTACCTCACACAGGCACAGTTGAGTTTTGTCGGGTTCTTCAATACGGCTTCGGCTTTTGGAATGGAACTTACCAGGATGATTTCGATGTTCGGGCCAAGGTATGACAATGCCTATCAGCCGCAGAGTTATGATGGAATCTGGACAACAGCTTATACCGGTGTGCTGAAGCATTGCAATGCGTTGATACCATTGGCAGGGGCGGAAAAAAAGTTCATTCACTCGGCCATGGCCAGGGTAATGAAAGCTTATGTGTTGATGACACTGGTGGATATGTTTGGCGATGTGCCCATGGCAGAGGCCAACCAGGGGGTTGATAACCTGAACCCAAAAGTTGACCCCGGGACAGCGGTATATGCCGCCGCCATAGTTCTGCTGGACGAAGCCATTGCCGACCTTGCAAAAACTTCTGCTTCCAGCCCTGGCACCCAGGATTTGTTTTATGGAGGTAACATAGCAAGATGGAGAGCCTGTGCCAAAACATTAAAGCTCCGGGCTTTTATTGCCACAAGACTTGCTGATCCTACCGTAACAGCAAAAATTCAGGCGTTGTTAACAGAAAACGACCTCATTGACACCGATGCAGAAGATTTTGAATTTAAGTACAGCAGAAAAGGCGCAAACCCCAACAGCCGGCACCCCAGGTATGTAACCAACCATACCTCAACCGGGGCCGGTAATTATATTGCCAACTTCTTTATGTGGGCTTTGGCCCAGGAAAAAGGACAGGGAGATGCTAACAACGACCCCCGTATCCGTTACTACCTGTACCGTCAGCGTACCAATTATGCTGAAGTGAACGAAAACACCATCAACTGTTTCGGCCAGGCATACCCCGGGCATTACAGTACCGGTATGGCAAACCCTTATATCGGCGGGTCCAATAACATGCCATTTTGCCTGCTGATAAGCGGCTATTGGGGCCGTGACCACGGAGACAACAGCGGTATTCCGCCAGACGGGCAAAGACGTACCACAGTAGGTGTATATCCATTCGGCGGCCGGTTCGACAATAACCAGGGTGCAAACGTAGCTGTTGATTTTGGCGGGCAGGGCGCCGGCATCCAGCCTATATGGCTATCGTCTTACACCGCATTTTTGAAAGCCGAATATGAATTGTTGCTCAACAGCAGTTCTGCCAATGCAAGAACGGCCATGGAAAGCGGCGTTCGCACATCAATTAATAAGGTCATCAATTTCCCGGCATCTATCGGTTATTCGGAAGCCATACCGACAACCCGCGTACCGGATGCGACGAGAATAAACGGATATGTGAACAAAGTGCTGAACGCATATGACGCAATGGCTACTAATGATGCGAGGCTGAACATTATAATGAAGGAATATTTCCTGGCCCTTTGGGGCAACGGGGTGGATGCATATAATATGTACCGCAGAACGAACAAACCCGGCAACATGCAATTTACCATAGAGCCGGAGCCCGGCATATATATCAACTCGCATCTTTATCCTTCGGTGTTTGTAAACAGGAATCTCAATGCTGTGCAAAAAGCCAACGTGGGGGTGCAGGTATTCTGGGATAAAAACCCGCCTAATTCCCGTAAATAATAAACCTTAAAAGAAAAATTATGAAGAAACTAGCATTTATACTGACAGCCCTCTCCTTTCTGCTGCTTGCAGGTTGTAAGAAGGGGGGCATCAACGGCGATTTTTCTGAAGTGGGCACCGGCTCCTATGTTACCAAGGTGGCAATAGGAAATATTATCATTGACTATTCTAACCTCGGTGCGGCAAAAGTGGATGTAACCGTCCGGGAATTTGGGTCGCCAGTTGATAAAATCAAAGTGTTTGTTACCAAAGGTTCAGCCACCACCAACAAGGCGGCCTGGAAGGAGGTAAAAGAATTTCCCTACAGTGGCGATACCAAACTGGAGGTAACCGCCGTCCAGATAGCTGCTGCGCTGGGCATACCCGTAACAGGACTTGAAACCGGGGCCACTTATACCCTGTATAACCAGGTGATTAGTAAGGACGGCCTGGTGCATGATATTTCGAATACGGGGAGCAGTTATTACGGTAACCCCAATTACAATATGCTGATGACCTGGCAGGCCGTGGTGGTTTGTCCATTTAATCCTGCCGCATGGGGCGGAGTGGGCGCCAACTTTTCGGCCCGTGTGCTGGAAGATGGCTGGGCGGATTATTCTCCCGGCGATATCATCTTCAATATCGAAATCACTTCAGCCACACAACTCAGGTTTAACAGTATGTGGCTAACTGATTTAACTGACACGAGGCCAGTTTTAGTAAATATTAATGCTGCCACGGGAGCTGCCACTGTGCCCAGGCAGATTTACGGCGATTACGGATTTTACGGTATCTATGATATTTCCTGTGCTTCAAGCGGCACTAACAACTGGGTGTTTTCCTGTGTGAACCTGATTACATTAACGCTGAACCACACCGCAGGCAGTACAAACTATGGTACCTATCTGTTGAGATTGCAGAAATTATAAACCAAATTGAACAAATTATTATATTAACAAACCCCCGCCGGGGTTTGTTTTTTTCTACGATTAGAGGTCAAATTTTTATTTCCTCATCATGCTGACCAAAAAAGCGGTATTCAGTAAGGTGGTAGTTGCTGTCCTGCTCCAGCTTGGTTTTTTGGCCCAGCTTTTTGTTCCAGGTGGCCATTTTGGTTTTCCAGAACCAGCCCCTAGTAAGATAGGCATACATAATGGGGTGCACCACTAGTTTCAGGTTGGCATTTTTATGCATCACCAAGTAAGTAAGGTTCTTTTCAATTTCATCTTCGAGCAGTAATGTGGATGATATTTTGCCGGTACCATTACAACTGGGGCATAACTCCTGTGTATTGATATTCACCTCCGGCTTCATGCGCTGGCGGGTGATTTGCATGATACCGAATTTGGAAATGGGAAGCACGGCATGTTTGGCCCTGTCGGGTTTCATAAACTCTGCCATCTTTTCCATCAGCTTCCGCTTGTTTTCCGGCAGCTTCATATCAATAAAGTCCACCACGATGATGCCGCCAAGATCCCTTAACCGGAGCTGGCGGGCAATTTCTTCGGCTGCCTCCAGGTTGGTCTCCAGCGCATTTTGCTCCTGGTTATTGCTTACACTTTTATACCCGCTGTTCACATCAATTACATGCAGCGCTTCTGTATGCTCAATGATGAGATAAGCGCCGCTTTCCAGGTTCACCGTTTTTCCAAACGAAGATTTTACCTGCTTGGTAATGCCGAATGAATCAAAAATAGGAGAACCGTTCTGGTAATAAGATACTATGTCTGCTTTCTCCGGGGCTATTTTCTGAATGTAGCTTTTAGTATCGCTGAAAATGGTACGGTCATTCACAACGATTTTATTAAAATCCTCATTCAGCAGGTCGCGGAGGATACTGGTGGTTTTTGTCTGCTCACTTAAAATCCGGGTGGGGGCCACCGCCCCTTTCAGGTTTTGCATGATGGTCTTCCACATGACAATAAGGGCAGAAAGATCTTCATGAAGCTCGGCAGTATTCTTGCCCTCTGCAGCAGTTCTTACAATAACTCCGAAATTTTTTGATTTAATGGCCTCCACGATTTTCTGCAGTCTTTTTCTTTCTTCTGAAGAATGGATTTTGCGGGAAACCGCAACAATATCATTGAATGGGGTAAGTACTACAAAACGACCCGGCAGGGAGATCTCACAACTCAGCCTCGGACCTTTGGCCGCAATAGGTTCTTTTAATATTTGAACGAGGATATTCGGCTTTCCGTTCAACACCTCGTTTATTTTTCCGGTTTTAATGATCTCTGGTTCTACGGTGAATTTGCTGAAATCAAGTCCCTGTTCACTTTTATCATTCATGCACATACTGGTGAACTTGAGCAATGACCTGGCGTAAGGGCTCAGGTCGGTATAGTGAAGAAAAGCATCTTTTTCAAACCCCACATCTACAAAGGCAGCATTCAGCCCGGGTATCAGTTTTTTTACCTTACCCAGGTACAGGTCTCCTACAGCAAAACGGGCATCGCTTTTTTCGCTGTGCAGTTCTACCAGTTTCCTGTCTTCCAGCAGGGCTATTTCCACTCCCTGCGGGGCTGCATTAATAATCAGTTCTTTGTTCATTATAGCTTAACACATGAAACACCTTGGTGCTGTAAAAAACACCAGTTGTATAAACATCCGTAAGAATGCTGAGGTTGTATCTGCAGGATAGGTAACTGAGAATGGGTATGGCGCAAACATATACGGCAACAACCGGTGGACTGAGGTTTTTGGTTAATTGGTAGTTTGTTAATTTGTTTATCGGGGGTACACGAAAGAACTAATCCCCAATTAACGAATGAACCAATTAACCTATTTATTCCTCTTCTTATGTCGGTTCTTTCTCAGTCTTTTTTTACGCTTGTGCGTCGCAATTTTATGACGCTTTCTTTTTTTACCACAAGGCATGTTCAAATAATTTTTAATCTTGTTTAATAATAATTTTAAACTATTTCAGTAGGGAGTTACTTGCGCAGTTCCCCTATTCTTTTTTCAATCTCTTTTTTCAGATCAGCCTGAGGTACCAACGGAAGGCTTTTTTGATACCAAACGATGGCAGCTGTTTTATTATTCATTCTCTCGTAAACATCAGCCAGCATCAGTATCGCATCAATATTTGCCGGTTGCAACCGGTTTACATTTTCTAAACGGCTCACCGCTTTATCATATTGCCCTGACATCACAGAACCTTTTGCCAGCATCAGCTGGGCATATACATTGGTACTGTCTTTTTCAACTACGGCCCTGATCTTCATAATACCTTCCATGGGCGTAGCAGATATGCCTCCAAACAAATAGCAGGCGCCAAGACCTACTTTGGCGGAGTCATTTTCAGGATTGATCTTCAAAGACCTTTCAAACAAATCTTTGGCCTGCAGGGCTTTCCACTGTCTTCTCTGCGCCACTTCATCTATCTGCAGGTTATCCAAAAAGAGTTGGGCGGCAAAGGTGAGCCTTTTTTCCGAATTTTCCAATCTGGCGGCCTCGGCCTGGTACCAGGCATATGGTTCAAACATTTTTGCCGAATCGGCCCAAAACCTGGCCAACTGGTGGTAAACATGCAACTGCTGATCCTTTACAGCACCCCTTGAAATTGAATTTTCCAATGTGCTGATCCGCATCACCTGATCCGGTGTAAGTTGTTTTTTGGCCATTGCAAGAACGGTATCAATAGTTACGGCAGTTTCATGATCCTGACCATCGCCAGGGGCATGCTGCTCAACCGCGGCGATAACTTTCTTTTTGGAAGTCGGTTGGACAAAAAAATAAATGCCTGCCGTCAGCAGTAATCCAATAGCAATAGTAATCAGTTGGGGTTTTTTCACACAATAAATTTTGAGGGGCCCTCCTTCTCCGCCGGTTGGCGGATACGGAGGGCAGGCAAAGGTACTGGCAAAACAAGATGATTTCAACCTGTTTATTGTAACAGTACTCTGTTTCCACCATACCTAAAACCAAAGACTTTGCTGTAACCGGGGATTCCTTGTCTTAATTCATTTATTCACCATATCAGACGATTCTAAAACCTGTTTTATGCGATCTGTTCTTTTCCAATTATTCAGTATCGCAGCCATTAGTACAGTTGTTTCCTGCGGAGGGGAAAATAATAAATCACCTGAATCAAATTCGGATTCCTCAGAAAAGAGCAAGACAGAATCCCTGATGAATAATTCGGATGCAGACAGCAGCCTTGCACCGGTAAAACAGTTTTTTGAAAAAGAACTCGCTGTTTAGGCCCGGTCTTTTCAAAGTTTTCATATTGATTCCTTCCGGATGACGCAAAAAACCAGCTTTGACACTATGGATGCCAGCGGTGAAACAGACTTAAACCAATTTTTTGAACTCTATAAGGCATCACTCAGTTATTCACCGGACAGCAGCCAGTTTATTGACCTGTACAGTTCAGGATTAACACTTGAGAAAAAAGGCAAAAAAATCATTGCAATCGCAGATGCTGATAATGCTATAACACTTTGCAACCTGAATACAAAAGAATGGAATCGTATTCTTTTCTTCGGTCCATCGGCCGGTATAGAAGCAACAGCATGGATATCGTCCACATCATTTATACTTGCCGGAATGATATATAATGATGAAGGCAAGCAGCAGCCAGTTATTTTGTTGTGCGATGTAAACAGCCAATCCATTCGTTGGTTTGAGGCAAATACAATAAGGCCTGAAAATTCAAAGTATGAAGCCAGCGGACTGAAGAAGTTGAAAATCAATGAATGGGAATAGCAATTATTATTCGCTTTCCTCTCCCGGGCCTGCATCAGGCTTGGGCTCTTTCAGCTTTTTTACTTCTGCCACAAACTCTTTGGCAGGTTTGAAGGCGGGAATGTAGTGCTCGGGAATATGCACTGCAATGTTCTTCTTGATGTTGCGCCCTATTTTGGCTGCCCTTTTTTTAGTAATGAAGCTGCCGAAGCCGCGGATATAAATATTTTCGCCACCGGCAAGGGTGTCTTTTACTTCTTTGAACATAGTTTCAAGAGTAACAAGCACATCTACCTTAGGTATGCCTGTTTTTTCAGAAATCTGATTTACCAGGTCGGCTTTTCTCATGGTTGCAGTTTTTGTGGGTTTACGAAGCCCAATTTAGGACAAAATAATATGATATTCAACTAAATAGGCATATTTTTTTTAACCGGGTGTGAATTACAGCGCAGGAAATACCGGATATTTAGCCCTGAGAGCATGAAAAAACAAGGGTTCATCATAGCAAAACCAGCCTTTTCCCGGTTCTTACTAAAGTGGAACAGGGAGCAAAACACCCGGCAAATGCCATGGAAAGGTGAGAAAGACCCCTATAAAATCTGGCTGAGTGAAATCATCCTGCAGCAAACAAGGGTAGAGCAGGGGCTTCATTATTATAAGAGTTTCATCAACATATTTCCTGATGTACACAAACTGGCCAGGGCGCCCGGGGCTAAAGTGTTCAAACTTTGGGAGGGCCTGGGCTATTATACCCGCTGCCGGAACCTGATTGCCTCAGCAAAATATATTTCACGGGAGCTGAAAGGAAAATTTCCTGACAAGTATGAAGCTATTAAAGCGCTGAAAGGCGTGGGCCCCTATACTGCGTCAGCCATTGCATCATTTGCCTATAATCTGCCCCATGCGGTGGTTGATGGCAATGTGTTCCGGGTGCTGGCCCGGGTGTTTGGAATTGATAAGGCAACGGATTCTGTCAAAGGCAAAAAATATTTTACAACACTGGCGCAAGAACTGCTGGACAAGAAACAACCGGACCTCTACAACCAGGCCATTATGGATTTTGGCGCCACGGTGTGCAGGCCGGCAACGCCGCTTTGCAGCGGCTGTGGTTTTAAAAAACATTGCTTTGCCTTTCTGAATAATAATGTCAATGAACTGCCGGTAAAAGGAAAGAAGATACAGATAAAGAAGCGCTGGTTTTATTACCTGGTGCTTGAAAATAAAAACACCATCGCCATCCGGCAGCGAACGGGGAAAGACATCTGGCAGGGGCTTTATGAATTTCCTTTGATTGAAGCGGAGAAGGAAACGGATATTAGGATAATTTTGAAAATGGCCAGCAGGAATGGCTGGTTAAGCAAAAATGATAAACTCATTTCTGTTTCACCAATACATAAGCAGAAGCTTTCGCATCAATTGATAGCCTGTCAGTTTGTTCAGGTAATGCTGAAGAAAAAAAATGCTGCCGATTTTTTTAGGGTGAAGAGGAATAAGCTCAGCAAATATGCTTTTCCGAAGTTGGTTAACCAGTATTTGCGGCGTTGAAAACTTATCCAGGTTTGTACGCTGCAACTCCCTGCCAACTAAGCCGCCCAATCTCCCATTTTTACGTTTGGTCTGAAAAATATTCTAACTTTAAGAGGCATTCGCCGGCCCTTCGACGATTTGTTAACCCCAAAGATTAAATGTATGAGAGGAGTAAACCGAGTAATGCTGATTGGCAACCTGGGTAAGGACCCGGATGTACAGCACCTGGAAGGCAATATTGCTGTGGCTAAATTTCCCCTGGCCACAACTGAAACTTTTAAAGACCGCACGGGCAAGCTGGTATCACAAACTGAATGGCATACCGTTGTGCTCTGGCGGGGTCTTGCGGAACTGGCGCAAAAATACCTGCATAAAAGCAGCCTTGTTTATATCGAAGGCCGCCTGCGCACCCGCAGTTGGGATGATAAGGATGGTAACCGGAAGTTTGCCACCGAAGTAGTGGGAGATAATCTCATAATGCTCGACAAACGGGCTGATGCACCGGGCCAGTCATCACCCGGAGAAAGCAGCGGCATGGAAGGTATCGGCGGAGGAGATATGTCAATGAGCGACCCGTCAGAGTCGTTGCCCTTTTAACCATCATTGCTAAATACAATACCTTTGCTTCATAACAGGGCGGGCCGTATGACCTGCCTTTTTCTTCAACAAAAACCCTTGTATTGGAAGGTATCCCATTAGCCGGTTTACTTCATGATGGCCTGCTGCCTGTTTTGCTGGCGATCAAATCGCAGGGAACTACCTTTCTGGCCGTGTCACTGGTACTCATGCTTATGCTCCTCTTTACTATTTCCGGCGCCGAAGTGGCACTGTTTTCACTTAACAGCAAAGATGTGAATATGCTGAAAACAAAACAGCATACAGCCGCCAGGCGCATTGTAAATCTGCTGGAAGAGCCCAAAGAAGTATATGCTTCGCTGATGATTGCGGGCACATTTGTCAATATCAGCATTATTGTATTGGCCAATTACCTCATGAACCAGTTTATATCGCTGGAAAAAGCAGGCACCATCGGCTCCTTGCTTATCAAGGTGGTTGTAATAGCTTTTGTGCTGGTTTTCTTTGGGAAAATATTACCCAAAGTGTGGGCCACGCAAAACAATCTTCGTTTTGCCTATGGCTCATCTTTTGTAATTGAGGCGCTTCACCTGCTGCTCTGCCGCATCAGCAAATGGATTGTTTCACTGGCAGATGGGATTGGTAAAAGGGCCGGGGCCTACCGCAGCGAAGCCATGAGTCTGCAGGAACTGGATGAGGCCATTGATATTAAGTCAGACGACGAAGCCTCGCCGGAAGAAAAGAATATCATGAAAGGAATTGTAAAGTTTGGCAATATCACGGTAAAACAAATTATGCGAAGCCGGCTGGATGTAAGCGGGGTGGATTACCAGTCTTCTTTTACAGAAGTTATACGCCGGGTAGAGGAACTGCATTACTCCCGCCTGCCGGTAATGTATAAGAACAGCCTGGATGAAGTGGCCGGCATCATCAACACCAAAGATCTGATCCCCTACCTGCACGAGGATGATGACTTCAACTGGCACCAGTTGATGCGCCAGCCTTATTTTGTACCCGAAACCAAATTAATAGAAGACCTGCTGAAAGAATTTCAGCAGAAGCGGATTCATTTTGCGGTTGTGGTGGATGAATTTGGCGGCACCAGCGGCATCGTAACCATGGAAGATATACTGGAAGAAGTGATCGGCGACATTAAAGATGAATTTGATGAAGAAGAGAGCGGCAATAAAAAACTGGATGACAATCATTACCTGTTCGACGGTAAGACCATGATCCATGATATGTGCAAGACAATGAAACTGCCTATGGATACGTTTGATACCGTGCGGGGCGAAAGCGAATCGTTGGCCGGGCTGGTACTGGAACTGGCGGGAGAATTTCCGGCGGTGAACACAGCAATACCCTGCGGGGATTTTGAATTTACTGTGATGCAGGCCGATAACAACCGTATCCGGCAGGTCAAAGTGACGATACCCCCCCATGTTCAATAAATACAGCTGATGAAAAAAAACATTTTGTGTATAGGGTTGCTGGTTGCTGGTTGCTGGCTGCTCACTGCATGTAACAGTCCTTATACGCAGGGTAAGAAGAAAGGATATTTTAAGATTGACTTTCCGGAAAAAAAGTATCAGAAATTCAGTCAACCTGGTTATCCATACACATTTGAGTATCCGGTGTACGCCAATGTGGTGAAGGATTCTACTTTTTTTGATGACAAAGCCGGCGATTACTGGATCAATATTGATATTCCCCGTTTCAATGGCCGTATCCATGTAAGCTACAAATCCATCAATGAGCAAAATAACTTTGATTCGCTGGTACGGGATGGTTTTAAGATGGCCTATAAGCAGCATGTGAACATGGCTACAGGAATTAATGACAGCCTGATGCAGACACCCAACGGAGCAGAAGGGATTTATTTTTCGCTGGGCGGTAATACTGCTACTGCCAACCAGTTTTTCCTCACAGACTCTACCAGGCATTTTTTGCGGGGGGCTTTATATTTTGATGCCGCACCCAATGCTGATTCGCTGGGAATAGTGAATGATTTTTTAAAACAAGACCTGCAGCACTTAATTAATACACTGCAATGGTCAGGCGCAACATCCGGGGAGAAATAAAAAGTCCCGCCACAGGTGCGGGACGCAGGATAAGGTTCTGTTCTTCTTTTACAACTCCTTGCTTTCTGTTTTTTTAGTTTCTTTTTTAACCGGTTCAATTTCTATCTCTTCTTCAGGCATCCGGCCGCGGCTGAAAAATTCCTTTCTTACTTTCTTTTTCTTAACTGTTTTAATGGCACTGCTTTCTTTGGCGGGCTCTTTGATTACAGCGGGCTCTTCCTTAAGCTTCTTTTTTTCAACCACCATTTTATCTTCTTGGGCGATGGGCTTAATGGGATCAATGGTTTCTTTTTTAGCTGCAGCCCTTTTCCTGCTAACTGCCGGTTTTTCAGTTACGGCTGTTATTTTTTCGGGTACAGCTGTTTTTTCTTTGTCTGCAACAGCCGTTACCGGGGCGGCGGCTTTTTTTTCAGCATACATTTCTTTAAATTCCTTCTTCTTATGCGTTTGCCTGTAGTCCACAAACCCATAAATGCTGGCGCCTATCATTAACGTGGCGCCTACGTACAACATTGATTTCATGGTTATTTTTTTTAAACGTTTAAAAAGCTGTGATCAGTTTTGTTATTTAATGAAAGATTTGAGATAATTTTTACTCTGCCTCCAGATGATCCATTCAGCAAACAGCATATTACCCACCACACTTATCCAGAGCGACAGTTCATAGTTTTCTAGGTGATTCCAGTCAAGCAAATAAAAGATGATGTGATAGACCCTGAAGGTAACCGCTGTCATGGCCATGGCGTAACTGCGCATCATCCATATTTTATGGGCAATCACATTTCTTTTGTGAATAGTTATTAACCCGTAAAGGGTGGTAATGAACCACCACCCCGCCATGAACATGAACAGGGCCCTTTCCAGGAAACTGCCTTTTGCAAAAAAGGACATATACAGGCCGGTGGGTGCTCCAAGAAACAGGACCACGAACACATAGACTTTACCGGAAAAACGATGGATACCTTTTGATTTTTTAAGGATATACCGGGAAAACTGGATAAGGGCCGTGCCGATGCAAAGTGCTCCGGCAGCAATGTGGATGTAAAAACAGGTATAATAAAGATTGCTTTTGAAAAGCAACTCCCTTTCTTCAATAAAGGAAAAATCTTTTTCAAAAGTGAAATAGGGGACCGTATTATATATAAGGAGTAAACTGAAGCCGGCTACCGGAACCCAGAACAGCATCTGGAAGAATACCTTTGCTGATTTTTGAAAAGTGGCGACACGGGTGTTATGCATACAGTCGGTTGTGAAGAAGGGAGATGCTGCTGTAAAAATCTCTCCATAATCCGGGGGTGTTACAAGTTTGTTAAAGGATTTTGAATGCCTAACTTTGAGGCCATGATAGTAATTGACAATATCATTATAAGCGATGATGTGGCGGACAAGCAGTTCGTTTGCGACCTCAATAAATGCAGGGGGGCCTGCTGCGAAGAAGGGGATGCCGGGGCTCCCCCGGATGATGAGGAACTGGATATTATTCTTGAAATGTATGAAAAGGTTGAGCCCTATCTTACAGAAGCAGGTATCAAAGAAATAGAACGGAACGGTAAGTATGTATATAATAAAGAGTTTGGCTGGGTTACTCCAACACTTAGTTATGATAAAGAAATATGTGTTTATGGAGTAAGGGATGAAAAAGGCATCATCAAATATGCTTTTGAGCAAGCATATTATGACGGAAAGATTCCCTGGGAAAAACCCATCAGCTGCCATCTGTTCCCTGTAATTATTGAAAGAGGGAAAAAAGGAGAGTACGACCGCATGAACTATGAGCCAAGAGAAAAATCATGCAACCCCGCCTGTGCATTGGGAAAAAAGTTACAGATGCCGTTGTATGAATTCCTGAAAGAGCCATTAATAAGAAAGTATGGTGAAGCATTTTACAAGGCACTGGACAAAGCAGCTAAAATGCATTCAGGCAAAAAGGGGAATAACAAAGTAACATCGTGAAGGAAACAGCAGCAAAATTTATTGCCAAAAGCGCATTAAAATCGGCGGACAAAGAGCACCGGCGCAAAATCAATTTTAATATCGGGAAGTACAACGCAATAGTACCCCAGGGCAAGCAGCAGTTTATGGATGTGGACCTGGCCAGGGAAAAAGCCAAAAACATCAAATGGAAAGCGATTGAAACACTGGACAAACAACTAGAAACATTTGAAGCTATTATTACAAAAAGGGGAGCAACAGTTATTTGGGCGGAAGATGCACAGCAAGCGCTGGATTCGATAAAAAAGATCTGTGAAGTAAAGAAATGCAGAACACTGGTGAAGAGTAAAAGCATGGTAACGGAAGAAATTCACCTGAATGATTTTTTGGAAAAGCAGGGCATTGAAAGTATCGAAACTGATTTGGGGGAATATATCCAGCAACTCGATGGTGAGCCGCCTTATCACATCGTTACCCCTGCCATGCACAAGAGCAAGGAAGATGTGGCCAAATTATTTGCTAAGAAATTAGGAACAGACCCCAAAGCCACACCGGAACAATTAACGCTTACTGCAAGAAAAGTTCTGAGAGAAAAATATGTGCAGGCAGAAGTGGGAGTTACAGGCGCCAATTTTATTGTTGCTGATATCGGCGGTATTGCTATTACAGAGAACGAAGGTAATGCCAGGCTAAGTTGCTCCATGCCGAAAACCCATATTGTGATTGCGGGTATTGAAAAAGTGATTCCTTCCATGACCGATCTGGGTTTGTTCTGGCCCCTGTTGGCAACTTTCGGAACCGGACAAAGGGTTACTGTTTATAATACTATAGTTACAGGCCCCCGGCAACCCGGAGAAACAGACGGGCCGGAGGATATGTATGTGATTCTGCTGGATAATGGCCGCACCAATATACTTGCTAATGAAAAGCAACGGGAAAGTTTGTATTGTATCCGTTGCGGCGCCTGTTTAAATGCATGCCCTGTTTATAAAAATATCGGCGGCCATACTTACGCTACAGCTTACAGCGGGCCGATTGGATCTGTTATCACTCCGCATTTAAAGGAATTGGGAGAATGGAAACATTTGAGTTATGCTTCTTCGCTTTGTGGTAATTGTACTGAAGTATGTGCCGTTAAAATTAACCTCCATGAATTATTGCTGGAGAACCGTCATGAAGCCGTGGAAGCAAGGCACATCTCTTTTACAGAACGCATGGCCTGGAAGATGTGGAAGCAGGGCATGCTGCGCCGCAAGTGGATGAACATGGCGGGGGGTGGTACCAAGAACTGGATTGTAAACACAGTGGTAAAAGGCTGGGGTGCACACCGGGGAAGGATGGAGTTTCCAAAGAAATCATTCAACCAGATATGGAAGGAGAAACATGGAAAGTAATCTTCCCCCGGGAAGAATGCCCGGAGGAAGATTGTATATTATCATCCCTTGTCCTTTTCTTTTGCTTTGTATAGTATTCCCAGAATTTCTTTGATGGTGCCTGGGTCTTTGTTTAGCTCCAGCGAACGTTCCAGGAAGCTGATTGCTTTTTTGTAATTGCCATTCTCATAATATCCTTCGCCAAGGCTGGAAGCAGTGTTGGATGACTCGGGATATAAAGTATAATTCATCCGGAAGATTTGCAGCGCTTCTTTTTTCTTGCCCTGTTTCACCAGCAGATAGCCAAGACTGTTGAGTTCATGTTCTCCGGCTACCAACGTTCTCAGTTGCTCAGCAAGTCCCCTGGAGCTGTTGTTATCATCACCTAAGCTGCCGTCATTCAGCCAGCGCAGCACCGTGCTGAAAGACCGGTAATTGGGTGAATAAGATTGGCCACAGAGAATGGCGAGCAAATCTTTTTCCAATGAGTTAACCGGAAATTCGTTGATCCGGGTTATTTCAACCCCTTTTTTATAAACGATGAAAACAGGTACCCGAAAAACACCCAGTCCGTCTTCTTCATGTTGCGGACTTTGCTTGTAAAGAGAATCGGTGCCGCCCAGGGCAATTAGCTGTGGTTTGTATTCAGGAAAGGAAATGGCAGAAAGCGAGGTACTTCCCTTTTACTGTCGCCGCACCAGCTGCCAAAGAAAATTTTAATACTGATGTTATCAAAATTTTGCTTTTTAAGAGCAGTCACTACAGTTGTGTTTGGGTTATAGGATTTATAACCGCTGTCAAACCATTTTACAAACGGTTTGATGTAAAGACTGTCTTTTGTACAGGAGCCGTATAGTATCCTGTCCTTTTCGGCAGTGGTTTGCGCCATGACAGAACATGAAAATGCTATAAAGAGCAATATGATTCTGAATTTCATACAATAGTTTTTAAGCTGAATGAATAATTCAATAACTGATGAGGCAGTTGAATAACTGCTGCGTTAAAACGATATGCAGTTCAGCTGTTGGGCGGCTGCCAGGGAGCAGGATAATGGCCGGCACATTCATTGCTGAAATGGGCCGGCAGTTGTTGTAAAATCAGGTGTAAAAACATTTTCAGTTCCGTTTCCCCGGTAAACGGGAAAAATTCGTCCATTCGGATATGAAAATGTGCTTTATGCACAGGGGCCTCTCCATCTTCCTGTTTGTCAAAACCAGCCTGTTTGGCGCAATCGCATTGCTGGTCGGGCTGTTTTACTGTATTCAGGAGGGTGCATTGCAGGTAGCTGAGTTGCCGGGCATATTGCGAAAAGGAAAAGATTCCAATAAGCAGTATGGCTGAAAATTTCCTCACGGAAATGCGTTGGTTGGTTTATGCTGCAAAGTGTTTGCAGCAGTAAAGTCGGGCTTGTCTGTAAAAAGGATGCAAGGGGATAATTTTTTTTTAATCTATGGTTGGTTACAGAGAAGTATATTCGTTTACCGAATATCCGGGTATGCTGATTTACAGTCCCCTAATCACACCAAGGCTTAATTATGTGGCAGATTTTTCCGGCAAGGAACTTACGGGGCGGCCTGCTGCGGTTACCAGTAATGCCGGTGATTTTTTAGCTTATGATGGTGTAAAAATTAATTACAGTCATCAGCGGATTGCTGATAGTGAGCTTTGGATCTGCCCGCATCATTTGTTATTTGAAACAGGCATAAAAGAACAGCCTGTTGATTGTTTTGAATGGCATGGGACAAAAGCTTTTTTTAAAACAGAAGGAGATGTTGAGTTTGATATCTTCGCAGCTTCTTTTTACCTGCTCAGCCGGTATGAAGAATACCTGGTGTATAAAAAAGATATGTATGGCCGGTACGCTCATGAGAACTCACTTGCCTTTAAGGAAAACTTTCTTAACATTCCTCTTGTAAACATCTGGCTGCAGCAATTTAGAATTATGTTGCAAACCCAATTTCCCGGCCTGCCTGCCGGACAGGCAGGTTCTCAATTTCGCATTCCCCAATTCACCTTTCTGCCTACTTATGATATTGATGAAGCCTTTTGCTACAAATACAAAAGCTGGTGGCGAACTTGGGGCGGCTGTTTGCGGTCTGTTTTCAAAAGACAATGGTGGGAAGTAAAAGAAAGAAGTAATGTATTAAAAGACCGTATGAATGATCCTTATGATTCTTTTGAATGGATAAAAGAACTGCATTATCTCCGCCGTTATCTGGACGCATTTTTTTTATACTGGTGGCAGAAAAAACCGGTCGTTATGATAAAAATAACTCACCGCACAATAAAGAACTGAAGAAGATATTTCAGGATTTTTTCAGCAAAGAGCCTGATTAGATACGACCCGGTGTGGAGAAACCTTTTTTCTGGCCCGGTCTTCATTCTTCATGGCAAAGCGGCGACAAACCCCAGCTTTTGAAAAAAGAACAGGCCTTATTATGTGAACTTACAGATGCCGGGTTCAGGAATTGCTCACGGCAGCATTTCATCCGCTTCACCCTTCCGCAAACTTTCAGGCAACTGATTGAGGCGGGCATAAGCGACGATTATTCCATGGGCTATGGCAGTATCAATGGTTTCCGGGCCTCGGTAGCGTCATCATTTTACTGGTATGATCTTGCAGCAGAAACAACAACTTCACTCAAATTGCATCCGTTCTGTTACATGGATGCCAATTCCTTTTATGAACAAAATCAAACACCTGAAAAGGCTTTCGGGGAAATGCTGCACTACTTCAATATTATCAAATCAGTAAACGGAAGTATGATCACCATCTGGCATAATACATTTCTGGGAACACACAGAAGGTTTGCCGGGTGGCAGGAGGTATATAAAAAATTTATACACCACATTTACTATGAAATACCTTGTGTAAACGCTCAAATTGATAATGAAGGAATGGATAAAAGGCATTTCCCCCATTAAACCCCTTCCGTTTCCGGCTGCTCAGGCGCAGGCACGGCCTTGAATGCTTTGTTTACAAGGTACACACCGAGCAGCGTAACAATTCCTCCTATGGTAATAAAAAGAGTTACTTTTTCTCCAAACACTATCCATCCGCAAAGCACTGCCACTATCGGGTTAATATAAGCATATACGGAGGCCTGTTCGGTAGGCAGATTTTGCAATGCATACAGGTAGCAAATAAAGGCAAGCAAAGATCCGAAGATGATGAGATAGGCAATGGCGGCCCATGATTGCCAGGGTATCTTACTGACTGATACAGCGGTTCCGTTTATGTTTGTAAACATGGTAAGGCAAATTCCTGAAATCATCATTTGTAAACCCAGGCTGAAGTAGGGATTAAAATTAACAGCCTGTTGCTTGGTATAAAGGGTGGCAAAGGCCCAAGTCCAGGTAGCGATCAGCGACAATATGATTCCAAGACGAAAGCTGGCATTGAAAAAATCATCAAGGTGATCAGAAAAAATTATACATACTCCCGAAAATCCAAGTAATAAACCCATAATAGCCCTTGATGGGATTTTTTCGCTTGAAGCAAATAATCCTATCACCACAAGCCATAGCGGAAAGATGGCGCCAATGATAGAGCCCAGGCCGGCAGAAATGTATTTCACCCCCCAGGTACTAAGCCCGTTACTCATAATAAAATTCAGGAAACTGAGCACCAGCACGGGTATCCATTCTTTGCCTTTTGGAAAAGCTGCACCTTTATAGAGAAAAAACCCAACATACAAAGTACCGGCCATTAATTGCCGGATACCTGCAAGCTGCAAAGCGGGCATGTGCCTCACACCTTCTTTGGAAGCAATCCAGGTGGTGCCCCAGAAAAAACAAACCAATGCCAGTGCAAACCAGGCCTTGGCCCTTGTTCCTTTCTTACGAATGGTCAACGGGTTAAAGGCCGATAGTTTTTTCAGGTAATCAGCAGGGGCGTTGAGCATTGTTTTATGAAAATCAAAGATGTTCATCAGTGCTTAAAATGCCGCATGCCCGTCATCACCATTGCCAGGTTGTGTTGTTTGCAATAATCAATGGAGTCATTATCCCTTATTGAACCGCCTGGCTGAATGAAAGCCGTAATACCGGCTTCATGCCCCATTTTTACACAATCATTAAAAGGAAAGAAAGCATCGCTGGCCATAACGGCCCCTTTCAGGTCAAAATTAAACTGCTTTGCTTTTTCGATAGCTTGCCTTAACGAATCAATGCGGCTGGTTTGCCCGCAGCCTTTGCCGATAAGTTGTTTGTTTTTTACCAGCACAATGGCATTGGATTTTAGATGTTTGCAGATGAGATTTGCGAAAATCATATCTTCTTTTTCAGCATCCGTAGAATTTCTGCCACCCGCTTCTCTCCATTCAGTATAGCTGCCTTCATCCATACCTTGTACCAGTACTCCATTAAGTATGGATTTGTATTGTTCGTTCACCCGGGGATGTGATTTTAGCTGCAACAAAATACGGTTCTTCTTCAATTTCAATAAAGCCAGTGCATCCTCATCAAACGCCGGGGCAATCAGCACTTCAAAAAAGATTTCATTGATGGCGCCGGCTGTTGCGTTGTCGATAGTACCGTTACAAACCAATACTCCTCCAAATGCACTTTCCGGATCACCCGCCAGCGCAGCACACCAGCTTTCTTTAACAGTCTCCCGCTGTGCTATGCCACAAACATTGGTATGTTTGATAATGCCAAATATGGTGCTGGTAAATTCATTGATGATTTGTACCGCAGCGTCAACATCCACCAGGTTATTGTAGCTAAGCTCTTTTCCGCTAAGCTGGTCAAAAACCGGGTTCAGATCGCCATAAAACACGGCGGTCTGATGAGGGTTCTCCCCGTACCGAAGCGGCTTCGGATCGGTAACTGATTCCAGGAAATACAGGGAATCAGAGGGGTTAAAATATTTTGCGATTACCACATCATAATGGGCCACCACTTCAAAGGCTTTTGCCGCAAAAGCCTTCCGTTGTTCCAGCGATGTTTCTCCATTTTGTTCCTTCAGCAGGGTTTCCAGTTCAGGGTAATCTTTTTTAGCTGCAATAACTACCACATCCCGAAAGTTCTTGGCAGCGCCCCGTATCATCGAGGGCCCGCCGATATCAATTTTTTCGACAATAGTGGCCTCCCCCTGACCCCCTCCGGAGGAGGGGGAAGAAGAAACAGCCGCAACTGTTTCCTCAAACGGATATAAGTCAACTATTACTAAATCTATCTCTGGAATCTTGTATTGCTTCATCTCAGCCATATGAGTTTCATCATCTCTTTTTCCGAGAATGCCGCCGAATACAGACGGATGTAATGTTTTTACCCTTCCGCCAAGAATGGATGGATATGAAGTAAGATTTTCTACCGGGGTAACTTTTATTCCGAGGCCTTCCATAAAACTTTGGGTACCCCCGGTGGAGTAAATGGTCACCCCCAGCCGGGAAAGCTCCTGTACAATAGTTTCCAGTCCCTCTTTGTAAAAAACAGAAATAAGCGCAGATTGAATCTTTTTGTTCATAAAGAAGATGAATTAAAAAGCAGGCAAATTACTAGAGAGTTGCAAAGGTAAGAGTATGCCATTTTATAGCAAAAGCGCAGCATCTGAGAAATTATGTTTTAAACCGCAGTAGAGATAATATCCATTTTTGCTAAATACTCATTTTGTTGCTTTCCGCTACAAGTGCTGTAACAAATTTTTCTAATGACTGTTGGGATAAATTTTTTATAGAAAATTCCAGTTTGTTATTCTTGCCATAGATTTTTATATAATTAACCTTTGAAAACAGAAAAATTATTAACGAAATGAAAGAAAAAGATAGGGCAAGCCAAAATAGAATCATTATTGATTGAAATTCTTTATCTATCTCTTTTTTAAAGAAATAACTTCGTCTAATCCGTAGCTGTTCCTGTATAGAAATTCATTATTTTCTTCATTCTTAAAATAAGCCCACACACCAATCGCTACGCTTATTAATAACAAGAAAATAAATAGCACCTTATAGTACTGTACCCTTTTCCGGATTATTTCATAAGAAATAAAATCTTTAAGTAATAATTCGCTGTGTTTATTTTTCGACTTATGTAAAACACGGTGCGTTGTAAGAACAACAGAGTTGTCATTTGAGATTAATATTGCTTCCTCTTTTTGGGAATGGGTCATATATGACTTAATTTAGTACTGAAAAGATATGATTTTCGAGTCTACTGTTAATTAATTTTCATCACAAAAGCACCTTTCATACTAACATCATGCCAGGGGATTTTTAGTGAATCACAGTCTTTTTTCCAGTAATTTACTTTCCATGCAGGGGCAGAGCCGTCAAAAACAACCTGTTTGATATCCAGGGCTGTTACCAGGTTTTTGAAATATAATCTGGGGTTTTTGGATATTATAAGCAGATCAATTGTTTGTTTTGTAAACGAGGTGTCAAATGAAATGGATTCACCGGCAAGCATGATATGTTTGCCTTTATAGGCAATGAATTTTCCTTCCTGCTGAAATCCCTGCACATTGTAAACCCGGCTGAGGCGAAGCAAAATCCGTGAAGGTTTAAGATGAAAATTGCGGGCAAAACCTTCAAACAGGACATCGCTGTCGCCAACGAACTGAAATTTTCTTCCGCTGATAAAATCTATAGCGGTTTTCTGCGGAACATTATAGACGATGATTTTTTGTTGCTGATTGCTTTTGATGAATGAGGCTGTCCGGAAAATTGTGAAGAGAAACAGGGAGGCAAGCCCCCAATAAAGGCCCTGTTTTTGTTTTTCCATCAGCCAATAGCTGATGCCTGCGGTGAAAACAATTAAGAGAACAACTTGTGAAATACTTATCTGAAGCCCGTCCCACAGCGAGCCTGGAATCAGTTCTACCTGTTCTACATAGGTATTCATAACCCAAATTAGCCAGAACAGCGCTTTGCCAAGCAGCATGGCCGCTGCGGGAATAAAGGATATGCAGCATAGCAGGATTTCTCCTAACAAAATAATGCTGGATAAGGGTACCGCAAGAAAATTAGTAAGGAAAAACAGCAGAGGAAACTGGTGGAAATGATAAATGCTAAGAGGAATAGTAAGTATTTGGGCGGCCAGCGTTACCGCATTCAGTTTCCAGATAAAGTCCAGCGCCTTGTTTTTTATATAAAACCAGTTGTAAATAGGCCGCATGAAAATAATGATGCTGAGAACTGCCGCATAGGATAACTGGAAGCCTACATCCCAGAGCCCGTACGGGTTAATACACAAAAGGAGGAAAGCCGAAACAGCCATTGTATTATAAATGGAAGTTTTCCGGCTGAAGGTTTCGCCCAGAACAATAAAGGAAAACATAAATGCGGAACGAAGTACGGAAGGTTGCGCCCCCGCAAGCAGACTAAAGCCCCAAAGACCAGTAATGATCAGCAGGGGCCGGAGCCATTTTGTTTTTTTGTTCCTGGTCAGCGGTTTCAACAGCAAAGCCAGCAGCCAGTAAATAAGACCCAGGTGCAGGCCTGATATAGCGATAATATGCACAACGCCGGTGTTGGTATAAGATTGGACCAGGGATTGATCCAGATCATCTTTGTAGCCTATCAGCAGGGCTTCGGCCAGCCCCAGTTCTTTTGGCCCGGGAATATTTTTCCTGAGTATGTTCAATACCTTTTGCCGGGTGGAGTAAATAACCTGCTTAGCGGGGTTTACAGTTCTGCCAGGAATAATTTCATATTCATCCCTTTTCAGGAACACCTGGTAAGTGATGCCGCGGAATAAAGAATACCGTTTATAGTCAAACCCTCCGGGGTTGCCGGAGTTTTTTATTTCCTGCAGCGGGTTTTTAAAAATGATTTTTGAGCCATAAGACAACTGCAGCGGCAGCGAATCAGTTTGAGAAGCGCTGTCTTTCCGGAAATAAAGTATCAGGCGGCATCTTACAGGTATTTGTAATCCATCTCGTATAACATACTGCACATTTGCGTCAGCCTTAAATGACTTTGTTTTTTCTACCGGAGGTTCATCCAAAACAGCAATAATTGCTTCACCATTTTTATAGGTGTGCCCAAGCCAGTCTTTATCCTTTCTTACATCCTTGTTCCATGCCAATATACCTCCTGCAGCTGCAAAAATTATTGCAATGGCCAATCCTGTGAAAAATGCAAACTTAAACCGACTGAAAAAAGGGAGAAAAAGGAACCCTGTTAAACAAACCAGACCTGTTAACAGCAATATCAGCCATATGTAAAGAACAGGCTGAAGATGCAATTGTAAAATAATACCCGCAGCAAATGCCAGCAGCAGCTTTACAAACGGGGCTTTTTTCCAGAAATGGGCCGTGTACAGAGCCATACTGAAAAATAGGCAGGTTGTATTTTTTTGCCAATACTACTTTCCGGGTATGCTATCGCAGCATCTTATGGATATACGCAATTTGACCGAGGTGGTAAATATTATGCTCTATCAGTCCGTTTATCAGAAACCTGTAATTGTAATTTCTGTAATCCACTATTTCTTTCAAAAAAGCGTCGTCCTTCTTCTTCAGCAAGGCAGCTATTTTTTTATGGATTGATTTAAACTCAGCCAGCCCTTTCTTCCAGGTATGCACTTTGGGATATATTTTCCGCCAGTCAATTTTTTCAAAGGCTGCCATATCCTGTTCTTTATCCAGTTCCAGCCGCTTCAGGGTAAAGCCGGCCCAGGTATTCATGTGCCACAGCAGTTCCAGCATGCTGTGTTCTGTTCCATTGGGTTTTATCCCGGCTTTTTTTGCATCTATTTCTTCCAGTATTGTATATACCGCCCTGCCAAACCAGGGTTGACCGGTGAGAGTTATCTCAAAATTTTTGATGATGGATTGAACCTCTTCATTCATAAGGGGCCTATTTACTCAAATACATACTCCTGTCCTTATATAACTGTCTGAAGTAAGGATCCCTCAGGTTTTTGATAAAGCGGATGGCTTCGCCGGTTGATTTCATTTCAGGCCCCAGTTCTTTATTTACCCCGGGAAATTTATTAAAACTGAACACCGGTTCTTTAATGGCAAATCCGTCAAGAATTTTTTCTTCCGGAATATCACCCACTTTTATTTCCCCTAACATCACTTTAACGGCATAATTCAAATAGGGTTTGTTGTATGCCTTGGCAATGAACGGGGTTGTTCTCGAGGCACGGGGGTTCGCCTCTATTACGTATACTTTCCCGTCTTTGATGGCAAACTGGATATTGATTAAACCTTTCACCTTAAGGGCCAGTGCAATTTTTTTGGCATAATCCACCATA
Source organism: Bacteroidota bacterium (assembly GCA_016868455.1). Classification (GTDB taxonomy): domain Bacteria; phylum Bacteroidota; class Bacteroidia; order Chitinophagales; family Chitinophagaceae; genus JJ008. The sequence goes on from VGGV01000002.1 coordinate 92,790, forward strand.
TCCTGTATCCCCAAGGGAGAAAGATTGAATGCCGGCAGCACCGCATTACTGTCGCCGCTGTGGATGCCCGCCGGCTCAATATGCTCCATAATGCCCATTACATGGAATTTCTCGCCGTCGCAGATAGCATCTATTTCCGCTTCCTGGCTGCGGTCCAAAAAATGATCAATCAGTATTTTGTTACCAGGAATATGCTTTAATAAACTCACCACGGCTTTTTCTACTTCTTCATCATTCAGTACGATCCGCATTCTTTGCCCGCCGAGCACATACGAAGGACGAACCAGGACGGGGTAACCTACCTTATTGGCAACCGCAATGGCATCATCAACGGAAAAGGCAGTGCCATAGTTTGGGTAGGGGATATCCAGTTCTTTCAGCATATCACTGAAGCGGCCGCGGTCTTCGGCAATATCCAGACTGTTAAATGATGTGCCGATAATATTGACTCCTTTTTTGTGCAGCTTTTCAGCCAGTTTCAATGCCGTTTGGCCGCCCAGTTGAACAATAACTCCGTATGGTTTTTCATATTCAATAATTTCCCAGAGATGCTCCCAGTAAACCGGTTCAAAGTACAGTTTATCGGCCATGTCAAAATCCGTGGACACGGTTTCGGGGTTACAGTTTACCATAATAGCTTCGTAACCGCATTCTTTGATGGCCAGCAGGCCATGCACACAGCAGTAGTCAAATTCAATGCCCTGTCCGATACGGTTGGGGCCGCTGCCCAATACAATGATTTTCTTTTTACCCGAGGCTTTGGATTCATTGGAGTCCAGTGGTTCTTTCTGCCCGGAAATCTGAAGCGGACTTTCCTCAAAGGTGGAATAGAAATAAGGCGTTTTTGCTTCAAACTCGGCAGAGCAGGTATCCACCATTTTGTACACCCTTGTTATACCCGCAGCTTTTCGTTTATTATATACATCTTCTTCATCGCCGTGGCCGGTAATGCGGCTTATCTGCTCATCGCTGAAGCCATGCACTTTGGCTTCTCTCAGCAATTCAAGAGGTAAATCATCAAGATCATACTTCACCAGTTCTTTTTCCAGATTGCAGATCTTTTGTATTTCGTAAAGAAACCAGCGATCAATACCGTTGGTGGCTTTTGAAATGGAGCTGACGGATATCCCGGCCATCAGCGCATCTTTAATGCGGAAGATGCGGTCCCACCTGGGAGTTTTGATATATTCCAGCAGTTCATCAGCATGCATCAGGCTTTTTCCATAATAGCCGAGGCCAACGGCATTGTTCTCCAGGCTCTGGCAGGCTTTCTGAATAGCTTCGGTAAAACTTCTGCCAATGCCCATCACTTCGCCTACACTTTTCATCTGAAGCCCCAATGTATCATTAGCGCCTTTGAATTTGTCAAAATTCCAGCGGGGGATTTTGACAATTACATAATCCAGTGCAGGTTCAAAATAAGCGGATGTGGTTTTGGTAATCTGGTTCTCCAGTTCATCAAGCCGGTAACCGATTGCAAGCTTAGCGGCTATTTTGGCAATAGGGTAACCGGTGGCCTTACTCGCCAGCGCCGAAGAACGGCTTACCCGTGGATTAATTTCAATAGCAATGATTTCTTCCGTATCAGGGTTCAGCGCAAACTGAACATTACAACCGCCGGCGAAATTGCCGAGATCCCTCATCATTTTAATGGCCGTGTTGCGCATGAGCTGCATAGCCGTATCGCTCAGGGTCATGGCAGGCGCTACGGTAATGGAGTCACCGGTATGCACCCCCATGGGGTCTAAATTTTCAACCGTACAGATGATGCATACATTATCTGCCGAGTCCCGCAGCAGTTCCAGTTCAAATTCTTTCCAGCCCGGTACAGCCTTCTCCACCAGTACCTCATGGATGGGCGAAGCCTGCAAACCCCTGTTCAGCGCTTCATCCAGGTCATCTTTATCATGTACAAAACCGCCACCGGTGCCGCCGAGTGTAAACGAAGGACGGATTACCAGCGGAAAACCGATTTCCTGTGCAAATTCTTTTCCTTCGAGGAAAGAGTTGGCTGTTTTGGCCTGGGCCACCTTTACACCGAGGTCAATCATCCAGCGCCTGAATTTTTCCCGGTCTTCAGCCTTATCAATCGCTTTGATGTCAACACCAATCAACCGTATATTATATTGCTTCCACAGACCAAGGTCTTCAGCTTCTTTAGCAAGATTGAGTGCAGTTTGTCCTCCCATAGTGGGCAGCACGGCATCTATTTGATTTTCCTGTAAGATTTGTTCAATACTTTCTACCGTGAGCGGCAAAAGATAAACCCGGTCTGCCATCATAGGATCTGTCATAATGGTGGCAGGGTTGCTGTTGATCAGGATAACTTTAATACCTTCTTCCCGCAGGCTTCGGGCCGCCTGTGTGCCGGAGTAATCAAATTCGCAGGCCTGTCCGATAATAATAGGGCCGGAGCCGATGATGAGTACCGACCGGATGGATGTGTCTTTGGGCATTTTTTTTTTAGAGGGGTATCCCTGCCGGGGGCTGAAAAAATCCCGGTTGCTGTCGGGACGCAAAAGTAGGGGAAAGCGGGTTTTTTAGGGGTGTAAATATTCTTTTTTTGCCAACACTCAGTTGGAAGGAAAGATCTGTTGCGGTTTGGGAATCTTGCGGTATTTCAGGGAATACTGATCATCATATATATTCCGTTGCCGGGCCAGCATGTCGGTTACCAGGTTTTTAAACTCTTGTGAACTGGCAAAATACTTCCGGGTGGAGAAGCTTTCGGTAATGATTCTTACATCCAGGGTGTCATTTTTTCTGTCGAAGGCTGCTGCATAAAATACTTTTTGTTTTTTAAGCAATGGTTTTTCCGGGTCCCTTCATCAATGATTACAGAACCCTCCACATTCATAAACTGCTGGGTGCCGATCCAGGAAGTGTATCCGGTAAAATAGGCAGTATCCGGCATAACCATATCGCCTTTTATGGCTTTTCCATAGCGGATAATTGAATAAACGGAATCGGACTGGCGGGATATTTCCAGCGCTTCAATGCCAAAGTAGTCGCTGCCGTCTTTAATAATGCCGTACCAGTAACCCATCAGGCTCCATAGGCACCGTTGACTCAAACGGGCAGGCCGATAATATAGTGCACAGGGGCAGTAGCCACCACCATTTTATTTTATCCATATGAATCCAAAAGGTACAAACATACTAGCATTTAACTGATACAGCGAAAGCAGGTATTTTGATTGGCTTATTTTTGTATATGCAGTCGCGGTTATTTGTTCTGACGGTAATAGTTTTCTATGCGTTGTCTGTTCATGCCCAGCCTTTTCCTTTTCCCGGAAATTATTTCAGAAACCCGGTGGGTATACCTATTGAGCTCTCAGCCAATTTTGGCGAACTACGTCCCAATCACTGGCATATGGGCCTGGATATTCGCACCAACGCCAAAGAAAATTACCCGGTTTATGCTGCAGCTGAGGGATATATTGCCCATATTGGCATCCGGCCGCAGAGTTTTGGCCGCTTTATCATCATCAATCACCCCAACGGTCTTTCTACACTGTATGCCCACCTGAATGATTTTTTTCCTGGGCTGGAGGAATATGTAACTGCAAAGCAGTATGAAAAGGAAAGCTGGGCTATTGAACTGGACTTTGCAAAAGGGCAATTCCCGGTTACAAAAGGAGCTTTTATTGCTTATAGCGGCAACACCGGCGGCTCACAGGGCCCCCACCTGCATTTTGAAATTTTTAATACCCGCACACAAAAAAGGCTGAACCCTTTGTTGTTTGATTTTTTTGTAAAAGACGATGTGCCGCCCAACCTGGTGAAACTGGCCATATACGACCGCAACAAAAGTGTGTACGAACAAACCCCGCAGTTCTTTAACCTGAAAAATACAGACAGCGGTTACGTTATTCCAAAAATACCGGTAATTAAAACCGGGTTTCGCAGGGTGAGTTTTGCATTACAGGCATATGACCGGCTCAGCGGAAGCAATAATCCCAACGGTATTTATTCAGCCCATATTTTCAAAAACGACGAGGCACAACTAAGTTTTGTGCTTGACAGTATTGATTACGATGAAACCCTTTATATCAATGCACATGTAGACTATAAAATACGGTACAACGGCGGGGCATTCCTTCAGCATCTTTCGCAATTGCCGGGTGATAAATGCACGGCTTACCGGCAAATAAACGGGGATGGGGTGCTGGAACTGACTGATAGCATTCAGCAAGCCATCCGGATAGAGGTAAAAGATGTGGCCGGCAATGTATCACAGCTGAACTTTTTTATTCAGTATGATGACAGCCTGGCTGTTGAATATGGCCACAGCAGCCGGACAAATGTGTTTGCGCCAAATATGGTAAATATGATGGATAAACCCGGGTTTGAGCTATACCTGCCGGAGGGAAGTTTATATGATACCGTTTCGCCGGTTTATTTTGTTACTGCCGCTTCCTTGCCGTATTCTTTTTCCGATATTCATCATGCAGGCGATGCTTCCGTTCCGCTGCATGAGGATGCAATAGTTCGGTTAAAATTAAAAAGGCCTGTGCCTGCAGCAGGGCAGGATAAGCTGCTTATTCTGCGAAGCGACCGAAGGGGAAACAGTGTTCGGAAAGCTGTATGGCAGGAGCAATGGGTATCGGCCAGGTTTGGAGGCTTTGGGACATTTCAGATAATAGCTGATGTAACGCCGCCCCGGGTAAATGATCCCGGTAAAGGAGATACCATCAATCTCAGCGCTGCCACCCGTATCATTTTTTCCCCGGCAGATGATTATGGGATAAAATCTTTCCGGGCAGCATTATCTTCCTGCACTGCGGATATATTGGGTTATCATTGTATTGAAGATTCATTAAGCCGAAGCCGGTGGCTGCGTTTTACCAACGATAAAAGCCGCAACTGGATTTACCGCTTCGATGAACAATGCCCCTATGGCGTACACCAACTGAAAGTAACGATTGAAGATATTGCCGGAAACATCACGGTAAAGGAATGGTGGATCAAAAGATTTCCCTATACACCCCCGCCGCCAAAGAAAAAAACAGGAAAAAAGACTAATGAAAAAGCTAAGAAGTCAGTCAAAAAGAAAAATTAAAGTATGGCAATAACGCTTAAAGAAGGGGACAAAGCTCCTGCTTTCACCAGCAAGGACCAGGACGGTAAAAAAGTTTCTTTAGCTGATTATAAAGGAAAGAAACTGATTTGTATTTCTATTCAGAAGCCGGTTCTCCCACCTGTACAATTGAATCATGCAACCTGAGAGATAATTATGACCTGCTGATGAAAATGGTTTTGAAGTTTTAGGAGTAAGCCCGGATACCCAGGTCAAACAAAAGAAATTTGAGACCAAATACAGGCTGCCTTTCAGGCTAATTGCTGATAATGAGAATAAAATAACGGACCTGTACGGTGTACATGAGATGAAAAAACTTTTCGGTCGTGAATACATGGGTATTCTCCGTACTACTTTCGTTCTTGATGAAAGAGGATTCATCCGAAGAATATTTCTTAAACCAAAGAATAAAGCCCATGCAGAGGAAATTCTTGCGGGCTATGCAGGTTTGCCGTAATTTAAACTGGCCATAAGCAACCCCTCATCCATCATCAACGATGTATTATAAAATATTCTAAAAGAGTTAAACATGAAAACAACAGCATTGTTTATTCTACTTGGCATTTCGCTGCAGCTCACTGCACAGGATAAAAAAGAAAACAAAACGGTGCAGGTGTTCAGCTCCACCAAAACCATCAATGCCCGAACCCCGGAAGTGATTGGCAAGGGCAAACTGGATTTTAATGTTACACATAACTTCGGGGATATTGGCGGAAGCAACGGCGGAATTAAAAGATTCTTCGGTCTTGATAATGCAGCCGACATCCGTATAGCCTTTACAGTGGGTTTAGGTGAGCATTTCGATGGCAGTATTGCAAGGGTAAAAGGAGCAGGTCCGCAGCAGCAGCTATATGAAATAGGCGCCAAATACCAGATCATGCAGCAAAGGGAAAATGATCCTTCTCATCCTTTGTCGCTGGCGGTGTTCGGCAATTTAGTGATCGCTGCCAGCCCGCAAAACCCCTTTCCCAACCAGGATAACAGCTATGATGATCTGGGTGACCGTACCAGTAACGTACTGCAGCTGATCATCGCTAAAAAAATGGGAAAGGTGAGTGTACAGTTGAACCCCACCTTCGTTACAAGGGGCTATGCTATCACCTACGACAAGAAAAGCATGTTTGCCCTCGGCGGGGCAGTGAGGCTTCCGCTGGGCGGAAGAGTAAACCTGCTGCTGGATTATTTTCATCCGTTCAGAAGTGATGCCAGTAAAGATTCATTCCGCATCAATGACAATATCAGGTTTTATGATCCTCTTGGAGTCGGGTTTGAAATACTCACCTCCGGCCATATCTTCCGTCTGAACTTTACCAATGCCACCGAGATACTGGAAAACCGCTATATCCCCCGCACCATCACCTCGTGGGGCAAAGGGCAGTTCCGGTGGGGCTTTACTATTTCCAGGAAGTTCACATTGTGGAGGGATAAGAAGTGAGTGGTGAGTAGCCCATCTTTGGCCTTTTTTTACTGCAACGAAAGATGCAGTTTTAGTGTTATTGCTTTATGAAAATCCGGATTAAAGAAAACTCCTGGGAGGCAAAACTGGCCGCTGCAAAACTGAAATCACGCAAAGTGGCAATTGTATTTGGCAGCACCATTCATCTGCACAATACCAGCCGTTCAGAGTTTTTAAGTGACAGGGAATGGGTTTGCCATGAACTGAAACATGTGGAGCAATACCGGCGGTTCGGCTTTGCAGGTTTTATTTCCCGTTATTTGGTTGAATGGGTGAAGAACGGGTATTATGATAACAAATTTGAAACGGAAGCGAGACAAAGCGAAAAAGATGTAAGCCTGACAAAGGGAGTAATTTTTTCTTAAAGCATCCACTCTACTTCCCCAAAATCGAACCCGATAGTTATCGGGTCTTCTTCAATGGAATGGTCAGTAATCAGTTTACCGGCACAGCTTACACCTTTTATCACCGCTTCAAACACCCGGTTTTCTTTTTTTAGTTTTACTTTCTCATTCAGTTTGTACAAATTCCTGTTATAGATACTGAAAATATTTTCAAATCCGGCAGAGGTAAGTTCATTAAAGCGATGCTCAACCATGCCGCATAATTCTTTGGCGAGGTCAACAACTTTAAAATCGCTGCCGGTAATCTGTTTGAGTGAAACAGGGTTGGGCAGATAATCAGGAAAAATGGTTTGGTTGATGTTGAGGCCAATACCAGCTATAGCCCAGTTCCACTTGCCCTTAATTTCCGCCTCCTGACTATTGACTATTGACTCTATTAAAATTCCCCCTGCCTTTCTGTCCTGCCAATACAGGTCATTCGGCCATTTAATACTCGTTTTGTTTTCCGCATATTTTGTAAAAAATTCAAGTACGGCAACGGTTATGCAGGCGCTTAGCTGAAATTGCTGATTCAGCAGCAGCTGTTCTGGTTTTATTACCATACTCAGGGTAATATTCATATCTTTTTCAGAGGCCCACACCCGGCCTCTCTGCCCCCGGCCAGACAGTTGTTCATGGCTAAAAACGACCATACCGTGTTGTGCCAAACCTGCATGAATTTGCTGCCGGGCATAGTTATTGGTACTGTCAACCGATTGCAGTTCAATGAATGGTGAGCCAATCATATTTGTAACAGGGGCTTGTGACAATTAATCGCTATTTTTGAACCAGTAAACATAAACTAAAAACCAAACACTCTCAATTTTTGGAACAATTGGCAGTATTGACCAACCGCAGAAAAAAAAGTGCAGTCAGGTTAACGAGGAGTTCAAAAATCATCAAAACCATAATTGCTGCTATTCAGGAAAAAAAGGGGAGGCAAATCATTTCCCTCGACCTAAGAAAAATAAACGAGGCCGTTGCTGATTTTTTTATAATCTGCGAAGCAGGCAGCCAGCCACAGATCAGGGCGATTGCCGAAAATGTGGAAGATAAAGTGAAAGAAAGGTGCGGTGAAAACCCATATCACCATGAGGGCTACCAGAATTTGCAATGGGTACTGATAGATTATGTAAATGTGGTGGTGCATGTAATGCTTCCTGAAAACAGGAAGTTTTACAAACTGGAAGAAATGTGGAGTGATGCCGCCACTGAAGTACATAAAGACTAATCTTTGTTAATTATGCCGGCGGTTTCAAGTTTTTAACCGGATAATCATTAACTAGCAGAACATAAAACTTACTATGTCACAGGATTCAGGAAACAGACCGCCCAGGTTCGACAGACGTCAGCAGGGTCCGATGGGGGAAGACCCGGGTCAGGGTCCCGGGAAAGGCCCCCGATTTAATATTTACTGGATTTATGCAATGATTCTGGCGGTGCTGATCGGTTTTTCCTGGTTTGGCCCGTTTTCACGGAACATGTCCAAAGTCAATGAACTTGACTTTAAAAACATGATTGATTCCGGCGATGTGGCGAAGTACACCATTATAGATAACAGGAAAAGGGTCAAAATATTTCTTACGAAGGCCGGCCGGGCCAGGCATGCTGAAAAGCTACGGAAAGGGGTAAGTGGTAAAGTAGCGGAAGATGGCCCGCATATGTATTTTGCTATTACCAGCGGTGATACCTTTAAAAAAGGGATTGATGACTTTTACAAAGAATATCCAACTGTAGCTAAAGTTCCTTTTGATGTAGAAAATGAAAGAGACATCTTCGGCGGCATATTACAGTTTTTACTGCCTGTGCTGATTTTTGTGGGTTTATGGATACTGCTGATGCGAAAAATGGGCGGTGGCGCCGGCGGAGGCGGTGGTCCCGGCGGTATTTTCAACATCGGAAAATCAAAAGCCCAGCTTTTTGATAAGGGCACAAGAGTCAATATCACCTTTGCAGATGTGGCGGGTCTGGATGAGGCAAAAGTAGAGGTGATGGAGATTGTTGATTTTCTCAAGAGTCCCAAGAAATACACCAACCTCGGCGGAAAAATTCCCAAAGGAGCTTTGTTGATCGGCCCTCCGGGCACTGGTAAAACCCTGCTGGCAAAAGCAGTGGCAGGGGAGGCTCAGGTACCCTTCTTCAGCCTCAGCGGTTCTGATTTTGTAGAAATGTTTGTAGGCGTAGGTGCCAGCCGGGTAAGAGATTTGTTTAAGCAGGCAAGGGAAAAAGCGCCCTGCATCATCTTCATTGATGAGATTGATGCCATTGGCCGTGCCCGGGGCAAAAATGTAATGATGAGCAATGATGAAAGGGAAAGCACCCTGAACCAGTTGCTGGTGGAAATGGATGGGTTCGGAACAGATTCAGGGATTATCGTTTTGGCTGCCACTAACCGCCCGGATGTGCTTGATTCTGCACTGCTGCGCCCGGGACGTTTCGACAGACAGATTACGATTGACAAACCAGATCTGGCCGGCCGTGAAGCAATTTTTAAAGTGCACCTGAAGCCCATTAAGATTTCAAAGACACTTGATATACATAAACTGGCGGAACAGACACCGGGGTTTGCAGGCGCTGATATTGCCAATGTGTGCAATGAAGCAGCCCTCATAGCCGCTAGAAAAAACAAAGAGGCGGTGGATATGCAGGATTTCCAGGATGCGGTGGACAGGGTTATCGGCGGGCTGGAGAAAAAAAACAAGATTATTTCACCTGAAGAGAAAAAGATTATTGCTTACCATGAAGCGGGCCATGCTATCTGCGGCTGGTACCTTGAACATGCCTATCCGCTGCTGAAAGTAACAATTGTACCCCGTGGCACGGCTGCACTGGGGTATGCCCAATACACACTCAAGGAGCAGTATTTGTACAATACCGACCAGCTTAACGACCAGATTTGTATGACACTGGGAGGCAGGGCCAGCGAAGAAATTTTCTTCGGCAAAATTTCCACCGGCGCACAGAACGACCTGCAGCAGGTAACCCGGATTGCGTACGCCATGGTAACGGTGTATGGTATGAATGACAAAATTGGCAATATCAGTTATTATGATCCGCAACAGGAAACTGCCTTTACCAAGCCGTATTCAGACGAAACCGCTAAAATGATTGATGAGGAAGTCAGAAAGCTGATAGACGATGCGTATGACAGAACAAAAGAATTGCTGACAGAGAAAAAAGCGGATGTCGAAAAACTGGCTACTGCGCTGCTGGAAAAAGAAGTATTATTCCAGAGCGATGTGGAGGCCCTGATTGGCAAACGCCCCTTTGAGGAAAAGAAACCCCTGACTGTGGAGGCGGCGGCTTTGGCCCCGGCGGAAGAAACACCGGCGCCTGTAAAAAAAGAAACAGAGGAAAAGGCGGATGATCAGATCGGCGGATTTGATCTGGCACCTTCAGTATAATCTAAACTGCTGATTCATGAATATTTCTCCTTCCAAAGAGACTATTTTAAAAAAGATACGCAAGGCGTTGAGTCATTCAACGCCTTTGCCTTTTCCGCAGAGTGAGGGCAATCAAACTGTATTTCCGCCATTGCAGCAGGAGCCGGAAGTGGAATTTGCAGAACAGTTTACCAAACTGCAGGGAAAATTCATCTATTGCATCAACCAGCAGGAACTGGCTTTTCAGCTTACCAGCCTTATAAAAAAACGGGATTGGCACAAGGTATTTTGTACGGAAGACGGGCTGATAGCTGCCGCCATACCCCAGTTGGCAGACAGGCTGGTGAAAACCAGCCTGTCACATTGTGATGCTTCTATTACAGGTTGTGAATACCTGATAGCGAGAACCGGGAGTATTGTTTTGAGTTCAGCACAACAAAACGGCCGCTCCGTAAGTGTATATGCACCCGTTCATTTATGCATTGCATATACCAGCCAACTGGTATATGATATTAAAGATGCCCTGCAGGCTGCTAAGGAAAAATACGGGAATAACCTGCCTTCACTGCTTTCATTCGCCACAGGACCCAGCCGTACAGCTGATATTGAAAAAACACTGGTTGTGGGAGTGCATGGACCGAAGGAAGTGTATTTATTCCTGGTGGAATCATAGTTTATCTCCTTTCCACATTTCATCTCTTAGCTTATCTTTACAGCATGACAAATCCCGGCGTTTACCAGTTATTTGTGTACGGTTCGCTCCGAAGCGGATTTTATAGCCATGCCTATGATTATATCAGCCTTTTCTTTTCATTTGTTGGCGAAGCAAAAGTGAGAGGAAAACTGTTTGATATGGGCAGCTATCCGGCCGGCCTGCCCACAAAAGACAACAGTTTTATCATCGGTGAACTTTACAGGATCAAACATGAAAAAAAATTTTCCTGGGCCATCGGACAACTGGATGACTATGAAGGTATGTCTGTGGAGCCCGATGAAATTCAGCTTTACCGCCGGGAAATAACTGAAATGTACATAAACGGAGAGGTAACCCATGCATGGATTTACTGGTACAATGGCGATATAAGCGGGAGACCTGTTATTGCTTCCGGAGACCTGATGCAGTACATGAAAGAAAAGAAATGATTACACCGGGTGTTGCTTCCTCACAATAAAAAAATCTACTTTCTTTCCGACTTTCACCTCGGCGCACCCAACCATACAAGCAGTCTTGAGAGGGAAAAAATCATCGTTAGTTTTCTGGAAAAGATAAAAGATAATGCGGCCGAAATCTTTCTGGTTGGCGATATGTTTGACTTTTGGTATGAATACAGAAAAGTAGTGCCTAAGGGATATGTAAGATTATTTGGTAAACTGGCCGAATTATCTGATGCGGGGATTGCCATGCATTTTTTTACGGGCAACCATGATATGTGGATAAGAGATTATTTCCAGAAAGAACTGGACATGCCTGTATATTTTGAACCCCGGGATTTTGAACGAAATGGCAAAAAATTTCTTATTGGTCACGGCGACGGCCTTGGCCCGGGAGATCATGGTTATAAGCGGTTAAAAAAATTATTCCGTAACCCGGTAAGTAAATGGCTGTTTGGCATTCTGCCGCCGGTGGCCGGGATAAGCCTGGCCCATTACCTCAGCAGCTGGAGCCGGGCGCAAACCGGTGCATCAGAAGAAGTTTTTCTCGGGGAAGACAAAGAATGGCTGATTATCTACTGTAAAGAGGTTTTGAAGAAGAAATTTTACAACTATTTCATATTCGGGCATCGTCATCTGGCTATAGATTACCGGCTGGGTGAGCAAAGCAGGTACATTAACCTAGGCGACTGGATACGTTATTATACCTATGCTGTTTTTGACGGGGAAAATCTGGAGCTGAAATCATATAAAAACATGGATGGAAAGATCATCCGAAAATAAATGAGCAGAACCCGGTACATCCTATTATTTCTGTTATTGCTGCCTGCGGCAGCAGGGGCGCAGAGCGATACAGTTTTCCGTTTACTGAGGGTAATGAAGGGAGATATTGTTGATTTCACAGTTGACAACCTTGACAATGTTTATGTACTCAACAGCCGTAACCAGGTTAAAAAATATAATGTCAATGGCGACTCTGTAGCCGTATATAATGATATAAGAAAATTCGGGCAGGCTACCCTTATTGATGTGACCAATCCGCTCAAGGTGCTTTTATATTACAGGGATTTTGCCACTGTGGTAATGCTGGATCGTTTCCTGAATGTGGTGAATGTGGCGGATTTGCGAAAACAGGGTGTATTGCAGGCCAAAGCCATCGGGCAGTCGTATGACAATAAAATATGGGTGTATGATGAACTGGAAGCCAAACTGAAAAAAATGGATGAAGACGGGAAACTGCTGCAGGAAACGCCCGACTTCCGGTTACTGCTCTCCCAATCCATAACCCCGGTAAAGATATTTGATGAGAACAGGTATGTTTATCTGTACGATTCCCTGAAAGGGATATATGTATTTGACTATTTCGGCGCCTTTAAGAACGGGATCCTTATTCAAAACTGGCAGAATCTGAAAGTAAGCGGCCAATACATTTTTGGTTCAAAAGCAGATACATTGTACCGCTATAAGATCAGCACCTTTCGGTATGATGACTGGAAAATGCCGGAACCTATACTGAAAAGCAGAAGCTTCAATTTCAGTTCTTCAAGGGTCTATGCACTGAAGAATGAGTGCAGTGAAAACATAAACTGCCTGTATATTTACTCCCTGCGCTAAAACGGTGGTGTGGCCGGGATTCAATATTTTTAATCCTGAATTATTGCTGCATGAATGATTTCATGAATCAGATCTGGTGGGGCAACCCGGTAAAGCACTATTTTATCATTGGCGGAGTTATCCTGTTTATCTGGCTGTTCAAAAAATTCATCTCCCGGTATTTTGCCGGTTTATTATATAGCCTGATGCATCAGGTATGGAAAGATGTAGATAAGCAATCCTTCACAAAACTGGTGGTAAAGCCGCTCGGGCGCTTCCTGGCAATACTGGTATCAATAGGGGCGCTGTATAAGCTGAATTTTCCGCAGCAATTAGATGCGGAGCTGTATAAATATACCGTTATAGAAATTGTTCATTGCATTGGCAATATCATTCTTATTGTTTCCTTCACAGCCCTGCTGATCCGTCTCATTGATTTTATCGCCCTTATTCTGGGGAAAAAAGCGAATCTTACACCGGACCAGAGCGATAACCAACTCATTATTTTCTTCAAAGATTTCTTCAAGGTCATACTCATTATCATCGGCATCATGCTGGTGTTGAGGTACGCATTTGGTTTAAATGTGGGGGGCTTGCTCACCGGTCTCAGTATTGTTGGCGCAGCTATTGCTTTGGCACTGCGGGAAAGTCTGGAAAACCTGATAGCATCTTTTATCATTTTTTTTGATAAGCCTTTCATCACCGGCGATTTGGTAAAAGTGCAGCAGGTAACCGGTACTGTAGAAAGAATCGGACTGAGGAGCACCCGTATAAGAACCGATCAAAAGACCTTCGTTACTGTCCCAAACAAGCAGATGGTGGACAGCATATTGGATAACCATTCGTTGCGTACCCAGCGCCGCGGCGATTTAAAACTGGAAATCAGTCTGCAAACAGCTACGGCTGAAATTGAACAACTGATTGCCGGGGTTAAAAAAATTACGGGAGGAAAAGATATAGAAAGTGCTGAGGTATACCTGTCCGAGATTACGGGTAAAGCAATTATCCTTGTGGCTGAATATTATACTGCGCTGCTTTCTGTGCAGGAGTTCAATGCGATTAAACAGGATGTCAACCTGCAAAGCCTGAAACTGATGGAAGAATTGAAAATTGAAATTGCCGGGACCAGTACAGATATAAGGCTGAGTCAGCAACCTTAGTTGGCCCTGCTGAGTATTTCTGCCAGGTCCTTATCAAACATACCTGATGAACCGTATTCAATTACTCTTCCCAGCTCTTTTCCTTTTTTCATTACAATAATGGTTGGAACATTTGTAACATTCAGCGCTTCGCAAAGATGGCTGAGTGTTTTTTTGCTGCGGTCAACACCAATTAAAGTAATCCGGTCATCACTGAAACCGGCGGCATCGGTAAGTTTAAACAGGCGTGGTATCACAAAATGAGAATCCTCGCACCAGGTACCCATAAATACCAGCAACTGTACGGAGTCTCTGCTGTTTTGAAGCGCTGTCACCGCTTCAGTTTTTGGGGTATAAATCTTCTGGGCATCTGCATACCATTTAAAAGAAGTGTCATGGATAATGACATTTCTGGACAGGATGCCTTTCATTGATTTTTCATTGGGACGCTCCACCAGAATCTCATACTGGTGTTGTGCGGCTGCCGTGTTGTTTAGCAACAGGGTAAGGATAACAACGGGCAATAATTTCTTTATAACGGTTCTCATAATGCGGCAATTGTAAAAGGGGGCAGGCAAAAGATGATGGAAGCAGTGTTAAAGTTGCAAGCTGTTTTTACAGATTGACCTTCAACTCTAATAAAAATCCTTTTATTTTTTGCAGCGATTGAATGGCGGCAAACTTTTCCTCGGCCTTTTTGTTCTTTTTCAGGTATTCCCTGGCACCTTCAATGGTGAATTTGCGCCGGCGCAGCAGGTCGTAGATCAATACCAGGTTTTTGATATCCACAGGACGGAAAAAACGATCTCCCTTCCTGTTTTTCCGCGGTTCCAGTATGTCAAATTCGGTTTCCCAGTAGCGGATGAGCGACTGGTTTTCCCGGAACATGGAGGCTACTTCACCAATGGAATAATATTGTTTCTGAAAAAGTATCTCGTCTTCCGGAACCTGTATGAGGTCAGCGCTCCGGGTTATTTCTTTCAGTGATTTACGGCCCCGTTTACCCGGAAGCTTGTCTGACGCAGTACCCGGAATTTCAGATGCAGGGGCGCTGATGGGGTCGGGCGGGGGTGCAACCACTGGTTCGTTTTCCGGCTTTTTTTTCTTTACTTTAAATACAACTGCCGGTTCAGCTGATTTTTTTTCAGCCATTGCCGGAGTAACAGATTGTACATTTTCAGCCTCCCCGGCTTCCACAAAATCAAAAGTTATTTGAGATAACGGCTTCGCCATACTGTAAAGGTACTAAGCCGGTCATCATTTTCAGGTAAGCACACCCCGGTGTGGAAAAGTCAAACTCACAGAGCATTTATCGGCCCCTAACGACCGGTCATTTATTTCTGACTGCCTCAATCAAGACTTTGATTGGAGGCTGCAGCCTTTTTCAGTATCAGGTCAAATTGCTCAGGGGTCAGGTCATTATAAAAGAAATAGATGGGGTCTATTTTCTCACTGTATTTATGCACTTCATAATGACAGTGCGGCCCGGTGCTTTTACCGGTGCTGCCCACCCATCCGATCACCTCACCCCGCTTCACCTTCTGCCCGACTCTTGCCTTTACTCTTACCATGTGGCCATATAAAGTTTCATAACCATAGGCATGATTAATGATAACATGATTGCCATAGCCATTCCCTGTGTTTCCTGCAGTAGTAATGGCGCCATCGGCTGTTGCATAGATGGGTGTTCCCTGTGGCGCCGAAAAATCAAGCCCTGGATGAAACTTGGTGGTTTTGTACACCGGGTCAATGCGGTATCCAAAACCAGAAGCGATGCGGTTCAGGTCTTTATTGCTCACAGGTTGTATGGCCGGCGTGTGTGCCAGCAGTTGTTCCTTGTTCTTTACCAGTTCTTCCACTTCATTGTAAGATTTTTTTTGAGCCGCAATCCGGCTGGTAATGTTGCTGATGGTGGCATGAATGGAGGCGACCAGCTGGTTATCCTTCAGCCGTTCTACTTTGGCAATTTCCTGTTTTACTTCTATTTCCTTGGCCCGGGCGCTGTCGGGTACTGGGTTGGCTTCAAAAATGGTCCGGTACACATCATTATCCCTTTTTTCCAGTTCCTTCATCTGCCGCTGGATGGATTCCAGGGTGTCTTCCAGTTCCCGGTAATTATCCCGAAGTGCCTTGTTTTGCTGCTGCAGTATTCTTTCCTGCGGGGAGCCGATAAACTGAAAAGCCACATAAGAAATAAGGGCGGCCGTTACAAAAGCAGCCGCTATAAAACCAAATACCCGTAGCAGTTTTACCCGCAGGGGTGTTTCCAGCTTTTCATACCGGAGGGTGTTGGTGTTATAGTAATACTTGATCTTTTTCATCAGCAAGCCTTAACCCTGTTTCAAACCTTAATGCGGCTTGAATAATTTACCTTTGCCCGCCAGTACGGGGCTGACCTGCCTGCCGGCAGGCAGGCAAATATAACCCCATAAACAGCAAAAATCAACCCAGTTCAATCGGCTATATAATGACCAGCGCAGAAATACGGAAAGCTTTTTTGGATTTTTTCAAATCTAAGGGACATGAAATTGTGCCTTCGGCCCCCATCGTAATGAAAAATGATCCATCACTTATGTTCACCAATGCGGGCATGAATCAGTTCAAAGATTATTTTCTGGGCAACAAAATACCGCCTTACAGGCGGGTGGCCGATACACAAAAATGTCTTCGGGTAAGCGGCAAGCACAACGACCTGGAAGAAGTAGGTGTGGACACCCATCACCATACCATGTTTGAAATGCTGGGTAACTGGAGTTTTGGTGATTATTTTAAAAAAGATGCCATTGCCTGGAGCTGGGAACTGCTCACCGAAGTGTACAAGCTGGATAAAAACCGCCTGTATGTCACCATTTTTGAAGGGGATAAAAAAGAAGGGTTGCCCAAAGATGAGGAAGCATACCTTGAATGGAAAAAATGGATACCCCAGGACAGGATCCTGATGGGCGGCAAAAAAGATAATTTCTGGGAGATGGGCGATACCGGCCCCTGCGGTCCCTGCACGGAAATACATTATGATACCCGCCCGGTAGCCAGCAGTGACGGACATAAGCTGGTGAACAATGATGACACAGGGATGGTAATGGAGATATGGAACAATGTATTCATCCAGTTCAACCGTAAAAAAGACGGCACTCTTGAATTACTACCTTCCAAACATGTGGATACGGGAATGGGTTTGGAAAGACTTGCAAGAGTGGTACAGGGGAAAATATCTAACTATGATACGGATATTTTTATTGAAATTATTTCATTTATTGAAAAGATAACCAGGAGAAAATATAGTTACGAAGACAGCAAACAGGATGTGGCTTTCAGAGTGATTGCCGACCATATCCGGGCTATCAGTTTCACCATTGCCGATGGACAACTGCCTTCCAATACAGGGGCAGGTTATGTCATTCGCCGCATTCTTCGCCGGGCGGTACGCTACTATTATTCATATTTGGAGTATAAACAACCATTGCTTGCACAACTCGTTCCGGTGCTGGCAAAGCAGTTTGAAAATGTATTTCCTGAACTGCATCAACAAGCTGATTTTGTAAGTAAGGTGGTGAAGGAAGAAGAAGAAGCTTTCTTAAGAACATTGGAAAAAGGCTTGAAGAGAGTGGATGACTTGATTGCAAAAGGAGAAATAACCGGTAAAGACTCTTTTGAGTTATACGATACTTATGGCTTCCCGTTTGACCTTACACAGCTTATAGCATCAGAAAATAATTTGAAGACAGATGAAGAAAGGTTTAAAGTTGAAATGCAGCAGCAAAAATCCCGCAGCCGTGCCGCCACCGCTGTTGAAGCCGAAGACTGGATTGTGTTAAAAGAAGGAACAAGTGAATTTGTCGGTTATGGTTCTTTGGAAACAAAAGCAACTATTTTAAAATACAGAAAAGTAAAGGCAAAAGGAAAGGAACAATACCAGATTGTACTGGATAAAACTCCTTTTTACGCTGAAAGCGGCGGGCAGGTTGGGGATAGGGGACAATTGACAATTGGCAATGAGCAATTGACAATTGTTGATACTAGAAAAGATAATGATTTGATAGTTCATTTTGCAGAATCAATTCCCGAAGAATTATCTGGTGAAGTAACAGCGACTGTTGATGCATTTAAAAGGGAGATTACTCAACTGCATCACTCCGCTACGCATTTGCTTCACGCCGCTTTAAGAAAAGTATTGGGTACACATGTAACACAGAAGGGTTCTCTTGTAAATGAAGAACACCTCCGTTTCGACTTCTCACATTTTACAAAAGTAACCGATAAGGAGATTGCAAAGATTGAAGCGTTGGTAAATGAAAAGATCAGAGAGAACATACCTGTTGTCATCAAGGAAATGCCGAAGGATGAAGCTATGAAGATGGGAGCCATGGCTTTGTTCGGCGAAAAATATGGAGATGTGGTTCGTGTTGTTATTATTGATCCCAACTATTCTTTAGAATTATGCGGAGGTACACATGTTGGCGCCACCGGTGAACTGGGTTTTTTTAAACTCACCAGCGAGTCGGCCATTGCTGCCGGTGTCAGAAGGGTGGAGGCGGTTTGCGGCAAACAGGCGGAGAATTATATCCATGAAAAGCTTGCCCTTATTGATACGCTGAGGGAAACTTTGAAAAACCCTAAAGACCTGATAAAGTCAATTGAAAATCTTCAGCAGGAAAACAGCGAACTCAAGAAACACCTTGAAATAATGGAAGCCCGGCAACTGGTAGGTATCCGTAATGAGCTGCTTCAGAAAGATGAGATTGTCAACGGGGTGAATTTTGTGGGCGATATAGTGGAGGTCAGCAATGCCGATGCATTGAAACAACTTTGCTTTGATCTGAAAAATCATCTCAGGGATCATGTAGCCGTACTCTGTGTAAACCTGGGGGGCAAACCATTTGTTGCCGTCAGTATTTCTGAAACAGTGGCAGCAGCCAAAAACCTGGATGCCGGTAAAATCATCAAAGAACATGTGGCGCCACTAATAAATGGCGGGGGCGGTGGTCAGAAAACCCTGGCTACAGCCGGCGGGCAGGAAGCAGGAAATCTGAGACAGGTGATTGAGTCAGTGAAGAAATTACTCTATTAGGAAGTCATGAACAGGATTCATCCTCGTCTTCATCCTTATTAGGGGCCATTTTACGGGTTTCCCTCACCACTTTTACCGCCAGGATGGCGACACCGGCCAAAAGGGCCGTACAAACCCCGAAAACTGCATAAGCCATAAGCCTGTTTCTAAACAGAATAATGGATCAAAAATCTGCTTTTATATTTACCGGCCAATACCACTTTGTGGTAAGTAAAACTACCCATCGCCTGCTCATGAACGTTATTATCGAAACCAGCCGGCTCCTGCTCCGCACTTTTACAGAAGAAGATGCAGTGCGTATCTATGAACTTAATCTTGATCCGGATGTAACCCGCTACACAGCCGACCCCGTAAGGGATTTAAACCATGCGAAGGAAATACTGGAAAAAACGATTTTACCCCAATATACCTTATATAACCATGGCCGGTGGGCTGTGCATACAAAACCTGAAATGCAGTTCATCGGCTGGTGCGGCCTTAAAACCAGACCGGAGATGAAAGAGATAGACTTAGGCTATCGTTTGATAAAAACAGCCTGGGGCAGGGGATATGCCACAGAGGCCGCATTTGCCTGTTTACAGTATGGTTTTCAACGGCTTGCTTTGAAGAGGATTGTCGGCCGTGCCCTGCCGGATAATACAGCTTCGCTGAGGGTGCTGGAAAAATGCGGCATGACCTATATTGGAGAACAGGTTGTTGAGGGACTTCTCCACAAAACCTATGAAGCCCTTAATCCGCTTATCCGCTGATGTTTCCGCAGGAAAAGTTAACCAGTTTTAACATTTCCGAAATGTTTCGTATTTAAAAAATCCTGTTTATATTTGACTACGAAACTTAACGTAGTTCTGTATTTAAAAAGTATAGTATGAAATGAGCCTTAAAATTTTCGAGGTACCCCGATAGCTATCGGGGCCAACCACCGACCTGCCGGCCTTGCTCCGCTGAAGCTATGCGAAGGCGAGCAGGCAGGTGAAAATTTTATGGCGAATTGCATGTGACCAAAAAACAATAAAAAATATTCACATGAAAAAGAAACTGTTCAGGAACCTCATCTTCATTACCGTATTTGCTTTGCCGGCACCTGTTGCCCTCATGGCCCAGAAGGATGAAAAGGGCGAAAAAGGGGGTAAAGACAAAACAGAAAAGCAGCATATCATTATCACCACAAAGGGAGATAAAAAAGAAAAAATTGTTGTTGAAATTAATGGCGACAATGTTACCGTAAACGGAAAGCCTATTGAGGAATACAAGGAAAAGAACGGGGATATCAGCGTTAATATCAGTAAGCTGAAAGACCTGGAGTCGCTGAGTTATTTTAAAGGTCCGCGGGGCGGTGTGTGGCATTTCAGCCAGGGCGACGGTGTGGGTGTCTTTAGCGGCGATGAAAACAGGGCTATGCTGGGTGTAACAACTGAGAAGGCAGAGGAGGGGGCCGAAATACAAAGCATTACCAAGGAAAGCGCTGCAGAAAAAGCAGGGCTGAAGGAAAAGGATATCATCACCAGGGTTGGAGATACAAAAATCGGGAGCCCCGATGACCTTTCAGCAGCTATAAAGAAACATAAGCCCGGTGATAAAGTTACCATCACCTATCTCCGCAATAAAAAAGAACTGAAAACCACCGCCGAACTTACCAAATGGGAAGGCGTCGGGGCGTTTTCATTTACACCCGGCCAGGATTTTAAATTTGATATGGATGATCTGAATAATTTGTACAAGGTTCCCGCTGTACCGGATGTTAAAATACCTCCCGATCAGTTCAGGTCTTTTACCTGGTCAGGCGGCTCACCCAAACTGGGACTCTCCGTTCAGGATACCGATGATGGTAAAGGGGTAAAAGTGATTGAGGTGGATGAAGAAAGCAATGCTGCCAAAGCCGGGATAAAGGAAAATGATATTATCACCCATTTGGATGATAAAGCGGTTAACAGTGTGGATGAAATTTCAAGACTGATCCGGGAGAAAAAAGATAATCTTACGGTTCGTTTCCAGCTTACCCGTAATGGCAAATCGCAGAACATTGAAGTAAAAATGCCAAGAAAACTAAAAACGACCAATCTCTGAGTTAATCAGTATATATTTTTAACAATGCCTCCGCCACCGGAGGCATTTGCTTTTGTAAACGGCTGCCTTAAATCAGCTAATTTTGTCTGCCCTCCTTCGGTCGCCGAAGGCGAAGCCGAAACTTTAGCGCAGGAGGGTTTTTCCCAACGTATTACTCAGAGAATCACTTCACATATGACGGATTACAATGCATACGAAACAGTAGTGGGTCTTGAGGTGCATGCTCAGCTTAAAACAGCAAGCAAGCTCTTTTGCGGCGACAGTACCGTATTTGGGGCTGAACCCAATACAAATATCAGCCCCCTTACACTGGCCCATCCGGGCACATTACCCCGGATGAACAGGAAAGCGGTGGAGTATGCTGTAAAAATGGGATTGGCCTGCCACTGCCGGATAATAAAGCAGAACTATTTTGCCCGAAAGAATTACTTCTATCCTGATCTTCCCAAAGGATACCAGGTTTCACAACATACAACCCCCATCTGCTCCGGAGGGTATGTAAAAATAAAAACCGGATCAAATGAAGAAAAAAGAATCCGGCTGAACCGGATCCATCTTGAAGAAGATGCCGGCAAAAGCATACATGATGCTGATGAAAACTCTACCTGCGTTGATTACAACCGGGCGGGAACTCCATTAACAGAGATTGTAACCGAGCCGGACATCCGCAGCGGCGATGAAGCCTTTGCGTATCTTACTGAAATCAGAAGGCTTGTTCGTTACCTTGATATTTGTGACGGAAACATGGAAGAGGGCAGCCTGAGATATGATGCCAATATCCCTGTTCGTAAAAAAGGGGAAACAGTGTTGGGAACGAGGGTGGAGGTAAAAAACCTTAACTCCATCCGCCATGTTAAGCGGGCTATAGAAGCAGAAGCGAAACGCCTTATAGAAATTTTAGATAACGGAGGCGTCATCACACAGGAAACAAGAAGTTTTGATGCCGGTACCGGAACCACCTTTGCCATAAGGGATAAAGAAGATGCAGATGATTACCGTTATTTTCCTGAACCGGACCTGACACCCTTTTCACTGGATGATGATTTCATTAATCAAATACAAAAGAACATACCTGCATTACAGGAGGAAAGAATAAAAAAATATACCGCAGAGTACAAGCTTTCATTATACGATGCGACAGTAATTGCTGAAGAACGGGCTTTTGCTGATTATTTTGAAAGTATTGTTGCTCAGCTTTCCCCCCTGTTGGATGGAGTCGGGGGGAGGCCTAAAGCAGCAGCTAACTGGATGCTGGGACCTGTAAAAAACTGGCTGAATAAACTCAATTCTGAAATTGATGGGTTTCCGCTGGCTGCATCAGCAATAGCAGGTATCATTTCATTGGTTGAATCCGGAAAGCTCAGTTTTTCAACCGCCAGCTCCCGCCTTTTTCCGATGTTATTAAATGACCCGGCTGCTGACCCTGAAGAGCTTGCAGAAAAGAATAATCTCCTGCAGGAGTCTGATTTGTCTTCTGTTGGACCTGTAATTGACAACGTATTGAAGAAATTTGCCGATAAAGTGGCTGAATATAAAAAAGGGAAAAAAGGCCTGCTCGCATTGTTTGCAGGAGAGGTGATAAAACAGACAAAAGGCAAGGCCGATCCAAAAATGACCCATGAACTATTAATTGAAAAACTTAAAAAGTAACATAATGATCAATACGAAGAAAATGGTTTTAATGCTGGCGCCGGTTTTTTTCCTGGCTTCCTGCAAAGAAAATGCGGATGAAAAAAAACTCGAAGTGGCAGGAACCATCAATAATAACCCTGCAAAAAAAATTTACCTGGAAGAGATACCCATGACAACCATGGAACGGCTGGTAGTGGATTCAGCTGATCTGGGAAAAGACGGAAAATACAAACTGAAAACATCAACCGGAGAGGCCCGGGTGTATAATCTTCGCCTTGACCAGAACAATTATCCGCTGGCTGCGGTTATCAATGATGCCGGGAAAATCACGGTGAATGCCGTCTTCAGCAAGGAGAACACTCAGTTTCCCGAAAGCTATGAAGTAAAGGGATCGGCAGCCAGCCGGGAAATGAAAGAGTATATGACGGCATTCAACGACAAGCTGCAGCTAATTATTGCTGATGCAAGGAAGTATGATAGCCTTTCAGGATCAGGAGGGTCAGACAATATCCTGAAAACAATTGAGGATAATGTTTCTAAAACAGCAGATGAGGTGAGAAGCCTTACCCTGAATGCCCTGAAAAAAAGCGGAAATGCGGCCTTGTCTATGTTTATTTTAGGCTACTATCAAAGTACTTCCAACATGCAGGGTTCGGGGCTGAAGGGATTAAGTAATGAAGAGGTGATTCAGATAGTAAATGAAGCATCGGCAAAGTTTCCCGAACACCAGGGGCTGATCGCTATTAAATCATCCCTGAGTGCAACTCCGAAAGGCTGGGTGGGCCAGCCGGCGCCTGAAATTGTATTACCCGATCCCAATGGAAAAGAAGTAAAGTTAAGTTCCTTTCGCGGCAAGTATGTATTGGTTGATTTCTGGGCCAGCTGGTGCAGGCCCTGCAGGACCGAAAACCCGAATGTGGTAAAGGTCTGGCAAAAGTTCAGGGATAAAAATTTTACGATTCTTGGTGTGTCGCTTGACCAACCAGGGCAGAAAGATGAATGGATGAAAGCGGTAATGCAGGACAAACTTACCTGGACTCATGTGAGCGATTTGAAGTTCTGGAACAGTGTTGTAGTTCCTTTGTACAAAATTGAAGGAATACCTTATAATGTGCTGGTTGATCCCGATGGTAAAATTATTGCCGAATCGCTGCGTGGCAGCGACTTGGATAAAAAACTAACAGAGGTGCTTCAGTAAGAAGACTGGGAATAAAAAAACGTCCCGCAATTGCGGGACGTTTTTTTATGTGTCATAAACAGTTGGATTAATATCCGGAGTTTTGCTGGCAGGCTCTGTTTACCAGCAGTTCACCAAGAGGAATGGGCCAGATATACTGGGTAGTTCCGGGGGCAACGGATGAAACAGTGCCTTTGGCGGCATAAGTGGCCCCGGTGCGGCCCACATCAGAAGTTCTGAATCCTTCGCCCAGCAGTTCAATTCTTCTTTCATTCAGTATCAAAGCAACAAGGGCATTTTTATCAGCCGGGGTAAAGTTGGGAAGGGTTGGGTCCGAACGCTGGCGGATAGAGTTTAATATCGCCAGGGCCCTTGCATCCACAGAAGTGCCCGGAGCATTTCTTGCCAGCGCTTCGGCCAGGTTCAGCATCACTTCAGCATACCGTACAATGGGGCTCCAGTCAGCATCTGCCGCGGGTTTAGGCCATTTGCGCAGGTAGGTTCTTCCGCTTGTTACCTGGTTAAAGGCGCGGCGGGCATCTACAGCACTCCAGTTGGGATCGGCACAAATTCCATTGCCGGTCAGGTTCAGTTCATATTCGTTGCCACCATTAGGACCGGGATTATAATACCAACCAAGTCCATTCTGCGTTCCCGGAATATCCAATGTTGTAAACGGTGCAGACCAGATTGATTCGTTGTTTGAATAAACAGTGAAAACGGATGAAATACTCGGGTTGAGACCATTGGCTACACCTGTTGGTGCATTCCACGGGGCAGCAGCAGGCACCAGTTTATTGCCTTCTGTTATTACAGATGCCCAGTTAGCCATGTTCAGGTAAACCCTTGTTTTAAGA
Source organism: Bacteroidota bacterium (assembly GCA_016868455.1). GTDB lineage: Bacteria > Bacteroidota > Bacteroidia > Chitinophagales > Chitinophagaceae > JJ008. The sequence goes on from VGGV01000002.1 coordinate 117,773, forward strand.
GCTATCGCAGTGTTCTTATGTGCCCTTGTTGTGTTTAACAGGGTTGTAGGCGAGTTATTGGTGTAAAAACTAGGGAGGTTTGCTTCAGCATCATTAAGGTCCTGGAGAATCTGGGCATAAATAATCGCAGCAGTTGTTCTCGCCTGGTTATTATCACCAATGGATGTTTCTGCATTTAACTTCAGGATAACCCCGAGGTTGCTGCCATTTCCGTCAGTATATGGTTTTGCATATAACTGCATCAGCATAAAATATGCGGCGGCCCTTATCAGTTTAGCTTCAGCCGTCATATTGGTTTTTAGTGTACCGCTTATGGGAGCCGTTGCCAGTCCCGCAATCACTACATTACATCTGTTGATAGTGGCATAGCAGGCATTCCAGAAGAAGTTAACTTCATTGGTGCCGGCTGTCAGGTTAAACTGCCAGGTAAGCCATGCAGTTACAGCATTGTTGGTTACATTCAAAAATTCTTCGCCCCTCACATCCTGGTATACCATGTACCGCCCGGCCATCATTTGGCCCTGCTTAAAAGCGGAATAAAGACCATTGACCTGTTGTACACAACGGGCAGAATCGCTGAAAGCTACCGCCTCAGACAAAAAGGTTTGCGGAATAGGGCTAAGCTTTCCTTTGCTGCAACCGGCCAGGGCAAGTCCTGCAATTAAAGTATAAACTGTTATTTTAAGTTTCATTGTCAGTTAGTTTTATTAATTAGAATCCTAAATTGATACCAATATTTACGGTTCTGGCCTGGGGCACAGAATTCCGGTCAACACTGGGGTTACCAAAACCATTTCCGTTGGAAGAAATTTCGGGATCAAACCCTGAATATTTCGTAAAAGTGAAAGCGTTTTGCATCTGTACATAAAAACGGATACTGGAGATACCCAGTTTATCAGTAACATTCTTGGGAGCGGCATAACCTAATGTAATATTTCTTGCCTTCAGGAAATCGCCCTTTTCCACATTCTCACTGATAACGATACCTGAACCATTGGAGATATTATCACCAAATACCACCCTCGGGATATCGGTAATATCACCCGGTTTTTGCCAGCGCTTCAGCATATCCTTCATATTGTTCCAGCTTCTCATATCCCGCTGGCCTGCTTTGGAGCCATTATACACATAATTGCCGCCGGAGAAAAACATCAGGATGTTCAGGTCAAAGTTTTTATAGCGGAATGTATTATCAAAACCACCCTGCCACTTTGGAAGAGCAGGCCCGATAATAACACCATCAGAGGCCTGGTCAGCTACCCTGGGGGCAACCGCACCGTTTGATACCAGTGTCCAGCGGTTAACTGCTGATGCGGCGTGGTTATACTGAACAGCAGTCCCGTTGCTGTAGTAGTAAATACGCTGGCCGTTGGCCGGGTTTACACCGCCGGTACGAACAACGTAAAATACTCCAAGCGACTCACCTACTCTTACCATGCTTGGTCTTTCAAGACCGGATGTGGCAGGTTGTATGTCGGCATTCTGGTTAGCCAGCCTTGTAACAACATTTTTTAGGGTGGTGATATTGAAACTGCTGTTCCAGGTAAAGTTTTTAGTTTGCACAACAGTGCCTGTTAAAGTTACTTCCCAGCCTTTATTGTACATACTGCCGATATTGGTGGTAATACTGTTACCGGGAATACCTCTTGAAGGCGCTGTAGGTTCTGCAAGAATACCATCGTTGATAATATTCTTATAATAAGTAATCTCTGCTGTAAGTCTGCCCCTGAAGAAACCCATTTCTACGCCTATATCAGTTTTTTTACTGTTCTCCCATCTCAGGTCCCTGTTGCCTGCCTGTGAGAAGAATATAGATGGCGCTGCAGCATATAAACCACTGGAGAAAGAGGTCCAAAAGGCAAAATCACCTATACCCTGTATATTACCTACTTCTCCGTAACTGCCCTTAAATTTCAAGAGGTTCATTACACGGGAAAGTCCTGAGTTTTTGAAAAACTTTTCTTCACTTACCACATAGCCAAGGGATCCACCAAAGAAATTACCATACTTGTTATCGGGAGCAAATGCAGAGTAACCATCACGGCGGAAGTTAACTGAAGCCAGGTATTTTCTGGCATAGCCGTAATTCAAACGGGCGATATAGGAGATGAGATAGTTTTCACCAAGGAAGTTACCGGCGGGAAGGATATTGTTATATCCTCCCTGGTATTCATTATAGAAAGGATCTGTAACCCCCTGGCGGCTGGCGCCCCATCCATCGGATGATGTGTATTGTTCTTCAATACCGCCCAGCACACCGACTGTATGCTTACCGAATGTTTTATCATAAGTAAGCAGGTTTTGCCAGTTCCATCTTCTGTAGGTCTGTAATGTATTGGTGGCCGATCCGGCCTGCCCTACGCCATCGCCATGTAAGAAGTCCTGAAAAGCCTTGTTAGTAACCTGTAAATTGTCAATACCAAACACCATTTTAAACTGCAGGCCGTCGAAGATCTTAACGGTGCCATAGGCATTGGCGAGTATCCTGTCATTTTCCGAAGTAAATATGTTTTTATCCAGCAAATACTTTGGATTGGTGAACTGGAGGGCTGTAATATTGCCGCCCTGGCCGATCGTATTGCTTGCTGTATTGATATTGTAGGCCCCGTTGTTTAAAAAGACCGGCACATTGGGCATCAGGTTAAATGCAAGCCGGCCCACACCGGATGTATTAAATGCCTGGCCGGGTAAAGAACCGGTATTGAGGCCGCTGTTTTTAGATGTGCTGTATTGGAATTTCCCGCCAACTGTAAATCTTGAGTTCACCTTGTGTTCAAGGCTCATCAGCGTGGTAAGGCGTTTGAAGTCGTTATTGAAGATCATTCCTTTTTGCTTGGTAAAACCGGCGGAGAAAAAGTAATTGGTCCGGTCATTAGCTCCGCTTACATTGATATTATGCGTATGCGAAACCCCCTGCCGGTAAACCACATCATACCAGTTGGTGTTAACGGGTTGGCCATCGGGCCCGATATAGGGATAAAAGCCGCGGGTAGTTCCGTTGGGCGGAGTGCCCGCATTGGTAAGCCCCTCATTTTTTATCAGTTCATATTCCCTTGCATCAAGCAGGGGTACCAGATTGAAAGGCCTTGTAAAGCCTACCCATGCATCATAGTTTACCCGGGCTTTACCTTGCTTCCCTTCCTTGGTCGTTACAAGTATTACACCTGCAGCAGCCCTTGATCCGTAAATGGCCGCAGCTGCAGCATCTTTTAATACTTCTACGCTTTCGATATCACCGGGGTTAATATCAGAAAGCACATTGTTGGCAGCGCTGTTGCCGGCATTACCGCTGAAAGTCGGGATACCATCTATTACCACAAGCGGAAAAGAGCTAAGCCCCATTGCATTTATACCCCGTACCCGAACTACAGGCGGAGCATTTAAAACACCGTTCGGAAGGGTAACGCTTACACCGGCAGCCCTGCCAGACAATGCCTGTTCAAAACTCTGAACGGGCAGGTCTTTTGTTTTATCGCCTGATATACGGGAAACCGAACCGGTAACATCCCTTCTTCTTTGTGTACCATATCCCACTACCACCACTTCCGACATGGTTCTGTCTTCAGCTTTCAGGGTTGCATTCACAACTGAAGCTGTACCTATTGCCTGCTCAACCGGGCTCATATCCACTGAAGAAAATACCAGCGCTTTTGCATTAGCTGGTACCGTTAGTGAGTATGTACCGTCTTCTTTGGTAGTGGTACCGGTTGTAGTGCCCCTTACCAGCACGGATACATTTGCCAGGGGGTTGCCTTTTTCGTCTGTCACTTTTCCGGTGACGGTGCGTTGTGCCAATGCCTGTGCGGCAAAAAACACAACTCCCAAAAGCAGTAAATACAGTTTTCTCATGTGCATTTTGTTTTAGTATATGAATAGAAATCAAAGCCTTCGGAGCCTGTCGAAGAATTGGGGCTGAAATTAATTAACCTAAGCCTGATAATAAAAAAAATGTTAAGGTTTTAGCCTTCTCAGCCCCTCTTAAATCCACACCGTATTGACCATTTATCAACAGACAAGGGCCAATGCCGGTCTGCTGCTTGAATATTGTTGCTTTTACTCACTGATTTTCAAGGCAAACTATATAGCATAACTATCTTTTTACCCTGAAAAATGAGATGAGAATTGCCGGCAACAGCACCAGGTTGGTAAAGGTGGCCGTTACCAGGGTAAGCGAGGTAAGCCACCCAAGCGCCTTGGTACCATCCAAGCCGCTAAAGCAAAAGATGATAAAGCCTGCTATCAATACCAGCGAAGTGTAAATGATGCTGATGCCGGTACTGTGAATGGTTTCAATCACCGTTTGCTTCATGTTGAACCGGTTGCGTGGCAACTCCTGTTTATAATTCACCAGAAACCGTATTGTAATATCAATGGCAATTCCAAGCGCCACACTGAATACCAGAACGGTGGAAGGCTTTAGCGGGATGCCAGCCCAGCCCATTATTCCGGCTGTTATCAGCAGCGGAATAACATTAGGGATGAGGGAACAAACCAAAATTCTTGCTGACCGGAACAGGTATAACATGCAAAAAGCAATGAGTACAAATGCCCAGGCGATACTGTCTTTAAGCCCGTTGATGATATAACGGTTGCCTTCAGCAAATGTGACGCTGGTGCCTGTTAGCTGCACATCAAACTTTTCTTTTGGGAATAAAGTGTTTATCCTGCTGCTGATGCTGTCAAGCAGACCGGGCAAACGGGCAGTTCCCACATCACCCATATTTACACTGATGCGGGCTTTTTGCCGGGCACTGTCCATAAAGGTGCTTACCAGTTTTACGAATGAGTTCTTTGTGTTTCCGGGTTCTTTCGGCTGGCTCAGGTATTGTGATAGTGCAGGCAGGTCAAATTCAAGGGGCATGGAGTAATTGTTACTGTCTCCTTCAAAAAAAGCCTGCCTGGCAAACTTAAGCCCGTCAATAACACTTAACGGTCTTCCAACGTCGGGGAAAGAAGCCAGGTATTCCGCAAGTGAATCAATACGCAGCAGGTTATTGTAGTTCCGGGAAGCGCCCCGCTTTTCTTTGGTATCCACGATCACTTCAAGCGGCATTACCCCCTTAAATTGCTTTTCAAAAAATTTAAGATCGGTGTATAACTTATCCTCTTTGGGCAAATCGTCTACAATAAAACCAAGTGTTTTCAGCCGCAGTATACCTGCAGCAGAAATTGCCACCACTGCGATGGTTATGCCATAGATTAGTTTTCGATGGTTCAGCGACCACCGCTCCAGCCGGTCAAGCCAGCGGTTCAGCCGCGGGTTTTCCAGGTACCGGGTATGCCGTGATTTGGGCGGTGGCAAAAAACTAAGAACAGCGGGAATTAGTATCAGTGAAATAAAGAACAATGCGAAAATATTGATACCGGCCACAAAGCCAAATTCCCTCAGAATCTGGCTTTGGGTAAGGGCAAACACGGCAAAACCAATAGCAGCTGTCAGGTTGCAAAACAGGGTAACCACTCCCATTCTGTCAATCATGGTCACCAATGATTTTTTTTTGTCGCCGCCAGAAACCGCCAAAGGATCATTCCATGCCGTATGAAACTTGTTAAGAAAATAAATGCAGTTGGGAATACCAATCACCACTATCAGCGGAGGGATGAGTGCATTGAGCACACTTATTTTGTAGCCCATCAGCTGTATCGTGGCAAAGCTCCATATCACCCCGATAAATACAACGGCCAGCGAAAGCCACATGGCCGTAAATGAGCGGAAGAAAAGCAACAGGATTAAAGCAGACAGGACGATGGAAACGATGATGAACATCTTCATCTCTTTCACAATTCTTACAGATAATTCCGTACGGATATGCGGCAGGCCGCTTTTATACACGGTAAGGTTCTTGGCCGAGCCAAACTCATCTGCCAGCCGGCCAATGGTATCTACTATTTCTATCCGGGCTTTGGAAGCCATCAGGTCTTTGTTGATGCGCACACCCATAAGCCAGGCATGGGTTGACGGATTATACAGCAGGTTTTTGTAAAAAGGCAGGCTGAGAAAAAGGCTAGCGCCGCTGTCTGTTTCTGCTTGTGTAAGTTGATGTGCGGGGAAAATAGTATCGGCTTTTAATCTTTCTGTACCGGGAATTTTTACCAGGTTCACTGCCGAGGGTACAGCAATAATATCATCCACACCGGTTACCTTTCTTATTTTTTGCTGCAGGTCAGCATACGCATTGAACATTTTTTCATTAAAAAAATCTTCTGTTTGTATGCCAATAACTAAAAGATTGCCGTCTTCTCCGAATTTTTTTCTGAACTCCTGGTACGCTTTGTATTTGGGGTTGTTGGTGGGGATGGCCCGGGAAAAATCATAGCTAAGCTCCACCTTGCTTGCATGGTAGCCCATAAAAACAGTAAGGCCTGCCAGGGCTGCCAATAATGCAACCCGGTACTTCAATATAAACCTGCCAAGGCTGTGCCACATACTTCAGGTGAATGGTAGGCTGCAAAGAAACGTAAAAGAGGGTAAAGAGGTTAAAAAGGACAAACGGGTCAAGTGAGTCATAGGCTTTCCCAAACCTGTTTGACTATTTTGACCAGTATGGTTTATTTGACTATTATGACGGTATGACCGCTTTGACTTTCATTATTTTTGAAGTGTGAGATATTTTTTATCAGTTTTTTTTCTTCAGATCATTTTGCAATGCCGGGCACAGGATCCTCTTCCACCTGTTGGAGAGTGGCGGGAGCATTTACCGTACAATAATGCCATTGATGTAACAGCCGGCAACGGGAAACTGTATTGTGCCACCCCGTATAGTTTATTTTCTGTGAATAATGAAAACCTGATTGAAAGGTACAGCCGGGTAACCGGTCTGAGCGAAACAGGGGTTAGCGCAATAAAATATGATGAAACAACCCAAAAACTTTTCATTGCCTACACGAACAGTAATATTGACATCATTTACCGGAATGATATTTATAATGTTCCGGATATTAAGCGGGATAATATTATTGGTGATAAAACCATCTACCATATTTACCCGCTGGCAAAAAATTTTTATTTATCAACCGGATTGGGTGTTATAGTGGTGGATGGTGAAAGATATGAAGTGAAGGATTCCTGGTTCATCGGTAACGGCGGCAACCAGGTAAGGGTGAGCGGGTTTACAAGTGATGGTGTTTTCTTTTATGCCGCCACGGCTGAAGGACTGAAAAAAGTTGCTGTTAATTCTGCTAATCCTGCTAACTATGCCAACTGGCAGGCGGTTAGTGGCAGCAATGGCCTGGCAACAGGAGCATGTCAAAATGTGATGACGGTGCAGGGAAAAGTAATAGTGCAGAAGGATGATTCACTTTTTGTGCAAAATGGAACAACCTGGTCTCCGCTTTATACGGATGGCTGGACTATCGTAAACTGCAACAGTACAGAAAATAAAATTCAGCTTTGCCAGCAACAGGGTACAGCAGCCCGGGTTATTATTTTGAATGCAGACGGAGCGGTATCCAGGACCATAGCGGGCAGCTCAGCAATAAAAGCTCCCCGCAAAGCCATATTGTTTAACAATAATCCCTGGGTGGCCGACAGTATGGCCGGTCTTTCCAGGTTTGATGCAGGGACTTCTGCTGAAAATTATAAACTAAACTCTCCGGCCTCAGTTGCCGGTGGCGAAATAGTGGTTTATAACAGCACCTTTTATGCTACTGCCGGAGCGGTAAACGGCTTATGGGCCGCACAGCAAAATAAGAATGGTGTTTTTAGTTTTAAAGAAAGTGTATGGACTAATCTGAATGGAAATAAATATCCTCAGCTTGACTCCATACCTGATATTATTTCTATCGCCATCGATAAAAGGGATGAAACCATTTGGGCAGGCTCCTTCGGAGGAGGGCTGCTGCATGTAAAACCAGGGCCGGTGTTTGAAATATTTAAACAAAATAATCTCGGCGCAACAGTGGTTGATCCTGCAAGCTACCGTGTTGCCGGATCAGCCTTTGATGCAGATAATAATCTTTGGGTTTCCAACTTTGGAGCTGCCCAACCGCTGCGGGTAAGAAAAAGCGACGGCAGCTGGAAAAGCCTCACCCCCCCCTTTTCACTTGTACAAAATGCACTGTCGCAGATCATAGTTGATAACAACAATTATAAGTGGATTGTTTCTCCGTTGGGAAATGGTTTGATTTGCTTTGACCATGGCGCCGCTATTGACAATACCGGGGATGACCGCTGGAAAAGATTCCGGATGGGTTCGGGCAGCGGCAACCTTCCTTCTAATGATGTGTTTTGTGTAGCAAAAGATAAAAATGGTTTTATCTGGGCGGGCACTGCCGATGGCATTGGTGTGATACAATGTCCCGAACAGGTTTTTGATCCTGCAGGTTGCGACGCTATCTGGCCCATTGTTCCCAACGGAAATTTTGCCGGTTATCTATTCAAAGGCCAGGAGGTGCGGAGCATTGCTGTGGATGGCGCCGACCGGAAATGGGTAGCCACCAGGAATGGGGTTTTCCTGGTAAATGCAGAAGGAGAAAAAGTGATTTATCCTTTTACAGAAGAAAACAGCCCGCTGCTGAGCAGGGGCGTAAAAAAAATAACGATTGACGGAAAGACAGGCGAAGTGTGGTTTGCTACTGCCAAAGGCATTTGTTCATTCAGAAGCACCGCAACAGAAGGCGGTGAAAAAAATGAAGGGGTGCTGGTGTTTCCAAACCCGGTACCGCCGGGTTATACCGGTACCATTGCTATCCGCGGCTTGGTGAACAACGCCATTGTAAAAATCACGGAACTGGATGGAAGGCTGGTGTACCAAACAAGGGCCCTGGGCGGGCAGGCTGTGTGGGAGGGAAGAAATTACCGGGGCCAAAAAGTTTCCAGTGGCGCTTATCTTGTCCTGGTCAGCGATGACGGCAGCAATTCAGCAACAGGCAAACGGGAAAGGGCAGTGGCGAAAATATTTTTCATCAGCAAATAATGCCGGACAAACTGCATAAAACCAAAGGCATTGTACTGCGTACAGTGAAATACGGAGAAACCAGTGTGGTGGTTACCATTTTTACGGAACTTTTCGGCATTCAGTCTTATTTAGTGAATGGCGTAAGAACTTCTGCCAAGAAAGGAAGCGGCAAAGCAAACCTGTTTCAACCGGCAGCCATACTGGACCTGGTAGTTTATCACAATGAACTAAAGCACCTGAATCGCATCAGGGAGTTCAAGTGGTCGTACTTGTACAAAAATATTTTCAGTGATGTGCCAAAAAATGCAGTGGCGCTGTTTATGGTGGAACTGCTCACTAAATGTTTAAAGCAGCCCGAAAGCCATCCTGATCTTTTTCATTTTTCGGAAGATGTGCTGATGAAGCTGGATGAAAGCAGCGGAACCGTGATGGCCAACCTGCCGCTTTTTTTTGCCCTGCACCTGCCGGTGCATTTTGGTTTGCGGATTGATGATAATTACAGCGACCGGAATATTTATCTTGACCTGCAGGAAGGTTTTTTTGTTTCTGAACAGCCCCGGCACCCGCATTTTCTGGAAGGTAAGGAAGCGGCGGTCACTTCTCATTTACTCAAAGTAATGCAGCCCGGAGAACTGGCGGATATCAAACTCGGCCATGATCTTCGAAGGCAGTTATTACACCGTTATGAAACTTATTATGCCCTGCATATTCAGGATTTTGGAACGTTGAAGAGTTTGCCGGTGCTGAGGGAGGTGTTAGGGTAATTTATTTGAAGTGGTATAACTGTTATTCAATAAAACAATTCCCGGTTTCTTCCCTTTCTCAAAAAAACCCAACTCATCCTCCCATCCCAAAGCCTTGGCCCCTTTACTCGTTGCCCATTGCAAAATGGTTTCTTCCGGTAAATGCGGAAAATGTTTTCGTACAGATTCCATTTCCTTGGCAATACTCAGCTGCCAGTTGCTGCTATAACTGTCAGTGCCGAGAACGATATGGCAGCCATGCTTCATCAGTAAGTCAATCGGCGGAACCCTGTTTTCAATATACAGGTTGGCATTGATGCAGAGGCAGTACACCAGTTTTAATCCGCTGGCTGCCGCATATTCATTCGCCCACACAATATCTTCCTCCGGCATAAAGGTGTTGTGAATAAGCAATATTGTTTGCCGGTTTGTAAAATATGGCAATACCGAACGGATGCTGCTTTTGCCCGTAACCGGGAAAGGCGATCTGTTTAATCCGAAAATTTTAAAGAACCGCAGGTATTCACCCCCTCCGGTTTTGTATAACTCATCTTCGGCCGGGTGCTCCTGGTTATGGATGGATATGATTTGATCCGCAGTGGTCTGGTTTATTAACTGAAATGTTTTTGGAGAAATGCTGTACGGGGCATGAGGAACCAACGATGACCGTAGATGGTTGACCGGCCATTGGTCATCGGTCATCGCTTCAAGAACCGTTCTGTAATGCATTATATTCTCTTCCGCTTTTTCATCTGTAAAGCTCAATACCTCCACAAAATTCTGCCAGCGTATTTTGCTTTTACTTTTTACCAGAGCCGTATCGGCGGTATTGCCAATATCCCCAACGGCTACAATGCCATTGTCAAACATTTCTTTTTCAGCTGCGATAATAGCATTCATTTTCTTTTGTAAAGTATCTTGAAAAGCCCCTCCTGCGGAGGGGTTTGGGGAGGCTTCCCGTTTGGTTACAACGGAACATAAAAAATCAATCAGCCCTGTATGCGGCGGAATGACGTTTTTCAAATGGCTTAATTCAAGGTGGCAATGACAATTGACAAGCCCCGGGGTAATGATGCCTTCCGCTTGCCATATATCATCTCCTGCTTCAGTTTCAGGAACTATAGCCTGCATTTTGCCGCTTTCATCGGTAATCAATACACTGCCGGGTTCACAAAACCGATAGCCGTCAAACAGCCTGTCTGCTTTAAACTTATTAAAAGCCATGCCGTATTCTATTAACTTTGCTGCCCAAATTTAATCAAACAAAACCCTCCCCCTTCAGGGGGAGACGGAGGGGGCATGTTAGACAAATTAGAAGCCATAAAAGCGAGATTTGACCAGTTGGGTGTGGCACTTACCAACCCGGAAATCGTCGGTAACAATAAAAAGTTTGCTGAAACAAGCAAAGAGTATCGCAGCCTGGAAAAAATTGTGGCTGCATATAATAAATATAAAAAAATACTGGAGGATATTGATTTTTATAAAGAAGCCCTGGCGGGCAATGATGAAGAAATGAGGGAACTGGCCAAAATGGAAGCGCCGGCGCTTGACGAAAAAAAAGGGCAGGTGGAGGTTTATATCCGCCAGCTGCTGATACCCAAAGATCCGCAGGATGAAAAAAACGCCATACTTGAAATTCGGGCAGGTACGGGCGGTGATGAGGCCAGTCTTTTTGCAGGCGACCTGCTTCGTATGTATATCCGCTACTGTGAAAGAAGAGGATGGAAGACGGCAATACTGAGCGAAAATGAAGGCACGGTTGGCGGTTACAAAGAGGTACAGCTTGAGGTGACCGGCGATGATGTATATGGTACTTTAAAGTTTGAAAGCGGAGTACACCGGGTGCAGCGGGTACCGGAAACAGAAGCCAGCGGAAGGGTGCATACCTCGGCAGCCACAGTTGCGGTAATGCCCGAGGCTGAAGAAGTGGACTTTGAACTGAAAGAAAGCGATGTAAAAATGGAGACTGCCCGCAGCGGCGGGGCCGGCGGACAGAATGTAAACAAAGTGGAAACTAAGGTAATGCTCACACATATACCTACCGGTACCGTAGTAATATGCCAGACGGAACGAACCCAACTGGCTAACCGGGAAAAAGCCATGCAGATGCTTAGAACCAAACTGTATGAAGAACAGGTAAGAAAACAGGAAGAGGAAATTGCCCGCCACCGCAAAAGCCTGGTAAGCACCGGTGACCGAAGCGCCAAGATCAGAACATACAATTTTCCCCAGGGCAGGGTAACCGACCATCGTATCGGGCTTACATTGTATAACCTGGATACAGTGTTGAACGGGGGTATTCAGGAATTGATTGATGCCTTGCAGTTTGCTGAAAACTCGGAAAAACTGGCCCGGCAAAACTGATTTTGCGAACCTGCAAAATATATCAGAACAGCTCCGCCAGAAGACCTACTTTAGATATTCCAACATTTTTTAATAACGGTTTGCTGCAGGCACAAACACAAATCAAACGGCTATGTTAGACCAGTTGTTCAACATCGTAAAACAATTCGGGCAGGATACAGTGGTAAATAATCCCGAAGTGCCCAATGAATACAACCCGGAGATAATGGCAGATGCCACCAAAACCATTGCAAGCGGTTTCCAGAATGTAAGGGCCGGCGGCGGCTTTCAAAATATACTTGACCTTTTTAAGGGTGGCGGAAATGCTGGTTAGGGAGGCGGAATGGGAAGCCTGATAAAAAACCCTATTGTTACCATGATGATTGGCTATTTGATCAGCAAGCTGGTGAGCAAGTATAAAATGAGCCCCGCCTCTGCCGGCAATATTGCCAATAACCTGATACCTAATTCCATTAACAACCTCATACAGCAAACTAATGACCCTTCAAATAAAGAAGCCACACTGGATAACCTTGTAGGTTCCCTGGTAGGCCGTGCAGCAGTGCCGGTTCAGGAAGAGCAGCAATCAGGAGGTTTTTCATTACAGAACCCGCTTGAGCAATTTACCGGCAGAGGAAATGGCGGATCAGGCGGCGGTGGGTTTGATATACAGGATATTATCGGGAACCTAACCCGGAAATCTCAAAGCAACTTTCAGGATCAGCAAAGCGGCGGAGGGGGCCTGATGGACCTGATAAAGGGGTTTATCAAGTGACTTGAATTTAGTTTCTTAATAACCCGGCCTTCGCAAAGGCCGGCCTTTTTTTGCAGTTAATTTTTTGGCATGGAATTTAGAAAGTAAAACACAAAGGAAAAGTCCAAGTATTGCCAGTTCTCTAAAGATTGATTGTCAGCTTTTTTTTATAAAGCATCGGGGAATGTTTGAAAACAAACGATTGCGGCGGTATAACTCTGCTTATAAAGGACATCGTAAGCTTACAAATGATTATACCGGCTTTTACTATTAGCGGATGGGTGGAAATACGGAATAAGTTCTTTTAAACTTTCATTAACAGCATACATCATACTACCGGCAGTAAATTTGCGTTATACTATTACAGATCTTACTTATAAAAGCAGTCAATTTTCTCATAAGCAGTTAGTTTTGGTTGCGACCCCTGTTTCTACAGGGGTTTATTTTTTTATAAACCTCCTGAGGCTAAAAATTAACCCTGCAACACATCCGGCGGCATCAGCTGCAATATCTCCGCTGTCAAAAAACCGGTTGGCCACAAAATGTTTCTGTACGAACTCCATTCCCACACCATAGGCAAACCCTGTTAGTGAACAAACAACAAAGAGGTTTTTTAATCTTTTTTCATCGAAACGGTACCTTAATAACGACCAGCACCATAAAAATACAAGTACGGCAAAAAGAAAGATATGCACCCATTTGTCAAACCACACTTTGCTGAGCCAGTCCGCTTTAGGAAAAGCCGAACCAGGCACTATGAGTAAAATGGTGGTGGTAACCAGCCAGGCAGCACCGGGAAAGAATGATGGTTGTATCTTTTTCAAGCAAAGTTTTGGCAATAATAATGAGAAGAATGATTATGTTCTAATTTATCAATGAATAAAAAGAGGCCCCCAAAGAGACCCCTTGTTTAACCAACTATAGAACCAAAAACTACTATAGCAGTGTTTGTGTTCTGACAGTTACGACCAAACAAGATAATTGGATTGAAAAAGAGTTGTTATCAGAGATTACCGAGCACATACATCTTGCCTGCAGGTGTCTTCGCATCCGGCCTGCCTTTCTTTTCAAGTGTGATGGCAAATGCCTGGGCCTTTTGGGCATTTTTGGCTTTGATAAGCAATTTATCCTGGCGGACAAAGTAATCATCGCTGATGAAACCCAGGTCAACCGGTTGTCCATCAGCCAATGCCCACAACTGGTATTGAAGGCTGTCGGCAGGTTTGGGCAGGTTGTTCACCAGCAGATAAACATCATGCGAAGCAGTATCCCAGTATACTGTAGTATAGGATTGAGGTGATTCAGGTGTTCCCTTCATGGATGCCATTTTTACTTCAGGCCTGCCCCGGAGCATATCAACATCTTTCCGGATATCATTTAATTTAGCAACAGTATTATCAAAATCGCCCTTCAGTTTTTTGTTTTTACCGGACAAAGAAATGTTCAGGTAAATACTTCCTGCCAGCAGGGCAATGCAGGCGGCAGCAGCATATTTCCAGCCGTTTATTCTTCTGACAGGCGATGCTTTCATGGAAACCACTTTTCCGCCGCCGCTGATTTCGTTCATGATTTTGTCTTTCACACCCGGGTCAGGAGTTGCTGCATTGGCCATAGCCTGTTTTTCCATCGCCAGTTCAAAATCAATTCTGGCCCGCAACACTTCAGGGTGCCCGGCACACATCCGCTCCAACTCTCTTCTTTCTTCTTCTGAAGCGAGGCCAAGCACATAGCTTTCCACAATTCCGCTTGATATGTATTCCTGTATGTTCACTTTTACTGAATCATTGTTCTTAAATGAATTAAAGCGCTTCGTATTCTTGTCTTCACTGTTCCCAAAGGCAGGCTGAGCATTTTAGCTATTTCTTCATGCGTGAAGCCCTGGAAATAGGATAGGTCAATCAGCACCCTCCATTCTTCTTTTAATTTGCCCAACAGTTTTTTCAGGCCCACATCGCTTACAGCCGGGCCGTATGCGGAACCGGCAATTTCCGTGTTTTCGCCAAGCGGCTGGTTTTTTTGTGCATCCCGGTATCCTTTTGACCTTATTTCATCTATTGCAGCATTTCTGGCTATGTTCAGCATCCAGGTAAACAGGCGGCCTTTAGATGCATCATATGATTCTATCTTCTTCCAGATGTTTATAAACACATTTTGGAGCACATCACTGGCTGCTTCCCGGTCAGTAACAATAGCATGTACAATACCAAATAAAGCCCCCGAATAGTTATCGTACAAATAACTGAAAGCCTGCTGGTCTCTTTGCTGAAGCAATGCCACCAGCTCCTGTTCGCTGTATGTGGTTTTCAGGTTCAATTGGTTGGTTAAGACACAACAGCCGGTTGTATCATGCTGATATACGCACAGAACGTTAGGTGAGATTTAACCGGTGATGGCTTCATAGGCAGCCGCATCCATCAGTTCATTTACCTCTGTCGGGTTGTTAACAGTCATTTTAATCATCCAGCCGGCTCCATACGGATCATTATTTACCGATTCAGGGGCGCCATTCAGGGAGGAATTAAATTCAGTAATTGTCCCGCTTACCGGTAAGAAAAGGTCAGACACTGTTTTTACCGCCTCCACGGTTCCAAATACGGCGCCTGCTTCAAGGCTCTGCCCCACGGTTTCCACTTCCACATATACAATATCACCCAGTTCCCTTTGGGCAAAATCAGTAATGCCAATAGTGGCTGTATTTCCATCCAGTTTTATCCATTCATGGTCTTTTGTGTAACGGAGATCGGCAGGAAAATTCATACCAGTTGGTTTGCTGCAAACCTAAGGGAAAACGGCGATAAACAAATTGAATGTCAATCGCACCTAATTCAATTCACCGGACATAAACCGCCGTTCAGATACCATTTTGTGCCATTAATCGGGAAGTGCTTTTACAACTGGATGACCGGAGGTATCTTTGCCTCCGCAAGATTAAAAACCATTAACAATGAGAAAGTTAGTAACAGGTTTAACCGCCTTTATCCTTTTATCGGCCTCCGCTATGGCTCAAAAGGTTACTGGTAGTGTAAAGGATGAACAGGGAAAGGGGTTGGATAAAACAACCGTATCGCTGTTGAATGCAAAGGATTCTTCTGTAGCCAAACTTGGTATTACAAGTGCAAACGGAAACTTCTCTATTACCGCCCCCAAAAACGGCAATTACCTGTTAAGCACATCCCATGTTGGGTATACTACTTTTTACTCAAGAGTGTTTGAGTTATCAGGCTCGGGTGAAGTCAGCCTGGGAGATTTGGCCATGGTAAAAGCCGGCAGTAACCTTGCCGGTGTAACCGTTACGTCCAAAAAACCGATGATAGAAGTAAAAGCCGATAAGACCATTTTGAATGTAGAAGGCACCATCAATGCTACAGGTAATGATGCGCTGGAATTGCTTCGCAAATCGCCGGGTGTATTGCTTGATAAGGATGAAAATATCAGCCTGGCCGGAAAAAACGGTGTACAGATATATATTGACGGGAAACCAACACCGCTCTCAGGGTCCGATCTCACCAATTACCTGAAATCACTTCAGTCAGCCCAGATAGAATCCATCGAGATCATCACCAATCCTTCAGCCAAGTATGATGCTGCCGGTAATGCCGGTATTATTAATATCCGCTTGAAGAAAAATAAAGCCTTTGGCACCAACGGTTCAGTAAATGCCGGGTATAATATCTGGGTATACCCTAAATACAATACGGGTCTTTCAATTAATCACCGCAATAAGAACATTAATGTCTTTGGTAATTACAATTATAATAATTCAAAGAACGAAAATAAATTCAGGTTGTACAGGGATCTGCTGGATACCATATTCAATCAGCAGAGCACCATGATTATGCAGAACGAAAGCCATGGCTTTAAAGCCGGGTTGGATTATTTTGCGACAAATAGAAGCACTTTTGGCATTCTTATTAACGGGAACATTGCTGAAAACAGCTTTAACAGCGACAGCCGCACCCCCATCAGCTTCAAGCCAACCGGAGTGGTAAACAGGCTGCTGGTAGCCAATAACAGAAACCGGATGGAAAGAAACAATGTAAATTTTAACCTGAACTATAAATATACCGATACATCCGGCAGGGAGCTGAATGTGGATGCTGATTATGGACTTTTCCGAATCAACTCCAACCAGCTGCAGCCTAATTATTACTACGATGCTTCCGGAACCGGTTTACAAAGCCAGTTTATTTATCGGTTCCTTTCGCCTACTGATATTGATATTTATACACTGAAGGCAGACTATGAATCGAACTTCAAAAAGGGAAGGCTGGGCATTGGCGGCAAAACTTCTTTAATAAAAACCAACAATAACTTTCAACGGTTTAATGTACAGCAGCTGAACCCCGAACAAAAGACACTGGATGTGCCCCGCAGCAACCAGTTTGACTATGAAGAAAATATCAATGCCCTGTATGTAAACTATAACAAACAACTGAAAGGAGGGGTGACGGTGCAGGCCGGATTAAGAATAGAAAATACCACTACTACCGGCGATTCTTATGGACTGAATGCTGATGGCAGCATTCACACTTCATCAAAACTCAGATTTATCAGGGAATACACCAACCTGTTTCCCAGTGCGGCTGTTTCAGTGGCTAAAGATCCGAACAATCAATGGGGAATATCTTACAGCCGCCGCATTGACCGGCCGGCTTACCAGGATCTGAATCCTTTTGAATTTAAGCTGGATGAATACACATTCATGAAGGGAAATACACAACTGCGTCCGCAGTATACAGATATCATATCGCTGACGCATACTTATAAGTATAAGCTTACAACAAAACTAAGCTACAGCCATGTAAACGATGTGTTTACCCAGTTGGGGGACACGGCTGAAAAATCCAAGAGTTTTCTTACCAAGAAAAACCTTGCCACGCAGGATGTGGTATCGCTGAACATCAGCTATCCCCTGATGTATAAATCATATATGATGTTTGTAAACTTCAGCGGAAATTACTCGCATTATAAAGCTGATTTTGGAGGGGGTAACCGTACTGTTGACCTGGATGTTATTTCCTTCAACATATACATGCAGCACAGCCTGAAGTTCGGCAAGAAAAAAGACTGGACAGCTGAAGCCAGCGGTTGGTACAATTCACCCTCCATCTGGCAGGGAACTTTTGAAAGCAGGGCCATGTGGACAATGGATGCCGGCGTACAAAAACAGGTGTTTAAAGGCAAGGGAACATTCAAGGTTTCTGTATCGGACATCTTCTTCAGCATGAAATGGAAAGGCGAGAGCAACTTTGCCGGACAAAAAACAGTTGCCAGCGGCAACTGGGAAAGCCGTCAACTGAGAACCAGTCTTACCTGGAGGTTCGGCAGCAATACAATGCAAGCAGCAAGACAACGCAAGGATGCTTCAGAAGAAGAGAAGAAAAGAACGGAAGGCGGCGGAGGGATTGGAAATAATTACTAATTGCTCAATAATAAACGCATCTGCTGAAAACAGCAGATGCGTTTTCGTTTAATAACCGGCAGCCCGGTATTTTTTTTTGTTGCCGGGTCAGGGGGATCTCTTTTATCTTTTTTTCTTTCTTTTAATAAGCCCGGCGCTGATGATTTTTACATCTTCAACCGGCCGGTCTCTGCTGGTGGCAACAACAGCTATTTTGTCCACCACTTCCCGTCCCTGCACTATTTCTCCAAAAACGGTATAAGCGCCATCCAGATGGGGTATACCACCTAAGGTTTTGTAAACCTCTCTTTGTTCAGCGGTAATTTTTCTTCCACCCGGAAGGCTTTTTCCCATGTTATCCAGTTCTTCATCTGTAAATTTTTTACCCTGGGCCAGATAAAACTGGCTGCCGCTGCTGGCTTTCTGCGGATTTACACTATCACCCAATCTGGCAGCAGCAATAACTCCTTTCTTATGAAAAAGCGAAGCCCTGATCTCTGACGGCACCGTATACCCCGGCCCTCCGCTACCCAGCCTTTCGCCCGGTTTGGCAGTTTTACTGTTGGGGTCGCCGGCCTGTATCATAAAATCTTTTATTACCCGGTGAAATAAAATACCATCATGGTATTTCATTTTCACCAGTTTTAAAAAATTATCGCGGTGCAGGGGCGTGGAATCAGCGAGACGGATCACTATATCACCCATACTGGTTTGCAGCAGTACATCTTTCTTCCGGTCCTTCTTTTTTACAGTGGAGTCTGTTTGCGCACTGACGGTTAAAAAAACACCTGTCAGTAAAAACAACTGAAATAAAATTCTTTTCATATCAGAATTCGTTTTGATCAAAGTACAACAGTATATGGTCTTTCAGGAAATGCTCCTGTTCGGGAGGGGTCATGTCGGGCATTTGTTTCAGTTGCTTATAGTGCGGCCAGCCGTCTTCGTCCACACTCTCCAGCTCATAGTAGCCACTGGCAGAAAATAGATGACAAACTGCAATGTGCATCAGATCCTGTTTTTGCTCCTTAGTAAATTTTTCCCGTATCTCACCAAATTCCTGTACGCCTATCAGGAACAAAATGGCCTCCATGTCCGGTTTCTTGCCAAATCTTTCAACCAGTTTGGCTTCCAGGTTCCACCAGCGCTGCTGCAGGTCGTCACTTACAAACATGCGGGCAAAGATAAGGCGGGCTAGCCTACTGGCTTCTCCATTATCTTTGCGGCAAACAGGAAAAAATGCTGCAGCTTCAGGTATTAAGACAGGACCCGCAGGCGGTAAAACAAAAGCTGGCCATAAAACATTTTACAGATGTACAACTGGTAGAGGAAATCATTGCGCTGGATGATGAAAGAAAAAAACTGCAGCTTGAATCGGATAATACCCTGGCACAAATCAATGCCGCATCAAAAGAAATTGGCCAACTGATGAGTAAGGGAGAGAAAGAGGAAGCCGGCAGAAAAAAACGGGAAGTGGCATCTTTTAAAGCATTATTGCAGCCGATTGCCGGCAAACTGGCTGAAACGGAGATAGAGTTAAACAATAAACTTGTTTTACTTCCTAATCTTCCTTCTGAAAAAGTACCGCCCGGCAAAACACCGGCTGACAATGTAGTTGTAAGAGAAGGAGGCAAAAAGCCTGAACTGCTGTCAGAAGCTGTTCCTCATTGGGAACTCATAAAGAAATACGACATTGTAGATTTTGAAACAGGCGCCAAAATCACCGGCAGTGGTTTCCCGCTGTATAAAGGAAAAGGTGCAAAACTTCAGCGGGCATTGATGCAGTATTTTCTTGATTATAACACGGCTGCAGGCTACACGGAATATCTTCCGCCATTGATGGTGAATGAAGCTACAGCCTATGGCACAGGCCAGTTGCCCGACAAGGAAGGACAGATGTATTACATGCCGGCGGATAACTTCTACATGATACCTACAGCTGAAGTTCCTGTTACGAATATTTACCGGGATGAGATTTTAAAAGAAACAGACCTCCCGGTTAAAATGACAGCTTTCTCCCCCTGCTTCAGAAGAGAAGCCGGCAGCTTTGGCGCCGATGTACGGGGACTGAACCGTGTACACCAGTTTGATAAAGTGGAGATCGTTCAGCTGGTACATCCGGATAAAAGTTATGAGGTGCTGGAGGAAATGGTAAACCATGTTGAAAAATTGCTGAATACCCTTGAGCTGCCTTACCGTATTGTAAAGCTCTGCGGCGGGGATATGAGCTTTGCCTCTGCTCTTACTTATGACTTTGAAGTGTTCAGTGCAGCCCAGCAAAAATGGCTGGAGGTGAGTTCGGTTTCTGATTTTGAAACTTTTCAGACCAACCGCATGAAAATCCGGTTCAAGGATGCGGATGGAAAATCAAAACTGCTTCATTCACTCAATGGCAGCTCGCTGGCCCTGCCCAGGATAGTAGCCTGTTTGCTGGAGAATAACCAATCAGCTGCCGGGATAAACTTACCTGCAGTATTGCATACTTATTTTGGAGACAAGATCATCAATTAGGCCGCTAAACTTTCCCTGTTGTATTATATCTGACGGGTATGAAAAAAATCATGCTGATAATGCTCCTGGCATCCTGCCATAAAAAAGCGGTACCTGTAATTACGGAAAGGAAAGCCGGAGCTCCCAAAAAGTTTGAAAGCATTTATCCACCCAAAGAAACTGTACTGCCCGATACAGCAGCAGGAAAACAACTTTTTACTGACCGCTGCGGCCGCTGCCACGGCCTGCCGGAAACAAACCAGTTTACTGCTGAAAAATGGGATAATATTTTACCGGTAATGATTCCCCGTGCCCGGATGAATAATGAAGAGGCCCTGCATGTAAGGGCTTATGTTTTAGCAAACACTAAGAATTAACTGCTGCAGCCTGCATTTTTTTGATCCTCCTGTTCATTACATAAAACCATGCAGGAGGTACCAGTGATAGCAGCATCATACCCGGATAACCCGTAGGCATTTGCGGCGCATCATCATGATGGCGCAGTACCTGGTATTTACGGCTCGCCAAATAATGGTGATCTGAGTGGCGGCTTAACTCAAACAAAAAGATCCTACCCAGCACATGATCGCTGTTCCAGCTATGAGCAGGAATGGCTCTTTCATATTTCCCGTCACCCGTTGATTTCCTTACCAGCCCGTAATGTTCTATATAGTTTACCGTTTCAAGCAGCAAAAAACCCATCGTGGCAGCGGCAAAAAAATATAACAGCACGGGTGCCCCAAAAAAGAAATAGATCAAGATTACCAATGCTGCCTGAATAAATGTGAACTGCACCATTTCATTGTATAAGGAAAATACCGGCCGTTTTCTTTTTCTTGTTTCATCATTGGCAATATGCCAGGCGCTGATATAGCTGAAAATAACAGTGCGGAAATAAAAAAGGTAAACCGGTTCATTATACCTGGCGCTGCTGGGGTCTTCCGGAGTGGCTACTCTTTTGTGGTGGCCTTTATTGTGCTCAGTAAAAAAATGCATGTACAGAGAAGTAAGTAACAGTGCTTTGGCCATGGACTGTTCCCATTTGTTTACCCGGTGGCCCAGTTCATGCCCCACATTGATGCCGAAAGTGCCGCAAAGCAGCCCCATTACAGCAATACGTCCTGCTTGATCCTGCCAGGCAAGTAAATCATTTTTCATCCCGTCTAAGAACTCGTACAGGGCAATGAATTGAAGTGCAACGATCAGGTATAAAAGAACGTCATATGTTTTGTTATTTTTGGCCAGTTCTTCTTCAGCAACATTCATATTGGCCGGGTCGGGCTTCATAAGCAGTTCCAGCAGGGGGATAACAATCCAGGCAATAATCATCGGTATCCAAACCACCCAACCTGTGCTGTTAAATGAGCGAATAGCGCTGATAAAAAAGATAAAAGGAATGATATACTTTAAAGCCCTTACCTGCATAAAAACAATAATCAAAAATAGAAAATATTGAAGGCTTTTTTAACGTTTTACGTCAATAGGATGGCCGGTTTTTTAAACGAATAACAGACTTTTCAGTCTTAAAACCCTAAAAGTTAGCCTCATGTCTCTTAGCAATCAGTTGAAAAACCAGCACCTGATGTGGCGTGCCGGTTTTGGTCCCGCTGTTGAACAACTCCCTGATCTGACCGAATACACCCCGAAACAATTTTATAAAGCGCTGGTAAAAGCATCTGATAAAAAGCCGGATTATATTGATGTGGCTGATGATTACCTGAAGGGCCTGGTGATGGGCATTGAAGAAGCGGGCCGCCAGCAAAAAAAGGAACTGCCGCAGGAAGACCGGAAAAAAATACAACAGAAGAACCGGGAAGGGATACGCAACCTGAACATGTACTGGATGCATGAAATGGTGAACAGCGCCACCCAGCTAAGGGAAAAAATGGCGTTCTTCTGGCACGGGCATTTTGCCTGCCGTAACCTGAATGTTTTTTACCAGCAGGGTCTGCTGGATGTGATAAGAAGAAATGCCCTGGGTAATTTTGGCACCCTGCTGAAAGAAGTATCCCGCTCAGCCGCCATGCTGAACTTTTTAAACAATCAGCAAAACCGTAAAGACCATCCGAATGAAAACTTTGCCAGGGAGGTGATGGAACTCTTTACCATGGGAAGGGGAAATTACACCGAGCATGATATTAAAGAAGCGGCCAGGGCTTTTACCGGCTGGGGAGCCAACCTGAAAGGGGAGTTTATATTCAGAAGGTTTCAGCATGACTTTGGCAGCAAAACAATTTTGGGGCGAACCGGCAATTTTGACGGCGGTGAAGTTCTCGACATACTGCTGGAGCAAAAACAAACAGCTAACTATATCACCCAAAAAATCTATAAGTTTTTTGTAAATGATAAACCCGATGCAGATAAAATAAACTGGCTGGCTGACAGGGTTTACAGAAATAACTATGAAATATCCAAACTGCTGGAAGATATATTTACCAGTGACTGGTTTTACGATGAAAGGAACATCGGGGCGTTAATCAAATCACCGGTGGAACTGCTTGTGGGCATTCAGCGAATGCTGCCGATGAAGTTGGAGAACGAAGAAGCCTTAATGCTGCTGCAGCGGATTCTGGGACAACTGCTTTTCTACCCGCCTAATGTAGCCGGATGGCCCGGGGGCAAAACCTGGATTGACAGCAGCAGCCTGATGATGCGGCTGCGTATACCCATGATGATTAATGATGCTGATGAAATGAATGTGCGACCCAAGGACGATGATGACGCCATGATGGGAAGAACCGATGACGGCATGATGAATGAAAGCAAAAAGCAGGGCAGCAAGCAAAATGCAAAAGAATATGCCGGTATGCGGCGCCAGCAAATCAATGCGGATGTGGACTGGAAACTGTATGTAAAACATTTTGAAAGTGTACCGAGGGAAAAACTGGGGGAGGCAATCTCTAAAAACCTCTTACAGGTAAAAAGCAGGTTAAGTATGGATGTCATCAAACAGTATGCTGACCAGACAGGCAGGGAGAATTTTATAAAAACAGCCACAATGCAGATTATGAGCACACCCGAATATCAACTTTGTTAACACAGCTAAAAGCTATACTATATGTATCTCAGGCGTAAAGAATTTATACAGATCGGTTCCCTGGCCACCGCCTCCATGATGGTGCCCAAATTTCTGAAAGCATTTGAAGGAGGTGTAATGGTGCCGCCGGGCAATAAAGCAGTAGTGATCCTGCAGCTCAGCGGCGGCAACGACGGATTAAATACCGTTATTCCTGTCCGCAACGATTTGTACTATAAAGCAAGGCCGAAACTGGGTATTGAAAGAGCAAAAGCATTATCACTTACAGATGATGCAGGGCTTCATCCGGCCCTCACCGGGTTTAAAGAGATATATGATGAGGGAGGCCTCGCCATCCTGAATAATGTTGGATATCCCAACCCTGACCGTTCGCATTTCCGCAGCATGGATATCTGGCATACCGCCAGCCAGGCTACTGAGTACTGGACTACAGGATGGGTGGGCCGCTATCTGGATGCACAATGCAATGGCTGCGATAAACCCACGCAGGCTATTGAGCTCGATGATGTGCTTAGTTTATCATTAAAGGGAGAGAACATCAAGGGCATTGCCGTAAAAGACCCGAGAAGGCTGTACGGCACGGCCAATGAAAAATTCTTCAGAGATGTAATGAAGAACCATACAGATCAAAAAGGCGAACAGCCGGTTGATTATTTATATAAAACGATGGCGGAAACACTTTCCAGCGCTGATTATATTTTCAAACAGAGCCGGATGCACCCGACCAATGCCACTTATCCCAATACCGGTCTGGGCAACAGCCTGAAAACAATAGCTTCCCTGATTTACTCTGATATTAATACCAAAGTGTACTATGTGTCAGTAGGAAGTTTTGATACGCATATTGCGCAGGAAGGCCAGCAGCAGCGGCTGTTTACTGAATTGAATGATTCCGTAAAAGCCTTTGTAAAAGACCTGAAGGTTAACGGCCGTTTTAATGATGTGCTGCTGTTTACCTTTTCTGAATTTGGCAGAAGGGTGGCACAGAATGCCAGCAATGGCACCGACCATGGCACAGCCAATAATATGCTCTTCATCAGCGGAGGCCTGAAGCAAAAAGGCCTGATCAATGAAATGCCCAACCTGGCCGATCTGGATGAAGGGGACCTGAAATTCAAGATTGACTTTAAAAATGCCTATGCCACCGTGCTGAAAAAATGGCTGAATGCTGATGATAAGGCGATACTGATGAAGCAGTATGAATATTTGAATTTTATCTAACCGGCGCCCGGTTATATTATTTTCCCAACAGCTGACCGGACGTTGTGTCTGAAAGCTCCACTTTGGATGCGGTTTTGGGATCTTCTTCAAACTTTACATCCACCCGCAGTGCTTTTAAACCGGATACTCCCTGCAGTTCTTCCAGGTCATATTTTTCAATGCCCTCTTTCAGGAGGCCCTGGCTTTGAAAAAACTCAATATACTCGGTGT
Source organism: Bacteroidota bacterium (assembly GCA_016868455.1). Classification (GTDB taxonomy): domain Bacteria; phylum Bacteroidota; class Bacteroidia; order Chitinophagales; family Chitinophagaceae; genus JJ008. The sequence continues at coordinate 142,866 of VGGV01000002.1, forward strand.
ATTCTGCCGCATCTTTTGCCTGCGAATAAACAATGGCAATTTTGCCCGGCTGGGTAAGGCGTTCATTGGTGTCTTTTATCCTCACCTTGTCAATTCTTTTCTTTACAATCTCATAGCGGACATTATAAGTGCCGTCCACATCAAATTTTCTTTCCTCCGTACGGAAAGTAACCGATAACAGCTGGTTGTGTGATAATATCAGCTGCGTGGTGCGCAGCGGGTTGGCAAGTTCCTCTTCCAGTTTATGCGTAAGACGGGCTGCCTTGGCCAGAACAGAAAGCTGCCACATCTTCATATTATGCAGGTAAATTTCATCAAACTTCTTCCGGGGTGAAACGGACTGGCCCATATAAATATTAAACTCCAGCCCGTCGGTAACAAAACGTTCAAAATAATGCGAGTAAACTTTTTGCGCTGCCAGTTGTTCCCTGTCTATAAATTTTGACAGTGTTTCATTAATCCGGGTGACGCTGTCTTCATAATCCTTCCGGTGACGATAGAGCATACCCAACTGGGGATCCAGCACCGAAAAATAATGTTCAATATCATTTTTCAGCTGCGGCTCGGTGCTGTGCAGGTGGTTCCGGGTGGATACCACCTGTTCCTTCACAAAATCCTGAATGGTTATTTCCTCTTCTGACTGCAGCACATCGCCGGCTGCCCTAATAAATTTCTCAATTTTGAATTCCATTTCCTGCAGCAGCGGAAAAACAATGATCGTTTGCGCTTTTTTAATCAGCTGAAGCGCCAAATTCAACTGCTCCACCATATCGAGCTGTATGGAATGTGACCGTTCAGTGGATGAATTACGTATATCAATAGCGGCATACAGGGGCCACACATCAGGGAAAGTGATACGTTCTATTTTGGCCTCTTTTTTTTGATGCAGATTTACAATATAGTTCAGTGCTATCTCTGTAAACTTCCATTCCACGGCGGGCTGCACGGCAGTAAATTTTTCTTAATGACCTTATCTACCTCATAGTTGAGGTGTTCCAGGCTTTTTTCCAGACCGAGAGTAAAAAGAGGAATAGCTGCCTCAATCCGGCTGATATGTAAGGGCAGCAGTTGTCCTGCTTCAGGGGAACTTATTTCCAGTAAACCGATCAGGTTATTCCGCTGTTTCAGCGGACAGAGAATCAGGCTTCTGGCGCCCTCCCTGAAATAGTATTGAAGGCACTGTACATCATTGAGCACCTGTTCCTGCAGCGTATCAAACAGCAGGGGCCTGTTGCTGTCTCTGAAAAGCAGTTTACAGTAATCGCTTATCTCATCTTTTTCAGCAATGGATTGCAGGTGCCGGAAGAGAATACTGTTGGCGTTGTGCAGGTCTGAATAGATATAGTGATTGTTGATTTTGAAAAAAGGGGTTACACCCACACTCAATCCTTTCAGGCCGATCAGTGTCTGGATATGCGTTTCCAGTTCTGCATACACGGAAGCATCTGAAAAGGAATTTTCATCCAGGAACTTTTCTTTCATCAGGTTGATAACTTCCTGCTGGGTCACATCATTGATACGGATAACGGTGATTCCTTCAAACACAAATTTTTCAATCGGTACCTGCTGTACCAGTTCGTCAATGGTCATAATACGGTTGGTATGCTGATCAACAATACCGGGGGGGGCAATGGCGGCATTTCACCTGCCGGGTGCACATCAATAAACCGGCCGTCCATCCGCATTTCCATATAGTGCGTTAAACCCGACTGATTATCAGGGTAGGAATAAATGAAGCGGGAGGAATCGGGGTTGTTATAGCCAAGATATTTTTTTAGAATAAGCCCATACGCAAAGTGCTTCATTTCAGTTTCCAGTTTTTGCCGGCTGTTTGCATCCGGGAACTGTATTTCACTGGTACCCGGCTTCAGCAATTCTTCTTTAAAACGGGGCGATGCATACACGGAATGAAAGGTAAAGGGAAGCGACACCCCATACATATAATTGGCTGTAATGGGAAGGAAGACGGCAGAAAGCAATTCCTGGATTAACTCAGCAGGCGGCGTCAATACAGAAAGATCAGTGATGGTGGTCAACAGCTCGGGTCGTGTTTCCAGTTCTTTGATAACCTGCCCATACAGTTTTTGCATGCCCGGGTTTCCTTCCCGGATGTTTTTCCGCAGGGTATTTGCCAGCGGTACAAAGGAAAGATAGCTGTTCAGCGCTGTTGATCCGGTGGCACCATGTTCTCTTTGTATGTTACAGGTTTTGAAATGGCAGATAGTTTCTGCCTGCTTACCTGTAAAGTTAAAAAATAAAAGCCCCCGGAACAGGACTTTTATCAGGGGGTATTATAAAATTCTATCTTCTTTTTCTTCCAAAAGTGAGCCCTATTTTGGCCTGAATGGTGAAATAAGCATCCTTGTCTTTGGGGTCGCCCCGCTGGTCGCCCAAAAGGGGTTGTGCATCGCTGGCATTCAGTTCATTTCTGCGGAAGTAAAGCTGTTGTGCTATAGCAGCCTGCACCGGCGGCAGGTAATTGTAAAACAGTGCGGGATCAATATAATCGGTGCTTACATCGTCCAGGTAGTCGGTAAACAATTTACGGTGCACCAGTTCAATGCGGGCATTAAGCGCCGGAGTGATTTCATACCGCAGTCCAAGTCCGCCCAGAATATTTACCTGGTTCAGCCTGTAGGGTTTGCGGTCAGGATATTCAGCAAAACCCTGTCCTTCCAGCCGGAGCGGGGCCAGTGCAAACCACTGCCCGTTAAGGTTTGCTTCCGGGTCAAAAGAAAAATAACCGGCGCCAATCAGTCCGTAAGGAGAAAGCCGGGGCGGATCATCATCACCGTAACTTTTAAAAAACAAAGGATGTACTTCCACGGCCAACTGCACTTCTGCAATCTTGCTGCGGAAGCTGAGATTTCTTTCATACCGCCCGCCGGTAGAAGAGGCTACATTTTTGAGAATACTGTCGTACCCCACCACCCGGCCAAAAGTACCTTCAATGCGGCCCGTAATGGCATTTTTATAGGTAGCTGCTATATACGCACCATAAGAAAGGCGGGCTGTTTTCGAGCGCAGGTCTTTGATAAAGTTTCTGCCAATCCCTTTTTTACCGCCAAGATCAGTAAAGGAATTCATCACGCCGCCTGATACGCCGATTTCAAACACTACGGCGCTTTCGTAATACCGGTCATTATAATAATAATACTGGGCTTGCAGGGGGCGGCTGAGTACGATACAGGATACCAGCGCAAAAGCCAAAATTTTTCTCATCCCAGATAAAATTTATCACACTAAAAAATCAAACTTTGCAGAGGGGCAGGATCGGGGGAATAGATTGGTAAAAATATTGATTTGTTGGGAATGGCAAAGTTTAAAAAAGGCGATCCAACAATAAAAAAAGGCTTGTGGAAAACAAAAAATAACCGTGAGGGTCACGGTTATTGGAGGAATATTTTGGCTGGTTAAGTTACCTGACTTTTAATACATTCAGCACTTTTTACAACGACTGGTTTTGCATCCGGATAAAAAAAGGACAACAGAACAGACTGTCATAATTAATGTCAATATCATAAGTATCGGCAGCATATTGACCATTTGCAAGCAATTTTACCACATGGCCAAGCCTCTGATTTGCTGTATCATTGTGTACCCGCTTTTGATTGAGAAATGAATCTTGGCTTTGCCGCCATCTGGCGCCGGCATCAAAAGTGTGAGTTATTGAGGATTAGTTCTGCTGAAAATATCGGCAGGCGGGTTTGAGGCCGCAATCACTGCATTTTGGACTTCTTGCCACACATATATAGCGGCCATGCAGTATTAACCAATGGTGTGCTTTATGTATTAAATGCTGAGGGATATTTTTCACCAGTTCTTTTTCCACTGCAAATGGAGTAGAAGCGGTTTGCGGCACCAGTCCGATACGTTTGCTGACCCTGAACACATGGGTATCCACCGCCATATTGGGTTGCCGGGCCACTACTGATGTTACTACATTGGCCGTTTTTCTTCCCACCCCCGGCAGTTTTACCAGTTCATCAACCGTCATGGGTATCTTGCCTTCAAACTCATTCATCACTTTATTGGCCATGCCAATGAGGTGTTTGGTTTTGTTATTGGGGTATGAAATGCTTTTGATATAGGGAAAGAGTTCATCAAAACCGGCTTTACTAAGTGATTGTACTGTGGGATAATTTTTAAAAATGGCCGGGGTGGTCATGTTTACCCTTTTATCAGTACACTGAGCAGAAAGAATAACGGCTACCAGCAGTTCGTATGGGTCTTCATACTCCAGCTCGGTTTCGGCCACGGGCATGTTCTTCTCGAAATAATCAATGATATAAGCATAGCGTTCCTTGCGCTTCATGGTTGCAAGATAGCGACCTCACTTCTATTTACTTTTGTTTCATAGGAATTATGCAATTCCATTTCCCCCTCTCCAATTGGTGTGGGGGAAATAGGGATAAACTGTTTGTTTTGAAAACACATGCCAATGGAGGAGAGGCAACCCTCCTTCGCCAAGGCTTCGGAGGGCAAAGAAAAAGTCCCGCTTTGCGCTAAGCATAACGGGACTAAAGTCTTTTAAAGCCGCCCTCCTTCGCTAAAGCTACGGAGGACAAAGTACATGGTTTACTGAACTTCCTCGGCTGCCTGCTCCCTGGCATGGTTCAGTACATCCAGTACCGTTTCTGTGCGGGGGGAAACAGTCAGTTTGTCCAGCCTTTGCATGGATGCTTTCAGCACACTTAACTTTTCACGGAGGGTCCAGTCTTTTTCCAGTGCGGCTTCAATGGCAGTGGTCTGATGGTTTGAAGTCTCTTTGTATAAATACAATAAGAGATCCTCAGGGGTAAATTTGGTCATTCGCAAACCGGTTAATTAGTCCAGAAATAGTGATTGTCCGTGGTAGCCAGATATTATAAACGTTCGTCATATTAACGGTACCGGTAGGGCCTTATTGTGCAGGGATTGCTAATTCTTTGGCAACCCGTAATTTTCCGGTATGATGAAAAGTTCCTCATTGTCCCGCTTCATATAGTACCTCTCACGGGCCAGTTTTTCCAGGGCGGCCGGGTTGTATTTAAGTGCTTCTAATTCTTTGCGTTCAGCTTCTATTTTGGCTGTATAGTAATCCTTGCTTTGGCGCAGTTTACGCAGTTCCCGGGTCCGGTCAAGCTGGGTGAAGACGTCATTCTTGTCCAAAAAAAGCATGATAGCGAAAAAAACCGCAAAGGAGATGAAAAACTTATTTTTAAGCCAGGCGGGTAAGTAGGTCAGTAATTTCATGGTTGGATATCTTTTCAGAGGTCGGAAGTCAGAAGTATGAAGTCGGAGTTTTCAGGTTAAGTGAACTTTCCGGCTTCTGTCATCAGACGTCAGACATCATTTCCCAAATTTAATCTTTCCTTTCGGATAAACGGCCGACATACCCAATAATTCTTCAATCCGGATCAGTTGGTTGTACTTGGCCATCCGGTCGGTACGGCTGGCCGAACCGGTTTTTATCTGCCCGCAGTTCAATGCCACAGCCAGGTCAGCAATAGTAGTGTCTTCCGTTTCGCCGCTGCGGTGGCTCATAATGGTGTTGTATCTGTTGTGCTGCGCCAGTGTTACGGCATTGATGGATTCTGTTATAGTTCCTATCTGGTTTACTTTTACCAGCAAAGCATTTCCTATTCCTTGATCAATGCCCTGCTGCAGCCGGGTTACATTGGTAACGAAAAGATCATCACCAACCAGCTGGCATTTACTGCCAACGGCTTTGGTGAGGGCAGCCCATCCGGTCCAGTCATCTTCGGCCATACCGTCTTCAATGGAAACAATGGGATATTTCTTTACCCATCCTTCCCAGAATTTTACCAGCTGGTCGCTGCTCATTTCCTTACCGCTGCTTTTATGAAATACATATTTCTTCTTTTTGTTATCCCACAATTCGCTGTTGGCGGCATCCATAGCAATGGTAATTTGTGTGCCGGGTTTATAACCTGCGGCCACAATGGCTTCCATAACCGTATCAATCGCCTCTTCGTTGCTTTGAATATTCGGGGCAAAACCGCCTTCATCACCCACATTGGTGCTGAAGCCTTTTTTCTTCAGCACTGATTTTAATGCATGAAATATCTCCACGCCCCAGCGAAGTCCCTCACTAAATGTAGAGGCGCCAACCGGCATTACCATGAATTCCTGGAAGTCAATTTTATTATCGGCATGGGCTCCGCCATTGAGAATATTCATCATAGGTATGGGCAGTGTTTTGGCATTGGTGCCGCCGATGTAGCGGTACAGGGGTAAGGATGCTTCTTCAGCAGCGGCTTTGGCCACCGCCATGCTTACAGCAAGTATGGCATTAGCCCCGAGTTTGCTTTTGTTGGCAGTGCCGTCAAGTTGTATCATCATTTCATCAATACCGGTCTGGTCGGCCACATCATTACCGATAAGCGCAGGGGCGATGATTTCATTTACGTTTTTTACTGCTTTGAGCACTCCTTTACCAAGGTAATTCTTTCCTGCCTTGCCGGCAGGCAGGTTATCACCATCCCTCAGCTCCACGGCCTCATGTATGCCGGTGCTGGCCCCGCTGGGTACGGCAGCACGGCCAAGAGCCCCTTCGTCGGTTATTACATCCGCTTCCACGGTGGGGTTTCCCCTGGAATCTAAAATTTGACGGGCGAAAATTTCGGCGATATAGCTCATGATTTAAAATGAATTGGGTTTTAATAAATGGGCTGATAGTCAGCATTCGTGGCGCAAAGAAACAATGTTTTTGCCAATGAATTCATCAATTATTGCCTCCTTATTAACGTACACAGAGAAAATTGTCCAAACAGCTTTTTTTAGATAAGTTTGGTGCCTGTTTATGAGGATGAGACAACAATTCCTTTCATACTTTTTGATAGTATTGCTGGCGGGTTGCTTTTTTAAAAAAGTGAATGCTCAGACGGGATTATGCCCTTCCAATCTCGATATCGAGTTGGGTGATTTCACCGGATGGACCTGCCGCTATGGGGTCACATCAGATCCACTGCCACTTCCCGGTTTGGGGGTGGTTCCGGGCAGACATACCATCATTAATTCAGCAACAGCAGGGCTTGACCCTTATGGTTTTTTCCCGGAAATGTGTCCGAATGGCAGCAATTTTTGTGTGAAACTCGGTAATTCTCAAACCGGGGCACAGGCCGAAAGTGTATCCTATACTTACACTATTCCCTCAACTGTATCTAATTTTTCGATGTTGTTTTATTATGCAGTTGTTTTGCAGGATCCCGGCCATGTTCCTGCCAATCAGCCAAGATTTATGGCCAGGATAGTGGATGTTGCAACAGGTCTTCCATTGGCTTGTGTGAATTTCGATTTTATCGCTTCAGGCTCCCTTCCGGGTTTTCAACCCTCACCGGTAAATCCGCAGGTATTATTTAAAGACTGGACCCCGATCAGCATCAACCTGAATGCCTATATCGGTAGTACCATCATGCTTGAATTTATTACCAAAGATTGCTCACAAACCGGGCATTTTGGGTATGCTTATTTTGATGTTGGTACTGTTTGCAATGGCGCTATAACCGGAAATTTCATTTGCCCCGGCGACAACAGTATTACGCTGACAGCACCTTTTGGTTTTCAGGGATACCGCTGGTTTGCCGACATGACATTCCCCTTGCCGCCAATATCCACTACCCAGACAGTGACCCTTGCACCGCCACCGGCAGTAGGTTCCATTTTTCCTGTTGAAATAACTCCTTACCCCGGCTACGGCTGTCTGGATACTTTATACGCCATCGTGGATGTTGGCACCCGGCCGCCCGCCATTGCAGGGCCCGACAGGGTTATTTGTAATGGTACTCAGGTGCAGATAGGAGGCCCTCCGTTACCGGCACACAGCTATTCATGGATACCCGCTGCACTGGTAAGCAATCCCAGTATTTCTAACCCTTTTGCCGGCCCGGTGTCTGTACCCACAGAATTTATTGTGACCGTAACGGATATCCTGACGGGTTGTGAAAATACAGATACAACTGTCGTCAGCAATTTTGTTACGGATACAGCAGTAACCAGAACCGGCAACATCAGCACCTGCATCAACGAAACAAGGGCCACCCTTTCAGTAAACAATATATCCAGCCCCGTACAATGGTATGAAGCTACCGCCGGCCCCATCCCCGGTGCTACCGGTATAAATTATACACCAACGGTCAGCGGCACTTACTGGGCTGAAATAACCCAGGGCGGCTGTCTTGACAGTACGGGCTTGCATAATATTTTCATTCACCCTCTCCCTGTTGCTTCTTTTACGGCCAGCAGCGATACGGCCTGTGTTACCAACAACAGCTTTACATTTACCAATACTTCCAGCACACCGGATAATGCCAATATGACTTACCTGTGGCGGTTTAATGACGGGGTTACAGACATCAGCACCAATGCGATCAGAACGATTAACCGGGTAGGCACTTATAATGTGAAACTGGTGACTACTACCGAATTTGGGTGTAAGGACAGTACGGCTGTTTATCCTTTTTATGTAATGCCGAATGGCAGACCTGATTTTACCTGGGATTCTATCTGCACCAGCGTACCCACAAGATTCACTAACCTGAGTATTGAGAACGGCTCTCCGCAGGCCTGGTATAACTGGAATTTTGCCAATGGCGACCCGGCTTACCTGATTAAGAATCCGCCTTTTATCACCTATAATACACAACCGGGTCAGGCGGATGTAATATTAAAAATGGCCACCCTTGGCTGTGAAAATGATACACAGACCGTGGTAAAAACTGTGCAGGTGAACAGGCAGGTGCCCGGATTTACTTATCGTACCATTACCGTACCGGAAGGCAGTTCAAAATGGCTGCATGTACGGGATACGATCGGAAATATCTACAACTGGCGACCAGCCGTACAACTTAGCAGTTACAATACCCAGTACACCGAATTTTTTGCTGTGGATGATGTGCGGTATCTGATTGATATAACGGACAAACACACCTGTATAACCACCGATACCATCCAGATGCTTGTACTGAAAAAACCCGGCTTCTACCTGCCTACGGCCTTTACCCCCAATAACGACGGGCTGAACGACCTGGCCCGGCCCTACCTGATAGGGATGAAGGGGCTGAAGAGTTTTTCCGTTTTTCACCGCAATGGCCAGCTACTCTACTTTACCCAAACCTATGGCCATGGCTGGGACGGCAAATACAAAGGGGTTGACCAGTCCACCGGCGTATTTGTATGGGTGCTGGAATATTACGACAGCAATAATAAACTGGTAATGGAGAAGGGAACTATCACCCTGATACGGTAATACCGCTGTATTTTTCGTTATTTATTGCGGGCGGTTTTGCACTTTTCCTGTTTTCGCCTACTTTCAATTCAAATCAAATAACCATGCGGCTTATCCTTTTATCTTTTGTAACAAGCCTGTTGTTGCCTGGTACAATAAACCTGTCGGCGCAAACGGCGCCCAAACTTATTACAACGGTTGAGGGCATCAAAGAATATGAACTCAGCAACGGCCTGCGGGTATTGCTGATGCCCGATGCATCGCAAACCAATATTGCCGTTAACATTGTTTATAAAGTGGGCAGCCGGCACGAAGGCTACGGCGAAAGCGGAATGGCCCACCTGCTGGAGCACATGCTGTTCAAGCAGTGCAAGAAATTTGCCGATATTAAAAAAGCCATAGCCGATAAAGGCGCTTTTGCGAACGGCACCACCTGGTACGACCGTACCAATTATTATGAAATTCTTTCCGCCTCGGATGAAAACCTGCGCTGGGCTATTGATATGGAAGCCGACCGCATGGTAAACTCCAAAATACTGCCGGAAGAACTGGCCAAAGAATTCAGTGTAGTACGCAATGAATTTGAAATAGGAGAGAACTACCAGAGCAATGTGCTGATGCAGCGGGTTATTTCTTCCATGTACCTCTGGCATAATTACGGCAAATCCACCATCGGCAGCAAGGAAGATATTGAAAGGGTGAAGGCGGAAAACCTGAAACTCTTTTATAAAAAATATTACCAGCCGGACAATGCCGTGCTCATCATTGCCGGAAAATTTGATGAAAAAAATGCACTTAAATATGTGCAGCAGTATTTCGGCCCCATACCCAAGCCAACCAGGAAACTGCAGCCTACTTATACCGTGGAGCCTGCACAGGATGGGGAGAGACAGGTTTCTTTAAAACGCACCGGCGATATTCAATACATCGGCATGGCTTATCACACCCCTTCGCAGGCTGATAAAGATTATACCGCCAATGATGCGCTGATTGAAATACTGACCAACGACCCGTCGGGTGTGTTTTATAAAAAATTAGTGGAAACCAAAATGGCCTCCAAAGTGTGGGGATGGGCGCCAACGCTGTTTGACCCGGGGCTCACTTATTTTGAACTGGAAGTGCCGAAAGATAAAAGCATGGACAGCGCCAGGGGGGAATTGCTGAATGCCGCAGACGGCATTGCCAACATGAACATTACAGAAGAAGACCTGAACCGGGCAAAAAACAACCGCCTGAAATACATTGAGGATGCAATGGCCAAAACAACAGAGTTTGCCATCGGGCTTACGGAATACATCGGCGCAGGCGACTGGCGGCTTTGGTTTTTGCACCGCGACAGGGTGGAGAAACTGACCGTAGATGACCTTAAGGCAGTTGCCAAAAGATATTACAAGCCCTCTAACCGCACTTATGGTGTGTTTACTCCTGATGCGGCGCCGGACAGAGCGGTGGTAAGTGAAACGCCGGATATAACCCGGCTGCTGAGCGGTTATAAAGGAAAGGAGGTGGCTGCTCAAAAGGAAAATTTTGAGAACAGCATTGCCAACATCAAAAAAAATACGGAGTACGGCACATTGCCCAATGGCGGTAAATATGCGCTGCTGCAAAAACCCACGAAGGGAGATAAGATTGATGCCAGCATTTCACTGCGCTTTGGCGATGAAAACAGCCTGATGAACAAACCGGGATTTTCTTCGCTGCTGGCCGATATGCTGAAAACCGGCACCACCACCCGCAGTAAAAAACAGATCAGCGATGAACTGGACCGCATCAAGACCAATATCAATTTTTCAGGCGCTGTAAACGGCCTTGTCATCAGCATCAATACCGACAGGCAAAACCTGGCAGCCGCCCTGAACCTGCTGGATGATATGCTGCATAACCCCAAATTTGATGAAGCGGAATTTGAGAAAATAAAACTTGACACCCGGGCGGATATAGAAGCTTACAAAAACGACCCGCAGGTACTGGCTTCCGAAAAGCTTTCGAAGCTTACCACCAATTACCCCCAAGGCCATCCCAATTATGCTTCGTCTTCTGACGAAGAGCTGGAAGAACTGGCCAAAACAAAGCTGGATGACCTGAAATCCTACTATAAAGATTTTTACGGGGGCAATAATTCCATTTCGGCCTTTGTAGGCGAACTGGATAAAAAAGTCATCACGGATTTTCTGCAGAAAAGCTTTGGCAGTTGGGACAGCAAGCTGAAATTTTCCCCCATTGCACCAAGGTATTTTGATGTAAAGGGAACCACCGAATCCATTAACACACCAGACAAGACCAATGCCATGCTGCTGGCCAATATCAACATCAATGTTTCAGAAACCCACCCGGATTACCCGGCCATGTACATGGCCAACGAACTGCTGGGCGGCGGCGCCTTCCTTTCTTCCCGTATACCACAGCGTTTGCGGGAAAACGAGGGCATGAGTTACGGCGCCGGCACTTTTATGAGTACCAATTACCGGTATGATGTAACCAACTGGGGTGTGTATGCGATGTTTAACCCGCTGTATAAAGGCCGGCTGGATTCGGCCCTGCACCAGGAGGTGGACAAGGCCCTTACGGGCGGATTTACCAAAGACGAACTGGAAAAATCAAAGAGTGCCTGGCTGGAAGGTAACAAAACATCACTGGGTATGAATAATTTTCTGGCCAGCCAGTTGCGCTGGTACTTGTGGGACAACCGGGACCTGACGGATTTTACCCTTTTTGAAAATAAAATAAAAGCGCTGACACCCGAAGCGGTGAACGCTGCCATGCGTAAATATTTTGATAAATCGAAACTGGTAATGGTGTACAGCGGCGATTTTGAAAAAGGGAAATCAGACAAGCCGGCGGAGAAGAAAGGATTTTAACGGGGCCTAATTCGTCAAAGCCTTGAACACGGCTTCAAGGCTTTGATTTTCGGTTTCCCAGCTAACAATATTCAGGTTTTTTTGCAAAGCAATTTCCATTAACCGGCGTTTAAGGGCATCGGGGTTGTCTGTTTTAAATGACCAAGTGCAGGCATTAACCTGCTGAATATTCTGAATACCATCAAACACACTTTCCTCTACAACTTCTTTCAACGTAAGCCTTAAATTGTTCAGATATTTTTGATTCCCTTTCAAACTGCTCAGCGTATCGTCTGCTACAATATTGCCTTTATGAATTATGATCACCTTGTCACACATAGCCTCCACTTCCTGCAGAATATGGGAGGAAAATAAAACCGTTTTTTTCTTCCCCTGTTGTTTGATTACTTCCCTTATTTCAATGATCTGGTTGGGGTCAAGGCCGCTGGTGGGCTCATCCAGAATCAGTACTTCGGGATCATGAATTAACGCTGCCGCCAGCCCCACTCTTTGTTTGTAGCCTTTGGAAAGCTGGCCGATTTTCTTTTTGCTTTCCAATTTTAAGCCGGTGAGTTCAATCATATCCCCCATTTTTTGTTTTGCATACCTGATTTTATGTACTTCAGCCACAAAGCCAAGATACTCTCTCACATACATGTCATAATACAGGGCATTTAATTCGGGCAGGTAGCCGATTTTCTTTTTTGTTTCGATGGGTTGATCCGCCACATTCATACCGCATACATAAGCGGCTCCCCCCGTTTGCTGCAGGTAGCCGGTAATGATTTTCATGGTGGTGGATTTGCCGGCGCCGTTCGGGCCAAGGAAACCCACAATTTCTCCCTTATTCACTTTAAAGGAAATATTGTTTACGGCTTTTTGTTCACCATATTCTTTGAGGAGGTTTTTTACTTCGATAGACATAATACGAAGATAGAGGTCAAATGAGTTATATATCTCAGAAAAAAACTCCTTTATAACTGAGTTTACTGCTATTATCAGGAGCCCCGGCCAAAAACTCCTTGTTTTTTTAATCTGTTTAACGTTAAATTTGCTGTCTCCATGCGGCTATTAATTTTTAAAATATCAGCGTTGCTGCTGTTGCTCTCTTTCAGGGCAGAGATAATTACACCTGTTTTTTCTGACAATGAACTTGTATTTATGCTTTCTGAAAATAGCGAATCACGAGATAAAAAAGAGGAAAGCAGCAAGGATAAAGAAGACTTTAAGGATAAAATAATTTCTTTTATATCAAATGAACTGTTTGTAATAAGCAGGACTAATAATCTTTTATGTAACTGTTGTCCTGAGACAGTTTCTTATAAATCTTTACCCGAAATCCCTCCGGAAAGAATCTGAGGGGCCATGTTCCGGCTACTCATTGAATAATACTCACTATTGTACAGGTACCCTGTACTTGAATAATTCATTTATTTATCATTTCAATTTGAATAATATGAATAACCTGAAATGCACAAAAGGCGATTTTTTTGGCGGGCTTACTGCCGGAATCGTTGCTTTACCCCTCGCCATGGGCTTTGGCCTGCATTCCGGTTTAGGTGCAGCAGCCGGTTTATATGGAGCTATATTCCTCGGCTTTTTTGCAGCATTATTTGGCGGCACTCCATCGCAGGTAAGCGGACCCACCGGCCCAATGACGGTGGTCACTGCTGCTACAGTCGGAATCTTTCTTGCAAAAACCGGTGGCGATATCAGTTCTTCTGCATTTGTTGGCGCTATAGTCGCCTGTTTTGTACTTGCCGGTCTCCTGCAAATAGCCATGGGGATACTAAAGATCGGCACATTGGTCAAGTATATTCCTTACCCGGTTGTTTCGGGTTTCATGAGCGGCATTGGAGTAATTATCATCCTGCTGCAATTATTTGTGGCAATTGGCTTAACATCGCCGGGGTCAACGGTGGATGTTGTAAAAAAGATTGGCCCTGTATTAAAAGATATCAATGTCTGGGCTTTCTTCTATGCAGCACTTACTATCGCCATTATTTACCTTTTTCCAAAAATTACCAAAGCGGTACCCAGTACATTGGTGGCGCTGATAGCGGTTACTATTCTTTCCGTGGTCATGGATAAGAATGTTCCGCTAATCGGCGATATACCACAGGGGTTTCCTGAAATTAAAATAGGTGAAATTTTTTCTATTGATTCAGGCCTGTATATTATCATCCTGGAAACAGCTGTTACACTGGCTGCATTGGGTTCTATTGATTCATTGCTTACTTCCGTAATTGCAGATAACAAAACCAAAACCCGGCACAAAAGTAACCAGGAACTTATCGGACAGGGAATCGGTAATGCTATTGGTGGAATGTTTATGGGTTTGCCGGGAGCCGGCGCTACAATGAGAACCATGGTGAACATCCGCAGTGGCGCCCGTCACAAAACCTCCGGAGCTTTACATTCTGTTGTATTACTTGCTATTTTACTCGGCGCCGGTCAATATGCCTCGG
>VGGV01000003.1 GCA_016868455.1 Bacteroidota bacterium
TACTGGCCCATGCTGGGGCGGCAGAATGCGCAACTGGCACTCTCTTTCGGCGTAGATGATATTGATGGAACCATTGATGATACCACAAAAATCTATAGCATGGCCGGCTCTGAAGAACAAAACCCGACCATGACAACTGCAGAGCTTGTTACATTAATAAAACAGGCCAAAAGGGAACCGGTGGAGAGGGATACTTTGTATAATGAGATAAAGGACTATTCAATGGTCAACTTAACTCCTGAGCTTAATTAAAAAAGCCGCCTTTAACCGGCGGCTTTTAAATATCAGAAGTTCCCATTCACATCAATGTCCCGTTATTATCGTCATTGTTATTGACAACTGCTTCTTCTGCAACAGGGCTTTCCACCGCAGTTTCTGCCTCAGATACAGTTACCGTTTCCACTACCATTGTTTCCTCAGGCGTGCTGTACACTTCTTCAACCCTTTCAACAATTACCGGTGCCGGAGCAGGGGCTGGTTTCGGCGCTTTAGGTTTGGGGGCTGGCTTTTTAACTGCTTTGGGCTTAGGAGCAGGCTTCTTTGCCGCTTTCTTTACAGGTTTACTTGCCGTCTTCTTCTTTGGCTTTGCTCTTTTGGGGGCCGCTTTCCCGGCACGACGAGCAGGTTTCCGTGCAATGGGTTTACGTTTTGGTTTGGCCTTTGCCTTTTTCTTTGGCGCAGCTTTTTTGCGGCTGACTGTTTTCCTTGATGCTTTTTTTCTTGCAGGCTTAGCAGCCTTTCCGCCCCGGCGGGCAGCTTTCTTTGCTTTCTTTTTAGTTGCCATGACGATAGCTTTAAGCGTTTTAAATATTTTTGAGGGGGACAATAAAATTACAACTGCTTTTATTTAAAAGCATCAATAACCAAAAAAATAATCAACATTCAGGCAAACTGAGGGAAACGTTAACCGCCAGGCCGCCATCTGCCGTTTCCTTGTATTTATGGTTCATGTCAAGGGCTGTGTCCCACATGGTTTTAATAACAGCATCCAGCGAAACTTTGGCAAAGTCGGGAGTGCTCTGTAAGGCAAGCTGTGAAGCTGTAATAGCCTTTATGGCCCCCATGGTATTGCGTTCAATACAGGGTACCTGTACCAGGCCGGCTATCGGGTCGCAGGTAAGACCCAGGTGGTGTTCCATAGCTATTTCAGCCGCCATTAATACCTGTCGTTGTGTGCCGCCCATACATTCGGTTAAGCCCGCCGCAGCCATGGCCGATGACACCCCTATTTCGGCCTGGCATCCGCCCATGGCAGCCGATAAAGTGGCCCCTTTTTTAAAGATGCTGCCTGTTTCAGCAGCCGTCAGCAGAAACTCAATGATCTTTTCTTCCTTATCGCCGTTACAGAAGGTAATATAATATTGCAGCACAGCGGGTATTACACCTGCCGCTCCGTTGGTAGGCGCTGTTACCACCCGTCCAAAAGAAGCATTTTCCTCATTTACTGCAAGGGCAAAACAACTTACCCAGTCCAGTATGTACTTAAACCCGTTACCGCCTGAGCGGATGGCCTCCACCCAGGAGTTATAATCCGTATAATCCCTTCCGCTTATTAGTTTATTATTCAGGTCAGCAGCCCTTCTTTTTACGTTTAGCCCGCCGGGAAGCATACCGGGAGTATGGCAACCCCGGTAAATGCACTCCTTCATCACCCTCCATATATTCATTATCTCAGCCTTTATTTCCTGCTCTTTTCTCCAGGCATGTTCATTTTCAAGAACAATTTCATGTATATGCATGCCGGTTTTAATACACCAGTGCAGCAGGTCATCAGCGGTGTTAATGGGAAAAGGCAGCTGTGCTGTATTTTTTACTGAATCGGCCTCCCCTTCTTTTACCACAAAGCCGCCCCCCACCGAGTAATAGGTTTCGGCATAAGATTCGCCGCTTCTTGATTCAGCAAGAAAGGTAACAGCATTGGGATGAAAAGGCAGAGATTCGGTTACCAAGAATTCTATATCCTCCCTTGGGTCAAAATCCACCTCATGCAGCCCCAGCAGCACTATCTTCCTCATGGCGGCTATATCATTGATTTTTGCACTGATTTGTTCTACTGCAAATGTCACCGGGTCATCACCTGCTAGCCCTAACTGCACTGCCACATCAGTGCCATGCCCCCTGCCTGTTTTGGCCAGCGAACCATAAAGCAGCGCTTTTACCGCTGTCACATTCTCCAGTTTATTTTCTGATTGCAGCATGCGGGCAAAACGCTGTGCCGCCCGCCAGGGGCCAAGAGTATGTGAACTGGAAGGCCCCACCCCTATTTTAAAAATATCAAATACAGAAATGGCTTCGTATGACAAATGCAAATGTTTAAAGTCAAAAATACTCAGATGTCGGCGATCCCGTTAATAGTTGGAAAGCCTGAATCAAAAAGTAGTTACCGCTTATTGTGGTTTTATTGTACATCCACCAGTTCCACTTCGAAATAAAGAATGGAATTGGCGGGGATATTCCCCTGTGATCTGCATCCGTAAGCAAGCGAAGAGGGAATAATCATTTTGATGACCCCTCCCTTTTGAATCAGAGGCAAGCCTATCTGCCAGCCAAATATCACCTGTCCCAGCTGAAACTGTACCGGGTTGGTGGTTTGGGAGTCAAATACTGTCCCGTTCAGCAATTTACCGGTGTACCTGACAGATAACACGGAGGAATAAGACGGCGCATGGCCGCTGCCCGGATTGATGATCTGATAGTACATGCCGCTGCTGTGCTTGGTGGCAGCTATGCCATTGGTGGAAGCATAATTCTGCATTTCAGCATCCTCACTTTCCACAGTTCTGTTTTTACAAACTGCATTTTTCAGGCAGGAGGACAGGGAAAGGGAAAAAAAGATACCCAGGAGAAAAACGATCTTTTTCATATACAGGTTTCTATTTCGAAAAATGTTGTTCATTCAGGGTTGATTTAATGGTACCGCAAAATCAGGAAGACTGGTCCCGCCGGGCAAGCAACTCCTGGTAGCGTTGTTCATTCAAATCCCAGCGATGCCGGGCTGAAAATACGACAATGAAAATAACAATGAGCAGCAAACCGGCAAGCACTACCAGTGTGCCGGAGTGGTTCAGGTTAATCAGCATCACAGCCCTTGTATACCAGCCGGAAAAATAAGTGATAAAAATACCGCCCGATAGTAAAACCGCCAGCGGCAGCCCCGCTGCCAGCTGCCAGATCAGTCTTTTCTTCCGTCCCCGGTTCTGCTCCCAGTATGCAATAAAGTTTTTTTCTTCTTCTGTCAGCATCATCCATGCAAATTTAAAGCCTAAAAGTTGAGTAGCGGGTTAATTTCAAATAAGGAATATAACATTGATTTTACATAGCCCTGTATTGCGGGCCCGCAGCAAAATAGTTATCTTGTACACCAAACCCCTCTGGCTTTTGAAACTGTCTTCACTGATGGCCGAATTTCTTATCACCAACCATCGCCTCGATCTTCCGGGCATAGGCAGCTTTGTGCCCGGTACGGAAGCGAATCCTGAACCCGATCATGCCAGGTCTGCAAAAGATATTATTTCTTCCGGTATCAGTTTCGAATCGAATCCCGGCATCAAAGAGGCACCGAAACTGGTGGCATTTATTGCTGCCCGGACGGGGAAGATCAAGGCCCTTGCTGCTGCCGACCTCGAATCATACCTGGAACTGGCCCGCCAGTTTCTGAATATCGGAAACCCATTTCTTTTTGAGGGTATAGGAACATTAACCAAAATGCAGACCGGGGATTTCCGCTTTACTCCCGGCGGCCCCGTTGCTGAAAAAGCCTCTGCTGAAAACGTTAAAAAGATGGCAGAAATATCAGGAAGTGCTGATGAATCATCAGGCGGTTTTAAGAATATTTTCTATACCCCCCGGGTAAAAACAGATAAGCGAAAAACTCTTTTTATTTTCCTGCTAATAGCAGGTCTTGGCCTTGCCATCTGGGGCGGATATACTGTTTATAAAAAAACCACCGGCAGTAAAAAGGAACCATTACCGGATAAAAAAAATACGGAGAACCCAGTTTCAGATAATACTATAAATAATGATACAGGCAGTATAAAACAGGATCCTTCGATTCATGATCCGCTTCCCAAAATACCTGCGGGTAATTACAAATTTGTGGTGGAAACGGCTGATAAAACAAGGGGACTGATGCGGTATACCCGGTTAAAAAGTTTCGGCCTCGATATCCAAATGGAAACAAGCGACTCCCTGACTTTTAAATTATTCTTTTCGTTGCCTGCCGCCCCCGCGGATACTGCCCGGCTGATTGATTCATTACAGCGATTATATTCCCCTGCAGGCAAGAAAGCCTATGTTGAAAAATAAAAAGCCATCCTGCCCGGATGACTTACTTCAGAGGTCCCTAGCGGATTCGAACCGCTGTAGCAGCTTTTGCAGAGCTGAGCCTAACCACTCGGCCAAAGGACCATACTAATTTATAACTGATAAGAACTGTTTGCTGAGCCTATCCGCCAACCGGCGGACAAAGCACCAGAGATATTTTCGATTTCAGATTTAAGTCCCGATATTTATCGGGATTAGATTTGAATCTTAAACAGGTGCAAATATAGAGCTTTTGCCTGACTGTCTTTATTAAACGCCAAAGATATGAGCCGAATAGCTGAATCAGAATTAATCATAAATGAAAGAGGCGCAGTTTACCATCTTGACCTGCGGCCGGAAGAAATTGCCGGAACGGTGATTACCGTAGGCGACCCGGACAGGGTTAAAGAAGTTAGCAAGTATTTCGACCGTATTGAAATAAAAAGACAACACCGGGAATTTATTTCACATACCGGCTCTATCGGCAAGAAAAGGATAACTGTACTTTCATCCGGCATCGGCCCGGATAATATTGATATTGTCATCAATGAACTCGATGCATTGGTAAATATTGATTTTGCCACAAGGGAAATCAAAAAAGAACTCAAAGCCATCAATATCATCCGGATTGGAACGTCGGGCTCGCTGCAGGCGGATATACCTGTGGACAGTTTTGTGGCCTCAACACATGGACTGGGGGTTGATAACCTGTTGAATTTTTACCGTCATGAGCAAAACGAGCAGGAAAAAGAATTACTGCATTCATTCGTAACGCATACGCAGATTCACACACAAATCGGCAATCCCTATATATCCGGCGGTGCTGGTTCCCTTCTCAAACATTTTGTGCATGACTTTCACCAGGGCATTACCGTTACCTGTCCCGGTTTTTACGGGCCGCAGGGAAGAATTTTGCGGCTGGGGATCCGTAATCCCGAATTGGTGAACCGGCTTACCGATTTTCGCTTTGGACGGCACCGCATCACTAATTTTGAAATGGAAACTTCAGCTATCTACGGACTGGGCAAACTGCTGGGGCATCATTGCCTCGCTATCAATGCCATTGTGGCCAACCGGGTAAAAAAGGAATTTTCAAAAGATGGAAAGGCTGCTGTGGAGAACCTTATTAATAAATTTATTCAAATCTTTGCTGATAATATAGGATGAAACTGAATTTTTTCAAATACCAGGGCACCGGCAACGACTTCATTCTTGCAGCCAACAGGAAGAACCAATACTCTTCCCTTTCAAAGCAACAGATAAGGCAGTTATGTGACCGCCGTTTCGGTATCGGCGCCGATGGTCTCATGCTGCTGAATGAAAAGCCGGGTTTTGATTTTGAAATGAAATATTACAATGCAGATGGCCGGGAAGGCAGTATGTGCGGCAATGGCGGCCGCTGTATGATAAAATTTGCATACCATCTCGGCATTCACCGGGAGATATACAGGTTCCTGGCTTCAGACGGATCTCATGAAGCAGAAATGGATCCGGACGGAATTATATCCCTTAAGATGAAAGATGTTAAAAGTGTACGCAAATTTCATAATGATTTTATTCTTGATACCGGATCGCCGCATTATATAAAAATGGTTGCTAATGTAATGGACTATGATGTGTATAAAAAAGGATACGAAATAAGGCACAGCAAAGAGTTTGAAGAAGAAGGCATTAATGTAAACTTTGTGGAGCAAATGGACGAACACGATAAGATTACCGTCCGCACTTTTGAAAGGGGTGTAGAAGATGAAACCTACTCATGCGGAACAGGTGTTACCGCAGCAGCCCTTGTTTGTTATCATAATGAAAATGGTTTTAATGATGTGGAAGTAACCACCCTGGGGGGTAAACTCACTGTGGAGTTTGACCGGGTGGATGATAACCGGTATGAGAACATCTGGCTTTGCGGCCCGGCAGAAAAGGTTTTTGAAGGCGCAGTGGAAATTAAATGAACGGTGCCCTTACCATAGAACAAATAAGTACGCAGGTAACAAAAGCAGCAGCGGATCTTGCGGGCTATTGCCGGTCGCTTACGGATGAACAATTTTTTTACCAGCCTGTCGGTAAATGGTCGCCGGCGCAGCAGGTAAAACACCTGATTACCGCCACCCATACGGCAAAACTTGCATTCACACTTCCCAAATTCATCGTCAGGCTGATTGGCGGAAAACCCAACCGTCATTCAAGAACCTATGATGAGTTAGTGGCAAAATATAAACTGAAGCTGGAACAGGGCGGTAAAGCCAGCAGACCCTATATCCCCAAACCTGTTCCGGCATCGTATGGAAAAGAAAAACTGCTGATCCGCTATTCACAATCAATGCAAGATTTTGCAGGCGCCGTTGCTAAAAATTGGAAAGAACCACTCCCGGATCATTACCTGGCCCCGCACCCATTGCTGGGCAGGGTTACTTTGCGGGAGTTGTGCTACTTTACCATTTATCACACTCATCATCATTTAACTGCTATCAGGAATTTGATCAGCAATGAAAAAACCCGACTACTGACTTCCAACTACTGACTTCCAACTTCCCTTACCTTTGCCGCCGTGATTCAGTACTTTAAGAATATCAATCAGCAAACTGTTGCCATTGACAAACCTGAAAGCGGGGCATGGGTCAACGTCTCCCCCCCGCTCAGGCAGGAGGAATTTACTGAGCTTTCCGGTCTGCTGGAAATACCGATAGATTTTCTTACCGACTCGCTGGATATTGACGAAAGAAGCCGTTTTGAAGAAGATGATAATGTAAAACTCATCGTTATTAAAACGCCTACGGAAAACAATTCTTTCAACGAAAGCGATGCTTATTATATTACCATTCCCATCTGCATCATCCTTACCCATAACCAGATTGTAACGGTTAATTCTTTTGACAACCCGGCCATCAAAAAATTCCTGAACACCTTCCCCAACCGGGATACGGAAAAGAAGAACATGATGGTGCTGAAGATATTTGAGAAAGTGACCCAGGTCTTTATGCAATACCTGAAGGAGATCAACCAGCGCCGCAACCTGATGGAGCAAAAATTGTATGCCAGCAGCCGCAACGAAGAGCTGCTGGAACTGATGAAGATCCAGAAAAGCCTGGTGTACTTTGTTACGGCGCTTAAGTCGAATAAAATGCTCATGATGAAAATTGCCCGGACCAATTTTCTGAACCTGAATGAAGAAGAGAATGAGTTCCTCGAAGACCTGATCGTGGATACATCACAGGGCCTTGAGATGGCCAATATCTACACTAATATCCTCAGCAGTACACAGGATGCATTTGCAAGCATTATTGCCAACAACCAAAACCAGGTATTAAAGCGTCTTGCCGTTATTATGATCGTACTTACTTTCTCTGTTTTGATAGCCAGTTTATTCGGTATGAATGTGCCGAGCGGTTTTGAACATTCCAGCTATGCCTTTTATATTGTTGCATTCCTCTCCCTTGGTATCGCTCTGATCATAGGCTGGTATTTCTTCCGGAAAAAATCTTTTGATGCATGTTTAACCTGAGAGTGTACGGCGTATTGATCAATGACCAGAAGCAGGTGCTGGTAAGCGATGAGCTGATCCGTGGTAATTATTATACCAAATTCCCGGGCGGCGGGCTCGAATTTGGCGAAGGAACCCGGGAATGCCTTAAACGAGAATTCCTCGAAGAAATGAACCTGAATGTATCGGTAGGAGAACATATTTATACGACAGACTACTTCCAGCTATCGGCTTTTAATCCCCAACACCAGATCATTTCTGTATATTACGTTGCCAGCCCGCTGGAAGCAATTAATATCCCCCTCAGGTTAAAACCCTTTGATTTTGACGAAGAGCAGATGAAAATTTATGAAACAACGAGTGAAACTGAAACATTCCGTTTCATTGACTGGAACGATTTCAGCCCTGAAAGCGTAACACTTCCAATTGATAAAATTGTAGCAGCAATCATCAGGCAAAAATTTTAATCATCCCCCATTGCGGCTTTCTTCATTTGGGCTGCCTGGTCATGGCCCAGGTATCTCTCAATCCAGCCGTGTACCAGGTAAATGACCGGTGTAAGTAACAAAGCTACCATAAACTTATAAATGTAATTAACGATACATATGGCAATCAACTGGTCAAATGGCCAGGGTTTGCCTTGTCCTTTCACAAGCATGGGATAGAAATAAAAAGCGATCAGCAGAACCACAAAACTGTCAATCAGCTGGGAGATGACGGTTGAACCGGTTGCCCGCAACCATATCTTTTTCTCACCGGTGGCTTTTTTTATTTTGTGAAATACAAAAACATCAACGAGCTGTGCTACAAGAAAGGCAGTCATCGAAGCAATAATAATACCAAGCCCTTGTCCATATACGCCATTGAAAGCTGTGGCCATATTGTCAATACCAGCCTGCTGTTTACTGGTAACCCACCAGGTGTTGGGAACAGTCTGAATAGCGCCGAATACCATCAGAAATCCGAATCCTATCAAACAAATGGTAAGCCAGCTCAGGAACCTCACTCCCCTCATGCCATAATATTCATTGATGATATCTGTCATTACAAAAACAACAGGCCAAAGCAAAACACCGCAGGTTAGGTTAAAAGAATAAGTGCCGCCGAATAAATGAATTTCAACCGGTTTCCATCCAAGGGTTGCTTCCAGTGAAAAAATTTTTACCCCGATAAATTCTGCTATCAGCGCATTGGTAATAAAAATGCCCGCAAGTATCAGGAACAGCCGGGTAGGTTTGTTATGTATAATAGTCTTTATCATATTTCCGCCTGAGTATACAGGTAATTGATGTAAAAAATATAAGCCAGTAATATAAGCAGCATAACCACATTCCCAATAATAAGCCAGCGTGGTACAATGGAAGCCGGTTTCTTTTTTACCAGCCACAGGATAAGATAGCAAATCAAAGTCAGCGGTACCATAATCATTCCCATAAAAAACCCTATGGTGATGATGGTGGAAACAAGGCTCTCATCCTTTATCCAGTCCCATTTAAGCAACGAGAGGCTCACCAGAAAAAAGAGTCCGCAGATAAAAGCCAGTCTTGACAAAAATAAAAGCCAGCGCATCGGGGATTTTAGTCTAAAATAGCATTATTTTGTCACCTTAATTAATTGAAACAGAATGAAAAATTCATTGCTGAAAAAAGCTCTTCCGCACCTAATTGCTGTTGTTGTTTTTTTAGTTGTTTCCGTATTTTTCTGCAAGCCGGTGCTGGATGGAAATGTACTGAACCAGCATGATAATGTTGGCTGGAAGGGCATGGCGCAAAATTCCTTTGAATACAAGGAGAAAAACGGCCTTTATCCTCTCTGGAACCCCAATCTTTTCAGCGGAATGCCCAACTACCAGGTGGCCATGGAAGGCAAAACTGTGATGCCTGACATGATTAAGATACTGACGCTGGGAACACCCAAACCCATCAACTTTTTCTTTCTGGCCTGTATCTGCTTTTATATTCTGTGCCTCTCATTGCGGATAAAACCGGTTATCGGCATGATGGGTGCCCTGGCCTATGCATTCTCCACCTATAATCCTGTAATTATTGCTGCAGGGCATGATACGCAAATGCTGGCAACTGCTTTAATGCCGCTGGTATTGGCCGGCATTGTAAATACCTATGAAAAAAATTACTGGCTGGGTTTTGCATTGACAACCTATGGCGCCTACCAGCAAATAGGTTTTAACCATTTACAGGTCAGTTATTATTTCTTCCTCATCGCTGCGCTGGTCACTATACCATATGTTGTTAAGTGGATCAAAGAAAAAGACTGGAAACATCTCGGTATGGCGGCCAGTATAACGATCGTTGCCGGCATTATTGGATTGGCTGGTAATGCTATGATGCTAAAGACAACTTCTGAGTACAGCAAGTATACGATGCGTGGCGGAAAGAATATTGAAATAGTGGGTGATACTGTAAAAGCTACCCAAACAAAAGGTCTTGATACGGCGTATGCCTTTGAATACAGTCTTGGCAAAGCTGAAACATTTACACTGATGATGCCCAATGCATTTGGCGGAGGCAGTTATAATCGGCTTGGCGAAGGTTCAAAGCTTGCAAAAAAAATTACTGAGAAAGGATATAATGGCGAACAAATAGCCCAAAGCGGTGGCATGAAATACTGGGGTAGCATATTTACTGCAGGACCTCAATATCTTGGCGTCTTCATTTTCCTGTTAGGCATTTTAGGTTTTGTAATTATAAAAACTCCTTTGCGATGGGGTTTATTAGCGGCAACCATACTGGGCATACTGATGACATGGGGAAAATATTTTGCCGGGTTCAATGTTTTCCTTTTCGAAAATCTTCCATTGTATAATAAGTTCAGGGCTCCTTCTTTTGCCCAGGTAATACCGCAGCTTACCATGGGTATCATGGCAGCGCTTACATTACAACAACTATTGTTTGCAGAAAAGAGCAAAGAGTTCCTGAAAGATAATTTTAAGAAGATCCTCTATACTGTCGGTGCTGTATTTGTTTTGACAGGGCTTGTTTATTTAGGCATGGATTATAGTACTGCTGATGATAACGGATGGATCAGTTGGTCTGTACAAAACACCAATTCTGACGAATTAGGCAGAGCCATCGTGTCAGGATTAAAAGCGGAAAGAAGAGCTATGTTCGGTGGACAGTTGTTAAGAGCTTTAGGACTCGCATTAGTAGGTATTGGCATTTTATATACTTATGTAAAGAACTGGCTCAAACCACTTGCTGCTGCTATTATTTTATTAGTGATAAGCACTGCAGAGATCACATTGACCAGTTATAAATATTTTAATAATGACAATGATCAAAATACGTATAGAGGTGATGGCTCTTTAAAATCAGATGACGAAAAACTATTTGTATCAAAAGATGATTACTACAACGCTAATTTCAGTCCGTCCCCGATAGATAACCAGATATTAATGGACAAGTCGCCCCATTTCCGTGTATACAATATGGCAGGCACAAAAGATGGTGGCACTTTCAGCGAATCAAGAACATCTTACTATCACAAATCGGTAGGAGGCTATCACCCGGCCAAGCTTCGCATTTACCAGGATATAATAGAAAGGTATTTACCACCCGGAAGACCGAATATATCAATACTGAGAATGCTGAATACAAAGTATGTCATCATACCAACAGGCCAGAACCAACCGCCTGCACTTGACAGTCTTCCCGATTCATATGGGTCAGCCTGGCTGGTAAAAAATGTAAGACTGGTAAATGATCGTGTAGAAGCCATACAAGCAATCGGCACGGCCAACTTAAAGGACACCGCCATCGTTGAAAAATCATTTGCAAAAATGGTGACACAGCCGCAATGGGACTCCGGCTCCTCTGTCCGGATGACAAAATTTGATAATGATACTGTGGAATACGAAGCCAGCTGCAACGGGCCGCAATATGCCGTATTCAGCGAAGTGTATTATCCCCTTGGCTGGAATGCTTACCTTGATGGTAAGAAAGTGGACTATTGTAATGCCAATTATATATTGCGGGGTATGTCAGTACCCGCAGGTAAACACACCATCCGGTTTGTATTTGAGCCGCAGTCGGTAAAAAAGGGAACATCCATTATGTTTATAGCGTCCATTGCCGTTTTATTGTCGCTGCTGGGTGGCCTGTTCATGCATTTCAGGAAGTATTTCAGGAAACCGGCCGGGGCCGGGTCATAGTGCTGCATGAAAAAGGTTCTTGTAATAGCGCCTTATGCCTATTTGCCGTATTATTCAGGCGGACAAAAATTCATTGCCCGATTTCTTCACCACCTTGGGCAGAAAACTGATCTTACGGTAATATCCGTAGCTGAAAGCGATATTTCACTTGCTTCAACTTATAAGATCATTCCCCTGCTGAAAAAATCTTTTTCCCGTTATTATGACTCCAGCCTGGTAAAAAAGATCACTGCTGTTGTAAAAGAAAGAGGTATTGATACGGTTATATGGGAACATCCTTACTATGCCTGGCTGGCTTTTCGTATCCGGAAAAGAACAGGCGTAAAAACCATGATCCACACCCATAACATCGAATACCGGAGGTTCAAAAGTACCGGACGATGGTGGTGGCCTTTTTTAAAATGGTATGAAAAAAGGTGTTTCAGAAAAGCAGACGGGATTTTTTTTATTAGCCCGGAGGATAAGGATTTTGCAATAACCAAATGGGGAATAGCGGCGTCCAGGTGCTTTGACCTCCCATTTGGAGTTGATATAAGTGAATATCCCGGGGACAGGGCAGAAAGTCGTGTTACGGTTTGCCGGAAGCATGCTATTCCGGAAAATGAAAAGATACTTTTGTTTACCGGCGCATTTAATTACAAACCCAACCACGATGCACTGCAGACCATTCTGGAAGAAATTAACCCCCGGTTGTTGAGTGAGAGAGGTCTCAGCTATAAAATAATTATTTGCGGAAAGGGGCTTTCGGAGAATGTAAAAAACTTGCGGAAATATAGCAGTCAAAATATCATTTATGCCGGTTTTGTCAGCGATATTGAAACTTATTATAAAGCTGCAGATATTGTTTTAAACCCCGTCATCAGCGGAGGCGGCGTAAAAACAAAAGTGGTGGAGGCGATAGCTTTTGGAACAACGGTAATTTCAACTGAAAGTGGCGCAGCGGGAATGGACAGAAATGCTGCAGGAAAAAAGCTAATTGTTGTAAAAGACAGTGATTGGGAAAAATTTGGAGAAGCCATTATCAACAATTCAAATGCTATTTCATCATCAGCAGCCGGATTTTATAATATATATTCATGGAAGAAAATCATTCAGCGAATAATTATCGTATTGTAAGCTGCAATCTATATGGTCTTTATTCTGAAGCCATCTTTCAATCCCCTGATTAAATCTTTTTTTCTTGCCTTGTTAAACTGCAGCCAGAAAAATATACGGGAAAATATCGTATAAAAAATTGCGAAGATTCGTTTTATTCCTTTAAAATTTTTCCGGATAAAATAGATCTTATTTCTGTTGGAATAATAAACATAAAAAGCAGAAAGGTCTCCCCCGCCTGATGATGATACCTTATGCAGTATGTTTATGGAAGGTTCATAATAAAGCTTAAACCCCGTCTTTGCTGCCCGGTACACAAAATCTGTATCATCATAATAAGCAAAATATTGCTCATCCATCATCCCGATTTTATCAAAGACCTGTTTATTGATCAACATGAAACAAGTGGGAGCATATGTAATATGCCTGGGAACATTATATGCCGGTCCATCGGTTTTTTTATATCCATCATGTACCCCCAATGCTCTCCATGTATCCATGTGCCCGCCTGCCATCCATAACCGGTGGGTATCGAAATAATATATTTTAGGGACGACCATCTTTTCTCCTTTCATTTCACAAACAGATAGCATCTTCATCAGTGCATCCCTGCTCTCAATTTCAATATCATTGTTCAATAACAATACATAATCGCAACCATCCTCCAATGCCTGTTTGATTCCTGCATTATTTCCTGCAGCTACTCCAATATTCCCTTCACTTTTAATGTGGGAGTATTGAGTAACAGGGTATTCTTTCACCAGCCGCACAATTGATGAATTGGTGAGATCATTGACGGAGTTGTCAACCAGGTACAGAATGTAATCCTTATAAGACTGTTTTGAAATGCTTCTGAAAAAATCTTCCAGCACATTGTCGCTGTTGTATAAAACTGTAACTAGTCCCGTTTTAGCCATAACAGTTTACTTCATGAGTCCTTTCTCTTTCATCTCCTTCACTGATTCATCAAACCGGCTTTCATATATTGATTGTTTATTTACCCAGTCGGTAAATTTCTTTAAGCCCTCAGTAAAGGAGACTGAGGGTTTAAAACCAAGCAGCCTTTCAATCTTGCTAATATCAGCATAATTATGCCGGATATCACCGAGGCGGTAATTGCCCGTGACCCGCAATTCACTTTCTATTCCATAACTTCTAACCAGCGACCGGGCCACTTCCGTTACAGATACAGGAACACCGCTACCTACATTGAATACCTCGTTATTTGCTTCATCCCTTTCTATCCCAAGCACTGTCGCCCTTACCACATCATCAATAAATACAAAATCACGGCTTTCATTTCCATCTTCAAATATGTTGATTGGCTTTTTATTTTTTATCAGGGAAGTAAAAATAGAAAGTATCCCGGTGTAAGGATTGCTCAATGATTGGCCGGGTCCATACACATTCTGATATCGGAAAGTGACTGCAGCAATTCCCAATGATTTGCAGACCAGCATCACCATTTGCTCCTGGTTTTGCTTGGTTATACCATAAACGGATGAAGGATGAATTTTTGATTCCTCATCAGTGGCTGCCAGTTGCAATAACGAAGCACCTGGATAAGTAACTTCAAAATTTCCTTTATCCATGTCTTCTGCTTTGCGGTGAGACGGATAAACAGCCCCAAGTTCAGCAGATAAATATTTTCCTTCTCCATAAATAGCCCGGGAAGAAGCAACAACAACTTTTTTAATATTGGTTTTTTGATTGGCAAGGATGTCAAGCATGATAGCTGTGCCGCCGATGTTCACATCCACATAACGGCTTACTTCATACATTGATTGACCAGTACCTGTTTCTGCAGCCAAATGAACTATCACATCATTTTCTCCAATTGCTTTTTCCCAATCAGCCCTGGAAGTAACGGTTCCATTGATGAAATAAACTTTGTCTTTTATTGAAAGATAAAGAGGTGAATTTTTTTCAGGATTGTTGCCGTGGATTTGTCTGGATAAATTATCAAGTACAGTCACATCATACCTTTTCTGTAAAAGATTTAAAGCCAGATTGGAACCGATAAAACCTGCACCCCCAGTAATTAAAACTTTTTTCATGAATTAGTTTATGAATTCACCATTCTCATTTGTCTTTAGCCACTTACTTTTTTCAAATGAATACCGTTTGATGATCCTTGCCGGAGCGCCGACAGCCACACAATAATCGGGAATATCCTTCATCACTACGGAATTGGCGCCAACCACACTTTGTTTACCAACACTTGCCCCTATAACGCAAACATTTTCGCCCAGCCAGGCCCCATCACCGATTACTACTTGGGCTGCTTGCTTCACCGGCTGGTCTATTACCGGCATATTTACATTTTCATATTGATGAAGGTTATCAGCGATATACACTTTATCCGCCATCAGCACTTTTTTCCCTATTTCAATTTTTGAAGTTGCATAGAAATGACAAAACCTGCCAACATATGTGCCATCTCCAATGGTTAATGAGCAATTATTGTTTCCAGTAAGCGGAAGACAGGCCAGCCACCCTCCATCATTTATATATACACCCGAACCAATATAAATCCTTTTGTGCCCATCCACTTTTGTATGCATCAGTTTGGAACGGGAACCCAGATTACCCAATGATAACTTATAAAATGGGTATTGAAACAGGTACCAGTTCAGTAAATGAAATAGTTTTCGCATAAATGGTGAACAAAGTAACGAATTTCCTCTCAGACGGCTTGGCAGAAATAGCTCAAAACTACTACTTTTGAAATCATTATCTATTTATGAACGGTCTCAATATTTTTCAGCGACTCCGTATTGCGGTATTCAAACAGAAAGCCAAAAGAAAGATCTTTACTTCCCGTCTTTCGAAGATGACCCAGCCTGATCTGTTTCCTGCCACAGCCCCTGATGCTGTTCATTTCAAGCACTTCGGGTTGCTCGGTGATATCATTTATGCCATACCTGCCATGAATGCACTGGCAGGAGATAAAAAAATCTTTTTGCACCTTCAGGTCAACCAGAAATCACTTTACAAAAGATCAATGAGACATGCCAATAAAGACAAGATATTGACAGAAAAAAATGTTGGGCTTTTGGCACCGTTATTATTATCTCAACCCGGTTTCGGCTCCTGTGACATTCTCACTGATCAAAAAATTGACTACGACCTGGATGAGTTCAGAAAATTTCCTTTCGACTATAATAAAAATCATATCTGCCGCTGGTATTTTCATATGTATGGAGTGACGGCAGACCTCAGCAAGCCCTGGTTGATGGTAAAGCCCGATGAATCTTTCCGGAACGAGATAGTCATTGCCAGAAGTTTCCGCTACCGGGCGCCGGGTGTCAGTTATGATTTTTTGAACAGCTATCCTAACAGCACTTTTGTAGGTACAAAAGAAGAATATGATGACATGAAGAAAGCTATTCCCGAATTAAGACATAAACAGGTCAGCAACTTCCTTGAACTGGCGCAGGTAATTGCCGGGTGCAAATTTTTTATCGGTAACCAATCATTCCCTTTTGCTCTTGCTGAAGCCCTAAAAGTAAAAAGAGCACTGGAACTTTGTTTTGAATGCCCGAATGTGATCCCCGAAGGTGAGAATGCTTACGACTTTGTTTACCAGCCACAATTTGAAAAAGTGGTGAGGCAGTTGAATGAAATAGGATAACTATTTAAAGATGCTTTCGTTCTTCACTAAGAAAACTTGCTGCAACATCATTGTCCTGTTCGTGGAAAATGGCGATATCATAATATCCCATCAGGTTCTTTGATGAAGAAATATAATCATGGAGAGATGTAATAACTTCTTCATTCTTCATTTCCGTAGCAAGGACAAGGGTGCCTTTATGGTCAAAGAAAACAATCTTATTGTAACCATATCCTGCAAATGACATAACTGTGGGAAGCCCGTCTTCATTAATAGCTTTCATATTGGTCCGGTTATACTCAAAGAATAAAACAGGCTTATTTTTTTTAATTGTATCAAAAGCACCCCGAAGAACGATTGTATCAAAACCCTCAACGTCCACCTTTAGCAGTTTTATATCTACCTTATCATTTTCGCTGAAAGAAACTACTTCATCTAGAGTCCTGAATGAAACCCGGGTACTTCCCTGTTCATCAGGGATAATCGTAGCATTCCAACCATCTTTATCAAAGTTCACTGTTGTTTCCTGAGGCTTATCACTGAGAAAGGTCTTGATCAGTGAAACACCAGAAAACTGTTTGGTGTTTTTTTCCAGGAAACTGTAAGAAATCTCGTCGCCTTCTATTGCAATCACCGGAACATCCGCAACTGACTTAAGTACAGCAATGGTATCACCAACATTTGCTCCAACATCAATCACTGTCATTCCTGGATACTTCTTGTGAATAGCGATTGCTAATCTTCCTAATTGAATGTTCAAATCAGGGTAAATAGTATAATTAACAAGTTGGGGATTGTTACCTGGCATCAGTATATCAAACTGACCCACTTTAACTGTTGAAGGTGTTTTGCTCCTCTTAATATAAGGAACCCCGGTTTTAAAAATATCATAACCCCTTCGGTTCAGAAAATTTATGATAAATTTTTTCATAACGGATGCTGTCAGAACATAAATCAAAATCCAGATGATGTATCTTCGCCGGAAATAAATTTGTTCATGGGATCTCCTGTAGTGTCAGGTCTTAAAAAGATAATTGCCAATACTTTTTTCCCGCATGTGAGGAGAAGCTATTCCCAAAGTGGCGAAGATATAATAATTAGCGATTTATTTGGTCGTCTCGGTATCCAACAGCCCTCGTATCTTGACATTGGCGCCAATGCACCCGTTGCTTTAAATAATACTTACCGGCTGTATGCAAGAGGAAGCAATGGCGTTTGCATTGAACCTAATCCTGTTCTTTATGAAAAATTAAAACAAAAGAGAAAAAGAGATATTTGCATCAATGCTGGAATTGCTTTTGATGAAAACAGGCAGGCTGATTTTTACCTGTTCACAGGTAAAGCACATGGACTTAGCACTTTTTCAAAGCAAGAGGCAGATTTTTGGGAAAAAACAGGTAATGAAGAAATTGGCAGGCACAAACCTGCATCCATAATAAAAACACAGCTTCTGGATATCAACGAAGTAATGAGAAATTATTTTTTCCCTCATCCCAATCTCATTTCTATTGATGTCGAAGGACTGGATTTACAAATAGCAAAAACGATCGATTTTGAGCAATATAAGCCTGAAGTGATTTGCGCAGAAACTTTATGGTTTGCAGAAAATAATAAAGAGACTAAGAATTACCAGTTAATCGAGTTTTATAAAGACAGGGGATATTTTGTATATGCTGACACTTATATCAACAGCATCTTCTGTCGTAAAGATGCTTATAAGAATATCTCCTTCTGATCCTGTTACAGATTCGGGGCTATCTCCAAAAAATACGCTATACTTCTTCTCTTAATATCGTCAAGCCGGTAGCTCAGATGAAGATTGTAATATTTCTTCAGATCATAGGAATCAAATGGGTTTTCTGATACGATCTCATCAATATGCTGAAGCCCTGATGCATTAGCCGCATTAAAAATTTCAATAAACTCTTCGGGCATTTTTTTTTTACTGGCCCATACAGCAAATACAAAGGGCAGCCCGGTTATCTTTTTCCACTCCGAGCCAAGATCATAAATAAAAGTGGAGATTTTTCTTTGCTCAAATGCCCTGTCGCCGATTACCAGGCCGGCTGTAGTGCCGGTAATCTCATCCCGGTAACTTTCATTTTCCGCATGAACCATTTCAGGGTTAATACCCCAGTATTCCCGCATCAGGAATTTGAGCAACTCAACCGATGTCCGGCTCTGATAATCGAGATACACCTTTTTTATTTCATGAAGAGGAACTTCGCTGAATAAAGCCACCGAAGCAATTTCCCCTTCGGTACCTATGCAATAATCACCAACAATGTGAAAGCCGGGTATTTTTTTTAATACTGTCACAGGCACCAGCCCCACATCAACTTCATCGTTCAGCAGCATATCAGCAATCTTTGCAGGATAACTGCCAACCAGTTCAATCTGTTCGCTGATGGGCGGCCGCTGAAGTCCGTATAAGAGGGGTTTAGTATTTAAATAATTAACGATCCCGACCTTTATCTTCTTCAATTAGGCTAATTTTGTGTGCAAAGGTAGCAGAACCGGAACCATAAATCAGCAGCAGTATGGAATTAACAGCACTCACCTCTCTTTCAGCAGTTGACGGCAGATACCGCAAACAGGTGCAGCACCTGGATGAATATTTTTCAGAGTACTCACTGATGAAATACAGGATACTGGTGGAAATTGAATACCTGCTTTATTTGGGAAAAAGGAAATTGTTCAAATTGCCTCGTAAATGCATCAAACACCTGCAAAAGCTGGCTGAGGACTTTGGCCCCGAAGATGCCCAGGAGATCAAACAAATTGAATTCACTACCAACCATGATGTAAAGGCCGTTGAATATTTTTTAAAGAGCGAACTGGAAAAATGCGGAGGGAAAGATTGCAAAGAATGGGTGCATTTTGGCCTCACTTCTCAGGATATAAATAATACTGCCATTCCGCTCTCCTGGAAACATGCTGTCGAATATGAATACCTGCCCGCTTTGCTGAACCTGAACACACAACTGAAACTGCTGGCAAAAGAATGGAAAGACATCCCCATGCTGGCACATACACACGGGCAGCCAGCCAGCCCCACCCGGCTGGGTAAAGAAATCATGGTTTTTGCAGAAAGAATCGAAAACCAGATTGAGCAGTTTATCCGCATACCTTTTACAGCCAAATTTGGTGGCGCCACCGGCAATTTTAATGCCCACCATGCTGCATTCCCCAAAATTGACTGGGTAAAATGGGCAAATGAGTTGATCTCAGGTCTGGGGTTAGGCCGGCAGCAGCATACCACACAGATTGAGCACTACGATAACCTCGCTGCTCATTTTGACTGCATGAAGCGAATCAACAATATCCTTGTTGATTTTTGCCGGGATGTGTGGAGCTATATTTCCATGGAATATTTTACGCAAAAAACAAAAAAAGGCGAAGTGGGGTCGTCGGCCATGCCGCATAAAGTAAATCCCATTGATTTTGAAAACGCAGAAGGAAACCTTGGGCTGGCCAATGCAATTTTTGAGTTTCTTGCATCCAAGTTACCTGTATCAAGATTACAGCGGGACTTAACCGATTCAACCGTATTGAGGAATATAGGCGTTCCCTTTGCCCACACACTGATAGCCTTTCGCTCCGTCGAAAAAGGACTAGGCAAATTAGTGGTGAATGATGCTAAAATATATGAGGACCTGGATACTAACTGGGCGGTTGTTGCGGAGGCAATCCAGACAATTTTAAGAAGGGAAAATTATCCAAACCCCTACGAAGCTCTGAAAAACCTTACCCGGGGCAACAACCGGGTGGATAAAAAAATGATACATCAGTTTATTGAGGGTCTGAAAGTGAAAGAGGATGTAAAAAGGGAGCTGAAAAGAATAACACCGCATAATTATACCGGCATCCTGGCAAAGTTTTAAGCATTCCGCTTTACAATAAATATCGTAAGTTCCTTCCCCTCCTCCTCTTTAATGCTGTGAAAACGAAAACCGGTTTTCTGCAATACTTTCCTGGAAGCAATATTGGCTGTTTCGCTTACTGCATAAATTTCGGGCACACTGGTGTTATCAAGAAAATATTTAAGCCCGGCCTGAGCCAATTCTGTTGCCAGCCCCCTGCCCCAGTATTCCGGGATAAAAGAGTAGCCAAGCTGTGTTTTCTCTGGTTCTGACGGAATGGGAATGATAGCAAATGAACCTATAAACCGGCCGGTTGCTTTGTCCTCCACAGCCCAACGTCCATTTTGCGGTGTCGGGTCTCCCATTTCCAATATCTGCTTTAAATGTTCATCACTTTCTTCCTTTGTTTTTACCGGCCGGATATACCGCATCACCTCTTCGCTGCCATTGAGCAAAAAGAAATTGTCCTGATCCTGTTCGGTGAGTGCCCGGACAATCAGCCGTTCTGTTTCAAAAGCTATACTGTTTACCCGCATGTTCATATTCATAGTTCATTTTGAATATTTGACGTTTCGTAAGTCCCCTTGAGGAGGATTTAGGGGGCTTATTTATGAATCTCCGATGTAAAATGAAATTCGATATCAGGATTATTTGTCTTTTCTGTGTTAAGGAACCATTCGCTCTGGGCAAGATAAACCGGATGACCATCCTTATCTTCTCCTGAGTTAACCTGTTTAAAGCGCAGAAAGTCTTCCAGTTTCTTCGGGTCCTTGCTCGTAAGCCAGCAGGCTTTATAAAACGGCAGAGTATTAAACACTACTGAAGCGCCATACTCATGCAGCAGCCGGTACTGTATCACTTCAAACTGCAGCTCGCCTACACAACCGATGATTTTTTTATTGCCCCCAAACTGGGTAAACAACTGCGCCACTCCTTCATCCGTAAGCTGCAACAACCCTTTTTCCAGTTGCTTGGTCTTCATCGGGTCTTTGTTCACCACTTCTTTAAATATCTCCGGAGAAAAAGAAGGAATGCCGGTAAAATAAAAATCCTCTCCTTCTGTCAGCGTATCGCCGATCTTAAAATTGCCCGTATCAAAGAGACCCACCACATCGCCGGCATAAGCATCTTCAATAATGCTTTTATCCCTTGCCATAAAAGAATAAGGATTGCTGAAACGGACATCCTTATCCAACCGCACATGATGAAAATATTTATTCCGTTCAAACTTACCCGAGCAAACCCTGAAGAAAGCAATCCTGTCCCTGTGCTTCGGATCAAGGTTGGCATGGATCTTAAAAACAAAACCGCTCATGGTATCTTCTTCCACATCCACATCTCTTAACGTTGTATGCCTGCTGCGTGGCGTGGGTGCAATACGGATAAAAGTATCCAGCATTTCCTTTACACCAAAATTGTTGATGGCGCTGCCAAAAAAAACCGGCGCTACTTTTCCGGATAAGTAATCTTCCACTTTCAATTCACCATGCACCCCATCCACCAGCTCCACATCCTCCCGCAACTGGTTGGCATCTTTTTCACCAAGCTTTTCATTCACCACTGCATCGTTAAGATCAGAAACTGCTACTGCATTTTCATCTGCTGCTTTGGTGCCAGCAGTAAACAACAATAAATTTTTATCATGCAGATTGTAAACGCCTTTGAATTCCTTGCCGCTGTTGATGGGCCATGTCATCGGGTGCAGGTGGATGGATAATTCTTTTTCTATTTCTTCCAGCAGGTCAAAGCGGTTCTTGCCATCCCGGTCCATCTTATTGATGAAAACGATCACCGGTGTATCCCGCATCCGGCACACTTCCATCAGCCTTCTTGTTTGTTCTTCCACACCATTTACACTGTCCACCACAAGGATTACACTGTCAACAGCCGTCAGTGTACGGTAAGTATCTTCAGCAAAATCCTTGTGGCCGGGAGTATCCAGCAGGTTGATCAGGATCTTATTGTACTCAAAACTCATTACCGATGTGGCCACAGAAATTCCACGCTGTCTTTCTATCTCCATAAAATCGCTGGTGGCATGTTTTTTTATCTTGTTGCTTTTCACTGCACCCGCCACCTGTATGGCCCCGCCAAACAGCAGGAATTTTTCCGTCAGTGTCGTTTTCCCCGCATCCGGGTGAGAGATAATCGCAAATGTCTTTCGTCTTTTTATTTCGTTGTGATATTTCATTGCTGGTTGATAGTTTCTGGATATAGGTTACTGGTTTTTAGAGGCGGCAAAGGTAAGGGTTGAGAGGCATTTTTATTGGCTAGCGATTGTACCATCATAATCGTCAGTTGTGTCACTCACTTCATCGTTCGGTTCTCTGCATGGCATTTTGGAAACTTACTTTCTCTTTTTGAAGTACCTTTAATTTGAGCAGTCGTTGGAAAGAAGACATCAACTGTTCGGTAACAATAATCCTGTTATTATTTACTCAGGGTTTATCCGCCCGGGATATTCACTCCAATGCCGAAAAAAGCATCGCTCTGATCATTGGCAATGCAGATGATGTTAACGGAACCAAACTTAAAAACCCAGTTAACGATGCAAACCTGATGGAGGATAGTCTGAAAAAAATCGGTTTTGAAATCATTAAAATCACTGATGCTGATAAATCCGGATTTGAAAAAGCCATTTATGACTTCAGTAAAAAATTACCCCGCTACAATATCACTATGTTTTTTTATGCCGGGCATGGAGTTCAGGTTGACGGAATTAATTACCTGCTTCCTGTTGATGCGGTTTTAAATGAAAAAAATGATGGCAAATTCCAGGCCATCTCTGTAAACTTTATTACGGAGGAGTTTGACAAATACCCGGGTAACGTCAGTATAATAATACTGGATGCCTGCAGAAACAATCCGTTTCGTTCATGGATGCGGGGGGCTGAAATTGGTTTTAAGAGCATTGCCAACCAACCCGCCGGAAGTATTATCGCCTATGCCACCCGTGAAAAGGCAACCGCATATGATGGTGATGGCAAAAATGGATTATACACAGAAAGTCTGATAAAGGAAATAATGGAACCCCAATCAATGGACGATGTCTTTATTAATACCCGCAATGCCGTACTGGAGAAAAGTAAATACAGCCAATGTCCACAGGAATGGAATATGATGACCAGTACATTTTATTTCATAAAGCCAATTAATGAAATTTCAGATACGGATGATCTCAAAACAAGCAAACTGATCAGTGCCAAATACAGTTTATATTATGCTGATGATGAGAAAAGGGATGTCTGTAAAGTCACTGAGTTTGAAATATTTGATGTAACTGAATCATCCTTTAGGATCAAAGGTCTTGACCAAACCTGGTGGGGTGTCGGGGTCATTCACAAAGACAATACCACCGGCCGGTATGATTGGGAATTTGAAAATGGGGCAAAAGGGAGCAGCTATATCTGGTTCAATAGTCACGGCAGCATTAAAGGTAAAGTGAGCGGGTCAAATGTGGATTTGGACTGGATTTATATAGCCTACCCTATGAACTAGTCTTCCTTCAATCACATAAACCAAAGTATCATCACCCCGTTTTATATATCCTTACCAGCATTTCAAACAAATCAGGATGATTGGCTTTTAATAAAGCCGGTTGCTCAAAGAAATATTCTGAAATAACCGCAAAAAATTCAATGGTATTTGCAGCTCCATACATATCAATATCCGAACCGTAGGTTTTCATCTTACTGATAGTAGTCTCCATCATATTTTTCCAATGACCGGTATATTTTCTCTCCAAAATTATTTCAGGAATTCCGTCAAAGGTGCCGTCCATTTTATCAATCAGATGCACAAATTCATGAATGGCCGTGTTGCGGGCACTTGGTTCATTAATAAAATCCTGTCTTAACTGCCATTTGTTTATGATCATGACATTTTGCATGGCCCCGCTGCCCACCATGCCTCCGATTGGCCGATCGGAACCTGCCTGGTCGAAATCTTCATTGAATGCCCCGGGATACAACAAAACTTCATGCAGGTTGATATACTGCCAGTCGGGAATGGCAAAAACAGGAATGATGGCTCCGGATGCAATTAACAGTTTATCAATATCCTCAACAACGGCATTCACTCCGGTGATTTTGACTGCAGATAAAAAGTGTTCCATTCTTTTTTCAAACCTTACTTTTCCTTCCTCATTCAGTTGCCGGTAAAATTTTACATAATCGGTAAGCAGTTCCCTGTAGTTGTCCGGCAGTAAAACAACTTCCTTTACTATGCCTGCCCTAAAGACAAATAGTATTATCAAAACGATCAGCCCAAAACCCAATAAAACCTCTGAGACAGTGAACATAGGAGGGTGAAGTTAAACAGGATTGATTAATCAAAAACAAATTTGGATTGGTAAATAATTTCTTCTCACTAAATCATCTTGCGGTAATTTTGCTCTATGATCCGCCGGACCTTCGAAATTGTTGGCAGCAGTTTTAAAATGGCGCTGCAGGAATTGTGGAAGAACAAACTCCGCACTTTTCTTTCGCTGTTCGGCATTACTATTGGCATTTTCTGCATCATTGGTGTGCTGGCCACGGTAAACAGCCTGGAACAAAATATCCAGAACGAAATAAAATCGCTGGGCACCAATACCATCTATATTGACAAATGGGACTACAGCGCCGGCGGCGGGCCCGACTACCCCTGGTGGAAATACGTAAACCGGCCTTCGCCAAAGTATCATGAAATGAAGCAGATTAAGGAAAGAACTCCATCTGCAAAATATGCTGCCTTTGAAATAAACGTTAAAGACATTGTTGAATTTGAAGATAACCAGCTTTCCAATGTAAATATATACGGCATTTCCGAAGATTTTCGTCTGATACAGCCCATTGATGTGGAATCCGGGCGGTTTATGTCGGATGCAGAGTTCAGCCAGGGCAGTGCGGTAACAGTAATCGGAAATGAAATTGCCGAAAAATTATTTGGTATTCCTGAAAGGGCTGTTGGTAAACTTATCAGCAGCCGCGGAAAGAAACTTACCGTGACCGGTGTCATCAAAAAACAGGGGAATACGATGATCGGGGGCTGGCAATTTGATCAGAGCATTGTGATGCCCTATCGCTATGCCCGCAACCTTATGGATGAGAAAGGGGCCGACCCGGTGATCCTGGTTCAGGGGCAGGATAATTTGAACAGCAAAGCGCTGAAAGATGATTTGGCAGGAACCATGCGGGCATTGCATAAACTCCCGCCTTCCAGAGAGGAAGATT
This sequence comes from Bacteroidota bacterium, assembly GCA_016868455.1. GTDB lineage: Bacteria > Bacteroidota > Bacteroidia > Chitinophagales > Chitinophagaceae > JJ008. The sequence goes on from VGGV01000003.1 coordinate 25,736, forward strand.
TTGCGCTGAATGATGTGAATGATTTCAGCCAGGCTGTGAGCAATATTTTCGGCCCTGTTAATATCGGAGGCTGGATAATAGCGGGTATTTCTTTACTGGTAGGTATGTTTGGTGTGGCCAATATTATGTTTGTTTCTGTAAAGGAGCGAACCAGCCAGATAGGTTTAAAAAAAGCTGTGGGTGCCAAAAACAGGGTGATACTGGCTGAATTTCTTTTGGAGTCCGCCTTTCTCTGCATTATCGGGGGGATGATGGGGCTCACATTGGTTTTCCTGCTTACCCTTTTGCTTACTGAGGCGCTTAATTTTCCTGTTTTTATTTCTACGGGTTATATGATGCTCGCTATTGTTATCTGCATCATAACAGGTGTGCTGGCCGGCATTATTCCTGCCCGGCAGGCTGCCAGAATGGACCCCGTGGAGGCAATAAGAAGTAAATAGTCAAATGAGTCATGCAGGTCATATTAGTCAGTAAGTTTGTGTTCCGGTTGGTTTATTTGACCCCCCATTTGACTCATTTGACCTTATGACTGTAATTCTTGCAATAGAGTCTTCTTGCGATGAAACCTCTGCAGCCATTTGTGCTGATGGAAAAATTCTTTCCAACTTTATTGCCAACCAGACCATTCATGAAAAGTACGGCGGCGTGGTGCCTGAACTTGCCAGCAGGGCGCATATACAACATATAGTGCCGGTGGTTGATACAGCGCTGAAAACCGCTGGCTGCAAGCTGACTGATATCAACGCTGTAGCATTTACACAGTCTCCGGGATTAATAGGTTCCCTGCTGGTGGGCAGCCAGTTTGCCAAATCACTGGCACAGTCACTCAATGTACCGTTGATTGCCGTTCACCACATGCAGGCCCATGTTCTGGCCAACCTGATTCCCGCCTCTGCGCCGGGCAGGGATGACCCCAAACCATCCTTCCCGTTCCTGTGCTTAACTGTAAGCGGAGGACATACGCAAATTGTACAGTGTGATTCGCCGACTCAAATGAAAGTGATTGGCGAAACAATTGACGATGCTGCCGGCGAGGCATTTGATAAATCAGCCAAACAGTTGGGGCTTCCCTACCCCGGCGGGCCGCTGATTGACAAATATGCCAAAGAAGGCGACCCCGGACGTTTTAAATTTCCCGAACCACAAATACCCGGTTTGAATTTTAGTTTCAGCGGACTGAAAACTTCCATTCTTTATTTTTTACAAAATGCTGGGAAAAGCCACCTGTACAAAGAAGAATTTACGGCTACGCCGGAAGAAAGAGATGAATTCATAAAAAACAACCTGGCTGATATTTGTGCGTCGATCCAGCACCGCATCATCACCATTTTGCTGAATAAACTGAAGAAAGCATCATGGATTACCGGAATCAAAGACATCTGCCTTGCAGGAGGCGTTTCTGCCAACAGCGGACTCCGAAAAGCATTTGAACAAATGGGGGAAAAATATCACTGGAACACTTTTATTCCTGATTTTCAATATTGCACTGATAATGCAGGCATGATTGCCATTACAGGATACTATAAATACCTTGCAGGACAATTTTCTGATTTATCCGTCAGCGCTTCGGCAAGAGCCGGATGGTAGCTTAACAAATGATGCCTAATTCTTTTTTTCAGTTTAAACAATTTACTGTTCACCAGGATAAATGCGCCATGAAGGTGACTACGGATGCCTGTTTATTCGGGGCATGGGTAGCAAATGAAGTCAGAAGTATGAGCTCAGAGGTTCGAAATGCACTTGATATTGGCACTGGCACAGGAGTACTGGCCCTTATGCTTGCGCAAAAAAATGCGGCTGCAGTCATTGATGCAATTGAAATAGATGAAGACGCTGCGGCTCAGGCTGAAAAAAACATTGCCGGTTCTCCGTGGAACGGAAGAATTCATGTCATCCGGGGCGATGCCAGGGCGCATGAGTATAACAGGAAATATGACATTATCATCAGCAATCCTCCTTTTTATGAAAGGGAACCGAAAGGAAGTGACATGCGGAAAAATATGGCTCATCATAATGAGGGGCTTCTTCTGCCCGAATTACTGCATATTATTAAGAAGAGCCTGAAACCCGGCGGAAATTTTTTCCTGCTCCTTCCTTATAAGCGAAATGATGAAATAAGAAGCATGCTGACCCGGCCTGAGTTCTCTGTCAGGCAGATCATCCTTGTAAGACCGTCAGTAAATCATGATTACTTCAGAATTGTTTTAAGCGGAGCAAAAGAATACGGCGGTGAAAATGAAACAATCATGGAAGACATTTCCATAAAAGATGAATATGACAGGTATACCCCCGAATTTGTAAACCTTCTCAAAGATTATTACCTGTATCTGTAGATAACTGCCGGCTCAGGTCAATCTCCCTGCAGCATAATCTTTTAAATATTCGAATTCTTTTGTAAGGACGCCGTCTTTCGTCATGGTAGCCCGCCTGATAATATCTGAGCCATGGCCCACCAGGTCTTCCAGCACATGTTTTATCAGTTGCTCACCGAAATAGCGGCTGGCATCCCTCGGCAGTTCATTGGGCAGGTTTCCCACTGCCATGATGTCAATAGAACCGGGCAGGTAAGGCCGGGTCTTTTCTAATGTATGGCGGTTGATGCCATAAACAGGGTCTTCAATAGTTTGATCGCCGCTGTTAATGGGTACCGAGCCGTTCACATCATCTGTAATATCGGCAATAGTCTGGATGATGAAACTCTCTGTCTTCACATCTTCCTTTTCAAACAGCCGGGGCACATTCTTGTCCCAGTACACTCCATTCATCAGTATATCTGTCTGCGCTGCATAAGGCAAAAATTTACATTCATAATTTTCAGGATGGTGGTGAAAATCCTCTCTGCCGTATTTTCCCGTCTGCCTGTTCTGGTAAAGCTCAGCTCCCTTTAATTGGGTATAAACAGGGTAGGCAAACCTTCTTTTCAGGTAATCATCCGGCTCTACTTCATGAATACCCATCAGGTTCATTATTTCAAGTACTCCATGTGCCACTCTGCCCGATCCGGTAACGGCAATCTTTACATTGGGCAGCCGGAGACCAAAATAATTATGAATCAGTTCTCTGAAACTGCGCTGCTTATACACCCTGTCTAATGAAAATAATCCGGTTCGGTTCCCATAGGCCATCATGCCATTATGAGCGCCTACTACCCCTGCAAAAAATCCAAATCCTATGATACGTTGCCCGTCCTCATGCTCCAGGCATTCAAAATCAATCAGGCTTATTTTTTTATCCAGTATTGCCTGCAGCAGGTTTTGGTTGCGGGGTTGCTTCTTTTTGGTATGTGAGAAAAAAAGATAAGTTTTCCCGGGTATCAATTGTTCCACCGGTACTTCCTTGATGCCGATAAGAATATCGCAGAGGTCTACATTTTCCCTCACCTCCACTCCCGCCGAAACATATTCCTTGTCCGTGAAACAACGGGTTGAGGAAGATTGGGCAATAATCTGCACATCCGTGCTGTTCTTATGTACCCATTTACATTGTGCCGGGGTGAGCGCTACTCTGTTATCAGCAGGAATTTTCCCCTCTCTTATAAGTCCAATCCTTGTCATACAGACGTTTATCGCTTATAGTTTTTAACTGCCCGTTTTAACCGAAGCTGGCAAGCGCAAAGTTGCCGTTTCTGTCTTTTCTGAACAAACTGATTTAAATCACAAAACCGGCATGATAAGTGTTGTAACTTTAATCATTCTTTAAAGAATCTGTTGCCCGGATGGTTACACCTTCAGGTTTTGGATGTACACAAGAAAAAGACCCGGGATGAGAAAAATTCGCATTTCTGTTGCGGCGGTTACAGTCGTATCGCTCAGCTGGTTATCCTGCAGTAAGCCTGTTGATGACCCCACTGTTAATACTCCTTACCAGCTTAGTTACGGGATTCTATAATCTACCTGAAACCTGTTGCCGGGGATTATATTGTATTGCCGGTTAAACAGAGCCCCGGTACCTACTCCGGTTTCCCGGAAGGAATTGAAATTAATGAAGCCACCGGGGCCATTAATGTTTCCAAAAGCGAGACAGGTCTTCGTTACCGCATTACCCATATTTCGGCAAAAGGCGATACGAGCCAAACCATTGTGGTGCTTTCAGGCATTACCTATACCGATCATTTTTACATACTGGCACAGGGCGACTCCGTTGCTCATCCCGTGTACAATGCTAATTCCGGCAGGGTTCTGCCTCTAAATGGATCTTCATTTGATGAGGGTAACCTGGCAAATGGGGGTGGCTGTGCTGTACGAACAGATAATGGCAAAATCAACCTGGCAGAAAGCATCCGCAAAGGTGTATTTGGCGCCAATCCGCAAAACGACGACAAGAAAGAGTTTGAAATCAGGTGGAATTGCCGGAAATATCCTTCTGGCAGGAATAAACGAGTGCAGCCAGGCCAAGCAAGGCTGCTGCTGCAAGTTCATAGGTTTTTTTCATAAAGAAAGTTTTCATTTTACAATCATGTTGTCTGTAATAAGTAAACACAGAAACTCAGATTGTAACCGGGCAAAAAAACCTCCCCAATCCCGGTTTAAAGCAGAAGGACGGGGAGGCCACCATTAACCACTGGCAAGCTCTATCTCCATTTAAGCATCTTTACTTTCCGGATTAACCGGGCTGTAACAATGCTGTGATATTTATGTTCGGGGGGCGTCTTTTATTTTCCGAAGCAAGGGAAGTGCAAAGTCATAGTCCTTATTGCGGATATAGCTTCGGGGAAGTTTCTGATGATTTCCATGCTTATTCCTTTATTTGTACTCAAACAGGCTAATTTTGTAACCAAACTAAGGCATTTTTGTTAAGAAAAGACCTGACTAAAGTAACGGCGGCATGACCTATTTTGAACTCTTTGAAATACCACTACAGCTGAAAGTGGATAAAACCGGCCTTCCGCTTAAGTATTTTGAACTAAGCCGGAAATATCACCCCGATTTTTTTACCAATGCCAGTGCTGAAGAACAGGCAGAGGCCCTTGAAAAATCAGCTTTACTGAACAAAGCCTTCCGCACCTTTCAAAACCCGGATGAAACAATTAAATATGTGCTGCAACTGAAAGGGCTGCTGGAAGAAGAGGAAAAATATGAACTTCCGCCGGCTTTTTTAATGGAGGTACTGACAATTAACGAGGCTATGATGGATGCAGAAGATGAAACTGTGAAAGGCAAGCTAAAACTGGCCATTGATAAAATTCAACTTGAAATTTATGAGCCTGTTCAGAAAATGGTGGAGCATTATCAGGAGGGTATTACTACCGAAAAAGAATTGCTGCAGGTAAAGGAGTATTATTACAAAAAGAAATACATTGACCGTATCAGGCAGCAACTCACTGTTTAGGCAGTACGGTTTTAAATTTCACACTTTACCATTTCCATTTTACATTTGCAGCCCTGCCGCCCGGGTGGCGGAACTGGTAGACGCACTGGACTCAAAATCCAGCGGTAGCAATACTGTATCGGTTCGATTCCGATCCCGGGCACTTTATTAGACTGAAGCCGATTCTTTGATGAATCGCCTTTTTCTTTTTCGGCTAGATGACTTACCAGTAAAGGGATTTCATTGAATATGAAATTTATTGGTAAAAAGACCGACAAAAAGAATAATTTTGAATTTTACAAAGTGAAAATATGAAACTAAGAACATACAGCTTTTGGATTTTGGCATTGAGTAGCCTTATGCTACTTTCGTTTACCTACAATAACAGCACTTATCAAACTGAGTGTGTGACTTTGGGTACCGATGGCTATGTCTCCATAAAAATATGGGACACAAAAAAAGGAGCTAAGTACAAACCTGAACAAGCACGAAGAGATGCCATTCATGCAATTTTATATTCAGGTATTTCTGGTGGGTCTAGTTGTACAACGCAGCCACCAATATTAAAAAAATCAGAAGAACAAGAAAGTTTTAAAGTTATTGAAAAAAGTTTCTTTTCAAAAAAAGGTAAATGGTCAATGTTTACAAGAAGTTCAGCAACTGAAACAACATTGCCAGCCAACATTGGAATAAAGAATTGGAAAGTTTATCAAGTTGCAATATCAAAAAACGAACTTCGAAAATTCTTAGAAGATCAAAAAATAATCAAATCACTAACCAATGGATTCTAATATGAAAAAATTACACCTTTTTATAATAGCTTTTGGTCTGCTTGTTTCAACAAATACAATTTTTGGTCAAGCTAAAAAGCCAACTTTAATGGTTTTGCCTAGTGATAACTGGTGCGAGCAGCGTTACTTCATGGTTGAGTTTGACAATCAAGGTACTAAACAGAAAGTACCGAACTATAAACAAGCATTTCAAGAAGATGGAGAGCTAGGCCAGGTAATTAGTAAAATAGGCTCTCTTATGATAGACAGAAGTTTTCCTCTTAAAGATGCTGAGCAAGAGTTAAAAAACATAGAAGCACGATCAGCAGAGGACAACATGACTTCCAGTGTCGCAACCGGATCGGGCCTTTCCGAGAGCCCTTTAGATAAACTTAAGAACAAAGCTAAAGCGGACATCTTACTACAGATCTGGTGGAAAGTAACTAAGACAGACAACGGGAAGGTGGTGTCTTTTGTCTTAGAGGCATTTGATGCCTATACAAGTAAAAGAGTTGCATCATCAACCGGAAATAGCACACCCAACAATAATGACATTGTTCCAGTCATGCTGCAACAGGCGATTGTATCCAACATTGACCCCTTTGTGTTACAGCTTCAGGCGCATTTTGACGATATGCAGCAAAACGGGCGAGAAATACGCCTGACAGTCAGAAAATGGAATAAGAGCAATTGGAAAAATTTGGATTGATCAGTAACTTTCAGCAATGACATCCGACGGCTATTCCCTTCGAAACCGGGTTAAACTGGTAAGGGGCGGAGATGAATATTTTACCCTGCTGCATGAACTCGTCAGCAAGGCCCGCCGCACCATTCATCTTCAGTTCTACATTTTTGATGATGATGAAACAGGCACACAGTTGAAGGAAGCTCTTATAAATGCATCCCGAAGAGGTGTGGACGTTTTTCTGCATGCAGATGGCTATGCTTCACAGGTTCTATCCAGGCAGTTTATTGCAGGGATGAAAGAGTCCGGGATCCGCTTTAAGTGGTTTGAACCTCTTTTTAAAAGCAGGAAGTTTTATTTCGGCCGGCGGATGCACCATAAAGTGGTAGTGGTAGATGGTATTTATTCCATGACAGGAGGAATCAATATAAGTAACCGGTATAATGATATGTCCGACAACCCCGCCTGGATGGATCTTGCAATATTTTGCGAAGGTGAGGCCTCGCTGCAGCTTCATAATCTTTGCAGAAACATGTGGGGTAAACCCTATAAGGACAAACTTGATTTGCAGGCTGCAGAGGAGTTCTTCCGGCAGATTCCCGCCAAAGATTATCATTCGGTAAGAGTGCGCCGCAATGACTGGGTGAAGCGCAAAAATGAGGTAACGAGAAGTTATTTCTATATGTTTCACCATGCAGAAAAAGAGATTATCATCATGTGCAGTTATTTTTTACCGGGCAGAGCTTTCCGCAGAGCTATGAGCAAAGCGGTAAAAAGAGGGGTAAAAATTAAAACCATCCTGGCAGGTCCCTCCGATGTAATGATAGCCAAACATGCCGAACGATACCTGTACGACTGGCTGTTGAAGAATAATATTGAAATCTATGAATACCAGAAAACGGTACTTCATGCCAAAACTGCCGTGTATGACAGCCGTTGGGTTACTGCAGGGTCATATAACGTAAATAACATCAGCGCCTATGCCAGCCTGGAAATCAACCTGGACATCCGGAACAAACCATTTGCCCTGCACATCAAAACAGAACTGGAAAAGATCATCCGGCAGGATTGCAGAAAAATAACTCCTGACAATTATATTTCAAGTACCCGTTTCTTCCGGAGGTTATGGCAGAGATTATGCTTCAGTTTCATCAACACGATGCTTTCGCTGTTTACTTTTTATTTTAAGCAGGAAGAATAACTGTCAATTCCCCTTAATCCGCCTGAGCAGTGATCTGAAAGTTTCTTTGTTCCACCGGGCAAACCTGCCCCGCTGTACCACAAAATCATTTTCTGAAGGATGCTGCAAATAATAGTAGAATACAAAGGGAGCCCCGGCATCATGCCATCCGGCCATCTGCCCGAAACGAAGATCATTAAAAATCAACGTATCGTTTATGTTCTGAACAGTATAATAACCTTTTGAAAAGCGCAGCAGTTTTTGCATGTCTTCATGGTCGCTTACAGTCCTGAGCAATGAATCATTACGTGGTACAAACCGGAAATCAATTTTTCTCTCTTTGTCAAATAGGGAACGATAACCAATGTGGAAACCTGAATCGTTGGAAGATACAACATACCAAAGCCAGTTGTTCAGCGGCGTGGGTGTGGTAAAATAACTGTTGTAAGCAATCTGCTGCCTCTTAAACACATCCCTTACATCACTGTCAATTTTGATTTTGTTAAGCCCGCAGTATAACAAATAGATACTGCTGAGCCCAACGCCAAACCTCCTCCACCAGCCGCGGCGGGGATGATCTTTTCTTAAAACAAGCAGGATTATAAAAGCTATCCCCAGCCAGACTGAATAAAAAGGATCGGCCACAAATATCCAGTTATAAGATACCCTGTAATGACTGAAGGGTTCAAACCACCCCACACCGTATACATTCATTCCGTCAATCAACAGGTGAATAAAGGCCTGTACTCCGAAGAAAAGAATCCATCGTTTGAGAGAAATGTCATGAGGCCGGTGCCATCTTTCAGCCAGAAGGGCGAGCAGCGGTGTTATCATCACCACAAAAAGAATGGAATGGGTAAAACCACGATGGGCCAGCAGATTTTCAGAGGTGTTGAGCCAGAAGGAGGCAATAAAGTCAATATCCGGAACACTTTGTGCCACTGCGCCAAGAAACATGGCTCTTTTACCCAATTGTTTACCGGCAAATGCATCACCCATGCAGGCGCCAAGGGCTATATGTGTCAGGGAATCCAGAAGAAATAATTTTACTTCTTCGCATGATGCAGAAACAAAGGCAGCCCGGATTTCCAGTCGCCATCAATGTATAGCTCAAACGAATACCGTCCTGTTTTTTCGAACCTGAGCTGATTAAAGTTAATAACAAAATTAACAGAAGCAAACTGCCCATTAGGCGGAATTCCAATATTGATATTTCCCTCAACAGGTTGTATAATTTCTTTTCCATCTGCATCAATCAGCCGGAGCCTGAATGAATGATCGCCTGCTTCTTTGGAAGCAAAACGAAGCCGGCAGGCAATACTGCAGGCAGGATGCTGGGCCGGAAACTGCTGGGCATATATACTGTCAAAAGTTCCTACTACGGTAAGTTTGGAATTGTTGTCCTGGGCAAAATCGGCGAGGGTGAAAATTTCTATTTCCATGATAGCTTGTTTAAGGTATCACAAGTACGGACAAAATAAGAGCCAGTTTAACCGGGCTGCCAAAAAGCCGGGAAAATACTCATTTCAGCTATGGTAATGCGTCATTAAGGCATCTTCTTGTTCATTTTTGAAATCAGGTACTTCAGCGACCTTTCTTCATATAAGGTATTATCCAGTATGTACTGCATTCTTTTATCCTCCGAGAAATCATAGTAAGCCGCCAGCAATCCCTTAAATTCATCCCTGATTTCAAACCGCCTGCCTCTTTCATAATCAAACATCCGCTCGGTACGGGTCAGGTACCTGTATTTCTGCACCAGCTGAAACATATTCATGCCATCATAAACAAAATAAAAAGGGGAATTATCAAAAAAAAGATACAGCGAAAGCTTCCCGCCTTCCATCAGGGGAGTTAAAGGAATGGCCTGCACAATTACACTGTCCTTAAGCTGGATAATATAATCATGATCTATATACTCAAGATGTCGTTTTACCGTGCATATTTTCAGCATTTGGTCCGATTCACTGTTATACGCTTCTTTTAAATCGTCCCAAAAGAATTTCTGCTCATTTTCTGATTCTGTTTTTTTATACAACAGTCCGCCAAGCCCGGGCCTGCTTTTGTTCCAGGCTACAAGCCCTGCCAGTGTATCACCTCCTTTTATAATAATATAGCCATGCTGAAAATTTGATTTCTGTGCATTAACAGCGAGTGCGGAAAGAAACAGGCTGAACAGGAATATAGTACGCATGGTAAAGCATTTATGGTTTAGCTCCCCTCCAAAACAGGTAAATACAATTTACAAACATCCGGAGCAAATTGTTTGGTGAAACAAATAAAAACGAAAAAGAAGCCGGATGGTTGCCTGGGAATGAAAAATGCCCTTTACGGGCCTTTTTCATTTAATTAAGGTCCCATTTCCGTATCATATCGCTGGCCGACCTGCCGTTACGGTGCAGGCGCCATATATCGGCTGCGGTAAGTTTTTTTGACCCGATAACACAAGCCTGGTCAGCCGGTGTTTCTTTTACTTCTGCGGGCAGTTGCTGCTTTGTTTCTTCGCTCAACTGCACGGTTTTGGGCATAACAGCGTTCTTCATAAACTCTCCTTTTTTAATCTGTAGTTTAATAATCGTCTGAGCGTCCTTCAGTAGTAAGAGAATCAGGCGGCAAGCGGTTAAGCCGGTATCAGATACATTCTTTGTAGTTGAGTATGGTGCTCAGTTTTTTGCACTGCAAAGATACAACAGTTATTCTTTTATTCAAAGCCATTCCAATAAGAAAGTGTTAAAGGGGAATAATAAATGTACAGATACTGCCATTCGGTATTTCAGGTTTTTTTGGCGGATATCATTTCCATTTTCTCCCGGCAGCCCCACTGCCGATTATTGCTACCTTTGCCGCATGGCTGAAGATTTACATATTGTTGCCGGAACCAAAGCGGATCAGTACGAATCATTGCTGCCCCAGATAAAGGGATTACTGCACGGTGAAAACGACCTTGTAGCTAACCTTGCCAACATTGCTGCTGCTTTAAAAGAGCAGTTTGGCTGGTTATGGGTGGGATTTTACCTTGTAAAGCCCTCCTTCGCTCATTTATCCAACGAAGCTTTAGCGAAGTTGAAAGCTTCAGAAGACAAGGATGAACTGGTGCTGGGTCCTTTTCAGGGCCCGGTGGCATGTACCCGCATCAAAAAAGGAAGGGGTGTATGCGGCGCCAGCTGGCAGGAAGCCAGAACCCTGGTTGTGCCTGATGTGGGAAAATTTCCTGGTCATATTGCGTGCAGCAGTCTCTCCAGGTCCGAAATCGTAATACCTGTTATCCGGAACAATCATGTGGTAGCCGTACTTGATGTTGACAGCAGTGAGTATAACCAGTTTGACAGTACTGACCAGCATTACCTGGAACAAATTGTGAGTTTAGTCCCGTTCTGACAGCATGATCCAAACCATTTCTATCACAGTTAGAGGTAAAGTGCAGGGTGTTTTTTTTCGGCAAAGCAGCCGTGACAAAGCACTGCAACTGGGAATAACGGGTTGGGTGAAAAACTTGTCTGACGGTTCAGTATCTATTCTGGCCAGCGGCAACCAGCAACAACTTGATGAATTTCTGGCCTGGTGCAGGCAAGGACCTCCCAAAGCAGCGGTTGCCGGTATTGACGTACAGCCGCATACCGCAGAAAGCTTTAAAGGTTTTGTCATTTTACGTTTTTAATGAATGGCATGCAGGTAGCCGATTACGAGTATGGAAAGGTGGCATAGCGCCAGTACCAGCTTGCTCAGCAACCAGTATTTGCCATGGTGCCTTTTTATTTTTTTCATCCGCTCTTTGTGAAACTTATGAATATGCGGCACTTCATCAAAATGGGGAGCTTTTACTTTGCCATGATCCTGCGGTGCCCGATGGTGGGCATCATTACTTACAGGTGCCTGTTTGCCCTGGGCTGAATAGTCTTTATGGTAACTTTTATGTACAGGTTGCTGTGTACCGGGGTATATCCCATAATCTGCACTCCAATATCCTGAAAGAGTTCGGCCGAAATTGCCAAAGAGATATTCTTAAGCCCCCGCTCTGTTGAAGGCATCCGTCGGCGGTTGATTGAAAAAGTAGGGGTACGCAACTCAGCCGGACTTGTAATGTTTGCGGTAAAAAACGGGTTAGTAGATTAAACGGCCCGCTGCGGTGTCCCATCCGGTTAACGACTACTGACTTCTTCTAAATTCTCCAGCATATCTTTTGTCATCGCCGCCAAATCATATTCCTCTTTCCATCCCCAGTCTTTTCTTGCCACACTGTCGTCAATGCTTTGCGGCCAGCTCTCAGCAATGGTCTGGCGGTAGTCAGGCTTGTATGAAACAGTAAAATCAGGGATATGTTTTTTGATGGCAGCCGCAATTTCATTTGGCGAGAAACTCATGGAAGAGATATTATAAGAAGTACGGACAGAAATTTTCTCCGCCGGGGCTTCCATCAGCTCAATGGTTGCCCGGATGGCATCGGGCATATACATCATCGGCAGATAGGTGTTTTCTTGCAAGAAACACTCATACTTTTTTTCTTCGATTGCTTCATGAAAAATTTCCACTGCATAGTCCGTAGTGCCGCCACCGGGTGGTGATTTATAAGAAATCAGTCCGGGATAGCGAAGACTTCTTACATCCACACCGAAACGGTGGTGAAAATAGTTGCCCCAGAATTCCCCCGCATATTTGCTGATACCATACACCGTGGTGGGCTCAATAATCGTTTGTTGAGGACAATTCTGTTTTGGTGAAGTGGGGCCAAAAACAGCAATAGATGAAGGCCAGTAAACTTTCCGCAGTTTTTCCTCCCTTGCTATGTCAAGTACGTTCAGCAGCCCCTGCATGTTCAGGTTCCAGGCCAGGCCGGGATTTTTTTCGCCGGTGGCTGAAAGTATTGCCGCCAATAAATATATCTGCGTGATATTTTGCCTTACCACCTGCACATGCAGCATACCTTTGTTCAGCACATCCAGTGGTACATAAGGTCCTGTACCTTCCAGCAAAGGGTTTTGCTCCCGAAGATCAGAAGCCACCACATTACTGTTTCCATAGATTTTTCGCAGGGCAAGTGTCAGTTCCACTCCAATCTGGCCACTGGCGCCGATGACGAGGATTTTTTCTTTTACCATAGCAGTCGTTGGTATTTACTTCTTTATTAAAGTTAGCACCTTCTCCACATCTTCGGGGCTGTCAATACAATGACTCTCATGTTTTGTCTCCACACATTTAATCCTGAAACCGTGTTCCAGCCAGCGAAGCTGTTCCAATGATTCAGCTTTCTCCAGTGCAGAAACAGGTAACTGGCAAATTTTTTCCAGAATATCCCTCCGGTAAGCATACATACCCACATGCCGGTAATAAACATGGTGAAGGTGCCATTTTTCTACTTCCGCTCCCTTTATAAACGGAATTGCCATGCGGCTGAAATAAAGGGCTTCCTTGTCTTGATTCAAAACAATCTTAACCTCTCCCTTATCAAACAGTGTTTCATAACTGTTCACCCTGATCATTTGAGTGGCCAGTTCAGTGTTTCCATCCTGTAACACTGCTGCCAGTTCATCGATTTGAGCAGGTTCTATAAATGGTTCATCGCCCTGGATATTGATAACGTATTGATATTCCCCGTTTAGTTGCTGCAAAGCATCCCAGCAACGGTCAGTGCCGCTGGCATGATGCGTTGCTGTCATCAGCACTTTTCCGCCAAAGGAATCCACATGCTGATAAATCCTTTGATCATCTGTCGCCACTACTACAGTACTGAGCGATTTTGCCTGCGCTGCCTGCTCATATACCCGCCCGATCATTGTCTTCCCTGCTATATCAATCAGTGGCTTACCCGGGAAACGGGTGGAAGCATAACGGGCTGGTATGATACCGGCAATCATAATGTAGCTGCTTGAACCGAGTTTTTGGGATCAACTGTATAAAAAGAAGTGCTCACTGAATTCCTTTGTGCAAGGTAAACCTGGTATACCGGCGAGAACTCCATCCGGCTGGTAATGGCAGCATCATAATTACCCCCCAGGTAAATCATCAATTCCGCAGCTTCTCTTACGGCATGGTTACGGCCGTCTGCAAAACTGATATAGTCAGCAAGATTGTTTCGGATACAAAAATCAGTAAGCGCCGGTGTGGCCGCATGCGGCACCATGATACGAAGCCCCGCCAGCTTTGCCGCGGATAAATCCAATACATCATCAAAGACAAAAGCGATTTCTTCCTGTTTCAAACCATACGTTGCAGACAAATGCTGCAACGCATCGGCCTTATGTTTCACCCGGAAATAAACAACATGAAAATTTTCCCGCTGTGCCAGGGTAAAAGCAGCCGTGTTTTTTTCGCCGGAGATGACTGCAAAAACCGGATTGGACTTTGTGCGCAGGTAATGACTGAAACGAAGCAAATTGGTTCCCATCGAATCCACTTCACTGAAGGGGCTTGAACCATCATCATTTTTAAAGCCGTCGTTGAACACACCATCCCAGTCAAACACATAGGCTTTGATACCCGCCAGTTTTTTTTGTAAAGCTTCAAAGCCGGTGATGAACCGGCCTTTGAACAATGAAGTAATATCGGGAGAAGAATTACTCATATATTTCAATCATTCAATCTATGTGTTTTTCTATGTACCTATGATTCTATGTGGTGAATTTTTAACCACATAGTAAGATAGAACACATAGGGTTCACATAGGATTGTTTTATTCTTCTTTCAAATCCTGTATGTCAAGCATCCCCACCGGCTTTCCGTTCTCTGTTACCAGTATGGTATCCACATTGGTCTTTTTAAAAACGCCGGCCGCTTCATTCAGCAAGGCATCCGAGTCGATACTTATGGGTGATTTGTATTCAAGACTACCGATCTTTTTGTCCAGTATGTGCTCGCCTTCTTTCTGCAGCAATCTCCGCAGGTCACCGTCGGTGAATACACCTTTTAATGTACCGTCGCTGTTGGTAACGGTAACGGCTCCAAATCCGTATTCCGTCATTTTGATAATAGCATCTTTCAGGCTGGTCTCACCTTTCACTAAGGGGTTAATACCGTTCATGGCATCTTTTACCCTAACCGTCATCAGCCGGGTATCCCTTACAAACTGTTCTGTACCTACCGAGGTAAGATTGTTTTCCGTGAGCCCTTTTAATACCTTCAGCGGCACCGTAATCGTATGCACCCCGATATTGATAGCATTGCGGACATGTTCGGCATGCCGGACAGAGCTGAACATGATCTTTGTATCATACCTGTAATGATTCACTGCTTTTACACACTGATCAATCAGCGCCAGCGCATCATGACCCTGATCCTGCAGGCGGCCCACCAGCGGGCACACATAGGTAGCTCCGGCATGCATGGCCATATAAGCCTGCTGCAAAGTATACACCAGGTGAACATTTACCAGCAGGCCTGCATGGCGCAGCATTTTACAGGCCCTCACCCCTTCCAGCGAAACGGGGATCTTAAAAACAGTTTTCTTCGGATCAAGGCCAAGCGCCAGTTGCCTTTTGGCCTCTGCCATCACTTCTTCTGCCGTATTTCCCAATGCTTCTATCTGCAGCACCGGCACCATTTTCGAAAGCTTGATAATCGTTCCGTCAATATCAGTAATACCCTCCCGTTGCATAAAAGTGGGAGTGGTGGTTAGCCCGTCAAGAAAGCCCAGCTTAAATCCTTCTTCTATTTCCTTCAGGTTGGCTGAGTCAAGATATAGTTCCATGTGTATTGCTGAATTATGATTAAAAGTAAGCTTTATTATTTTCTGTATTTCACCTCCACCTGATGCAGTTCTATAACCGGTTTCAGGAACTCTTCGAGGTCATATACACATAACTGGCTGGCTGCATCACATAATGCTTTCTCCGGTTCGGGGTGGGTTTCAATAAATACACCATCCACTCCTGCTGCAACTCCTGCCCTGCTGAGTACGGGTAAAAATTCCCTTGCACCGCCTTTCGCATCGGCACTGGGAATACCATACTTGCGGATGGAATGCGTAATATCAAAAACAACCGGGTAACCCAGTTGGCCAATATGGTAAAAACTGCGGGGGTCCACCACCAGGTCATTGTAGCCCATGGTATAGCCTCTTTCGGTAAGAATAATCTGATCATTGCCCGCATCCACACATTTGCCTACAGGGTGTTTCATATTTTCAGGAGCCAGAAACTGTCCATGTTTGATATTGATAACCCTGCCTGTTTTGGCAGCAGCCATCATCAATCCTGTCTGCATACAGAGATAAGCGGGTATCTGCAGCACATCACAAACTTCGGCTGCAGGAGCTGCCTGGTCGGGGTAATGAATATCGGTGAGTACCGGAAAACCAAACTGTTCTTTGATCTTGCCCAGCAATTTTATTCCGGCTGCCAAACCGGGGCCATTATAATATTGCAGGCTGCTGCGGTTGTCTTTGCTAAAAGATGATTTGTAAATCACCGGCACCTTCATCCGCTCACTCACTTGTTTCAGCTTCTCCGCAGTGTTCATCATGACTATCTCCTCCTCTATTACACATGGCCCGGAGATCAGGAATAACTGATCTTCCCCGCATGAGATATTGCCCACCTTGATTTTCTTTATGCTCATTACATTCTTTTATATAGCTCTTTGATCGAATCTACAGTTACCTTCTCTCTCCAGTCGGGGCCGATAGCATGGTTCCACATATGGGGGAGGTTATAGGCCACTTCTGCCATGGCCGTTATTTGCTCATCGGTCCAGTTCTTACTCAATCCCTGCGGCAAACTGATTTGGTGCTTATTCAACATCTTCCGGAATTCATTCAATCCTTCGCCATAAAAATCCTCCAGGTGCTGAAAGGCCAGACAGTTGGCATAACAATGCTTCTCACCCAAAATTTTTGATAACCCATAACTCAAAGCATGGCAAACTCCCACTTCTGAATAAGTAAGACTTAAACCGCCCATCAGCGAAGCCACCATCAGCTTATCATCGTTTTCCGGGTTTTGGCCGGCATTATCGCCAAGATACACATCCCTGCAAAGTTTCAACGCCTGCTCGGCATAAGCATGGCTGAATGTATTGTTCAAAGTACCTGTTTCGGATTCTATGCAATGAATATAGGTATCCATGCCGGTATAGAACCATTTATCTTCTGGCACAGTTGCTATCAATTCCGGATCAAGAATCACCTGGTTAAAAACCGTCCACTCACATTTCAGTCCCAATTTTTTTGTTGGCCCTGTAAGCACTGCCGTTGTAGAACACTCTGCACCCGTACCGGAAATGGTTGGCACACCCAAATGATAAATGCCGGGCTTCTTAATCAGGTTCAGCCCCTGGTACAACGTGGAAGAACCCCCGTTGGTAAACATCAGCGATACGGCTTTGGCAATATCCAAAATGCTGCCGCCACCGATACCCACCACACCGGCCGGTAACCCGTTTGCCTTCATTACTTCATCCCGCAACGAATCTATTTGCCCCGTTGTAGGTTCATAAGGGTCTACGTCAATGAACTTTATTATATCTTCCGGCTTTGCCGGAATTTTTTTTCCCAGTTCTTTTCCTTTGAAATAATGATCCACCACAAAAAGAAAAAACCTGTTGTTCTCATTTCTTTTTTCAGCCAGGATGCTTTCCATCATGCTGAAACTGCCGCGGCCGAAAACTACCTTTTCTATGTTCTTAAAATTCTTATGCATGAACCGGGGCAAGGGCTTTTGTTACACAGTCTGTAATTTTCCCGGCCAGCTTACGAACATCATCTTCTGTCCAGGTGCAGCGGATGCCAAAGGAAATCAGGCGGCCAATCACTTCCTGCGATTTGGGTAAATGCAGGTTTTTATAATCCTGCGGAGCACCAAGAATTTCAATCGGCAGCTTAGAAGCCGTACGCATTTCTTTGATATGATCCCACTGGTTGATGAAATGGTACATATTGGTGTACCAGTAATTAAAACCTCCCTCTCCGGCCTTATTCAGTTCAGCCACTGTTCTTCCGGCCGCTTCTGTATCCGGTAAAAATATATTCAGAAATGTGGCGGAGTCGCCATCCGGATCGGCAAGGGTGGCAAAAGAAATTCCCTGTACTTCTCCCAGCAATTGCATCAGCAATTTTTTGTTTGCATTATTTACTGTACGGATATGCGGCACTTTCCTGGTTTGCGCTCCACCCACAGCTGCATGCAGTTCACTAATGCGGTAGTTGAAACCAAGAACAGGGTGTTGTTCCATTCCCCGGTTGTTGCCAATATGGTCATGACCGTGATCGGCATAGGAATCAGCCAGTTTATAGGCTGCTTCATCATTGGTCACCAGTACTCCTCCTTCGCCGGCTGTAGCGATTTTGAAGAAATCAAAAGAATAACAGCCTGTTTTGCCAAACAACCCGGTGGCCGTCCCTTTATACGAAGCAGCAAAAGCCTGTCCTGCATCTTCCACCAGAATAAGATAATGTTTTTTTATAACGGGCATGATGGCATCCATATCGGCCATACCGCCGCACATATGCACAAGGCATACGGCTTTTGTTTTAGATGTTACGGCTTTTTCAATACCCGCAGCGCTCAGGCAAAGCGTTTCATCTATCTCGGCAAATACAGGCAGGGCGCCGACGAATAATACAGCTTCAATAGTGGCGATATAGGTAAATGGCGGAACGATCACTTCATCGCCTGCACCAATACCCGCAGCAGCAAGCGCAGTAGCCACTGCAGTGGAACCGCTTGAAACAGCATGTGCATATCGGGCACCGGTTATCTTCTTTACTTCACTTTCAAAATCTCTTGCTTTCCAGACACCTTTGCGGGGTTCATCATGATTATAGCGGAAAAGGATGCCCGTTTCAAGTACATCATTGATCTCCTTTCGTTCTTCAACGCCAAATAATTCAGTACCCGGCATACAAATTAAATTTTAAGGGGGCAAAGATACAGCTTCGGGGATAAACAGCAGAAGCTGGATGGCAACAAAGAGTACAAAATAAGCTGGTCAATTC
Organism: Bacteroidota bacterium; assembly: GCA_016868455.1. GTDB lineage: Bacteria > Bacteroidota > Bacteroidia > Chitinophagales > Chitinophagaceae > JJ008. The sequence continues at coordinate 44,602 of VGGV01000003.1, forward strand.
AGCCTGTCGAACATTAACGATTGGAGAGTTTAGTTTACCTCAAATCAATCTCCTCCACCCCCGGATACTTCTTCTTGTCAAAGATAAAAATATTATCGGACAGGGCAGCATTTGTTTTCAGGCTGGTCACGGTATAGGTGTAGTGGTTGCCGGCATTCTCCAGCACCTTGGTGCTGTAAATGGTCTTGGCAGCCTTGTCCACCTGCACATACACTTTGTGGAAGGGTTTGTTTTTGTCAACCGGGGTCATTTCAATTTCCTGCAGGGTTTTATTACCCATTTTTTTCTCACCATTGAGCATATACAAAAAATCCCGGTTGTAAAAATCTGTGAAAAGCTTTTGCGGAGTAATCATACCGCCGGAAGCATCCAGTTTGGAAATGGTTACTTCGTTGGCAGCCTTATCATAATTCCATACAGTGGTGCCGTTGCAGAAGATTTCCTGCCCGCTGAACACAATATAATACTTCGTTCCCTTCATTTTAATGGTACCTGTCTTGGAAGAAAGCACTTTGCCGGAAGCATTTTCAACTTTATAAGTAAAGGAGGCCTGCACCGTGGTAAAAGTTTTGAATTTGGCGCTTACACCATCGAGGATGGATTTGGCTGCCGGGTCATTCTTTGTTTGCGCTGCTGCAAATAATGCAATGGCGGAAAAAAGTATTGAGCAATATAAATTCTTCATCATCCTGGTTTGTGATGGCAGCTTTAAAAGTCCCGCAAAGATAGAAGAATAAAGAAATCCCTCTTTGATTAAACTGTGCAGGGAATGAAAGACTTACAATCACTATATCGGGTTGCCAGCCCGCATTTTTCTTAACAAGCCTCTAACGGGATTCATCAGCCAAGGGAGCTGAGGTGCTGCAGAAGGTCCATTTCTGTTTTAATGAGAACATCCCTGGCCTTACTTCCCTGATTGGGGCCAACAATACCGGCTGCTTCCAGTTGGTCCATCAGGCGGCCGGCCCGGTTGTAACCCAGTTTCATCCGCCGCTGCAGCAGCGAGGTGGAGCCTATCTGGTTTTGTACAATCAGCCGGGCTGCATCTTCAAAAAGTGAGTCCCTGTCGGCCAGGTCAAAATCCTTTCCCTCCAGTTCCTTTTCATCCACATACTCAGGCAGCATAAACGCCACCGGGTAGCCCTGCTGGCTGCCGATGAAATCAACTATCTGCTCCACTTCCGGAGTGTCAACAAAGGCACATTGCAGCCGGGTCAGTTCGCCGTTGTGGGAAATAAGCATATCCCCCTTTCCGATCAATTGCTCAGAATCGCCGGAATCCAGAATGGTTCTTGAGTCAATTTTAGATGATACTTTAAAGGCAATGCGTGACGGGAAGTTGGCCTTAATAGTACCGGTAATGATGTTAACAGACGGCCGTTGTGTGGCAATAATAAGGTGGATACCTACCGCACGGGCCAGCTGCGCCAGCCGGGCAATCGGCATTTCAATCTCCTTGCCAGCCGTCATAATAAGGTCGGCAAATTCATCAATCACCAGCACAATAAACGGCAGGTACTGGTGGCCCTTCTGCGGGTTTAGTTTCCGCCTGATGAATTTTTCATTATACTCTTTAATATTTCTGGCACCCGCTTCTTTCAGCAGATCGTAGCGGTTATCCATTTCAATACACAATGCATTGAGGGTGTACACCACTTTTTTGTTATCGGTGATGATGGCATCTTCTTCCCCGGGAAGTTTTGCCAAAAAATGTTTTTCGATATTCCGGTAAATGCTCAGTTCCACTTTCTTGGTGTCAATCAGCACAAGTTTCAGCTGCGAAGGATGTTTCTTGTAGAGCAGAGAAACAAGAATGGCATTCAGCCCGACTGATTTACCCTGGCCGGTGGCGCCGGCCATCAGCAGGTGCGGCATGGTGGTAAGGTCAACAATATAATTTTCATTGTCAATTTTCTTCCCGATGGCTATTGGCAGGCTGTAATTATTGTGCTGGAATTTTTCGGATGACAGCAGTGTTTTCATGCTTACCACCGTCTTTCTCACATTCGGCACTTCTATACCTATTGTTCCTTTACCGGGTATCGGTGCGATGATACGGATGCCCAGCGCTGCAAGACTCAATGCAATATCATCTTCTAAATTTTTTATTTTGGAAATTCTTACCCCCGGCGCCGGAACTATTTCATACAGCGTAACTGTTGGCCCCACCGTAGCGCTTATCTTCTGTATTTCGATGGCATAATTGCGAAGTGTGGCGATAATCTGGTTTTTGTTATTCTCAAGTTCATTGGCATCTTGTATTATTTTTTCACTGCCGTGTGTTTCAAGTAATGAAAGCGTCGGGTATTTATAGTTGCTTAAGTCAAGCGTTGGTTCATAAGGCGGCAGGTTTTCGGGCAGCAGTTCGTCTTCCGCTTCTTCTGAGCCTGTTTTTATTTCCAGTTCCAGCGCCTTATCAGTTTTTGAAGCAGGTTTTTCTTTTACAGGAGGCGGAATGTCTGCCGGTTTTATTTCATCATGAATATGCATGATTTCGCTGACAATCTCATTTTCCACAGTAGGCTGATTTTCTTCAATTCTTTCAATTTGCTTTTCCAGTGGCTCATCTTTTTCAATCAGCTGAAATTCCTGTACCTTTTTTTCATCCGGAAAATTTATCACAATGCCATCGGCTGTGGTCATGCTGTTGCCGTCCTTTTGCCTGGTTTCGCCGTTGTGAACAGGCAATGCTTCTTCGTCTGCTGTACTTTCTTCCTCTGCAATTGCTTCTTTTTTCTGCGGCCAGTTAAAAGAAGGGTTGAACTGCCAGATGAAGTAGCCGGTTGCCAGCAACAGCAATACCGCCGCTGTACCTATGGTTCCCAGCGCACCGGTGAGTTTCCCGCTGATCATATTGCCTACTGCCCCGCCAAAAGGAAACTCACTTGTACCGAAAAGAAAAGCCATGGACACTGACAATACGATCAAACCCAATGTAACATATTTTAAGTTTCTCCATATGGAGAATACCCTGCGGCGAAAAAGCAGGTTGATACCGACCACAAAAAAGAAAGTGCATATAAGAAAAGAGGCTATGCCAAAACCATAATTGATGAAAAAATGGGATACCAGGGCGCCGAGCCTTCCCAGCAGGTTCCGGGCGGTTAAGGAATTATCAAACAAAGCAGATAAGCCCTGTCGTGCCACATTCTGGTCGTCCTTCCAGGTAAACAGGTAAGAAATAAAAGAGATAAACAGGAAAATAGCGATCAGAATGAAAATGGTGCCAACAATTTTCCAGGTACGTTCATCACGGGCCAGCTGCTTCCAGTCAACCTTTTCCTGCTTTTCCGCAGCGAAAGCTTTCGATCGGGACCCTGCAGCTGACGGGTTGGAAGGTTTTTTCGAAAGATTTTTTTTCTTTTTCAGCCTGGTAGCCATGGCAGCAAAGATAAACAGTTTGACCTGAAAAGATTACCTGAAAGTGGTAGTCGCCGGGCTATAAAAACCAAAACTGAATGATTACATTTGACAGATTAGCTGTACAAGCATGAAAAGAACTGTTCAGTTTTTTTGGGCCGGAGTACTCGCTATTTTTGGGGCTACTCTTCAAATTTCTGCTCAACAAAATAATAACAGGATTCCGGTTGATATCAGTAGTATTTCCCTTTCAAAGGAAATCAGGCCTTTTATCAGCACCGTTTACATTAACAAACAGCAGGATCCCATTACCGTTTATGCATCTCTTCAGTTTACAGAAGGAACAATCCATAAAGGCACTGTACCTGATAACCATGTGCCGAAAAAAGCGCTGGTACGATTTGTTGTATTCAACAGTTCCGATACGGCTATGTCGGTTTATTTCTTTCCCGGGTTCTATTTCACTGATATCCGTCTTTACAGCGAACAACAGAACCGGCTTCGGCACTTGCCCGATATACAGCCGGAGAATAAAGAAAAAGCAGGTTACCGGCTTTTAAAGGTTCCTGCCGGAGACTCACTGACGGTGGTTGCCGAGCTGCGATTTTTGAAAACCTATATAAATAAAATAAGACCCCGGCTGGTAAAACCTGAACACCTGGATATTTTTATAGCAAGCCTGCATGCTATCAGTTATCAAAGCGACCTGGTTACCTACGTTTTTTGCGGTCTTCTTCTGATGATGATCCTTTATTCTCTTTCCGTATTCTTCCAGGGGGCCAATCCTGAATTCCTGTTCTATTCCGGTTATGCATTTTTCATTGGCGGTATGTTGTTTACAAAAGCTCTGTTTAATTATCATACAGAACCGGTTAATTTTTTCCTCGAGGAATACCTTGATTTTATGATGCAGTGCCTCGGGATTATTTTTTATATGGTCTTTATGCAGAAATTCCTTGGTACCAGGTTATGGCATAAATTCCTGCATTGGCTTTACAACACAGGCATACTGCTGCTGGGGTTCACCCTGCTTACTTTTACCTTTCTTCATTATGCAACAGACAACTATCCCCTGGAAAACCTGGTCGAAAACGGTACAAAGGTTTTACTGCTGCTGATGATCATTATTTTTCTTTTTTACAGTCTGCAACACTGGAAGGATAAATTGTTCCGCTACCTGTTCTGGGGCAATCTTGTTTATTTGCTTTTCTCCCTGGTTTCACTAGGACTTATAGTAGCCCCGGGATTGTTCCCGGTATCAGGCCTGGCGGCCAATTCCCTTATTTATTATGAAGCCGGTTTGTTCTTTGAACTTGTTCTTTTCCTGGCAGGTTTAAATTACAAAAACAGGCGGTGCCTTATTGAGGAAACCCGTGAAAGAGAGACACTGAAAGCGCAAAACATGCTGAAAGAATATGAAAAAGGAATTGCAGTGTATAAAGCCCAGCAGGAAGAAAGACAGCGCATTTCAGCAGACATGCATGACGAACTGGGCTCGGGCATGACTGCCATCCGGCTAATGAGTGAAATTGCCCGGAACAAGATGAAGGAAAACACACCGGCCGAGATCGAAAAAATATCCAAATCAGCCGACGAGGTGCTGAACAAGATGAATGTCATCATCTGGAGTATGAACAGCAGTAATGACACTCTGGACAATCTCATTTCCTATATCCGGGCCTGGTCACTCGAATACTTTGAAAACACTCCTGTACTGTGCAAAGTCAGCACTCCGTCTGAAATTCCTGAAAAGGAAATTACCGGTGACAAACGCAGGAATATTTTTTTATGTGTAAAGGAAACCCTCAATAATGTGCTGAAGCACTCCGGCGCCTCAGAGATCTATCTGGATATAAGTATCAGCCACCAGCTTATTATCCGCATTGCAGACAACGGAAAGGGAATTAATATGGAAAACCTGCGGCGGTTTGGCAATGGTCTGAAGAATATAAACCGCAGAATGGAAAGTATTGGCGGCCGTTTTACTATTGAAAATAATCATGGCGCTGTAACCCTGCTCACCCTGCCCTTATGAGGCCTTTTTCTTCAGCAGCGCTATTACCAATATCAGCCAGCCAAGTATAAAAAATAGCCCGCCAACAGGTGTTACAGGCCCTGCTATTTTTACAACGGGGCTTTCCTGTATTTTTAAAAAACCAAGCAGGTACAGAGAACCCGAGAACAGGAATATCCCTGTTATAAAACAGATTGCCGCCCATCGGAGCAGTCTTGGCGAAAACGCACCGCTGTACAACACCCCGGTCAACATCAAAGCAAATGAATGCCAAAGCTGGTACTGAACTGCTGTCTGAAAACCCTGTACTATTTTTTCTTCGCTGGTAATCTTCTGTAACCCATGAGCACCAAATGCACCCAGGATGACGGCAATACCGCTCAGCAATGCGCCGGTAACAAGAAAATTTCTATGCATGGAATATCTTTTCAATAAGGCTGTCTAAATGAACAGGTTCCTCGTCAACCGTAATGGCAGCCTGTTCGTAATAAATTTTACGGTCGGCGAATTTGCGGGAGATAAAACTTCTGAGCTGGTCATCAGAAAGATCTTTAATAAGCGGCCGGCCTGGTTTCTCCTTCACCAGCCTTTCAAATAAAATATCTGCAGGAGTATTGATCCATACCGTGGTGCCGGACTGGTTCATGTATTCAATATTGTTAAAGAAACAGGGCGATCCGCCCCCGCAGGCCATTACAAAACTGTCATGGCTTTCTGTTATCATATACAATACCTCTTTCTCCAGCAGCCTGAAATGCTCTTCTCCGTCTGCAGCAAAAATTTCAGGAATGGGTTTGCCTGCATGTGCACTTACCTGTTCATCCAGGTCAAAAAAAGGAATACCCAGTTTCTGGCTCAGCAAACGGCCCCAGTGTGTTTTACCGGAGCCCATAAACCCGATGAGGAAAATTTTCATAGAAGCCCATCCCAATCTCCCCTGAAGGGAGGCTTTGTAAAGTTGTTAATAAAAGAATTTTTCTTCATTGAAAAGGCATCGTAAGCCCTCCCGCCGGTAAAGTTAGCCTGCCGGCGGGCTGGCAGGGGTTGGCTTCACTTAAACGCATTGAACCCCGTCACATCCATTCCTGTTATCAGCAAATGAATATCATGGGTGCCTTCATAAGTAATCACACTTTCCAGGTTCATCATATGGCGCATTACAGGATACTCACCGGTGATACCCATGCCGCCGAGCATTTGTCTTGCATCGCGGCAAATATTGGCGGCCACTTCACAGGCATTGCGCTTGGCCATGCTCACTTGCTGGGGGGTGGCTTTCCCTTCATTCATCAACACCCCCAGCCGCCAGTTCAGTAATTGTGCTTTGGTTATTTCCGTCAGCATCTCAGCCAGTTTTTTTTGCTGCAACTGGAAACTGCCAATAGGTTTGCCAAACTGTTCCCTTTCTTTTGAATAGCGCAATGCAGTGTCATAACAATCCATGGCTGCGCCGATTGTTCCCCATGCAATTCCATAACGGGCTTTTGTCAGGCAACCCAGCGGGCCTTTCAGCCCAATTATATTCGGGAAGATGTTTTCTTTTGGCACTTTTACATTATCAAATACCAGTTCACCGGTGGCTGAAGCCCTTAAACTCCATTTACCATGGGTTGTGGGTGTTGAAAACCCTTCCATACCCCTTTCAAGGATCAATCCATGTATCTCCCCCGCTTCATTTTTGGCCCATACCACGGCCACCTGTGAATAAGGCGCATTGCTGATCCACATCTTTGCACCGTTTAATATTACATGATCACCTGCATCTTTAAAATTGGAAAGCATGCCGGAAGGGTCACTTCCGTGATTGGGCTCTGTAAGCCCAAAACAACCCAGCCATTCACCACTGGCAAGCCTGGGTAAATATTTTTTCCGCTGCTCTTCACTTCCGTACTGATAAATGGGGAACATGACCAGGGAACCCTGCACAGACGCAGTGGAACGAACTCCGCTGTCGCCTCTTTCCAGTTCCTGCATCATCAGACCATAAGCAATATAATCCAAACCGCCACCGCCATATTCTGCCGGTATAGTCGGGCCAAAACATCCGAGATCGCCTAATTGTTTTATAATCTGCTGAGGAAATTCGGCCCGCTGTGCATACCCTTCAATAATGGGAGATATCTCTTTCTTTACGTAGTTGCGGACAGATTCACGGATCAGTTTATGTTCTTCGGTCAATAATTCATCCACAGCAAAATAATCAGGGCTGGTAAAGAGGTCTGTACGGGCTGCCATCGTTTTGTGTAAATTTAAAAAGATGGCGCAAAGGTAAGCGAAAGTTAAGTAGCCGGGAGTTCCGGTCAAAGATGAAACAGACCTGTTATTCATTTTACCTATCTTGCAATACTGAAACAGGTATTATGCCCGCCCCTGCAAAAACAGGTAATTACAGCCTGCTCATTTTTGTTTTTTCATTCACAACTTACTTTGCATTACCGCTGTCTGCACAAAACTCCGGCAGTCCTTCAAAAGATACTCTTCAGCTGAATGAGGAAGATTCCAAAGTGTTTGAAAAGGTAGAGGTTGAAGCATCATTTCCGGGAGGTGAAACGGCCTGGCGCAGATTTCTTGAACAAAACCTGAATGCGGCAGTGCTTGCTAATAAAAGAGCGCCGGCCGGCACTTACACCGTGGTGGTTCAGTTTGTAGTTGACAAGGAAGGAAAAGTTTCCGATATAACACCGCTTACCGAACATGGATATGGTATGGAAGAAGAAGTAGTACGGATTTTACGAAAGGCGCCCCGGTGGAAACCGGCAGTTCAGGAGGGAAGAACGGTTAAGGCGTACCGCAAACAACCGGTGACCTTTGTGGTGATGGAAGAAGAAAAAAAGAAACGGAAGAACAAAGATTAGATCATTGTACAATTTTTTTTATGACCTGCACGGGTTTGCTTCTTTTAATCATTCCCGGCTGCTTCATCCGGTCAGCCGCCCAGCCGGTCGCCGGAATAGTTATTACCCATATAAAACATCAACGACCAGCCGATATGATAATCATTGCGGTAACTGAGCGATCCGTTTTGTGAAGTGATATAATCAAGATACCATTCTGAGTTGAGTTTATAGCCCAGCCTGATGCGAAACTGGCCGCCGATCCCCTTGCCTGTCGCATCATCTTCATTAAACGTGCTTAAAGTATTACGGGTACCAACGCTGAAAGCGCCGGCAGGTTCATCATCACTAAGGCGATTTTGTGAAGAACGCAAAAATGCCTGCAGTGAAGCTGCAACAATAAAAAGATGTTTCAAACCGGAAGATTTTACATAAAGTTTTACCGGAACGGAATTTTCGTATGAACGAAGCAGCGCCCGGCCTTATTGCCTTGTCACCCGCAGGAAAACTGCGATACTGCATGAGACAGCCATCCATTTTGCGGCCGGTTATTACAGCAGGGCTTACTGCCGGCACACTGGACATTGTTGGCGCTTCCCTGCAGTATTATATCAAAACCGGTAAAGGCCCTGGAAATATGTTACGTTTTATTGCCAGCGGGGTGTTTGGTACAAAAGCATTTTCCGGAGGGGCCGAAATGGCCGGACTCGGGTTGCTGTTTCATTACATTATCACATTTCTGTTTACCATCTTTTTCTTCTGGCTTTATCCACGGACAGGTATTCTCCAAAAAAATGCAATCCTTACCGGGCTGCTGTATGGCCGCTTTATATGGGCAGTTATGAATCTGGTGGTATTTCCGCTGAGTTCGGCCCCGGTCATCCCGTTTGTTTTAAAAAAGGCTGTGATTGCAATGCTGATTTTTATGTGCTGTGCCGGGCTCCCCATAGCGCTTATTGCCGATAAATATTATCTTTATAAAAAATAAAACCCCTATGTCCCTGCTCAATCAAAAAAACCCAAAAGGGAAGGGTAATAAAAAGAATAAACCGCAACCGTCCCAGGGTTCTAAATTCATCCAGAAGCCCAAATCAGGTTTTGTCAGCAAACAGCAAAATACCGGGTCGCAGCGGGGCAGTTAGTGATGCTGTTGTGATTTTACATTTATTTTATAACGCATTACCACATCATCATTGTACAGAAGATAAAGCCAGCGGACATTGGCACCGGCCACCGTATAGGTGTATTGTTGCCGGGGAGATGTTTCAGCCTGGGGCAAGCTGCGATCGGGTTTAAGAAATACCCATGACGATGAGTGACTGAAAAAAGAAGAATCGATATTGAGTGTGGGGGAAATGGTTCCTGCGCCGGTTCTGCCTGTTTCCAGTTGCAGTACGATGGTATCGCCAACAGCCGCTTCTATAATTCCCTTTCCAGGATAAAAAGAAGTGAAGGAGTATTTGGCAAAAGCCTTTTGCCGGAAAGGGGAATGCCGGAACTCATCCGGTACTTTATCATCAGGCAATAATGTCCAGCGGGGATCATCAGGATAATGATCCTTGATGAACACTTCAGGAGCAGTGAGGAAATACCTGTCATTGTAATCCCGCACAAACTCCCCGTCCCTCAGGTTGATATAGCCGCTGGCCCAGGTAACATCCAGCAATTGCCATTTATCTTCAAGAAAAACCGCATTCCAGTTATGATTAACTCCGAATTTTAAACCACCCCGGCCAAAAGCCCCCCTGGCATAGCCACTTATTATTTCAGAACGGATACCGGCATGACCACACAATACCTTGAATAATTTTGCATACCCGTCACAAAAAGCAGTCCGTCTTCTTAACACGGTTTCAGCCACCCTTTCATTCAGCGGTTTCAGCGGACCCTCATCATCAGGTTCGGGTACGGGATACTTATTTTTACGCTGATGTTTTGTAAAAGTGGTATAAGCGATATTATCTGTTATCCACTGAAAAATGGCTTTGACCTTCTGGTGATCTGAGTTCAAACCGGCAGTAAGCTTTTTTGCCAGCGTGGCTGCATCTGTTTGGGCTGCCAGCGATGTAAAATCGAAAAGTATTGTCAGCAGCAATAATTTTTTCATAAGCTGCACCTTCTGTATAAAATTAGAACAATATTTTCAGCGTTTCAAAAACCGGTTCTTCAGCAGTTTTTCCATCACTTCATCCTTCTGGTTGCGGCTGATGGGAATATGGTGCTGGCCGATGCGGATATCATTGGTCTCAATACTGTCAATTTTTGAGGCAGCGACGATATAAGACTTGTGCACTTTCAGGAATTTGTCAGCCGGCAGGTAATCTTCCACCGCCCGCAAGGTAAGGTAGGTCATGTATTTTTTCCCGGGGGTGTGTATGGTAACATAGTTCTGTAAAGCTTCCGCAAAAAGTATTTCATCGTACTGAATTTTCACCAGCCTGTTATCGGCCTTGATGAAAAAGAAATCAGACGCAGCTTCCTGACTGTTGGTTTCCCTAATCTCATAATACTCTTTTGCCTTGAGGGTCGCTTTCAAAAAGCGGTCAAAAGAAAAAGGCTTTACCAGGTAGTCCAGCGCATTCACCTCAAAACCCTCCAGGGCAAACTGGGGATAGGCGGTTGTAAAAATTACCGGCGGGGGATGCCGGAGCGATTTAAAAAAATCAAGCCCGGTAATGCGGGGCATCTGTATATCGAGGAACAGCAGTTGTACGTTTCCGCTGCTTACCAGTTCTGTGGCGGCCAGTGCAGAATCAAACTCGCCCAGCAGGGTCAGGAAGCCGGCATCTGCTACATATTCCCTAAGCCCTTTACGGGCCAATGGTTCGTCGTCTATTATGATACAATTGATATTCATGATAAGCGGATATTCAGGCTGACTGTAAAAACAACAGCGGTTTCACTCACTTTGAAATCATGTTTTCCGGGGTACAAAAGTTCCAGCCTCCTTTTCACATTCTGCAGTCCGATACCTCCATGCGATTCCGTGGTAGGCTGATGTTCCTTTGAATTTTTTACTGTGAACAGAAACTGGCCGTTCTCCCTTTGCATTTTTACTTCCACATAATTCCTGCCGTTGCGGTGATGCGAAATATGTTTGAATGCATTCTCCACCAGCGGTATCAGAAGCAGCGGCTCAATAGAGAATCCCTTTACTGAATCAGCGCAATGGAACTCCACGGCATATTTATCGTCTTTTCGTAATTGCTGCAGGTCCATATAATCTTTCAGGTACCTGATCTCTTTTTCCACAGGCACTTTTTCCCCGTTCATCTCATAAAGCTGGTATCGCAGTATTTCAGAAAACTTATGCAATGCATTTCTAGCATCAGAATTATCTTTATTAATGAGGAAATAAACTGAATTAAGTGAATTGAAAACGAAATGCGGGTTGATCTGGGATTTGAGGAAATTAAGTTCCGCTTCTGCTTTCTCTTTTGCCGTTTCGGCCATCCGCTGCTGCAGTTGCCGGTAATCAAACACCAGTTTTACCGCCGCACCCGCAATAACAAGGAAAAAATGCGGAAGGATATTGTCATACACCCTTCTTTTAATATCTGATGACCAGTCGTAAAGGGCGGGATTATGGGTTACCCGGCCAAGAATGTACATCTTGATAATACTGCTGGTCAGTATAAGCAGGACAAAGCCAAGAGCAAACCATCCGTATTTCTTTTTATACAGCAGCCGGGGTATCAGCACATAGTTGGTGATATAGATCATCAGCGCCAGGTCGGCCACTTTGATAGCGGTTACTTTAAAGGCGGTTGACTGGCGGGAGTACTCATCTGCCCTTAGAAAAAACCATACGCCAAATACCAGCATCCAAAATACGAGATGATGCAACCTGTACTTTAAAAAAAAGGGAGCGTTGTGCATGATGCGAAATAAAGTTACAAATAAGCAATGTCATCACCCATTACACCACCGGGGCTATTTACCTGACGTATTGCAATATTCCATTTCATCAGGCAGATGCTGCCGTTGATGTAAGTTTTTTGTTTTACCCACTTTCAGAACTGAATTTCACCCTTCTAAACCCAGCTATATGAAATATTTTCTGCTACTCGGTTTCCTGTCTGCATTTTCCTGCAACAGCCGTTCCCAGAATAATAACCCGGCCGGCAAGATTGGTGGCCCCTGCGAGGGTTGTGAAGCAATTTATGAAAGCCCGGTTCCTTTTGAAAAATTAAACAATATGTGCTGGCTGCCGGACTGGAACGATAAGGGACCCCGGCTTGCTGTTAATGGTATAGTTTATAATGCTGACGGTACGCCTGCTGCCGGAGTAATCATTTACATTTATCACACTGATCAGTCAGGAGTTTATCCGAAAAAAGGAGATGAAAAAGGCTGGGGCAAACGTCATGGTTACCTGCGGGGCTGGATGAAGACCAATGAAAAAGGCGAGTACAAGTTTTTTACTTTAAAACCCGGTTCCTATCCGCAGGGAAGAAACCCGGCGCATATTCATGTTACGGTAAAAGAACCGGACAAAAACGAATATTGGATTGATGAATATCTTTTCGATGATGACCGATACCTGACAGATGATGAAAGAAAAAAAATACAAAACCGGGGTGGCGACGGGATACTGAAAACAAAGGATGTGGGCCCTCTGCTGAAGGCGGAAAGACATATTTACCTTGGGAAAAACATACCTGATTACCTGTAAAAAAATTATTTAACCCATAACTCCGCCCTTGCCCGGTAATAAGTGAGGGTCCGGTCTGACATATTTGTGCTGATGCCGCTTACCTTTACCTTCCACATTTTTTTCTCTTTATCAAAACTGCTTTCAACTTTCCCGTCGGAGACATTGATGAAAGCTACCTGGTCGCCGGATTTGAACGAATAGGCCCCTTCTACCTCTCCCCTTCCCTTGGAACCGGGCTGAATATCATACGTGGTATTCCTAAGCCTCTTTTCATGAAAAAAAGTGAGAAGAACTGCTCTCTTTGTTCAATCACAATGGTGAGATCACCCCGAACCCGGTATACTTTTAAGGTAGCCGGCCGGGCTTCAATAAAAAAATTATTAACGCTTACAGTATCTGTAATAAATACAGGGCAGCGGCTAAGCATTGTATCCCGGCTTACCTGTGAAATACCGGAAACGGATAAGAAAATGCAAATAACCAACAGAAGATGTCGCATTGTCAACAATTAGAAACCGAAAAAATACGAATAAACACTGAAACCCGGTTATTCATTTTGTTGTATCATTTTTTGGTCTTTCCCCAAATAACAGGCTTCCGATCCTTACCAGGTTGCTTCCTTCTTCTACAGCCACCCTGTAATCGCTGCTCATACCCATGGAGAGGGTTGTGAACCTTGCCTGCCGGCAGGCAGGTTGTGAGTTGTAAGTCCGGAGCTTGTCGAAAATTACTTTAAGATTTCTAAACTCAGTTCTTACTGCATCTATATCCTCTGTAAAACTTGCCATGCCCATCAGCCCGCAAATCCTGACATTTTTCAATCCGGCTGCCGGAATTTTTTTTATTAAAGCATCCAGTTCCGCTTCATCCAGCCCAAACTTGGTTTCCTCCCTTGCAATATGAACCTGTAACAGACAATCAATAACCCTTCCGGCTTTCTCCGCCTGTTTATTAATTTCTTTTAAAAGCTTCAGACTGTCTACCCCGTGAATGAGTTGCACAAAGGGCGCTATTAACTTTACTTTATTTGTTTGCAGGTGGCCGATGAAATGCCAGCGGGTGTCCCCGGGCAATATATTGGCTTTTTCAACCATCTCCTGTACATAGTTCTCACCAAAATCACGGTGGCCCAGGCCATACAGCTCCCGTATTTCTTTAATGGGTTTGGTTTTGGAAACAGCCACCAGCCCAACTGAATTGGCATCCAGTTCCTTTCTGATTTGTCTGTATGCTTCTACATTAACGGGCATACCCTAAAATTAAAATGTGCAGAAATTTTCTATCCGCACACCAAAAGCAAAGAGGAATAACAGGTTGACTATTTTAATATACTCCGGCTTATCACAATCCGCTGCACTTCGCTGGTGCCTTCATAAATCTGGGTGATCTTGGCGTCCCGCATCAGTCTTTCCACATGATATTCTTTTACAAATCCGTAGCCTCCATGTATCTGCACCGCTTCCACGGTGATCCACATGGCTGTTTCAGAAGCGTAGACCTTGGCCATGGAAGAGCTTAGCCCATAATCAAGGTGATTGTCTTTTTCCCATGCAGCCTTTAAACAAAGCAGCTTTGATGCTTCAATGCGGGTTGCCATATCAGCCAGTTTGAAAGCAATGGCCTGGTGGTTCATAATCTCTGTACCGAAAGCCTTTCTTGTTTTTGAGTAAGCTTTGGCCAGTTCATAAGCGCCGCTGGCAATTCCCAATGCCTGTGAAGCAATGCCAATGCGGCCACCTGCCAGTGTTTCCATGGCAAATTTGAACCCGAACCCGTCAGCCCCGATGCGGTTGGCCTTCGGGACTTTTACATCGTTAAACATCACGGTATGCGTATCGCTTCCACGGATGCCCAGTTTGTTTTCCTTGGCAGCCACCACCACGCCGGGCCAGTCTTTTTCAACTATCAGTGTGTTTATCCCCCTCGAAGCTTTTGATGCGTCCGTTTGCGCCATTACTAAATATACCGAAGCAGTGCCGCCGTTCGTAATCCAGTTCTTTGTTCCGTTCAGCAAATAATAATCCCCTTTATCTTCTGCAGTAGTACGCTGCGAGGTAGCATCACTGCCCGCTTCGGGCTCACTCAGCATAAACGCACCAATGTATAATTCCCCGTCTTTTTTTCCCTGTGCCAGGGGCGCCAGGTATTTTTGTTTTTGCTCTTCCGTGCCGTATTCCTGCAGTCCATAACAAACAAGGCTGTTGTTTACACTCATTACCACGCTTACACTCGCATCCACTTTACTTATTTCTTCCATTGCCAGCACATAGCTGACGGTGTCCATACCAGCCCCTCCATATTGCGGATCCACCATCATACCCAAAAAGCCCAGTTCGGCCAGTTTCATTACCTGTTCCCGCGGAAACAGTTGCTTTTCATCCCGTTCAATTACCCCAGGCAGGCATTCATTTTGTGCAAAATCCCGTGCCGCCTGCTGTATCATCTGCTGTTCTTCTGTAAGCTGGAATAACATGTGGTGTGGAAATTTGCGGTTAACCTGCCGAAGCCCGGCGAAGGCATGGCAAAGATAAGGGCAAAGAAAACAGCCCTGAGAAACAGGAAGATTTTCAACTAATTACATAGCTGGTATCAAACTCTCTTCAGGCATGGCAATTTTGACCTAATTTTGCCAGCACATTTTCAATTATGAAGAAGATACATATTGTGTTCCTGGTGCTGATTGCTGCGGCTATTGCGGTACTGATTTCCTTTTGGGAAAATACCAGCACATTTGACTCTATCAGTGATGCGAAAGCAAATCCCGGCAAACTGGTGTACCTGACTGCCAGGCTGGACAAAAGCGCCCCGGTGGTTTTTAATCCGATGAACCCTAATTATCTGGAATTTACCGCCAGAGATTCAACCGGTACTGTAAAAGTGGTTTACCACAACACCAAGCCGGATAATTTTGAAATGAGTTCAAGCTTAGTAATGCAAGGAAGATATGAGAACGGGCATTTTGCATGCAAAAGCATATTACCAAAATGTCCTTCCAAATACAAGGAAGAACAGGCAAGGGGTGAAAAACATCCTGACTCAATCAAAATCAATTAAACCAACACCCCCCCTGGGTTTGATAACTGAAATATGGATTACACAGGCGAACACTTACTCCCCGGTCAGTTAGGTCACTTCTTTATTGTGCTTTCGCTGGTGTCATCACTTATTGCAACATTTGCTTATTTCAAATCAACAACAGAATCGGGGGTTCTTGCACCCGGCAGCCGTGATGAAGGACTCCTGTTTGGCATTAAAAGCCAGGTGACCGGTTATTACTGGAAGAAACTGGCCCGGTGGGCATTTATCATTGAATGCATTTCAGTATTTGCCATTTTCGGCATACTTGTTTACATCGTTACCAACCATCTTTTTGAATACAAATATGCCTGGCAGCACAGCAGCCGATCACTGGAAATGAAATACCTGCTGGCCGCCATCTGGGAAGGCCAGGAAGGCAGTTTTCTTCTCTGGAGCATCTGGCATTGTGTGCTGGGCCTGGTGCTTATCAGATCAGGTCAAAAATGGGAAAGCCCTGTGATGACGGTAATCAGTTTTGCCCAGTTTTGCCTTGCCACAATGATTGCCGGGCTTTATCTCTTTGGATGGAAAATGGGATCAAATCCGTTCATCCTGCTCCGGGACTCAGGTGTGCTGGATAATGCAGCCGGCCTGCATATTGATTTTGATGTGAGCCAGCCGCTGCGGGCTGATTATATGTCATCCATCAAAGACGGCAACGATCTGAATCCCCTTTTACAAAACAGGTGGATGGTCATTCACCCCCCCGTTCTTTTTATGGGCTTTGCTTCCACCATCGTACCTTTTGCCTTTGCCATAGCCGGCCTTTGGAAGAAGGATTACGGGGAGAGCCTGAAACAGGCATTGCCCTGGTCTCTTTTTTCTGCAGCAGTGCTGGGTGTGGGTATCATGATGGGGGCCTGGTGGGCTTACGAGTCGCTAACATTCGGCGGGTACTGGGCATGGGATCCGGTGGAGAATGCTTCGCTGGTACCCTGGATGATACTGATTGCAGGCATACATACGCTGCTTATTTACAAACACAGCGGCCACTCCTTAAAGGCAGCTTACCTTTTCTTTATCCTTGCATTTGGTTTTATCCTCTATTCCACTTTTCTTACCCGCAGCGGTATTTTGGGCGAAGCTTCCGTGCATGCCTTTACTGACCTTGGAATGAATTTTCAGCTGCTCGCCTTTTTACTGGTATTTGTGCTCCCCTCCCTGTATTTATTTGCAAAAAACTATAATCAAATACCCTCGGTGAAAAAGGAAGAGAGCGGCTCGTCCAGAGAGTTTTGGATGTTTATCGGCTCACTGGTCTTTTTCCTCTCGGCCATGGTTATTATTGGTAAAACATCGCTCCCGGTTTTCAATAAAATATTCGGCACCAAAACAGCCCCGCCGGAAGATGCCGAATTTGCATACAACAGCATTCAAATCTATGTAGCCATCATTGTTGCCCTGCTGACAGCCATTACCCAATACCTGAAATACAAATCAACCCCCGGCTCATTTTTCCGCAAAAAGATACTTCTGCCAACCGTTTTGTCCGCCATAATTGCCTCGCTGGTACTGGCATTTGGCGATATCAATTATATTAAAAAGGGGCCTGTTTTCCAGGCTTCCATCTGGCTGGCCGTAGCCTGCAGTATTTATGCTGTTATTGCCAACGTCGGTTATATCTGGCTTGGATTAAAAGGCAGGTTGAAACTTTCCGGCGGCTCCATTGCCCATGCAGGCTTTGGCATGGTGCTGCTGGGGATACTTATTTCTTCTTCAAAAAAAGAAGTGTTGTCCAATAATGTCAACGGTATTCCGGCCCCGCTGGGTGAAAATGAGGACCCGGGGGAAAATCTTACGCTGGTAAAAGGGCTTACCGTGGATATGGGCAAATACCTGCTGACTTATGAAGGCGACTCGGCCCATCCTAAAAAACAACTCTGGTTTTATAAAGTACGTTTTAAAAGTAAGGACGGTAAGGAAGAATTTGTGCTGAAGCCGAATGCCTTTGTAAACTACAAAGGCAATGAAGGGCTGATGGCCAATCCGGCATCCAAACACTACTGGGATCATGATGTGTTTACTTATATCACTTCCCTGCCGAACCCCGACAGGCAAAAAGATACGGCTGCCTTTCAGCCAAGGCCAATGAAACCCGGCGATTCTGTTTTTTACTCGGGCGGATACATAGTGCTGCAGAATGTGAAGACCAGGGACAGTCTGCCTGAAGAACTGTTTGGAAAAGACGGTATATTGTTTGAAACACCTTTGAAAGTTTATGCAAAAACCGGCTCGGTTTATTCCGTTACCCCAAGGCTGGCTATTGTCAAAGGCGAGCCGCTGGCCTTACCGGATACCATTACAGCCGAAAACCTCATCCTTCAATTACAGCGGGTGAATGCCGACAAAAGCATTGAACTGGGAATTAAAGAATCAAACTCCCTGTTGAATTATGTAACCCTGAAAGCCTATAAGTTTCCCTTCATTTACCTTCTCTGGCTGGGTGTTGGTATTACCGCCATTGGAATATTCATCAGTATGGTGCACCGCATCCGGTTAAACCGCGACAGCGCCTCAGCATCATAATTTTAGCATTTTATTCCGAAGAAGCGCTATGGGGCAAACAGCGGCCTGGTTAGTTTTGTTGTCTGGCTGGCTAATCCCGCAACTGTTTTTTAGCTTTGGGTTGGAATGTTTTACCGGATTTTCAATAGCAAATTGTTTTGGCTGGCGTTTATTGCGACCTTTTTGTCAGCCGCTCCATTATCTGCCCAAATTGACACATTGCAATATGCCCCGGACTCATCAGCCTATGCCCTTCAATTCATGAAAGAACAGCGAAAAAAATGGGGGCCAAACGATACCATTGTTATCCCTGCCGTTTGGTATCATGGCGAAATAGTGGGGTATAAAGAAATGGAAATGGCCTGGGTGGGAAACATGTCGCCGGATAAACTAAAAAAATATATTGAGGAGTGGACAAGGCTCCGCAATGCCGTATATGTAACGTATCCTTATGCCAGGGTGGCCGGCAGCACCATCAATGACATTAATGCAAAACTTGCCGCGGTTTCAGCGAAAAAAGAAAGAAAAGAATACATCAAGACCCGTGAGAAAGAACTACGGAAACAATTTGAAGAGCCGCTGAGAAACCTGTCGGTATACCAGGGAAAAATACTGATGAAACTCATTAACCGGCAGACAGGCAATAATTGCTACGAGATCATCAAGGAATACAAAGGCGGGTTTAATGCCCGGTTTTACCAAACAGTTGCCTGGTTTGTGGGCGGCAACCTGAAACAGGACTGGAACCTGAAGGAAAACAAACTGGACCGCCAGATTGAAAATATTGTGAAAGAAATTGACGGAAGCTGGTATAATAATACGTACAGGGTAAACTGATGATGGAGGCAGGAGGCGGTAACTTTGATAATTATAGGGGCTTATCTCAGCCCTTGTCTTCAGATTTCTGACCTCCGGCTTCAGACTTCCGTCTTTTTTGCTGCTGTATATCTTGCATATATTTACTGCTGTTATGAAGTTAGACATCCTTGCCATCGGCGTTCATCCTGACGATGTGGAGCTCAGTTGCTCCGGTACCCTCATCAACGAAATTAAACGGGGAAAAAAAGCGGGTATCGTTGACCTTACCCAGGGTGAACTGGGTACCCGTGGCACCGTGGAAACCCGCTACCGGGAAGCGGCCAACGCCGCCATGATTATGGGAGTTCAGGTACGGGAAAATCTGAAAATGCGGGACGGTTTTTTAAAAAATGATGAAGAAAATCAATTAAAACTCATTCAGGCCATCCGGAAATACCGGCCTGAAATTGTTATAGGTAATATATTACATGACCGCCATCCCGACCATGGCAGGGCGGGGAAACTGATTGCAGATGCCTGTTTCCTTGCCGGCCTGCCAAAAATTGAAACCCGGGACGATAACGGGAACAAACAGCAGAGATGGAAGCCAGCCTATGTGCTGCAATACATACAGGACTGGTACCGGGAACCGGACTTCCTGATTGATATTTCCGATGTATTTGAGCAACGGATGAATGCCATAAAAGCATATACCACCCAGTTCCATGCGGATGAAAATGACAAAACTGAGCCACAAACCTATATTTCCACCCCCGATTTCCTTGAGGGTATTGTGGCAAGGGCCAGGATGTTCGGCAAACGCATCGGAGTGAAATATGCTGAAGGCTTTATCAGCGAAAAGACTATTGGCATTCACAACCTCGATGCCCTGATTGCGGCTGAAACCTGACAACTGTTTGCATGGAAAAACTTATTCTGCAATATAGCAAAGGGCGGTTACCTTTGGTCTTCAATTTTTTTAATGAGCATCCCAAAATTTCCTTCTGTCAGATTATCATTTCATTCAGAACTGAAGAAAAGGATATATGATTATTTCAAAAAAACCGGGGGAAAATCAACCGGGAATTACAAACTCTACATCAAAGCATTGGTGCTTTTGATAAGTTTTCCGGCTATTTACTTTCATCTTGTTTTCTTTACACCCGTTTGGTGGCTGGCTTTTACCGAATGTGTTGTACTCGCAGGTCTAACCGCCGCTATCGGCTTTAATGTAATGCATGATGGCATGCATGGCAGCTTCAGCCGGCGCAAATGGGTAAATAATATGGCCGGTCTTTCGATTAATTTTCTAGGTGCCAATAATTATTTGTGGAAGACAAAACATAATATCATCCATCACACTTATACCAACATTGACGGAGTGGATGATGATATTGAAGCAAGACCGGTGCTGCGCCTCTGCAGAACACAGAAATATTACCGGATACACCGTTTTCAGCACTGGTATTTCTGGGCAGCCTACAGCCTGCTTTACCTGTGGTGGGTGTTTTTTACAGACTACAAAAAATATTTTACCAGAAGGATCGGACCCACTCCTATTAAGAAAATTCCGCTTATCCAGCATTTTTCATTCTGGGGATTTAAGGTATTACACCTGGGTGTTTTTGTTGCCCTTCCCGTGATTTTTGCCGGTGCTATCCCCTGGTTGATCGGCTTTCTTATTTATGGCCTTCTCTCCGGTTTTATACTCAGCATTGTATTTCAACTGGCGCATACCGTAGAGCACACCGAATTTCCACAGGCAGTTGCCGACACCAATATGATGGAAGATGAATGGGTCCTTCACCAGTTAAAAACAACAGCCAATTTTGCTACCTGCAACAGGTTTATCACCTGGTGGGTGGGCGGATTGAATTTTCAGATTGAGCACCACCTGTTTCCCCGTATTTCACATGTGCATTATCCGGCCATCAGCCGGATTATTAAGCAAACCTGCAGGGACTTTGGCCTTCCCTACCATGAATTTCCCAAAATGAGGGTGGCCGTAGCCTCGCATATTTCACACCTCAGGAACCTGAGCCGGAGATGAGGCGGCACAGTTTTATTAACATACTTATCGCCGATTTTGCGGCTATCCCGAACCCATTTAACTTGCACGGCTTTTCAATCAAAAAGTAATGACCGACCTCACGAACTACGACCCCAATAGTGTGGGCAATCCGGAGAATAATATTTTCGGCCTCCCTACCCATGAAGAAGACTCCCGGCTGGTAATTGTTCCGGTTCCCTGGGAAGTAACGGTAAGCTACGGCGCCGGAACCGCCCGTGCACCCGATGCCATCCTAAAAGCCAGTTACCAGGTTGACTTATATGATCCTGAAATGCCCGACGCCTGGAAACAGGGTTTCTACATGCGGCCCCCCGATAAAAAAGTACTGATGAAAAGTGACTACCTGCGCAAAGAGGCTGAACTCTACATAGATTATATCTCCCGTGGCGAAGATGTAAAGGCCAACCAGTTTATGAGTAAAACGCTGAAAGAAGTAAACGAAGGCAGCGCTTATCTTAACAACTGGATTTACGAACAGACCAAAGTACTGCTGGACAAAGGCAAACTGGTAGGGCTGCTCGGCGGCGATCACAGTACACCGCTCGGTTTCTTTAAGGCAATTGGTGAACAGCATGGTGATTTCGGCATATTACAAATAGACGCCCATTTTGATTTACGTAAAGCATACGAAGGATTTAATTATTCCCATGCAAGTATCATGTACAATGCACTTGCAGAAATACCGGCTATAACTATATTGGTCCAGGCAGGCATCCGCGACTACGGAAGCGACGAATGGGACTATGTACAAAACAGCAATGGCCGTGTGGTTACCTATTTAGATAAAGACATCAGGCGGCGCACTTACGACGGCGATACCTGGAAAAAAATTGCGGAAGAAATTGTCGGTCACCTGCCACAAAAAGTATTTATCAGTTTTGATATTGACGGTCTTGACAGAAAATTATGCCCTTTTACCGGCACACCAGTACCTGGCGGTTTTGAACTGGAGCAGGTCTTCTATCTTTTTAGCAAAGTTTTGCAAAGTAGAAAGACCATTGTTGGCTTTGACCTGAATGAAGTGGGTATTGGCGGCGATACTGACTGGGATGCCAATGTAGGCGCAAGGGCGCTGTATAAACTTTGTAATTTGCTGGTGACAAGTAATACCCCCCAGCCCCTAAAGGGGAGTTATCATGCAGACATTTGAGTTCACTTTAAAAAATGAAAAGAAGAAGGTTTATGACTGGTTTGCAATCTTTCTTGTTATAATCAACGGCATCGCTATATGTATAGAGCTAAGTCGGGTAAATTACCAAAGACTTAGTGGAGGCTATCCCGGACTTATTGCTTTAACAATCGCCCTGCTTTCGTTGATCTATTTGTTCATCATTAAAAACAATAGAAACAGAAATAATCTTATTCTTTTTGCTTCATTGGGATTAATAGGTTTTTGGATTGCTACGAGACAATGGTGGTTTGCTGCTTTTGTTGCAGCACTGGCTTTTCTATATTACATTTCAAAAAGGAAATTGCTTGTTATTGTTTCAAACGAATATGTTAGTTATCCTTCTTTTCCTGTAAAAACGATAAAATGGAAGGAGCTAAACAACCTTTTGTTAAAAGACGGTTTTTTGACCCTCGACTTTAAAAACAATAAAGTGATCCAACAACTCATTGATGAAAAAACAGGCCCGGTCAATGAAAAGGAATTTAACGACTTTTGCAAAGAGCAATTAAGAATCGCAGACTCTTCGATTTGACCTATTTGATCCATTTGACTTATTTGATCAATATGACCCAGTGACTTTATCTCAATCACCATACATTCTCTATTCTGACGGCAAAGGCAACATCTATGAAGACACTTCGCTGTATGCTACCGGCCGAAGCGGATGGGATGCACTTCCTGTTCCGGAAGATGAATGGATCGAATTGCCCGATGGCGGCTCGCTATATGAACTGCCGGGAAGAAAAGGTATCGGCATTGATGTAAAGACTGCTGAGATGAGGTTGTGTGAAAAAGGCTGGGCAGTTGCAGCTTTTATTCCACCTGCACACACAGGATTTTATTTAGCTGCCTATGAAACAGCAAAAGATGCTCCCACCCTTCCATTGTTTTGCTATACAGCTGCAGGCTGGCTGAATAATAAATTTTATGTGCCGGCTGTAAGAATAGAGCCGGACATAAGGCAAGACTGCTCGGGCTACGATCAGCAAAAGGTAAATGAAGGCACCAATTATTTATTGAAACATTATCCTCACAACAGATTAGTGAATCATTTGATGAACAACTGTACCCTCACCTATCATTGCCCGGCTGCGAGAAATTTTTCTTTAGGCAGATGGGAATGTCCTGTTCCCGTTTCAAATGGATGCAATGCAAATTGTGTGGGATGTATTTCATTGCAACCGGATGAAGAACCGATTGTTTCTACCCAGGATAGATTAACTTTTAAACCAACAGTAGAAGAAATTGTTGAATTCACTGTTCCACATTTAGAAACCTCCTCATACCCCATTATCAGTTTCGGACAAGGTTGTGAAGGAGAGCCATTACTGATGTGGGATACCATCCGTGATGCGATTATTGAAATAAGAAAGCATACCCAAAAAGGCAGTATCAACATTAATACAAATGGTTCAAGACCTGATGCGGTGGAAGAATTATGCAAGGCAGGATTAGATTCCATTCGTGTCAGCACAAATTCGACAAGAAGAGAAATTTATATGCCTTATTATCGGCCGAATAATTATGATTTTGACGATATTATTGAAAGTTTGAAAGTCGTTAAACGCTTTGGCGGCTGGACGTCTATAAATTATTTTGTCTTCCCCGGAATGACGGATGCTGTTGCTGAATACGAGGCATTGAGAAAACTGATTAAAGAAACCGGTTTAAAAATGATACAATGGCGAAATTTTAATATTGACCCAGACTGGTATCTTGGAAAGGTTGGTGTGACCGAAACAGGTGAATGTCTTGGCGTAAAACAATTGCAGGAACTTATCCGGGAAGAGTTCCCTCAATTGAAGTTCGGTTATTTTAATCCGCCGATTGAAAGGATAAGAGGAAAGTTTAATTTAGATTTTGCACATTAAGATTAATCAGTGTTTCTGTGCCTCAGTGGCAAAACAAAATGCCACAGAAACACTGAAGCACTGAAAAAATGCAGAAAGATCAACACAAACCACAAATCATAACAGGCATAAGCCTTGCAATTCTTGCCACTCTTATCTGGTCAGGAAATTTCGTTATTGCGAGGGGCGTAATTAATGATATACCTCCTGTTACACTTGCTTTTTACCGATGGTTATCTGCCGCCATACTGATTTTTCCTTTTGTCTGGAAATATTTTTTACCTGAATTGAAACATGTTAAGGAAAGACCCTGGTATTTCCTGTTGACGGCAGTTACCGGTGTAAGCATGTTCAATACGTTTGTTTACATCGCAGGAAATTTTTCCACTGCTATCAATATGGCATTGCTGGGTACCTGCTCCTCTCCCATCATGTCTGTAATATTTGCCAGAATATTTTTGAAAGAAAGATTGACCCTGATGCGGATTGCAGGGATGCTGGTTTGCATCGCCGGTGTTTTATTACTGCTGAGTAAAGGACAGTTTGAAACATTGCTCAATTTCCAATTTACCAATGGCGACTGGTGGATATTGGCCGCAGCTTTTACATTTGCGATTTATAATACAGCCGTAAAAAGGAAACCCCGGGAAATGCATCCGGCTAATTTTCTTTTTACCATTTTTCTAATCGGTGCAGTAATTCTGCTTCCGTTTTATGTTTATGAATTGAACAGCAAAGGAGGCATTACGTTCAATCTATCCAATTTTGGTTCAATACTCTACCTCGGCCTCGGCGCTTCTGTTATTTGTTTTTTGATATGGAACAAAACAATTGCCATTCTCGGCACTGGCAGAACAGCATTGTTCGGCAACCTCATTCCCGTCTTCAGCAGTATAGAAGCGGTACTATTGCTGAATGAAAAAATCACTTATGTTCATATCATTAGTTTTATTTTAGTGGTTGCCGGACTTATTATTGCTAATTTCAAAAAGTAAAATATTTGTCACCAAAAAAATCGAAAAAGAATGTACTTCCCGTTATTGTGATATCACAATTTGCAGGTACATCTCTATGGTTTGTGGGCAATGCAATACTGCCTGAATTAAAATCCGCATTGCATTTATCTCAATAGGCTCTCAGCCATGTTACTTCTGCAGTGATGATTGGTTTCGTAGCAGGCCGAGGCTGTCTGGAGCGGCACTCACATTGCAGACCGGCAGGACGAGGAGCATTGTCTCGTCCTGAAATAGGTTGACTCCGAAAATATGGATAAGTCAACTAAAATCAGGACGAGACAGATTCAATAATTCAAAAGAAATTTCCCCGCCCGCATTTTGTGGCCTACACCAGTTGGTGTAAGATGAACCGGAAAATAATTATTGTCGGGGCCACTTCGGGCATAGGCAGAAGAATGGCAGAACTTTCTGCAGAACAAGGTTACAACATCGGAGTTACCGGAAGGAGAAAAGAATTACTGGAGGAAATAAGGAAGAAGTTCCCCGAACAGACAGAATATGAGTGTTTTGATGTAACCGGCCCCAATAATATTCAGCACCTTGAAACATTGACACAAAGGCTCGGCGGACTCGACACACTTATCATCAGCGCAGGCATTGGCGAACCCTCCAAAATACTGGATCCGGCGATTGATAAAGTAACGGTGGATACCAATGTGAGGGGCTTTACAGAAATTGCTAACTGGTGTTTTAATCATTTCGCCAGCCAGGGCTATGGCCGGCTGGCAGTTATTTCATCCGTAGCAGCCAACCGGGGCGGACTGCATGCGCCAGCCTATAATGCCTCCAAAGCCTTTCAAAGCAACTATGCCTACGGGCTCTCTCTTAAAGCAGGGCGTATTAATAAAAATATCACTGTCACTTGCATTGAGCCTGGTTTTGTAGCCACCAAAATGGCAAAATCAGACAAACTGTTCTGGGTGGTGCCTGTTGAAAAAGCATCCAGGCAAATCATGAAAGCGATTGAAAACCGAAGAAGAAAAGTTTATATCAGCCGCCGATGGTGGCTTATCGCCAAAATATTGAAATGGGCTCCTCATTGGCTTTATAAAAGGTTTGGATAACAAAACATGGATAAATAAAGTCAATATTAACATTTTCTAAAAGCCCCATCATACAAGTTGCACGGTGTTTGAATCGTTACTAACAACTGTGAAAAACAAGGGTTTTCGCAGCCCAGCACCGAAAACTACATTTGTATGAACAACTACTACGTTATGTCAGCACCATTGGAGGCAAAACATCGCCAGCAGGCAGCTATGATAACAGCTGGTTTTGCTGCATTTATGCTCTTACTGATGTTCCTGCTGAAATGGGATTTTCCTTCATTTGAAAAAATAATCCAGGAGCCCGGTATTGAGGTTGAACTAAACCTGCCTGATGAACCCATACCCCAAACGTTGGCTGATGGCGGGGGTGGCGGCGGCAACCCGGTACAGGCGGCCGGACCTGCCGGCATAGCCCCTGAAACTCCACCTGCACCCGGCGAACCAGATGATTCCAAAGACATTGAAGAAGATGCCAGAAGCGAAAGCCCGGCTATTACTAAACCTCCGGTGGTAAAACCTGAAGCAACAAAAATCACCAATAAGTCAATTGCCAAAGCTGAACCTAAACCGGTGGAAACTCCTGCTCCCCCGCGGCCCAAAGCTGTGCTTGGCAAAACCACAACTGGCGCTGGACGTGGCGGCGGCACAGCTGATGATTATGACAGGGCGGGCGGTTCAGGCAATGGTTATGGCGTGGGAAATGGTAACGGAACCGGTAGTGGTACGGGCAACGGCACGGGTGGCGGCAACGGAACCGGCAGCGGCCGGGGCAACGGACCCAAAGTAACAAGGGGCGACCGAAAAATAGTTCGTTACTACTCTTTTGAAGGCGATCTGGATAAGGCTGTAATCTATGCCAATGTGCTGGTGTCTCCTGAGGGTGTTGGCAAGTTCATCAGCATCGCAAAAGGATCATCCAACAGCAGCAATGCCTATAAAGAAGCCATCATTCAATACCTGCAGAACATTAAATTCGACAAGGCCGACCATGAGTCAATGCTGACGGTGCAGTTTAACTTCAGGGTAAATTAATAATATCAATAAATTGATCAGATGCCATCCTGTAACATCAGGGTGGCATCTCTTTTTATACTTTTGCCTGAATGAATTACCAGGAAACCATCGACTACCTTTTTACCCGACTGCCTATGTTCAGCCGGATTGGCCCTGCTGCATATAAGAAGGACCTTACTAACACACTCACACTTTGTGAATTTCTCGGAAAACCTCATCAGCAATTCAAAAGCATTCATATTGCCGGCACCAACGGTAAAGGCTCCGTGAGCCACATGCTGGCGGCTATACTGCAAACCGCCGGTTATAAAACAGGACTCTACACCTCACCACACCTGAAAGATTTCAGGGAAAGGATAAAGGTGAATGGTGTGATGGTGGAAGAACAATTTGTAACTGACTTTACAGAACGCCTAAAACCCCTTACTGAACAAATTGATCCGAGCTTTTTTGAGATCACTGTCGCCATGGCCTTTGAATATTTTGCAGCACAGCGGGTGGATATTGCTGGCATCGAAACAGGTCTTGGCGGCCGGCTCGACAGTACCAATATTATTACCCCAGAATTATCAGTTATCACCAACATTGGCCTGGACCATACAAATTTGCTGGGTGATACGCTGCAAAAGATTGCAGGAGAAAAAGCGGGCATCATCAAACAAAGTATACCGGTTATTGTTGGCGAAGTATTACCTGAAACATTGTCAGTGTTTGAAAAAGCTGCCAATGAAAAGAATGCCCCGCTGTTCATTGCCTCCCGTCAGCGGCAGGTAACAGACTGGCGGTGGGAAAAAAATTCATTGATTGTTTCGGTAGCTGAAGAACATCATACAGATCATAAAAAATATCTACTTGACCTGCCGGGTATTTACCAGGCAAAGAACCTGCTTACTGTACTGGAAGCCTGCAGCCGGTTGAGGGAAAAGGGTTGGAACATTACAGATGATCATATACACAGCGCCCTGAAACAAGTAAAAAAACTGACAGGCCTGCATGGCCGCTGGGAAATACTCCGCCATTCACCGCTGGTAGTAGTGGATGTGGCCCACAACGAAGACGGAATCCGGGAACTGGTGCAGCAAATTGAACTGACAGAACATAAAAATCTTCATATCATACTGGGAATGGTAAAAGATAAGGATACAGGGGCCATTCTTAGCCTGTTACCGGCGCATGCCGCTTATTATTTTACCAAAGCCCAGATACCGAGGGCCCTTCCCGAAGAAGAACTGCAGCAGCAGGCAGCCCGGTATGGGTTGAAGGGGAAAATTTTTTCCACTGTTAACACGGCTCTGTATGCTGCTTCGCTGAAAGCGGATAAAAAAGATATGATCGTAATCTGCGGCAGCATCTTTGTTGCCGGAGAACTAAGCATGGATGCAGTAAAATCCATCTGGGGCAAAGAGGAATATGCGACCGGAATATTTGAAGCCATAGAAACGGCGGCCTGGTCTTTCTTTCGCTAATAGTTTAATTCGCCTAATCTTTCCAGCGCATACATAATGCAGGTTACATGCATGGGCTGTACAATCCTGTTCCCCCGTATCAGTTGCTTCAGCTCAGGAATGGTCAGCAACATAACTTCAATTCCTTCATTACCATCCAGCTGCTGCTCCCTGACATGCCTTCCCCCTCTTGCCAGGAACATGTGCAACAGGTTGCTGTTGGTGGAAGGATTAGGCGAAATCCTTCCAAGGTAATCATAAGAAGTGAAGGAGTAACCGGTTTCTTCCATTACTTCTCTGGCTACAGCTTCTTCCGGGTTTTTATCAGTATCATCCATGCACCCGCCGGGAATTTCAATGCATATCTCTCCCAGTGCATGACGGTACTGCTTTACCATAACAATCCTGCCATCTTCGGTAACCGGTACGGCGCCCACCCAGACGGGAAAATCGTAGATATAATAGGGATCAACAATTTTACCGTCAGGAGTTTCACAAATCTCTTTCCGCACTTTGAACCAGCGGTCATTGAAAAGATATTCAGAAGAAAGTGTTTCCCATTTCATAGGAAGAAGTTCATAATTAATAGTTCATGTTTCGTTACAGCCCGAAACTATACGCCATGAACTATAAGCCCTGGTTACCAGCCTTTTCTTTCTCTAAGACTGGTAATATGCGCCACATGATGCCGCCCATGCCATGCGTACATACCCAGCAGGTACCACAGCCTCACTGTTTTCTTTAAACCCGGATGATAGGCGGTACGGTTGTTCCATTCATCATCATTCACATACTTCAACGCTTCATGCCAGCGGGCATGAAGTGCATGCAGCAGGGTAATGAAAATATTAACAGGCAGTTTTTTTACATCATTCATTTCGGCCCAGCGCTGCTCCTCGTATGTTTTAATAGTCGGGTTATCCTCCGTCAATGTTACTTTGAAACGGCAGTAAGCATTGATATGGCTGTCGGCAATATGGTGCACCAGTTGGTGAACGGTCCAGCCGCCCTCCCGGTAAGCTGTTTACAGTTGGTTTTCATCCAGGTTCAGAATGGCATTTTCCACCTGCAGCGGCAGGAACTTGATATCAGCCAGCCACTCTATTTTCTGCGGAATGGAAAATGGTTTGGGTTCGTATTCCCCAATGAGATAGCGGGGGTCAATGGCAGTCGAATTGGTCATATAAGTCAGTTTAGTCAAATTAGTCGCCGGGACCGGGTTATTCCTCTCTGAGTGAATGCCCGGTAAGATGAATAAATACGTCTTCGAGGTTGGCCATTTTCATTTCTTTGGGCCTTTCAAACCCGGATGCCACCAGATCATCTATCAACTGATCAGGTGCATCCATCGCAATTATTTTTCCTGCATCAATAATAGCCACCCGGTCACACAGGTATTCCGCTTCGTCCATATAATGTGTGGTGATGATAACGGTTGTTCCTTTATCCCTTATTTGTTTAATCAGCTCCCACAAACTCCTTCTTGCCTGCGGGTCAAGACCGGTAGTAGGCTCATCCAAAAAAATAATCCTGGGCTGGTTGATTAAGGTAGTGGCTACTGAAAACCGCTGCTTTTGCCCGCCACTCAGTTGTTTTACCTGAGCCTTTGCTTTGTCTTTCAGGTTTACCATTTCAAGCAATTCCATCGGGTCAACCTTCCGGTTGTACAATCCGCAAAAGAGTTGTATTAATTGTAATAAATTAAGTCCCGGATAATAGCCGCTGGTTTGCAGTTGCACCCCGATGATCTTTTTTATGTGATTGGGCTGCTTGTCAAGGTTGAAACCGTCCACAATCACTTCTCCGCCGGTTTTGGGGCGAAGTGTTTCTATTATTTCCAGTGTGGTGGATTTGCCGGCGCCATTGGGCCCTAGTAGTCCGAATATTTCACCCTCCTGCACTTCAAATGAAATACCTTTTACGGCCTGGAAATTTCCATAGTTCTTAACAAGATGCCTGACTGATATAATTGTGCTGTTCATTACTGATTGGCTATAAAGTTAACTCCATTTTTATATCTGCTGTCACCATGGGCGAATCCGTCAGTGCCACATTCCTGAAACCGTATTTCTCATACATTTTCAGGGCAGTGGTCAGTTGGCTGTTGGAGAATAAGAAAATTTTCCCGGCATGCATTTTTTTGGCTTCTTCAAGACAACGCTCCAGTAATATCCGGCCGATTCCCCGGCCATAGTAGTCTGCATCAACGGCCATCTTCACCAGTTCATCTACTCCCTCATGCCCCTTGACCAGCCCTGCCGTACCAATCACCTTCTCATCATCCATTGCAAGAAATATGCATCCGCCCGGGTTAATAACTTTTTCTTCAGGATTGTCAAGAATATCAAGGTCATGCTGCTCGGTAAGATGATATTTCTCCAGCCAGTACAGGTTCAATCTTTTAAAATCGGGCTGGTATTTTCTTTCGTAAGGAATAATCGTTACCATCAGTTTAGATAAGTTTCCAGTTCTTCCATCATCAGTTTGCTGCCGATGAATAAAGGTGTCCGCTGATGGAGTTCTGTGGGCTGAATATCAAGTATTCTTTCTTTGCCGTTTGTGGCTTTGCCCCCCGCCACGCCCATAATAAATGCAAAAGGATTACACTCATACAACAATCTTAATTTCCCTTTAGGTTTATCGGTAGTACCGGGATACATGAATATGCCTCCTTTGATCAGGTTTCGGTGCACATCACTTACCATGCTGCCGATATAGCGCTGGGTATAGGGGCCCCCGTCAGCCTTTGTTTTGTTCTGGCAAACATTGATGTACTTCTTCACTTTTTCATCATACTGGAAAAAGTTACCATGATTCACTGAATATATCTTTCCCTTCTCCGGGCATTTGATATCGGGATGGCTGAGCGTCCATTCGCCGATGGATGGGTCAAGTGTAAAACCGTTCACTCCCCTCCTGGTGGCATATACCAGCATAGTGGATGAACCGTAAACGATATAACCGGCGGCCATCTGCTGATTGCCCGGTTGCAGAAAATCTTCCAGTTTCACAACAGTGCCAATCGGTGTAACACGGCGGTAAACAGAAAAAATAGTGCCGATGGAAACATTCACATCAATATTGCTGCTGCCATCCAGCGGGTCGAATAGGCAAACATATTTTGAATGCACACTTTTGGCATCATCAAAGGCAACAAAATCATCCAGTTCCTCACTTGCAATGCCGGCGCAGGCAATGCCATGACGCAGCACACCGGTAAACTGATCGTTGGCATACACATCTAACTTTTTTACTTCCTCGCCCTGTACATTCACCGTACCGGCATCGCCCAGAATATCCACCAGCCCGGCCTTGTTTACTTCCGTATTCACCCTTTTGGCTGCGAGGCCGATATTTCTTAATAAATGCGACAGTTCGCCGGTGGCATGGGGTATATCCCTCCAGTGCTGGATGGTAAATTCGTCGAGGGTCTGAACTTTCCGGTTGACGTTCATATTAGCTGATTTGAGAGCAACAAAAGTAAGGGATTGGTGTTAGTAAGCAGAAGGATAAGTTGGCATATTATTCCGACATTTGCCTCCAATTTTAATTACGAAACCCGACAATGAAAGTCTTCAAATTCGGCGGCGCCTCCGTTAACAGCGTGGAAAGAATAAAGAATGTGGCTGAGATTCTACGGAAGTTTCCTGATGAAAAAATACTGGTTGTGATATCCGCCATGGGCAAAACCACCAATGCCCTTGAAAAAGCGGTGAATGCCTTTTATGAAGGGGGAAAAAATGAGGCCCTGCTTTTTTTTGAAAAGGTAAAACAGGAACACCTTACCGCAGCAAAATACCTGCTGGTAAGCCAAAACCTGCCCTGCGAAGAACAACTTAAAAATTTCTTTACCGAAGCCGAATGGCTGCTGCATGATAAACCCGTAAGGGATTACGACTATTACTATGACCAGGTTGTTTCCGTGGGTGAGCTGCTTTCCACAGCCATCGTCAGCGCTTACCTGAATGAAGCAGGTATTGCTAATAAATGGGTGGATGTGCGGGATATTTTCCGAACCGATGATGATTTCAGGGATGCCAATATTGACTGGGAATATACAAGTTCGAAGGTTCACGGTTCAATAGTTCCTTTGTTCAATGACACAAATATTGTTTTAACACAAGGCTTTATCGGTGCCACAGATGAAAATGAAAGTACAACATTGGGCAGGGAAGGCAGCGATTATTCCGCCGCTGTATTTGCCAGTATGCTGGATGCGGAAAGCCAGACCATCTGGAAAGACGTGGAGAGTGTGATGAATGCCGACCCCAAACAATTTCCGGACGCCGTTCCCATTCCGGAATTGAATTATAATGAAGTGATCGAGATGGCTTATTATGGCGCTCAGGTCATTCACCCCAAAACCATCAAGCCGCTGCAGAATAAAAATATCCCGCTGTATGTAAAATGTTTCCTGAACCCTTCACTGCCCGGAACAGTTATACATAATAAACCGGTTCATCATTTACCTCCCATTATTGTTTTAAAAGAAAAACAGGTAATGCTGGAAATGAGCTCTACCGATTTTTCTTTTATTGGCGAGCACCATGTGGGCCATTTGTTTCATTGGTTTGAAAAACTGCACCTAAAACCCAATATGACACAAAACGGCGCCATCAGTTTTTTATGTGTGCTGAACGACTGGCCGGAAAAAATTGATAAACTTACCGCTGAGGCTTCTTCCTTCCTTGATGTGCAGGTCACGAAAAACCTGACATTACTTACCATACGGCATTTTACGAGAGAAATTTTTGAGAAAATGACCACCGGAAAAAAAATATTGCTCCGACAGCAAACACCCGAAACCATTCAATTGCTGATGAAGGAGCAGGATAATAACTGATGCCAAATAAAAAAAGCAACCCCATAGCTCCGGGGCTGTGGGTGGAACTGAATAAAAAGATAAACGCCTTCAAACTCCGTACAGAAGCCATCAAACATCATATCTCCATCGTGCCGGGGAAAATATTTTCCGCCGGCAGCCATTACAGCAATTTTATCCGCATCAGTTTCGGCCACCCCTGGAATGATGATATGGACTATGGGATGATGATGCTGGGGAGGATCATCAGGAAGATGCTATAATAAATTTTTGTATTTCTTCCTGAAATAAAAGAAAACCGGTACCCCCAACCCCGTAATCAACAAACCCAGCGCTGAATTTATCACCGGCTGTTTACCCGCCATGTAGTTGGTTATATCATTGTATAAAGTGGATACAAGATAAAAAGCTGTAAAGGCGATGAATAAAACAGTAATGATGGGATGGCCCCAGATTTTATAAGGTCTGGGCATATCCGGCATTTTGTAGCGCAGCATAAATATACCTGCTGCGCCGAGGCCATAGGCAATCCAGGTAACAAAAACAAACATATCAGCCAGCATATCAAATGAACCGGTGAGTATGAAAATGCAGGTCCAGATGCCATGCAGCCATAATGCATTCCCCGGGGTTTGGTAGCGGGTATGCTCCCTGCCTGCCCATGAAGCAAACAGTTTATCCCTGCCCATGGCATAAGTAATTCGGCAGGTGGCCATAATATTTCCGTTGATGGCCCCAAGGGTGCAGATGACGATCATTGCTGCAATGATGGCTTCACCCGTATGGCCCAGTGCAATGCCAATGGCATCGGCCGCCACCAGCGGCGAAGCAGCTATTCTTTCAACCGGCAAGGCATAGAGGTATGCCTGGTTGACCAGCACATACACTGCCACACATACAAACACGCCGATGAACAGGCTTTTGGGAATATTTCGTTGCGGTTGTTTTACCTCACCAGCCATAGAGGCAATATTGGTCCAGCCGTCGTAAGCAAAAAAAGCCCCCGTCATGGCTGCAATGATGCCGCTGAGGAGGGCAACCCCCTGTTTTGGGTTTTCGGCTGCAACAAAGTGATGGTATGATCCGTTACCGGAAAAAAAGATTCCTGTCACCAGCAGTGCAATAACAGCCAATTTAACGGCGGTGGATATTACCTGGAAAATACTGCCGGCCTTTGTGCTGAAATAATTCAATAACGTAAAAAAAAGTACGAGTAAAATGGCCAGCGCTTTAACGCCGAAATCTTTTAAAGGATAAAGGTCCCCGATTAAAGGTATATGCCACACATTGGCCTGCACTGTTGCATCTCTGAATGACGGCAGTTGTAAAAAATAATCAGCATAGGCCGCACACACAAATGCTATGGCTGCAATAGCTGCCGTATTAATAACCGAAAAGGCTGCCCATCCGTATAAAAAAGCGGTAAACCCGCCGAATATTTTTTTGAAGTAAACATAAATACCGCCTGTCTCGGGCATCATGGCCCCGAGTTCAGCATAGATAAGTGCCCCAAAAAGGGAAAATACCCCGGCGATGATCCAAACCAGGGTGAGCCATACCGGCGAACCCAATTGCTCCGCCATGCTGGCCGGTTTCATAAATACTCCCGATCCGATGATGCTTCCAATGACAATAGCGGTGGCAGGCCATAAACTTATTTGACGTACTGAGTTTGGGGAAGAAGGCATAACCGGCAAGGAAGATAGGCATAGTTTATAAGAAAAAAGTCCCGGCTTTTACGCCGGGACTTAAAACATTTTTTTCTGGTTTCAGCCCGAATGGTGACAGTTATCGTCAGCATACCCCCGGCCGGATACTAATTTTTCCCGGAAGGATTAACGGGTACGGTAGGAATGGATTCCAGAAATGATGGTAAGAGCAGTTGCTTACGGCGGCTAAGGTATAAAGAAGGTTTTTGATTGTCAAGCGCCTGAAAAATTATTCTCCGGTAAAACCGTAAAACTACGGGCAACTTGTATAATTAATCGGCCGTTTCTTGAAGTAATCAAGTAACTTTAAAAAGTTAACCGGGACTGTGCAGCTACCCAATAATATTAAACAATTCCGTCACCTGCGGACACTAATCTTACTGCTTGCATTGGCCATAACGGGCGACGGCAGGCTGCAGGCACAGACCTGCCCGCCGAATATTGATTTCGAAACAGGCACTTACAATAACTGGACCTGCTACACAGGTCGTGTGGCCGCCGTTAATAATACCAACAGCATCAGCCTTGTTCCATCCGGACCGCAGGCCAATCAGCATACACTTTACTGACCGGGAGATGCAGGCGTAAGAGATCAGTTTGGAAATTTCCCGGTGCTCTGCCCTCAACGGAAGCGGCTACTCCGTCAAACTGGGCAATACCACAGGAGGGGCACAGGCAGAAGGTGTTTCATACCGTTTTTCAATCCCGCCCGGCAGAAATACCTATTCCCTGATATATCATTATGCCGTGGTGTTTCAGGATCCCAATCACCTGGAATTTCAGCAACCCCGGCTTGTGCTTGAAGTTTGGAATGAAACCGATGACGAACTTATTGATTGCTCTTCTTTTACCTTCTTTCCTGTGGGTTCTCCCCTGCCGGGTTTTTTTAACGCCGGGATGTATGATTCTGCTGCAGTGTGGTGCAAAGACTGGTCGGCCGTTACCATTAACCTGAACGACATGGCGGGAAAAGATATCCAGCTGTTTTTTAAAACAGCCGACTGCACCTTCCCCCGGCTGGTGGATACATTAACCCTAACTGCCAATGCAGGCGCTGATGTTACATCCTGCAATAATCAACCGGTATGGATTGGCGAAAACCGGAAACCGGGGGTTTCATACAGTTGGAACCCCGCTTCAGGGTTATCGGATCCTCTTATATCCAATCCAAGGGCCAGCCCCTCAGTGACTACAAACTACGAAGTAACAGTAAGAAGCCAGGGAGGTGGTTGTGTAAACAGGGATACGGTGGTTGTTACAGCCTCCGTTATTGACAGTTCTCTGCAGGTGCAGGGTAAACCGCTTGTTTGCATCACCAGTAGCGACAGTGCAGTACTGTTTGTTCAGCCTACAGACAGTATACAATGGCACCTGAACAACTCGGCAATTGCCGGGGCCAACCAGACCAGGTACAGGGTTCAGCAGTCAGGTACATATTATGCACAAATGTTTACCAATGTCGGGTGCAGCCTCTCCACCCGGCAGGAACGGGTAGTGATTGAGGTGCCAAGACCGGGTATTATATATCCCACACAATATGCTGTTATGAATTTCCCTGCGCCCCTGCAAGCAAGATCATTCGGCACAATTTATCAGTGGAGGCCTTCCTTGTATCTTGACAACCCTGCGCTTTCAAACCCGGTGTTCAACTCACCTGTGATAGGCGACCAGGTTTATACTATTAACATCACTACGGCTGCGGGCTGCCTTACCGTAGATACGCAACTGGTGAACACCATTCAAGAAGTAAAAGTGTATGTGCCCACTGCATTTACCCCCAACAACGATGGACGGAATGATTACCTCCGGCCCATTATGCTGGGAGTAAAAGAGCTGAGATATTTCAGAGTGTACAATCGCTGGGGGCAGATAGTGTATAATATGCAGTCCAGCGAACTGGGCTGGGACGGAACCGTAAAAGGTCAAGTGCAAAATACTGCTGTATATGTATGGATGATAGAAGCCATCGGCCTCGATAACCGGCGGTATTTCCAGAAAGGAACGGTGGCACTGGTGAAATAGCCCGAAAAAAATGCACCAAATGGATTAGATCCTACGAATACATCTCCTCCCTCACCGCCTTCACCCTTTCATCTTCGAGATATTCATCAAAACTCATCAGCCGGTCAATGATTCCTTTGGGTGTTAGTTCAATGATCCTGTTGGCTACAGTTTGCATAAAAGTATGGTCATGGCTCGTAAGTAAAACGATGCCTTTGTAATCGGTACATTGTTCATTAAAGCTCTGGATGCTTTCCAGGTCAAGATGATTGGTGGGCTGGTCAAGCAGTATCACATTCGGGTTTTGCAGCATCATCCGGCTGATCATGCAACGTACTTTCTCGCCGCCGCTTAAAACATTTGTCTTCTTCATCACATCATCTCCGCTGAAAAGCATCTTGCCCAGAAATCCGCGGAGAAAGGGTTCGTCCACATCCTTTACATGGTCAGGTACATATTGCCGCAGCCAGTCCATCAGGTTCATATCACCCTTAAAATATTCGCTGTTCTCCTGCGGTAAATAGGCGTGGGTAACGGTGCTCCCCCATTCATAAGAGCCGCTGTCGGCCATTGTTTCAGCAGTAATGATGTTGAAGAAATTTGTCACTGCCAGCGGGTCGCGGCTCAGAACGGCTATCTTATCGCCTTTGTTGACGGTAAAAGTAACATCGCTGAACAGCACCCTGCCATCCACCGTTTTCTTCAGTTTCTCCACGTTCAATATCTGGTTGCCCACCTCTCTTAAAGGCTGAAAGATGATACCGGGGTATTTCCGGTAGCTGGGCTCAATTTCTTCAATGGTCAGTTTTTCCAATGCCTTTTTTCTGGAAGTGGCCTGGCGGCTCTTGGAAGCATTGGCGCTGAAACGGGCAATGAAGTCGAGCAATGCCTGGCGCTTCTCTTCCACTTTTTTGTTCTTATCATTTATCTGCCGGGCCATCAATTGCGATGACTCGTACCAGAAAGTATAGTTCCCTGTAAAGATCTTTATTTTTTGCCTGTCCACATCCGCTACATGGGTGCACACCGCATCCAGGAAGTGACGGTCATGGCTGACTATCAGAACAATATTCTCATAGTCAGCTAAGAAATTCTCTAACCAGCCGATGGTTTCAATATCCAGGCCGTTGGTTGGCTCATCCAGCAGCAGAATATCGGGGTTTCCAAACAACACCTGCGCCAGCAGCACCCTTACTTTCAGGTTGGATGGAATATCCTTCATCAGCGAGGAATGAAATTCTTCTTTTACGCCCAACTCACTCAGTAAAGTGGCCGCATCGCTTTCGGCAGTATAACCACCCATTTCGCCAAATTCATGCTCCAGTTCCCCGGCCCTTATTCCATCTTCTTCTGTAAAATCAGCAAGGGCATAAATGGTTTCTCTTTCTTTCATTACCTGCCAGAGCCGGGTATGTCCCATCATCACGGTGTTCAAAACTGTTTGTTCATCAAACTCAAACTGGTTTTGCTTCAGTACAGCCATTCTTTCACCGGGTGTTATCTCTACTCTGCCCTTATTGGCTTCCACTTCACCGCTTAAAATTTTCAGGAAGGTGCTTTTGCCGGCTCCGTTGGCGCCAATCACTCCATAGCAGTTGCCCTTGGTAAAGTTGAGATTTACATCCTCAAACAGCACCCTTTTGCCATAGGCCAGCTTCAGGTCTTTTACACTTATCATTTCACTATAAAATTTGGAGGCGCAAAGGTACAGGAAAATGGTGCAGCAGAACAGCAATCACTCATAAAAAACCCACCTGCTTTGGACAGATGGGTTTCTGAGTTATAATTACTTACTTCTTCTTCTTGCTCTTTAGTTCTTTGTTCCCTTACCTCACATGCACCTTTCCTTCCGCCAGTCTGTTACCGGCTGCATCGCCTACCAGCACTATGTAAATACCGCGGCTGGCATTGCGCAAATCAATATTCAGCAGGGTATATGGTCCGGTGATATTGAACTGCTGGTTGTACACCGTAGCGCCTTTGGCATCCACGATAATTATCTTTCGCTGCGTGCTGCTGCCTCCGGCATTGTAATACGATACCGTGAACCTTCCGTTATTCGGGCTGGGGAAAATAAACAGTTTATCACTTGCCTGTGCGTCAATTACCACATCTGCCGACTGGGCCGAACAGGTAAGGCCGCCTGCATAGGCATCCTGAATAGTAACCCGGTAGGTACCCACCTGCTCCACATTTACCACCCTTGTATTACCGGTGTTGGGCACAGGGTTATTGTTATAAAACCAGGTAATGGTTTGTGTTACTCCAGCAGCCGGTGCCGAAGGATTGGCTGTAAGTGTGATAGTTTTCCCGGGCAGCAAACTGGTAAGAGGCGGCGCTGCCGTTAAAGTAACCGAAGGCAACTGGCGTACAGTTAATGTGGCTGCATTGGAATTAACCGGAGCAGTGCAGGTAGTATTGGAAAGCCGGCAACGGTAAAGGTTGCCGTTAGATGAAACAGCTAAATTGGTCAGATTGAGTGTAGCTGAAGCAGCCCCGGCGATATCCGTCCATACTCCGCCACCATTGGTGCTTACCTGCCATTGATAGGAAATAGGCTGGGTGCTGCTTCCTGTTACACTGAAGCTAACATTGCTGCCCGAACAAATTTGCTGATTAGCAGGTTGTGAAGTGATGCTGACCGGGTTGATTACCGTTAAAGTGGCTGCATTGGATGTAACCGAAGATGTACATGCCGAAGTAACAACTACACGGTATTGATTGCCATTCAAACCCGCTGTTACGCCGGTAATATTATAGGAAGATGTTGTGGCGCCCGGTATATTGGTAAACGGCCCGCCACCAGTACTAACCTGCCACTGGTAGCCTGCAGCGTCAGTAGCTGTTACACTAAAGCTGGCATTGCCCCCGGCACAAAGGGTTTGTGAAGCGGGCTGATTAGTTATAGATGGAGGATTGGAAATGCTGATAACAAAAGTCAGGTCTCTTACTTTCACAGGTGCTGAACCAGCGATACCGCTGATAGTAACAGTATGGTTACCCGGCGCCAGTGTATTTGTGTTATTAAGTGTTACCGTTGTGTTGTTACCAGGGGTAACCGGATTTGTGGAGAATGTTACGGTAGTACCCGGCGGGTTTCCTGAGGCAGAAAGATTAATCGGAGTTGTGAAACTGCAGGCAGTAAGTGTTCCCAGCGACGTTGAAAGGCTGGTTGGTACAGGACAACCTGATATAACCGGTGCAGGTGAATTAAAATCAAATCCGGGCTGAATGCTGAAGTTGGAGTTGGAAATATCAAAAAAGATATTTCCCGCTGCTTCCACTTTTATTCTCGCTGTGGAAGTGGTAATACAAGGCATGGTAACCGTTTCAGAACCATCATTGGGGGTACCGCTTGCCAGTACAGTGGGAAAAGTATTACCTCCGTCGGTGGACAATAAAATTCTCACATTGGCACAGTTTACCGGAGGCTGATCGGTACCGTTTACCGTCCAGGTAACTACTTGAGGTAAACCTGCGGTCCAGGTCACGGCTGTGTTGGGAACTGTAACACTGAAAGGACCTGAGGTCCCTACCGTGGTAACCACCATATTGTCTGAATTGGTAGCTCCGCCTCCCACATGATTATCTTTAACAATAAAACGGAAATTCAAATTTCTGGAAACAGATGGAAGAACCTCCCACATAAAACCGTTAGCGCCGGAAAGTATATGCGTTAAAGCAGGGAAAGTTCTTTCCGGAGTGCTGTAATCCAGGTAGGTTCTGAACATAGGGCCTGAAGTAGAAGTGGGACTTGGAATTGAAGGAACTGCAGTTGAAATACGGCTGTCAATCTGCTCCCAGTTATACTTTAATACATCCCCGCCATCAGGATCTGAAGCGGTACCGGTTAGTTTAAACGGTGTTGAATGAGGAATGGTATAATCGGGGCCGGCATTGGCAGTGGGAGCCGTGTTACCGGTAATGGTTTCCTGGTCACAACCTGAACCGCCACCGGTAAGAATATAGTTAGATATTTGCTCAATACTTTTTACAGAAAAAATATCTATGCTGTGAAGTTCAACGTTTTGCCCGGGTACAATTCCGGCATAACCCATAATGGTAACTCCGCTGCCGGGCTCCACATTTACGCCGGTACCTTCAATATTGAAAGAGAAGGTGTGATTAGCTCCATACTGGTGACCCATTTCATGGGTGAGGTAATCAATAACAAACCATTCAAGCAAGGAAGGATTGGAATAAACCGTCCATGCCCTGCCCTTAAACCCTGCTGTACATACACAACCGATGCAACCGGCATTTCCGTTATCATTGCCTTTGCTTTCCGTGTGGCCAATATCATAGTTGGCGCTGCCGATGATGGCATCCAGTGTAGCCTGCATTGCTGTACCCGAAGGTGCATTAGGATTAACGATGGGATCGGTGGCAGGGTTAAAATAGATAACCAGGTTGTTGTTGGGTACCAGTACCATTCTTACAGCAACATCTCTTTCATAAACGGCATTGGCCCTTGTTACATGTGAGTTCTGCGCTGCCAGTACCACTGCAATGCTGTCCGCCAGTGTTGGCAACCCGGCGGGGGGAATAAAATGCAGGGAAAACTCTGCGCCGGAAATCATGGCAAGACGATAGGTACGCAACCTGCCATCGGTAACATTTTCGACACCCTCGCCCCTGCCCGGCGAAGGTGTTTGTGCTTCGGTCAGGCACTCGAATCCATGTGGCCTGTCCGTTACATCGCTTCTTCTTACCACACGGTATATATCCTGGTACATCTGGTCAATATACACAGTGGATTCGGAGCCGTACATGATAGTGGCATGTAATCCGTGGTACACCGACATGTCAAACCGGATTATTGCCGAAGGGTTTTCAATTCCTTTGCCGAGATAAGAATGTATCCCGGGATATTTGGCCGAAAGTTCCGGCGCCATTACCGGCGCTTCCACCACCCTGAAGGAAATCAGTTTGCCGTCTGCATCCGGGAACCGAACGGTAAAAGCGGATCGTTCAGCCGGCACTATCTTTTCTGAGGGAGCCTGTGACAAGGCTGACCGCATAGCTCCTTCGTTTAAACGAAACAGATGGTACTTGACGGGTTTCTGTGTGTTTGCTGCAGCAAAAACATCATAGTCGAGGGCTGTCTCATCAATTTTTGTCCACCAGCCGGTCTGCTGCGCAAAAACAGCTGAAGAGAAGAGAGAAACCAATAAAATGAAAAGGGTATATTTTTTCATGAGTGATTCTTTTCGGTGATTACATAATGGAAACCTCCGTCATATTTCGGGGTTGCCAAAATTACAACTACTTATCAACGTATGAACGTAAAATAACAGGTAACTATTCACAAAAAAACCCCATCCGCTTTTAGCGAATGGGGCCTGATAAATAACAGGTTTCCCTTCCAAACTGTATGAGGCTCAATTATTCTTAGTAATCCATGCCGCCCATACCCGGTGCGCCGTGTGTATGCGGCTCTTCTTTTTTGGGCTTGTCGGCCACCACACATTCAGTGGTGAGCAGCATTCCGGCGATTGAGGCCGCATTTTCCAGGGCTATACGGGTAACCTTGGTGGGGTCAATTACACCGGCTTTCAGCAGGTTTTCATACTCATCCGTCCTCGCATTGAAACCGTAATCGGCCTTACCTTCTTTCACTTTCTGCACCACGATGGACCCTTCCATGCCTGCATTCTCCACAATCAGGCGCAGCGGCTCTTCCAGCGCCCTTTTTACAATAGCTGAACCGGTAGTTTCATCTTCATTTGCGCCCTTAAATTTTTCAAGCGATTCAATGGCACGGATAAAAGCCACGCCACCGCCGGGAACTATGCCTTCTTCCACTGCAGCCCTTGTTGCATGCAATGCGTCATCTACCCGGTCTTTCTTTTCCTTCATCTCCATTTCGGTAGCTGCACCTACATTTAATACAGCCACACCGCCGCTCAGTTTGGCAAGGCGCTCCTGCAGTTTTTCCTTATCATAATCAGATGTGGTTACTTCAATCTGTGCTTTTATCTGGTTGATGCGGGCAGTAATGTCATCTTTCTTGCCCTTACCGCCAACAATGGTAGTGTTATCTTTATCAATGGTAACTGAAGCAGCAGTGCCGAGGTAGCTCAGGTCAGCATTCTCCAGTTTATAACCCTGCTCTTCGCTGATAACGATACCCTTAGTCAATACGGCAATGTCCTGAAGCATTTCTTTTCTGCGG
This sequence comes from Bacteroidota bacterium, assembly GCA_016868455.1. Taxonomy (GTDB): domain Bacteria; phylum Bacteroidota; class Bacteroidia; order Chitinophagales; family Chitinophagaceae; genus JJ008. Next base: position 88,171 of record VGGV01000003.1, read on the forward strand.
TCGCCGAAGCCGGGGGCTTTTACAGCAGCTACTTTCAGGGTGCCGCGGAGTTTATTCACCACCAGGGTAGCCAGCGCTTCTCCTTCCAGGTCTTCAGCAATGATCAGCAGCGGACGGCCGCCCTGTGCCACTTTTTCCAGTATATGAAGGATGTCCTTCATATTGCTGACCTTCTTGTCATAGATAAGGATGTAGGGATTCTCTAGCTCAGCCTCCATTTTTTCGCTGTTGGTAACGAAGTAGGGAGAGATGTAACCCCGGTCGAACTGCATACCTTCCACCACTTCCATGCTGGTCTCCGTACCTCTTGCTTCTTCTACGGTAATAACGCCCTCTTTGCCTACTTTTTTCATGGCCTCGGCAATAAGTTTACCAATTTCTGCATCATTGTTGGCTGAAATAGCAGCCACCTGCTGAATTTTATTGGTGTCGTTGCCTACAGTCTGGCTCTGGCTTTTTAAATGTTCCACCACTTTGGCCACAGCTTTATCAATTCCACGTTTCAGGTCCATGGGGTTGCTGCCGGCAGCCACCATTTTCAATCCTTCACTAATGATGGATTGCGCCAGTACAGTGGCAGTGGTAGTACCATCGCCTGCAATATCGGCTGTTTTGGAAGCCACTTCCTTCACCATCTGGGCGCCCATGTTTTCAATGGGGTCTTCCAGTTCAATTTCCTTAGCGACAGTAACGCCATCTTTGGTTACTGATGGTGCACCAAATTTTTTCTCGAGCACCACATTGCGGCCTTTGGGGCCGAGGGTTACTTTCACTGCGTTGGATAAAATATCCACGCCTTTCTTCATTTTATTTCTTGCTTCAATGTCGAAGAAGAGTTGCTTTGCCATAATTATTATAAATTTTAAATTGTTAACTGAATTATTGAAAGTTGAAAATTGACATTTAAACAATTGCCAATATGTCGCTTTCCCGCATAATGAGGTAATCTTCACCGTCAATCTGGATTTCCGTTCCTGCGTATTTTCCATATAAAACGGTATCGCCTGTTTTTACGGTTACCGGCTCGTCTTTTTTACCCGGACCGGCTGCGATAACCACGCCCCGCTGGGGTTTTTCTTTAGCGGTGTCGGGGATAATAATGCCACCGGCTGTTTTTTCTTCGGCAGCAGCTGCTTTTACAATTACCCTGTCGTGAAGCGGGGTAATATTTACTTTCTTGGCCATAGATGTATTGATTTTGAGTTTTTGAAATTTGTGACCCGCCTTCGCCCAGATTTCGGCGGACGGGCGGCAAAAGTACAGGAAATAGTATGCCATTGAGAAGTAAAGTGAAAAATTTTCAGTTTATACCCCGGTAGCTGAAGTAAGACTGACAGAATTCAAGGCTTTTTTTCAGTTTTAGTGTCAGAATTTCATCTGAAAAAATAAAACCCGCCGGCAACTGCGGGCGGGTTTGTGTTCAGATAGGCTCAAAGATTATTGCCTGATCAGTTTAAAGGCAAATTTGGTACCATCCACTGTAACCTCCAGGTAATAAATTCCTGTGCTCAGGCCATATGGACGCATATCCCAGTTAATTGCCTGTATGTCTTTGCCAAATTGTTTTTGGGCTACCAGTTTACCAGTCAAATCAAGCAGCCTTAACTGAGTACTGCTGACCGGCGCTCTAAAAAGTTTCAAATCAATAACTTGGTTGAACGGATTACCCAGTATATAAACCTTTTGCGAAATACCCTGCATCTTAACCAGCACAACATTACTGAGGTCTTCCCTCCCCTTAAGGTCAACTGACCGCAGACGGTAATAATTCCGTTCTGCTTTTATTGCTTTATCCGGGTAGGAGTAATAACGTAAATCGTTACTTATGCCTGCTGCAGGAATCGAGGCTATCCTGCTGTAATCAACTCCGTTCTCCGACTTTTCAAGTTCAAAATGGCTGCTGTTAAACTCTGAAGCTGTTGTCCATTTAAGCAATATCTCGGATGTACGTTGCAGGCCTGTAAATTCCACCAGTTCAACCGGTACCGGAGTGAGCAATGTTGCGGTAAAAATACCTCTTCCGTGGGTAGCAGCCCCCACCACATTGTCAGAAGTGCGCAGCACCAACTGATCAATACGTACGTTGGCAAGACCGGTATTATTGGCAATCCAAACAGTGGATCCGCCATTGAGTGTTAAAGTGGTCCAAACGCCTATTTCTGTGGCAAGCATCACTCCACCAATTGCCTGCCCTCTTGCAGAATAACCATTCGGGATAAATTTGGCCCAGCGAATTGGCATATCGGGCAAATTGCCCTCTACTGATGTCCAGCTGGTGCCTCCGTTTGTACTTTCCCAAACACTGGTTACCCCATAATTAGATACTGTGAGAATCAGGTGATTGGAATTTCCGGACTCAATATCAATATTGGAGATGTACGCCCCTGCCGGTAGAGCAGGACCTGCAAAAGCAGTTGCTGAAGGCTGGTTTCCGGGAGGGCCAGAAGTGGGTCCGTTTGCACGGATGACCCTCAGCAGGATGGGTGTAACTGCAGCTCCGGAATTGTTTTCTGAATCTGAACAACCTAACCAGATTACCGTTTCGTCTGCGGGGTCTACAGTTACGCAACTTACCTGCCTGTTGGCTCCCATTTCAGTTGAAACATTTACTGTCCCGAAAGATGCAGAACCTGATTCAACATTAAATATTCTTCCATAAAGTCCATCATTATCTCCATAGTAAAGTACATTCAGGGTATTTGCGTAATCGGCTGTTCCGATAAAACGGCCGTTGCCGCTTCCGCCGGTACTAAGATATACCCCGCTGTTTCCATAAATATTATAAAAACCTCCGGGGTTGGCAGTAATCCAAACTGTGCCATTGGTTTGATCAATAAAGCTTAAATCCCCATCGCCTCCGGTAACTGTTGATACAGTATTTATTCCGGCCGAGCCAAATAAATGTGAACCATTATCCTGGGTACCCCCAGCATGGTATTGCTACCGGTTGTGGGATGCAGGGCCATACCATAATATTGTGTTACGTTATAACCTCCATTTTTACTTGAAAATGATGTACCCCCGTTAGTACTGTAATAAATACCGCCGTCAGTGCTTATGATAAGCTCCGTACTGCTTAGGTATTGGATATCGTGGAGATCAGCATGAATAACCGGAGCCGTGGTACAGGTTGCCGCGGTTGTCCACCGGGTGGCCTGGGTCCAGGATGTACCGCCATTGCCACTTCTCCAGATACCGGCGCCCTGTATAGCGTCTATATTTCCCCAGCCCTCACCGGTACCAAAAAATATTTCCTGGTTATTCGTAGGGTTCTGTTTGATGCAGGTGATGACCAGATTTGCAAAAAAATCATTTACAACAGTCCAGGTTGGATTTGCGGATTTGAAGTTTGTTGTTTTCCACAAACCGCCTCCTACCCCTCCGGCATACACCGTATTGCCTGTGCCATCTGCCGCATCCACTAAAAGCCCCTCGTTCTTCCCCCTATATTATTCGGGCCCCTTTCAGACCAACTGAATGCACTAACCTGCTCGCCTCTTCCAGCCTGATTAGTCATCAATAATTCAACATCCCTTAAGCGCTCAACAGGAACTGTACCGAGAGCCGGGTCAACCATTTTTTTGAACTCATATTTCAACAACCTTAATGGGGCATCTGTTTCTTCCAACTCATTTTCAGATTGGTGGTATTTGCTCAGAGGGTTTTCGGGAAAATTACTTCTGTGTAAGTCGTTTATTGAAAATAAGCTTATAGCCAATAAAATCATGACTAATCATCCCGCCGCCGGAACAAATTTGCTGACCCGTTTCATAGACATTTTGATTTTATGTGTTTGCAATTTACAGATTGGATTTTAGGTGTTTATGGGTAGTTTCCTAAGAAAAAGCACTTATCAACAGTCTTTGAGTGGATGTTGGAAAAATACCTGAATACCGTGTCATAACAAGAGTAATAATAGCCTCCATTAACTGCAGGGGATTCCCAGGCCCGATTCATTTTTTTTACGTCGCAAATAAAATCCTTGCTTTCGGGATCAACATAGTCAGCTGCTGAAATCAAAGTACTCTTATACCGGTAAAATGATTCTGATTTCCCGGAAGTTTAAGCCCGGCTTACTGCTGATTGGTGTGCTGAGAGTTTTATTATCAAAAGAAATTCTGAAGAATAGCAGCTATAAAACATGGAAGTAATGAAAGGTGATCTATTTCAAAAATCCCGTAACCTGATGCTGTAAAAGCATATAAATACCATTTCCTATCTTCGCCTTCCCTAATAGTTCTTGTCCAATGATCAGCAGAAGAAATATCCGGGTGAAAGTGATGCAGACACTGTATACGGTAAGCAGCCTGGAAAATGGCGCAGGCGGGGCCGCCCTTTCATCAAACGAATCCCGTAAAATACTGGAACAGCATTTTGATCAAACCCGTTCTCTCCTTGTTTATCTGATCTGGTTTCTTACTGAAGTAACCCGCTACGCCGAAACTGATGCCCATCACCGGGCATCCAAGCACCTGCCCACTGCAGAAGACCTCCATGTCAACACCAAAATAGCCGGCAATGAAGTACTGTGGAAATTGCTGAACGATCCTGCCCTGAAAGAGCAGTTTGCAACTGAAAATCCCGAACAGGTTTACCGCCGGTCAAAGGATGAAAGCAACGAACTTATCCGTAAAATTTATCACCAGCTGACAGCAACACCCGAATACAGCGCTTATATCAGCAACCCGGCAAGAGACAAGGCGGAAGAAAAAAGCATCCTTGAATTTATTTTTAATGACCTGCTGCTGGCCAACGAGATTTTTGTGGCCCATGTGGAAGAAAATTTCTCCAACTGGGACGATGACGGTGAGATGTTGGTTCAGTTAATGGCCGCCTGCCTGCAAAAACCCGGCAGTTATGATTTCAAAAAAATGCTGAGCCCCGATAAAAAAGAATTTGCCTTTACCCTGCTGCAAACCGTGCAGGATAAAAATGAGTACCTGCAATCCCTTATTATTCCCAAACTGAAAAACTGGGATCCCGAACGCATTGCCCTGCTGGATATGATTATTATGAAGATGGGAGTGGCGGAATTTTTGTACTTCGAAACCATTCCCCCCAAAGTCACCATTAACGAATACATTGACCTGGCCAAAGAATACAGCACTGCCCAAAGCGGCCAGTTTGTAAACGGCATACTCGACAACATTCATAAAGAACTGGTACAGTCCGGTAAAATGAAAAAAACAGAGTATAAAAAAAGCTGACCGGTCTTTTCAAATTACAGGGCGGAAGGCAGAAAATAAAAAAACACACATCCAGGTCAAAATCATCCTGCATAAATTGGTTTTAAAAGGCCTTGCCGGCCTGTCAACTTACCTTACCTTTGCAATTCTCAAAATTCGGTATGAAAAAAGTCTTCCTTTCCGGTATTGTTGCCGCTGTCCTGGTTTCCTGCGCAAACAACAATAATGATGCAGATAAAAAAAGCAGCGGCCCGCCGCTCACGGATGAACAAAAACAGCAGGCTGTGCAGGATTCGGCCAATTTCACTTCTGTTCAATGGCTCGACTCCACCACCAGGAATCTGGGCAAACTGGTAAAAGACCAGTCTATTGAAGTTACATTCCGTTTTAAAAATACCGGGAGCAAAAACCTGGTTATAGAAAATGTATCGGCGCCCTGCGGATGCACCATACCTGAAAAACCTGAAAAGCCTTTTGCCCCGGGCGAAGAAGGTGTTATTAAAGCCAAGTTTAACGGCAGCGGGCAGGGAACTATTTCCAAACAAATACATGTAAAGGCCAATACCACACCGGCAACAGACCATACCCTTACCTTTACCGGTGAAATTCAGGAGCAATAAACCAATCAAATCAAACAACACACAATGAAATTACGTTCAGCACCAGTTATAACCGGCATTGCATTTCTGTTAATATCACTGACTGCCTGCGTTCCTCCCGGGGCCGACCAGGGCAAAGGCGGCTCAGGACAGGGCGGCGGTATGGGCGGATTCCAGTTTATTTTTCTCGGTTTAATGATTTTGGTATTCTGGCTCTTCTTCATCCGGCCCCAGGCCAAAAGGGCCAAGAACCAGAAAAAATTTATTGAAGACCTGCAGCGGGGCGATAAAATTGTAACGATCGCCGGCATCCACGGCACCATCAATAAAATAAATGAGGACGGCACTTTGAATATTGAAATAAGCCCCGGCAGCTATATTAAAATTGAAAAAAGCGCCATCAGCATGGACTGGACGGCAGCGCTGAATAAACCAGCCGCTGCAGCTAAAAAATAACCGGTAACATTCCAAACAGTAAATTACAGGCCTAAACCTGATGCTCATTTATTAGTGATCTGGCCCCGAAAACTTTCGGGATTGTTGTTTTGAATGTAAATTACTATGCTACGGATTGGTCTTACAGGCGGCATTGGCAGCGGCAAAAGCATTGTGGCCAAAATATTTGAAACATTTGGCATCCCTGTTTATTATGCCGATGATGCAGCAAAAAAACTGATGAACACCGATGCGGGGCTGAAGGCCTCCATTATGGAGCATTTCGGGGAAGCAGCGTATGAAAATGGTGAACTCAACAGGAAATACCTGGCTTCGGTTGTATTCAGCAATAAGGAAAAACTGGAACTGCTGAACTCCCTCACCCACCCGGTTACCATCCGGGATGCCGGAGAATGGATGCAAAAGCAAAACGCTCCTTATATTATCAAAGAAGCGGCGTTGCTGTTTGAAAGCGGCGCTGAAGCACATCTTGACAAAGTGATTGGTGTGTATGCCCCGCAGGAATTACGGGTGAAAAGGGTGATGAAAAGAGACGGGATTTCTGCCGAAGAAGTTATGAAACGCATCAGCCGCCAGATGGACGAAGAGAAAAAGATGAAAAAGTGTGCCCATGTAATCATCAACAATGAACAGGAACTGGTAATACCCCAGGTACTTAATCTGCACCGGTTGTTCACAGCAGGTCAATAATTATTTCCGGCCTCCCCGGATAAGATTACATTTACAGTAAACCAACCATCATGAAATCAATTTTCTTTTCCCTGCTGGCATTCATTATTATGATTGCCTGTAAAAACAAGAATGATAAGCCTGCCGCTACCGGCGACAGTACGGTCATAACACAGAAGGAAGATGAAAAGCCGCCTGCTGCAAAATCAGTGACGGGAAAGTGGAAACCCGTTGAGGTAAATATCAAGGATATGTCAGAAGAAGAAAAAAAAGAAATGATTGCCAATATCCTCATTGAATTTACAGATGACGGCAAATTCATTGGCTTTAATAAGGAAAATAAACAGGAGGGGCCCTATACCTGAATGAAAAAGAAAGCCTGCTGACAGTTCACAACACTTCCCGTGACGACAAGCCTGAAAAGTTTACCATCAGCTGGGAAGGCGATCTGCTGCTGATGACCAATGAAGAAGGAACGGTGAAACTGAAAAAAGAATAACGGGCCGGTTATATCGCTATGCATCATTCATTTTAAAAGTGAAATTCAGCCGGAACCGCGGAAAATTTCTATTTTTCCTGCAATACAACAAATTCCTGCTCCAGGCTGAGTGAGGCACTATACAATTGCTGTATAAAGTCACCGCCCCATTTTGCATAGTAATAAGAAAGGTTCTCCCTGCGCTCCTGCAGGCCCCCGCCGGGGAATAACTGTTCTTTTATGGCATGTATCTGCCGCTGCTGGTCGGCAAATTTTCTTTTTTCGGCACGCAGCATTTTCTTTTCCAGTTCCTTCAAACGGAAAACGGTTTTTAATTTCAGGGCATCCACATGCTTCTCAAGAGTGCTGTCAACTGCAACTGCCTGTTTTTTGAATGATTCATAAAGTTGCTCCACTTCAGTGAGCGGGCCACCTGCCTGCCGGTCAGGCAGGTTCAGCTTTGTTTCATTTTTACTTTCCCTTTGCACCAGTTTATTCATCAGCTCCTGTTCCGGCAAAAAGAAATCTTCAGCCGTAAACCCAAGCCGGGCAATCTTCTCTTGCCATTTCTTTTCAAGAATCAAAAAAGAATTGCGCAGCACCAGAACAGGGAACGGGATCTTGTTATGATCAAACAGTTCCTTCAGTTGCAGCCAGTAGGCGGTTTCACCTGCCCCGCCGATGAATGCGATGTTAGGCAAAATGCTTTCCTGGTAAAGTCCGCGGAGTATTACATTCGGGCTGAATCTTTCAGGAAATTCCTTAAGTTCATCAAAAATCTCCTTTTCACTAAAAGTGAGTGGTGACCCGATAGCTATCGGGTTGTGAATAGTGAGTTGATTCTTTAATCTTACAATCCGTTCTCTCAAGTCATCTTTCAGATAAAACAAATTGATCTCTCTTGCATTCACCTGCGCCTTGTAGCCTGCCCTCTGCAGCCTTTCAGCAGTTTTTTCTACAATACCTGATGCAGTTTGATTCAACAGATCATCCCTGAAAACATCCATCATCTGTTTTTTCAGCGCCGCATTGTCCGGTAGCAGCACCACCAATCCGTATTCAGCAAACAGATGATTGACGAAGCGGAATGTGGCATCCTGAACTGTTGTGCCTTCTGTATAAAATTTTCTGAGCAATGAAATGATCTCATCTCCCTGTGGCAGCACAGTTAACTGCCCTTCCATCCTGTCAATCAGTTTCAGCAGGGCCTTGTCAATTTTCATCCGGCCAACAGTGCCGGTCTGTTTGGTTTCCCAAACCAGCTTTTCGCCGCCGAGGTAAATATGGTTCAGCTCTTCAAGATCGGCATCTTCAGTGCCCAGGTAAAATACAGGAACGAAATCTTGTTTGGAAAAAGATGTCTTTAAATGTTCAGCCAGTTTGATGGCATGAACGATTTTATAAATAAAATACAACGGCCCGGTAAAGATATTATTCTGATGAGCGGCGGTAATGGTGAAGGTATCAGGTGAAAGCAGGGATTCAATGTTATTTTTCACTGCACCAGTTGTTTCAACAGCTTCGTACTGCTTCTTTAGTTCATTCACCAGTGTCTTCCTGCCTGCCTGTCCGGTAGTCAGATCTGTCTTAAATTGTTTTCTTGCCTCAATCGCTTTTTGAATGCCCTGTAATGTCGGAGGATAAGCAATGAAAGGTTTCAGCGCTGCGGCCTGGTCAATATAATCCAGTGCAATTTTGGAAAATGCATGGGTTTGGCGATAAGGGAGCCGGGTAGTAATACAATTCATACTGAGTGTAAATGTAATAAGTGATTCTTTTGTTTTCTCACACCTGCCCTACTGCATTAACAAAATATTTTGGGGTCAGGCGGGGATTACACAGATGTGCACAGACCTGCCTACCGGCAGGCAGGTTTAAGAAAATCTTTCGACGGTAAATGGCTTTATATCCATGCTTGCAGATTTGCCATTCACAATTTCATCCACCAGTTTACCTGTTCCCGCACCTAAACTCAGCCCCAGCATCGAATGCCCGGTAGCCACTGTTACGTTGTGATATTTTTTTATTCTTCCGATGTAGGGTAATCCATCCGCCGAACAGGGTCGGTAACCATACCATATTTTTTCTTTGGGCGGCAGCGGCACATCAAAGTCGGGATAAAAACGTTTTACTGCATCCAGTATCCCCTGTACCCGGTTCATCCGGGGCGGGGTTTTGTGCGAAGTGATTTCCATCGTTCCGCCAAAACGGATCTTGTTTCCATTCATCGGTGTGATGGCAGCCCGTCCTTCCAGCAGCACAGCAGGGTAATTCACTTTGTACGGAGAATCTTCCAGTGTTACCGAATACCCCCTTCCGGGCATCATCGGGATTCTTGTGCCCAGCAGCTTGGCCGTCTCCCTGCCCCAGGAACCGGTGGCAATCACTATTTCATCGCTCTCAAATTCATTCTTCATACCAGTGACACTATTTACTGTAAATACTTTATTTACTTTCTTACTTTCTTTCTCAAAACCCACCACTTCTTCGTTCGGAATAAATTTCACTCCCTGTTTTTTCAGGTATGCAATCAGTTGCTGCATCAGTTTATTCGGCCAGCAATGTGCATCGCAGTTAAACAGGATAGCGCCGAGTCCGTTTATCCTTGTCTGCGGTTCGAGTGATTGGAGTTCTTCCCTGTTCAGCAGTTTGGTATCGCTTAACCCCAGTTCATGTGCTTTCTCCACCGTATGTTTTGCATGTTCGCTGCCTGCTTCTGTCTGATAAATTTCCAGCAAGCCTTTTTGTTCGTAAGCAAAATCAAAATCAGGAAGCCGCAGCCAATCTTCATATTCTTTTTTGCTGATCAGGGCAATATCCCGTAGCGGGACAGCCGCAGACTCCAAATGGTTTTTTGTAGCGCTGCGGATGAATTTCAGTCCCCAGCTCATCAGGTTCCAGTCGAGCCGGGGCTGCACATAAAAAGGGCTTTTTGAATTCCACATCCATTTCAATCCCTGCTTGACAATACCCGGTGTGGCCAACGGAATAAAATGGCTGGGGCAGATATAGCCGCAATTGCCGTAAGAACAGTTGTCGCTGAAATCGCCTTTATCCAGCACTATCACCTCCCAACCCGATTTTTTCAGATAAAATGCCGAGCTTAACCCGATGATGCCCCCGCCGATGATGGTTACTTTCATGGTTGTGAATTGTCAATAGGAACTTTGGAAGATGAACAGCCCTATTGACCATTGACTATTCACCATTCACAAACTACAGTTCAATCACCATCCCTTCTTCCGCCACACCAATCCCTTCTGCTTTCAGTTTTTCCTTTTCTGCTGAACTTTTTTTCAGCAAAGGATTGGTATGATTGAAATGAATAAATACGATTTTCTTTTTTTCAGCCGAAGGTAAGGCTGAAAATTTTTGCAAGCTTTCTTCCACAAAAGGATGCGGCACTTCGCTCATGTCACGGCCCGGCAGTTCGCCATTCTTATAAAATGTACCGTCCAGCAGGGCCACATCAACATTCCTGATTTGCTCAGCAATTTCCCGTTCCCATTTTTCCCATTTGTCAATATCCGGGATGAAGAGGACTTTCTTTTTCTCACTTTGAATAAAATAACCAACAGTTTCCGAAAATTCATCCCGATGCGGAACTTTTACGGGTGTCACTTTAAAAGAAGAACCGATTTGAACAGCGCTGTCTGCCTGCAGCCGGTTCAGCTGAATATTTTTCAATGAAACCAGCTGGCTCCAGGGTCCGTTGTTACGAAAAAAAGAATCCATCCGCGGCATGGCCCACACCGGAATATCTTTTGCACCCATCACTTCTCTTCCCAGCTGCATCAGCCCTGTATAATGGCCGATATGAGCATGAGTAAGAAAGATTCCATCCGGTGAATAATCCGGCGCTGCAATATATTCCTGCAGTTTCTTTAATTGTGCCGTAAAATCCGGTGTGGCTTCAAACAGCCAGTATTTGTTTGCAGCCCGGTCAACCAGTGCAAGACAGGTGACCAGTTTCTTTTCCTCTTTTCCTTCATAATAAGCCTTGCAGCATTCCTTCTCACAACCCGCCTGCGGGTAACCCGCATCCTGCGCTATGCCCAGCATTACGATAAACTGCTTTGGGAGTTTGTCTTTATTGATCCGGTCAGCAGGCTTTTCTCCCGGTTTGCAGACGACAATTACAAGAAGAAGCGTAAATGAAATATGTGCTGTAGAAATTCTCAAACCATTAATGAAGTTTTCTTTACAAAGACTCTCCTATTCACTACTCACTACTCACCACTCACTATATCACCTGGAATCCATAAGCATACGGATCATCGGCCTCACCCCTTTGTCCCCTCTCCAAAGGAGAGGGGAAACGAATTTTCATAGTACCTGGAATCCGTAAGCATACGGATCATCTTCTTTATCAATCCAGATGGTATTATATCCATAGATCCTTGCCCATCCTTCCACACTCGGGCGGATGGCCGCCTTGCCATGCAGCGTCAGTTCTTCTTCTATCCTGCCGGTGAATTTACTCCCAATAATACTTTCATGGATGAACTCCTCTCCTTTCTTCAGTTTACCTTTGGCATACCACTGCGCCATTCTTGCTGATGTGCCCGTGCCGCAGGGGCTGCGGTCAATTGCTTTCTCTCCATATACCACTGCATTTCTTGCTGTGGAAGTTTTATCAACCACTGTTCCTGTCCATAATATATGTGAGCAACCTCTAATTGTGGCATCATCCGGGTGTACAAACTCATATTTTGTATTGATATTTTTCCGAAGCTCTCTTGCCCAGGCAATAAGTTTATCTGCGCTGTAATGTTCCAGTCCTTTAAAGTTTTTCTGCACATCCACAATGGCATAAAAGTTTCCGCCATAGGCCACATCAATCACCAGTTCTCCCAGTTCAGGACAATCCGCCTTTAACTCCGAACTATGAAGATATGCTGGAACATTTGTGAGCTTAACACTTTCAACCGTAAAAGAGTCTCTTAGCTTAACTTCTTTTGGTGGATCATAATTAACAACAATCAAACCCGCCGGCGTTTCCATTCTCACAATACCTGGTGAATATGGTACTATCAGTTTTTCCTGAACTGCTATAGTAACTGTTCCAATCGCTCCATGCCCGCACATCGGCAGGCAGCCGCTTGTTTCTATAAACAATACAGCCACATCATTGGCCGGGTCATGCGGGGGATAAAGAATACTTCCGCTCATCATGTCATGCCCGCGGGGTTCAAACATCAGCCCGGTTCTTATCCAGTCATATTCCCTGATAAAGTGCTGCCGCTTTTCACTCATGTTTTTGCCAATAAGGGCTGGCCCGCCTTCTTTTACCAGGCGAACGGGGTTACCGCAAGTGTGAGCATCAATACATCTAAAAATGTGTCCCATATTTATATTTGCCCAATTCTTTGAGGTTAACTCTTGGAGGGTTTAAAACCCTCCAAGAGTTTTCCGAAACTACAAATCAAACCATTTATTCTTCGGCTCAATGGCCTGTTCATGATATTTTATAAAATTATCCAATCCTCCAAATACTTTAAGTACATAATTTCTTTCCAGTTTTGTCGGGCTCTTACTTAAAAATGTTTTGTAGGAACTGTGAGGCCACCTGTCAATCCCTTTCACAAACTGGTGGTGTGCTGGATTGGCGTGGATGTAATGAACTACTTTACAAAAAGATTCATCTCCGAAAACCTCTTCCGTTTTCATATTTGGCATAAACAAACTCCCCTTCCGTCCATACATTTTATTAATTGCCTGGGTATAACTGTTGAACAGGTTTGAAAAAGGCTGACTTATTTTTCTTATCAATTCTGTTTCGTTTAATTCTTCAGCAGGAAGTTTTACAGGTATGTTTCCCGCTTTTACCGACGATTGCTTTTCTTTTAGTAGCCGGAAATATACTGTCAACGTCTTACTGTCTGTTATCTTCAGCAATAAATGAAAGTGGTTTGGCATAAGGCAGTAGGCATAGATCTGTGCGACCGGCAGTACATGTTGGGAAAGACGGCCAAGAAAAAAATCATTGTTTTGATTTTCCTTAAAAATATTCTCCCACCCGTTGGCGTGGTTAAAAAGATGGTATGTTGAACCGGGCAGTATTTTTTTATCGTTTATTCTTAATTTTATGCGCCGGCGCTTATCTAAAACTCTTGGAGGGTTCAGAACCCTCCAGGAGTTAAAAACCGGATCCGGCATCAATCTAAAACATGGAAACCTACGGCAAGATACTGCTCATCGCCATGCCCGCCTTCCTCTTTCTGGTTCTTTTTGAAAAATGGTGGGGCTGGTACAGGGGCAAAGATACCGTCCGCAATATGGACATGATATCCAGCCTCAGCAGCGGAGTAACCAATGTAACCAAGGATGTGCTCGGCCTCGCCATCGCCGTCAGCATTTATCCGTTTATGCTGAAACATCTTGCTGTTACTACCATAGAGAACAAACTCATCGTTTATATCCTCACTTTTATCATCATTGACTTCAACGGCTACTGGGTACACCGCTGGAGCCATAAGATAAATTTATTCTGGAACCTGCATGTCATCCATCACAGCAGCGAGGAGTTTAACCTTGCCTGTGCGCTGAGGCAGAGCATTTCTTCCTTCTTCAACCTGTTTACCGTTTTATTATTACCGGCCGCTGTACTCGGCATACCGGAGCAGGTAATACAAATCGTTGGCCCTATCCAGCTATTTGCCCAGTTCTGGTACCATACGCAGCATATCAATAAAATGGGTTTCCTGGAAAAAATAATTGTTACACCCAGCCACCACCGGGTGCATCATGCCATCAACCCGGAGTACATGGACAAAAACCTTTCCCAGATTTTTATCATTTGGGACAAACTCTTTGGAACCTTTGTACAAGAAAACCCGGATCTGCGGCCTGTATATGGCATTACCCGCCCGGCCCGCACCTGGAACCCCATTAAAATAAATTTCCAGCATATCTGGCTATTGATAAAAGATGCCTGGCGCACCAATAGCTGGAAAGAAAAATTTACGCTTTGGTTTAAGCCCACCGGCTACCGCCCGGCTGATGTGGCTGCCAAATACCCTGTGTGTAAAATTGAGGATGTATATCATTTTGAAAAATATGATACCAGGACCTCTCCCGCCCTCAGTGCATGGGCATGGTTCCAGTTGCTGTTTATCCTGCTTTCTGTAAGCTATCTCTTTGGCAATATTGCCTATATCAACAGCATTGACGGCAGTTATATTTACTGGTACGGCGCTTTTACCTTTTTAAGTGTATATGCTTTAACAGAACTAATGGACAGGAACCGTTACGCTATTGTATGGGAGGCGCTGCGCTGCGGGCTGGGGCTTTGGTTTTTGTGGGAGCAGGGGGATTGGTTTGGGGCGGGTCAGTGGTTGGCTACTATCAAATATATTTTAGCCGGGTATTTTATTTTGTCTTTGATGGTTAGCGGATGGTTCGCTTTGAGACATACGAGGGAAGACAGATTGGTTGCCCAACTTTAGTGCTATGCCGACGCTTGCGGTCGGCATCCCGACAAGCTTCTGAAGACTTCCAAAGGGGGAAGTCTTCACAGGGACTAAAATACTAAGGGATATAAAGTACCCGGAAACTGCCGGAAAAATTCATTCAACTTTAACCGCTACTTTCTTTTCTCCGCCTTAATCCGCTTCAGCATTTCCCTTGCATTTTTGCCGGTATCGCCGTTGGGGTCAATCTCAATGGCTTTGTTATAATACTCAATGGCCTTATCAATTTGCCCGGCTTTCCAGTAAGCTTCGGCATAACTGTCCCACGCATTGGCTGACTGGGGAAATAACCGGGTGTTCAGCCCGAATACATAGAGAGCTCCTTCGGTTTGCGCATCATTCAGCAGCCTGTAACCGGCATCATTCAGCTTTGCTTCAAAATTTATATAACGGTAGCGGGGATCGGCCACCATCTTCTTTGCTTCGACTTCCAGCTCGTTAAACTTGCGGGCCATAAATAAATCCTGCAGGTAACGGAAGGGGTCAGTCACAACAGCGCTGTCTTTAAAATTCAGGCAGGCATCCAGCACCGGATCTTTATTGGTTTTGTATTCGTCAAAGCTCATGTCCACTGCCAGTTGCGGCGCCAGCCAGTCGGCATTTTCCCATTGCGGCTTATCCTGCCACCACGCAAATGAAAGAAATACCGGTATCCCTGTTTTGGGCAGGTCAAACCGGCGGGTATCGCCATAGAAATTTATATTCTCAGCAGTGGGTTCGCCCACAAATATGGCATTGGTGTAATTACTGAATTCATTCACCAGGTTCTGGCAGGCAGAAAAAGTGCGCCGGCCGGTGATGACAAATAGTTTCCCCGGTTGGTTTATCTTTTTGCTTTCGATAATTCCTGTTACTACCGGTTTGTTTTTATAATTGTTGCCGCCGCCGTTCAGTCTTACATCAATCACCAGTTTGTCCACATCATTTTTATCAATGAACTCAAAAACTCTTTTGTAAAAGGCTTCAATTGTTTCTGTTTTGTCATCCTGCACCTGGCTTTGCCGCACATAGACTGTTTTGCTTTCGGGTAAAAACTCATAATAATAAATCTTATCCAGGTTTTTCAGGTCATAAGGTGTGTTGTCCTGGTTGCGGGCACTTATCCAGTCGCCTTCATTTTTGGCTAAACCATAATTTCTCGGCAAATGAAAACCTCCCACCCCTTCAATGGCCTGCTCAAATGTTTTACCGTCTTTTTCAAATGTGTAGCGGATGGCCTGTTTCAGTTCTTTGGTAACACCCTGTGCATGCAGGGCTTCGGGTATAGCCAGCATATCCAGCCCGTATCCTTTAAAGTATTGATCATTCTCCGAAGGTACCAGCGGTTTTATTTTTTCAAGCGCCTGCTGCACCGGCATGCCTTCTATCTTCAGCAATTTTGCTCCCACTACGCCTGCATATTTTTTATCAGCGCCTTCGGCATAAATGCCATCGCTGAACCAGTAAAAGTTTATTGGCGCCACATGGTATTTAAAGGGGCTTTGCCTCCAACTCATAGCTGTATGGCCGTATTTAAACATGGCTACGATGCGGCCAAGGCCTGCCTGCCGCTCATGCACCTGCATGGAGGGTATTTCTTTGTACAACTTCTCTACCGCCATATCAAAATCTTCAGCTGTTACTTTTTAAAACAGAAAGGAATACTCCTTATGCACAGTCTGTTGCAAAAAACGAAGGTCTGACTGCCAGTCGGCAGCGGTCAGTTTATCCTGCGCAATAGACGTAGCGGACTGCAACCCAACATGCCCTTCCTGGGCATTGGCAGCGGTAATAAGAACGAGACTGTAAGCAAGCAGCAGGCTTTTTTTCATGGTCATGTTTTTAGAAAGTTAGGTAATACCAAAGCCCATTGCAGCAAGTCTTTGAAAAAAGGATTAAAACAATGGCAGGTATCATAACCTGACGCCAGGAATATGCAGGATGTTACAGAAATTATTACCGCTGGTGTAAATAAATACAACGCAAAGAGAATGGTACAGCGCCTGTACCAGTGGGGGCTTAAAAGTCTGTTTATATAATATTAACCACAGGTGAAAGTGATCCTGAACCCGTTCAGGTCTTCAAAAACCACTTCCTTTTTGCTGCTGAAAGGTTCTTCGGTAAGCTCAATGATCCTTGCTTTTGTTTCCAGCCGTTCCACCAGGTCGTTCAATGAACCGACCCGGAAAAAAAGACCAGCGTCTTTTACTGCATTGTTTTTTTCTGCAGGAAAAGAAAAAAGCATAAATGCCGCACCTTCCCATTCCAGCTGCGCCCAGGTAAGCTCTGCTTCCGGGTCCCAGAAACGGTTACTGCCGGTGCAGCGAAAACCAAGACTTTCATACCAAACCACAGTTTGTTCAACATTGGTGACACCCAAAAAAGGAATGCAAACGGCCATGCAGGGCGGGATTTCCTGATAAAACGAATTGAGATGCGATATATTTCATGTGTATACCATTTATACTATTAAATAGATCAAATGGTATAACCATTATTGATTGGCGGTTGGTGTAGCGGCCTTAGCTTAATGGTTATTTCATGACATCATCCTCAAAAAAGGAATAACCGTTATTATTACTACAAAGGGGCTTTCACCAGTTCATTATTTACCGTGCGCCAGAGACGCAGCGGGTTTTCATTCTTCAGTTCATCCGGCAGTAAACTGTCAGGCCAGTTTTGAAAAGCCACAGGTCTTGCAAACCGTTTAATAGCGTCAGCGCCAACGGAACCAAATCTTGAATCAGTTGTGGACGGAAATGGGCCACCGTGCTGCATGCTTAAACAAACTTCCACACCGGTTGGCACACCATTAAGTATTATACGTCCACAAATATTTTTAACAGCTTCCACCAGTTCCTCATTATTTTTTATGTCATCATCGGCGGCCATCAGTGTAGCTGTAAGTTGTCCTTCCATATGCTTTGCCACTTCCAGCATTTCATTCTTGTCTTTGCACCGGATGATCAAAGAAAACGGGCCGAACACTTCCTGGTGCAGTACCGGGTTATTGATAAAGGCGGCGCCTGTTGCAGTCGCAATAGTAGCAATGCCCTTTCCCTCTGCGGCTACGGCTTCTGCCACCGCTACTGTGTCAACTTCAGGATGTGCCAATGATGTTTTTCTTTTTTCCGTGTAATTTTTATAAACGCCTGTATGCAGCATCGGGGCAGGTAACGTTTTTTTGATTTCTTCTCCAAGTGTTTCAATAAATTTTTTCAGGTCAGCATTATCAATCCCAATCAGCAGGCCCGGGTTGGTGCAGAATTGACCAACGCCCAATGTAATGGATCCGGCATATAGCTTCGCCATATCAGCAGCTGCTGTTTTCATTTTCTCAGGCAATAAAAAAACAGGATTGATGCTGCTCATTTCTGCAAAAACCGGAATGGGTTCTTTGCGCTGATTGGCCCAGTCGAATAATTGCTTGCCGCCAATATACGAACCAGTAAAACCTACGGCCCTTGTGTATGGATGTTCCAACAACGCTTTGCCTACTTCAAATGATACGCCGTGAAGGTGGGTGAAAATTCCATCCGGCATATTACATTCAGCAACCGCTTTTAAAATAGCGCCGGCCATCAGTTCACTGGTTCCCGGATGCGCAGGATGCGCTTTTACAATCACCGGGCATCCGGCAGCAAAAGCACTTGCAGTATCACCACCGGCAGTAGAATATGCAAAGGGAAAATTAGCAGCGCCAAAAACAACTACAGGCCCCAGCGGCACCAGCATCTTACGGATATCAGGTTTTGGAGGATTTTTATCCGGTATAGCTGTATCAATCCTTGCTTCCAGCCAGTCGCCTTTTTCACAGGCTTCTGCATAAGATGTTAACTGAAACATGGTACGGGCCCTTTCATTCCGTAGCCTTGCTTCCGGAAGATTTGTTTCCCTTCCTGCTGTAATGAGCAGTTCATCTCCCAGCGCTTCAATTTCATTTGCGATGGCCCGCATCAATTCAGCCCGCTGTTTCAATGAACAGTTTCTGTAAACATGAAAAGCTTTCCATGCCTGCTGCAGGGCATTGTCAATTTCCTGTATCGTTGCCTCTTTGTACATACGCATTAAACAACCGGTCTTTTTGTAATCCCATCATTGATTACTTTCAGTATTCTTTCTCTCTCTTCGCCTTCAAGTGTCAGCCTCGGCGCCCTTACATATTCACTGCCGATACCGGTCTGCGCCGCAGCCAGTTTGATGTACTGCACCAGTTTGGGATGTAAATCCAGTTCCAGCAATGGCATGAACCATCGGTAAATTCTTGTTGCTTCCTCAATCTTCCCGGCCTTTACCAGGTTATAAATGGCTACTGTTTCTTTTGGGAAAGCACACACCAGGCCGGCCACCCAGCCATCAGCGCCCAGGCAAAGTTCCTCCATGGCCAGTGTATCCACCCCGCAAAGGATTTTGATCCGTTCGCCAAACCTGTTTTTCATCCGTGTGAGGTTGGTCACATCCCTTGAACTTTCTTTTAACGCCTGTATATTCTGATGTTTAACCAGTTCGTCAAACATATCAGGCCGGGTGTCAATTTTATAATCCACCGGGTTGTTGTAGATCATAATGGGAAGGTCAGTTGAGTTGGCCACGGATTTGAAATAAGTGATCGTTTCCCTGTCATCGGTTTTGTAACGCATCGGCGGCAACAGCATCAGTCCGTCAGCGCCCCATTTTCTTGCATTGGCTGCCTGTTCAATGGCATCTTTTGTTGTGCTTTCTGCTATATTTAATATTACCGGGATTCTCCCGTTGATGTATTCAACAGAAAACTCCACCAGTTCTTCTTTTTCCTGAACCGTTATTGCGCTGGCCTCACCCAAAGAGCCGCCGATGATAATGCCGTGCACTCCTGCATCCAGTTGCGCCTGCAGGTTTTTTTCATACACAACCAGATCAAGTTTGTCATCGGCTGTAAACGGGGTGAGCAGGGCAGGAAAAACGCCTTTCCATTCAAATGCCATATCGGTTCTTTTTATTTTTTTAAAGGTAAGTCATTCAGTAATTTATCAGTCTGAAATGCTTTTTTTTATATCTGCTAAGCGTAAAAAAAACCCAATTAAATACTCCCGCATATTTTTAATGGTAATATATCTTTGTGGCCGAACTAAAACCCAAAAAATGAAAGTGCATTTTACCCGCATTCTGCAAGCTGTTATTTTCTTAATGCTTCCGGTCTGGATGAAGGCCCAGCCCGCCACCGATTATACTATCCTGCTTAATTCAGGAAAATTTGTTCCGGAAGCCAATATCAGCACCGTTAAAAAAAGTGATGATGTGTTTCAGCAAAGCCTGTTTGGGAATAACCACTATGTTACCATTCAGTTATATAAACTGCCCGACCAGGCTACCCGGAACCGCCTTGACGAAGCAGGAATACGCCTGGCAGATTATATTCCAAACCTGGCCTATACCGCTGTTGTGCCTGCAGGACTCAGCACTGAACAACTGAAGGCATTACCTTTAAGAAGCATTTTCAGGTTTTCTGCTTTTCAAAAAACATCCACACCGGTTTTTAGAGGTGAAGTGCCTGCACATGCTGTAAAAACAGCAGGCTATGCCGATGTTGTTGTTATTGCTTACGAAAAATTAACTGCTGACCGCATTACAGTAAACCTGGCTGGCCTGGATGCGCAGATTATCGAAGAGATGCCTGATTACAGAAGTTTTACAATAAGAATTAACCGTGATAACCTCCTGAAGCTGGCAGATCTTGCGTTTGTACAATGGGTTGAATTTATTGAAGAGCCGGTTGAGAAAGAGAATTTGTTGGGCCGGACATTGCACCGGGTAAATGTGCTGAACGACGGAGTCCGCAACCTAAAGGGTGACGGAATTAATGTAGGCATCTGGGATGAAGGCGAAATAAGCCCCCACCTGGATTTTTCCCCTGCAGGGCGACTGAACCAGATTGAGACCAGTTCACCTTCCAGCCACTCCACACATTGCGCCGGTACCATACTGGGCAGGGGGCTGATTGATCACCGTGCAAGGGGAATGGCTCCCAATGCCACACTCTACTCTTATAATTTTGCCGGCAATGTTCAAACGGAAATGGCCACTGCCATTCCGACTTACAATCTTTTGGTAAGCAGCCATTCCTATGGCGGCTCCGTTTCTGCCTGCAATATTAACGGAGCACAAATTCAGTACACTGCAACCAGCCGGGCTACAGATATTAATTTGAATAATTTTCCCACGCACCTGCATGTACATTCCGCCGGAAATTCACAGGGATCCTGCCCGGGCGGGTGGTATACCATTACCGGAAGCGGCAAGACTGCAAAAAACAATTTGCTCTGTGCCAATATTACCACGGCTGAAGCTCTATCAGGAAGCAGCAGCTGCGGCCCCACACAGGATGGAAGGATTAAACCGGAGATCAGTTCATTCGGTACAAGTGTGTTTTCAACATACCTGCCTCTGAATACTTACGGAACAATTTCCGGTACTTCGATGGCCACACCGGGTGTTGCAGGGTCAGCCGTGCTTTTGTATCAGCGTTACAAGCAACTGAACAGTAACAATAACCCGCCTTCATCTTTAATTAAAAATACAATTTGCAATACTGCGCAGGATTTGGGAAATCCCGGCCCTGATTACCGGTTTGGATTTGGACGGATCAATGCTCTCGGTGCGGTGCGGATACTGGAGGAAACCCGTTTTGTGGTAAACAGCATAGCTAACGGCGCAACCAATAATGTTACGATTACTGTACCGGCAGGTGCCGCCCGTCTTAAAGTGATGCTTAACTGGAACGATCCGGCTGGTGCTGCCAATGCAAACCCTGCACTGATTAATAACCTTGATTTATCCGTAATCAATGGCGCTACTACCACATTGCCCTGGGTACTGGATCCCAACAATCCCGCCAATAATGCTGTAAGGGCGGTGGATAATTTCAGCAATATGGAGCAGGTAACCATTGATAATCCGCCTGCCGGCAGCTATACACTTCAGGTAACAGGTACTGCCATCCCCAGCGGCCCCAACCAGCAATATGCACTGACCTGGGATATTCAAATGCCGCATATTGAAGTCATTTATCCCAACGGCAATGAATCTTTCAGCCCCGGCAACCAGGAAACCATTACCTGGAACAACGCAGGCTTCAGCTCCACACAAACCATTGAGTATTCCGTCAATAATGGAGCCAGCTGGACCACAATTGTTTCCAGTATCGCTGCCACTACCACCCGTTTTGTATGGACAGTTCCGGCTGACAATACTTCAACAGCGCTGATCAGGATAACAAGCGGTTCAATTACTGATGTAAGTGATGCGACATTCAGAATACTGGGTACGGTAACCGGCTTCAGCGGCAGCGGAAGCACCTGTACTGCCGGTGAAGTCATTTTTACTTGGAACGCCGTACCCAATGCCACGCATTACGACATTTATAATCTTGATGCTTCCGGCAATTTTGCCTTACTGGCGCCGAACATTACTGCCACTTCCTATTCAGCAACCGGACTTACTCCCGGGGCCAGCATGTGGTTTACGATCCGGGCAAAAAATAACAGCACCAATGCAGAAGGTGAAAGGGCTAATGCCATTAATGTCACCGTATCAACCGGCGGGGGCGGTATGGGACCGATGGGACCCATTACGGGACAAAACAATATTTGTGGTAACCCTTCCGGAATAATATATTCTGTAGCACCGGTAAGCGGCGCAACATCCTATACATGGTCTGTTCCTTCCGGGGCCAGCATTGCCTCCGGACAAGGTACTACAACAATAACCGTTAATTATCCTCCGGGAAGCGCAAGCGGAAATATCAGTGTTTTTGCAAGCAATGGCACCTGTCAGAATGCACCTGCCAACCTTGCCATCACCATCAACCCGCTGCCTTCAGCGCCAACCAGCGGTGGTAATCAAAGCCAGACAGTTTGTTTACCTGCCCCGATACCAACATTAACTGCAACAGCCAGTGTTCCTTCCGGACACACAGTGGTTTGGTATAATGCAGCAACCGGAGGAAGCACAGTAACCAATCCCACACTAAGCACAGCCGGAACGGTAACGTATTATGCTGCCAGCAGGCATACAGCTTCCGGATGTGAAAGCAGCACCAGAACGGCAGTTACCTTAACGATCACTACAGTTGCTCAAGCTTCCGTTTCAGCCGGCGGAGCCACCACCTTCTGCCAGGGCGGAAGCGTAACATTAACGGCCAACAACGGAACATCCTACAACTGGAGCAATGGCGCCACTACCCAATCCATTACAGTAAGCACATCCGGCAGCTATTCCGTAACTGTTACTACCGGCGGATGCACCAGTACTTCTCCCGCAGTAAATGTTACGGTGGTTGCGCTGCCTGAGGCAAACATCACCGCCAGCGGACCACTTGCCTTCTGCCAGGGAGGCAATGTATTGCTTACAGCCTCAGCCGGCACATCATGGCAGTGGAGCAACGGCGCTACAACACAATCCATCACCGTCACTAATACGGGTAATCATTCCGTAACGGTAACCAATGCGAACGGATGCTCAGCTACCTCCGCAGCCACTGCGGTTAGTGTAAGCCCGAATCCAGTCGTTACGTTGACAGCAGCTCCTTATACAAGGCTGTTCCCCGGCCTCACCACCACTCTTACAGCCAATGTAACACCGGCAGGTTCCTATAATTACACCTGGTTTAAAGACAATGTACGGGTACCCGGAATCAATGGCCCGGTACTGAGTGGTATTGACCCGTACAAACTCGGAAGTTATACCGCGACTGTCACCAACACTGCCGGTCTGCCATGTTCTGACACTTCGCCCGCAGTGCTCATCGCTGATTCGGCAACCACAAAGCTTTTCATTCTTCCCAATCCCAACCGTGGCAAGTTTGATGTGGTGTATCACAGCCCCGGCAATAATACCTATACGCTGAACATTTATGATAGTAAAGGTTCGCTGGTGTTTGAAAAATCATACAACATCAGTTCGCCTTATCAGCGTATGGAAGTGAACCTTGCCCTGCCTGGCAGGAAAGGATTGTACTTTGTAGTGCTCTCTGGCAGAGGCAATCCAAGGCTCGCCACCGGTAAAGTAGTGATTCAATAGCCGGTAAATTTAAATGACTGGGAAATCAAAAGCCAGTTGCTGCAGCAACTGGCTTTTTTGTACACAAATGAAATGAAGGTTAAGATATTTTTTTTACTCCACCGCAGGTTATTCGCCTCATCAAACCGGGCTTTCAATTCTACAAACACGGTTACCTTCTTACCGTTTTTGGCGTATAACAAAAAGGTTCCAGGGGATTTTTGGATAACGAAAGTTAAGACTTCTGGAAAAAATAAAAGTTAAGCCCGACCGGTTTCTTTATTTTATTGTGGGGAAAAAGCTATTTCTTCCGGAAATAGAGCCGCAGCGGCACCCCGGTAAAATCAAAATTCTCCCGGAGCTTGTTCTCGAGGTAGTTCTTGTAGGGCTGCTTGATGTCGTCGGGAAAATTGCAGAAAAAGGCAAAGGAGGGTACAGCCGTGGGCAACTGGGTTACATATTTTATTTTTACGGGATGGCCCCGCACCACCGGCGGGTGATAGCCTTCAATGGCTTTCAGAATAGTATCGTTGAGCTGTGAGGTGGGCACTTTGCGCTGCCGGTTGGCATACACTTCCAGCGCCGTTTCAATAGCCTTAAAGATGCGGGTCTTTTCTCTGGCCGAGATGAACAGGATGGGCACATCGGTAAAGGGCGCCAGTTTTTGCCGCAGCTCTTTTTCCATTTCTCGGGCGGTATTGGTTTCCTTGCTTACCAGGTCCCATTTATTTACCAGCAGCACAATGCCTTTTCCCTTGCGGGCGGCAAGGGAAAAGATGTTGATGTCCTGCGCCGTAATGCCTTTAACGGCATCAATCAGCAGCAGGCACACATCCGCTTCGTCCATCGCCTTTATAGCCCGGATAACGGAGTAAAACTCCAGGTCTTCGTTCACTTTATTCTTCCGGCGTATGCCGGCGGTGTCAATCAGCACAAACTCTTTCTGAAAAAGATTGTAATGGGTGTGGATGGTATCTCTTGTGGTGCCGGCAATTTCGCTGACGATGGTCCGCTCCTGCCCGATTAATGCATTAAGCAATGATGATTTGCCGGTATTGGGCTGGCCGATGATGGCAAATTTAGGCAGCTCAGCCATTTCTCTGGTTTCTTCGGATGCATCATCCGTTATCAGTTTGGTGATGGCATCCAGCAGTTCGCCGGTGCCGCTGCCGCTGGCAGAAGCGATAAAAAAAATATTATCAAACCCCATGCTGTAAAATTCGGCAGCCTCAAGCAGGCGTTCGTTATTGTCCACTTTGTTTACTGTAAGAAAAACCGGTTTGGTGCTTTTGCGCAGCAGGGCAGCCATGCTGTCGTCGAGGTCCGTCATGCCGGTGGCAGCATCTACCATAAAAATAATGGCATCGGCCTCATCCACGGCTATCAGCACCTGTTTGGCGATTTCTTTTTCAAACACATCCTCGCTGCCGGCCACAAAACCACCCGTGTCAATTACGTTGAATAGCTTGCCGTTCCAGTCGGCTACGCCATACTGCCGGTCACGGGTTACGCCGCTTACATCATCCACGATGGCCTTGCGCTGTTCCAGCAGCCGGTTGAACAGGGTGCTTTTTCCCACATTGGGACGTCCGGTTATGGCAAGGGTAAATGACATGGCCGTGGTTGCAGGCAGGCGGCGGTTACAGAGCCCCGTCCTTTTTATATATGCCGTTGTAATATTTGAGGAAGATCAGGTAGTCTTCTTCTTTTTTAAATCCCAGTTTTTGTTTTTTTATCCAGTCGCTGTAAAGTGATGCGCCGGGAACATGGCTGAAAAAATCTTCCCGTGACAGTTTCTGGAGCCGGTTGAACTGGTTTTCGGCCTCCACAAAATATTCGTTGTTGTCATAATAATAATAGCGTTTCAGGGTGCCGAAGAGAGAGTCGCCTTCTTTTACTATCCGCCGGGTAATTTTAAGCAGGGTGGTATGGCCTTTGTTCAGTTCCTGGTAAAGACATTGCTTGCAGTCGGTTTGCCGGGCCATATCGCTGTTGGCAGAGAGGAAGAGATCGGTTATCCGGCCGGAAACTGAATCAAGAAATTCGATTTTACCTATCAGTTCAGCAGGCACGGCCATTTCATTTTCAAGGGAATCGAGATAATGCACCTCCTGCGAAACAAGATTGAAACGGACCGGCCACTGCCCGTATTTTCGGCCCTGCCTGTCATAAAGCCTTCCCTGCTGCCACTGGTGCCTGTAAAAAGGCGAGCCCCCTATCTGGTTATAGGAAATTTTTTTTTCTATTTCGCCAGAACCATACACATTGATGCTGGAAATGGAGTTTAGCTTGTCCACCTTTCTGCCCAGTTCAATCATTACCTGGGCCTGTAAAAACAAGGTGGTGGCAGGTAGTTGCAGCAATAAAAAGCCCAAAATCGCTGTACCCCGGGTAAGCTTTTTCCCTGCTGATATAAAATGATAGTTGCCCCGCATGTTTATTATTTCATTATTGCTGACCGGAATTCGGCCCCAAAAGCTGCAACTGCAAAAATAAACATATGTTCAGCACCGCAACAAGGAAATATCCAGTGCAGCAGATTTTATGGCCATCCGGGGCAGAAGCTGTGTTTTGCATCAGCCATAACCCAACTGCTTCAGAAACATTTCTTTTTCCCGCCAGCCGGGTTTTACTTTTACAAACAGTTCCAGGAATACTTTCTGCCCGATAAAGGCCTCAATATCTTTCCGGGCTGCTGTGCCGATCTTTTTTATCATGGTCCCTTTTTCCCCGATCAGTATGGCTTTTTGCGTTTCCCGGTGAACGATGATATCGGCAGCTATTTTAACCAGGTTTTCTTTTTCCCTGTATTCGTTTACCAGCACGGTGGTATGATAGGGTATTTCATCTGCCGCAAACTGGTATATTTTTTCCCGGATGAGTTCGCTCACAAAAAACCGGGTGTTCAGATCGCTGATGTCATCACCCTCAAAAAAAGGTTCGCCTTCGGGCAGGTACTGCAGCACAGCATTCATGAATTCTTTTTTGTTGAACCCGGTCAGCGCTGAAATGGCGATAACTTTTTTACAATAAGGCCGGCTGCTGAAGAAAGCTTTTGCTTCATCCGTTGCGGTTTTAGTTGTTGTATCCACTTTATTGATGACTACCAAAGCAGGCGCTTTTATGTTCAGCGCTGTGAAGATGTCATCCGCTTCTTTCAGGGTTTCTTTAATATCCACCAGCAGCAATGCCAGGTCGGCATCTTCCAGGGCGTTTTTTACGGCCTGCATCATTTTCTCCTGCAGTTTGTATTTGGGTTCAATGATGCCGGGAGTATCGGAAAAAACAACCTGGTAGTCTTTTTCAGTAAGGATGCCTTTGATGCGGTGGCGGGTTGTCTGCACTTTGGGCGACACGATGGCCAGTTTCTCACCCATCAGCGCATTCAGTAATGTGCTTTTACCCGCATTGGGTCGGCCGAATATGCTGACAAAACCGGATTTCATAAAAGAGGTGCAAAGGTAGGCTAAATGAAGGGGGCGGGTTTTGCCCTGTGGCAATAAAAAAGTGGCTGTCTCAAAAATAATTTCAACACAGAGTTAAAGAGTATATGAGGCACACAGAGAGAGTTGATGTTCAATAAATGCTTTTCCCTGTGTAACCCTATTGCTTTCGACTGGGCTCATGCCGAAGTCTATCAGGTCTGCCAACTCATTATCTCTGTGTTTTTCCCTGCTTTTTAGACAGCCTCTTGACTATTAATATTCAAGTTCGATTAGTGGATAAATGTAACCATAGCATTTTGTGGCGTCCCTCCCACGGTAATCGTTTGTGATACGATAAGCTGTGTCTCCGAAAGCGTAACAATATTGAATAGATTGCTTCCGCCGGTGAAAAGAATGGTTGATACCTGCAATTGCGTTTCGCCGTTCTGGAAACTCCAAGTTACAGGAGAAGTTTGAGGATCACTGCCATTGCATTTGGTTGGACCTTCGTCCAACGTACCTGAACCGTTAGCATTCAGCTTCAGAATATTATCCTTCTGACAGGTTTGTAACAAAGCCGACACACCAGTTCCGCCCACGGTGGCCGAACTGAATTTCCAGTTGGCCTGGGGCAGCAGTTCTGTTTTCGTTTTGGGAGGGGTTTCATTATCCTTATTGCAGGCAGCAAAGAATAAAGAAAAGAGAAAGAATGAATAGTTTTTTCATACAAAGGATGTTGGTTAATGGCTTGTAAGGTAATAAATAAAAAACTGCGGTGCAAGAGACCACAGTCTTAGTTGCGAAGGGGAGGATCGAACTCCCGACCTGCGGGTTATGAGCCCGCCGAGCTACCGCTGCTCTACTTCGCGGTGTTGAGGCGCAAAGATAGGCTTATATGCCTTTGCCCCCAAAGAAAAGTCCCTGCAATAGCAGGAACTTTTTTCATGGTTATACCCTATTTGTATATGAAGATTTTAATTATCCCTTGGATACACTGCTTGAGCCGCTGCTTTTGATTTCACGGATAACGCCGTTGCCGCGGTAGCGGATATCGCTGGCGCCACTGGCATTGGCGGATAATTCCTTATTCACCGTTATTTTTATATCACTGGCGCCGCTTACCCTTGCGTCGCATATATCCGCTGCCAGGTCAAAGCCCTTAAAATCACTGGCGCCGCTGGCTTCCACAGATAACTGGGCGGCTGTTCCGCTTACCGTCATGTCGGATGCACCACTGAGGTCAACCGTAAGTTTATTTACTTCCAGTTTACCTTTCAGGTCGCTGGCGCCTGACTGGTGAATATCCAGGTAATCGGCTTTTACAGTCCCCGATATATAAACATCGCAGGCCCCGCTTACTTTCAGCCGGTCAATATTTTTAAAGGAGATATAGGCTTTTAGTTTTTTATTTCCGCCCCAGTTCAGCCCTTTGCTGTCGTACCCGATATGCAGGATGCTCCCCTTTACTTCTACCGTAATGCGTTCCCTGTATTTTTCTTCAGAGGCGCTTACTGCCACTGCTTCTGTATTGCCCTGCGTAAGGTATACATCAAAAGCGCTGGATAAGCTGATGCCATGAAAGTCTTTTGCTTTCCTTACCACGGCATTGGGGTCATTTACCTGCTGGGCAATGGCTGCCGTACTAAACAGAAAACCCAGCACTATTAATTGTATCTTCTTCATCACACTATAATTTTAAAATTTAAATCCTGATACGCTGCCGCCGGTATTGGTCTTTATTTCCCGGATGCCGGCATTGCCCTTGTATTTTACAATACCGCCGGTACTGGCTTTTACCTGCAGTTCTTTGTCTGCATGAATAGTGATTTTTGCGCCGGTGCTTACCTGCACATTGCAGGTATTGGTGTTCAATTCATCACCTGTAAACTTGCTGCCTGTACTGCCTTCCGCTTCCACTTTATCAGCCCTGCCGGTTAATGTTACTTTGGAGCCGGTATTCTGATCCAGTTTCAGAGTGCCTGCATCCACTTTTCCGTTTATTTCTGCGCCGGTATTGGCTTTCATATCCAGCGATGATGACTGCAGGGTGCCCACTATTTCCACTTCGGCCCCGGTACTTGCATACAACCTGTTCAAAGATATGTAAGATACATAAGCTTTCAGGCCCTGGGTTTCATTTCTTGCATTGATAGCCCCTGTTTTTGTCTCATACTGAATTTTGAGAATGCCGTTTTCCACTTTGGTAACAATCCTGTCGCGGAATTCGGGAGTTGAAGCGCTTACCGGCACTTCTTCGGTGCTGCCGTGGGTGAGTGTAAGTTCAATACCGGTACCCACATCTATACCTTGAAAACTGCTGATATTTCTTTTCTCAGCATTCGGGTCATTCACTGTTTTTGGGCCAAAAAGACCGGCCCCGATGGCCGCAGTCAGAAAAAGAGAAAGAAATAATTTCTTCATAAAAGATGGTTTGGATATAATACGAAGAGTGGTGTAGAAAGGTTACAGTTTGCAGCAACTTATTTTGACCTATTTTTGCAGCAGCTCTTGGCCTTTGAATGTAAAGGCTTTAGTTTTTGAATGTCCCGCCAGATTGCGGGACAGGTTTCCCGGGGTGTTTGACACTGAGCCAGACGAAGGGCGCTTCGCCAGGCTTGTCTGCCGGCAGGCAGGTTCAGTGATTCAATCTGAGATCATACCCGTAAGAACCTGGTCAGGGTAATGCCTGCGAAGGGAAGGAAGATCAATGCATCCTTTCTCCGACAGCGTTTCCCTCTTCTTTTAATTTTTAAAAAATTAAACCATGAAGAGGATTTGTATGTCCGGCTGTTTATTGTTCACAGCCATTTTATCGGCTGCACAGCAGCCTGAAGCAAAAGACAGTTTTTACACTTTATCGCCGGTGGAAGTGAGAGCGGTAAGGGCCTCCGAAAATGCGCCGGTCACTAAAACCAATATCGGCAAATCAGCGATTGCCAAAATGAACCTCGGGCAGGATATTCCCTTTTTGCTCAGCCAGACGCCTTCTGTCGCGGTACATTCTGATGCCGGCAACGGCGTGGGCTATACCGGCATCCGCATCCGCGGCACAGATGCCACACGAATCAATGTAACGCTGAACGGCATACCTTATAATGATGCCGAAAGCCAGGGAACATTCTTTGTTAACCTGCCCGACTTTTCTTCCTCTGCAGGCAGCATACAAATTCAGAGAGGCGTGGGCACATCTTCCAACGGCGCCGGGGCTTTTGGCGCCAGCATCAACTTCAGCACCAATGAGGTGAATAAAGAGGCTTACCTGGAACTGAACAACAGCTATGGTTCTTTTAATACCCGGAAGCATACCATTAAGGCAGGAACGGGACTGCACAAAAAATTTACGGCCGACCTGCGCCTTTCCCGCATCAGCAGCAATGGCTATATTGACAGGGCCGGCAGCAACCTGAAGTCCCTATACTTCAGCACTGCATATATCAGTGAAAAGAATTCACTTCGCCTGAATATTTTTTCCGGTAAAGAAAAAACCTACCAGGCATGGTATGGAGTGTCAGAAGCTGACCTGAAAGCCGGCAACAGAACTATTAATTATGCCGGTACCGAAAGACCCGGCGAGCCTTACGATAACGAAACGGATAACTATACACAAACACATTACCAGTTTTTCTTCAACCGGCAGCTGAGCAAAAAGCTGAGTTTTAATACGGCTTTCTTTTTTACTACCGGCAAAGGCTACTATGAACAATACAAAGCTGATGAAGACTTCTCCGCTTACAGCCTGCCTTACCCGGTAAGCGGTAACGACACCCTATTTGAATCGGATTTTATCCGGCAGTTGTGGCTGGATAATGATTTTTACGGCAATATTTTTTCATTGCAGTTCAAAGACAATAAAACACAGGCCACACTGGGCGGTGGGTACACCCGGTACGATGGCAATCATTTTGGGAAAATAATATGGGCTTCCCGGGCCAATATCACTTCCCACAAATGGTACGGCCTGGATGCACTGAAAACCGGTTTCAATATTTACCTGAAAGAACAAACACAGGTGCACCGGAACTGGAGCCTTTATTACGATCTGCAGTTTCGCCAGGTAAAGTATGATATGGATGGATTCCGTTACAATCCTGCACTAAAGGTGAATAACCGATTCAGTTTTTTTAACCCCAAAGCCGGTATTGTTTATAAAAAGAATGCATGGAAAGCTTATGCATCATACAGCGTGGCTGCCAAAGAACCCAACCGGGATGATTTTGAGGCCGGCAGTGCCCAGCAACCCAAACCGGAAAGACTATATGACACGGAACTGGGTATTGAACAGATAAAAAACCTTTACAACTGGTCGGTAACTTTTTATTACATGAAGTACAGGAACCAGCTGGTGCTTACGGGTAAGATAAATGATGTGGGGGCTTATACAAGAACCAATATTCCCCAAAGCTACCGAACAGGTTTGGAAATGCAGGGAGTATTCAAATTCAGTTCCCGGTTCAATGCATCGGCCAACCTTGCCATCAGCAGCAACAAGGTGAAAAATTTTACGGAGTACATAGATGATTATGACAACGGTGGTCAAAAAGCCATTACTTATTCATCCGCCGATATTGCTTTCTCGCCTGCCGTGGTGGGCGGGGCCGCACTTAATTTTCTTCCCCTGAAAAGTATTGAGTTGAGTTTACTGAACAAATTTGTAAGCAAACAATACCTGGACAATACGCAAAATGAAAATCGAAGGCTGGATGCTTTTTTTGTAAATGACCTGCGGGGCATTTATACATTGAAAGGCAAAAAGCTAAAAGAGCTGAATATTACAGCACAGCTCAATAACATTTTTGGGATAAAGTATGAGCCGAATGGCTATACTTTCAGCTATATTTATGGCGGAGAAATGATAACCAAGAATTATTATTTCCCGATGGCCGGAAGGAATTTTATGATTGCGGTGAGTGTGAGGTTGTAAGGCGGGGGTTGGTAGTTCGTAGTCAGGAGTTCATAGTTAACATCAGTGAGGCTACGAATGCTGATGCTTACGTCCAGGACAATTGACTACTGACCAGCGACTAATGACCACTAACTCTTTCCTCCAAACTTCTCCTGCCAGGCCAGAATGCCGCCGGTTAGATTTTTGGTATTTCTAAAGCCCATCGTTTCCAAAAGCATGCAGGCCTGTGCACTGCGTACACCGCTGCGGCAGTGAATGATGATCTCTTCCTCTTTCAGGTCCTCCAGCTCTTCCGCCTGGAATGACTGAAATTTTCCAAGCGGTATAAGTTGGGCGCCAAGATTGAATTCTGCATATTCATGCGGCTCCCGGCAATCAATCAGGTTCAGCTTTTCACCGGTATCCATCCGGGCTTTCAGTTCTTCAACAGAAATATTTTGCATATAACAGGCTATTAATTGTAACCACTTTCATCTGTATCCGGCTTGCGGGGTTTTGCAGGCAGCTCATCAGGCAGCGTTTTTTGAGTACTGTCTCTCGCCGGCTTATCTGTTTGAAGCCATACATCCATGGTTTGCCCGCTGCGGATGCGCTGAAAACGTTTTTCATCGTCAAAACGTTCCGGATTTTGTTTGTAGATATAAGCGCTGCAGGTATCTTCCACATTGGGGTCAGCTATCACAGCCCCGATAATGATCCCGGTTTCTTCCAGCATCTCCCTGGCTTTGCAAAAAGCCATCCCGGTAATATCAGGTACCACAAATTCCCTTTTACCCACTCCGTCACCCAGCACCAGTGAAATAGTACTTTCTTTCCTGATTTTGGTACCCGGAAGTATCGGTTGCCCCTTGTACCATTGTTCCAGCACAGCGTTTCTTGCGAAGTCAGGTTTAAACGTAGTATCCCCGATTTTCAGGTCCATATTTTTAAGAACCATCTCTGCATTGCGGAAACTGTAACCGACAAGGTTGGGCATTTCCATTTCAGGCGGCACAGCCCGGTTGATGATAAGATAAATGGTGCGGTTTGTTTTTACCATTTCATCAGCATCGGGTATTTGTTTCAGTACCGTCATTGGTTTTGCCGTATCCACATACAATGAATCCTGTATGTCCACATCAAACCCTGCTTTCTTCAGAATTTTTCTGGCCTCTTCATACTTTTTACCGGTAACCAGCGGCACTACAGCTGCCTTACCATGACCTGTCAGGCATTTCAGCGAGGAAAGAAAAAGAAAAAAGACACCAAAGGCCAGCGCCAGGCCGGCCAGTATATTGATCCACAGGGGGCGATGTGTGATAAATTTAAACACAGTTGTTACGTTTTTTCTATGAGGGCAATACCTCTTCCACCAGTTTGGTATAAAATTCTTTCAGACTCCATCCCATTGCCTTCACCTGCTGCGGCACAATGCTGGCCTCGCTCTGCCCCGGAACGGTATTTACTTCCAGCATATAGGGCTTTTTTTCTTTTTCGTTGTAAATAAAATCAATTCTTACCACACCCCGGCAGTTAAACACCTCATACACTTTGCGGGCGGCCTCCCTTACCCTGTCGGCAATCGCTTCATCCACCAGGGCCGGTGTGGTTTCGGTGGATTTGCCCTGGTATTTGGCCTCAAAATCAAAAAATGCTTTATCGCTGTGTGCCTTTACTTCGGTTAATGGCAGTACAATGATATTTCCTTTTGATTTAAAAACCCCCACCGTAAACTCCCTGCCTTCCACCATTTCTTCCACCAATACCTGGTCATCTTCATTAAATGCTTTTTCAATGGCAATGCCAAATGCGTCAGTAAAGGCATCCACTTTGGACATACCAATGCTGGAGCCCCCGTTATTGGGTTTCACAAATACGGGAAACTTTAACCCGGCCGATGCCTCGCCGGGACTTGTAAAATTATTTTTTATTAGCACCACTGATTTGGCCACAGCAATACCCGACATGCCTGCCACAGCCGTTGCAAAACGTTTATTAAAAGTGATGGCCGAGCAGGCAGCATCACATCCTGTGTAAGAAATCCTGAGTGTATCAAAATAGCCCTGCAGTTTTCCGTCTTCGCCGGGTGTGCCGTGCATACCGATGAAAACGGCATCGAATATTATTTTTTTGCCACTAAGTGTAAGGGAAAAATCATTTTTGTCAACAGCTACGGGGGATCCATCTGCCTGCCTGTACCACCAGCCTTCCGGGTTGATGTCAATAAGGTACACATTGAACCGGCTACGGTCAAGATTATTGTCAATGGTAGTGGCGCTTTTATAGGATATTACCGCTTCACCTGAAAATCCGCCGGTTACCAGCGCAATGTTCTTCTTCATTATTGGTTTTGTCGTGGTTTTGCTGTGCAAATATTGCTGAAATATTTAAGATGCCCAACCCGAACAGAAGTGAACCGGGCAGCATTAACAAAAAATAAGATAAAGGGGCTGATGGATCCCGGGTACAACCGGCCTTCGCTAAAGCTTCAGTGGATCATACTCCTTTGCTAAAGCTAGGGAGTATAAAATAAGAAAGGTGAAGGCTGTTTCTCCTTCACCTTTTTACGACGGGACATATCACCCGCCACTCCTTGAGCAGCCTGCCTGCCGGTAGGCAGGCTTTCGCTGCTGTATATTGAGATGATGATACTAAGATATTACACCGGCAATTCAGTTTCCAAATAATGAAGGCTGAATTTATGCACACTGAGCAAAATCAGATGTGCAGCTTATCTTTTTTGGCCATCAGCTCTTCCACGGTTTCCCGGTACATTTCATCCGGCACACAGCAGTCAACCGGGCAAACTGCAGCACACTGGGGCTCTTCATGAAAACCCTGGCATTCGGTGCATTTGTTGGGGGTAATATAATATACGTCCGCGGAGAGAGGTGTGTTTTTTTGTTCAGCATCCACCACAGTTCCGTCCATCAGGGTGAAAGATCCTTTAACCGTGGTGCCGTCGGCAATGGCCCATTCCACGCCACCCTCATAAATAGCGTTATTCGGACATTCGGGCTCGCAGGCGCCGCAATTGATACATTCTTCAGTAATCTTAATAGCCATAAATAGTTATTTAACAGGTTGAAATTTACTTTTGCACAAATGTAATCAGCAGAAATGAATTTACAACACCGCATCGACTTATTGGTACGTCTTGGCCGGTATATTTTGGATAACCCGCAGGACTTGCAGCATGCTAAAGAAAAGTCAGGGCAGGAGAATGCATGGTTCATTCCTGAATTCATCGACCTGGCTGCACAGAATATTGCCCGTAATTTCCTGCAGAAAGAAATTCTGGAAAAATGGGTATCCGGCTACCCGGGCATTCAGGCCGGCAGTGGCAATAAAACCATCGGCATCATCATGGCCGGTAATATCCCGCTGGTAGGTTTTCACGACTGGCTGGCGGTCTTCATCTGCCGCCACCGGGCCATGGTAAAGCCTTCTTCAAAAGACCAGGTATTGATAAAACATCTTGTGGAAAAGCTGGAGGAATGGGATAAGGAATCTGCCGGCGCCACTGTTTTTGCAGATATGCTGAAGGGATGTGATGCCTGCATCGCCACCGGGAGCGACAATTCTTCCCGGTACTTTGAATACTACTTCGGCAAATATCCCCACATCATCCGGCGGAATAAAACCGCTGTTGCCATATTAACAGGAAAGGAAACGGCTGAAGAACTGGAACAACTGGCGGATGATGTGCACCTCTATTTTGGTTTGGGCTGCCGTAATGTAACCAAGCTTTATGTGCCGCAGGGTTATGACTTTGTTCCGTTGCTGGAAGCTTTTAAAAAATACAATTACCTGGCCGACCATCACAAATACAAAAACAACTACGACTATAATCTGGCCCTGCATATCCTGAACAAAAAATACTATATGACCAGTGGTTCCATCCTGCTGGTGGAGGAGCCATCGGTTTTTTCCCCTATCAGCCAGCTGAACTACGAGTATTATTCTAACATAGATTTAATTGGTGAATCGCTGAAACTGAATACCGACCTGCAGTGCATTGTCGGGCAGGGTTATGTGTCTTTCGGTAAGGCCCAGTGCCCGCACATCAGGGATTATGCCGATGGAGCGGATACCCTTGCCTTCCTGTCAAACCTTTGACAAATCAGGGATGCAGGGTATTTTCTTTCAAAGAAAATCGCATTAATTTTACAGCCTGGCAGAAGTACGAAGCTCTTAGTAAAGATTTGTTAAACTGAGCCGCCGGCAAGACGGCTGTTCAGACAGTTTGTTACTTTGCAGGGACAAGGCATATTATTTGCAAAACAGCTCTTTATCCAACCTGATTCAATTATAAAAAGAAAGAATACAGCGCTATGAAACTCAAACAGATTTTACTCATTGTGGCAGTGAGTGCCGCATCAGCTATCGGCAGCGTAATAGTGTACAGCAAACTGGCTCCCGGAAAGAATACCGCCTTGATACAGGCGACGCAGGAAGGAAAGGTGCCGGCAAACTACGCCGGATTTTATGACAATATTACCGACGGTGGCGAGCCGGTTGATTTTACAAAAGCATCCAGCGCAGCTGTTCCGGCCGTGGTACACATAAAAACAAAGATACCCGCCAAAAAAGTAAGTAATAATCTGGGACGCCGTAACAGTGTGGATGATTTTTTTGAAAGGTTTTTCGGCGACGATATTTTCAACCAGCGCATCCAGCCCGAACAAAGGGCAAGCGGCAGTGGTGTCATCATCAGCGAAGACGGTTATATTGTTACCAATAACCATGTTATTAGTGATGGCGGCGAAGGTGTGGCCGACGAAATAACTGTAACACTTAGTAACAAAAAAACTTATAAAGCAAGAGTGATCGGCAAAGATGCCAGCAGCGACCTGGCTGTTCTTAAAATTGACGGCAGCAATCTCCCGTTCCTGCTCTACGGCAATTCGGATAATGTAAAACTGGGGCAATGGGTGCTTGCCATTGGTTATCCGCTTACACTGGAAACCACCGTTACAGCCGGTATTGTAAGCGCCAAAGGCAGAAGTATCGGCGTTAACAGCAGACAAAGCAATACTCCCATTGAATCTTTCATACAAACCGATGCAGCAGTAAACCAGGGAAACAGCGGCGGCGCATTAATTAATACCGACGGGCAACTGGTGGGTATTAACTCCGCCATCTATGCCCCCACCGGAACCTATGCAGGCTATTCTTTCGCCATCCCGGTAAATATTGTGAAAAAGATAGTGAATGACCTTATACAGTACGGCGATGTAAAAAGAGGGTTTATCGGAATCAGTTATCCCTCCAACGAATCCGAAAACGAAAGGCTGGTGAAGCAGACCGGTGTGGCTGACGGACAGGGCGTATATGTACTGGCTGTTCCCACCGATGGGGCGGCCGGGCAGGCGGGTATCAAAAAAGGTGATGTGATTACCAAAGTAAACGGCAATCCTGTTTCTACAGGCCTTGAGATGAGCGCCCAGGTGGCCAGTTTCAAACCGGGCGATCAGCTGCCGATTACCTACGTACGCAATAACAAAGAATACACCGCCTCGGTTATACTTAAAGAATCAGCCGGCAAGGTGGATGAACTGGCGGCCACCACTATCGGCGAAACGCTGGGCGCCGATCTGGAAACACTGGATAAAAGAAAAGCGACTCAGTACGGCATTGAAGGCGGTGTGCTGGTGAGGAAGATAAAAGCCGGCGGCGCATTCAGCAAAACAAGAATGCAGGAAGGATTTGTGATTACCAGTGTGAATGATACTGATATCACCAAAATTGAGCAGATGGCTGCTGCCATCCGTAATGCAAGGGGAGGCAGTGTTTACTTTGAAGGTATCTATCCCGAGGCACCGGGTGCGGTGTACAGGTACCCGCTGATACTGGCTGATGAATAAGCCCGGGCTTTCATCCCATATGTAATACATAATTAAAAACGCCCTGCGTATTGCAGGGTGTTTTATTCAGAATGCCGAAACCTATTTTTCATACACCAGATACTCCCATGCCTGGATCTCAAAACTTTTTTCTGCAGTAAAATCATTGGCCGCCCCGGAAAACACATTTTTGTACACCCCCGTTACTATTTTATCTGTAATATCAAAATGCAGGTCATTTTCTGCTGACAGATTCAGCACTACCAGCACTTCTTTGTTTCCGCTCCTGCGCAGGTAAGCAAATACCTGCTTCGGGTGGCTGGTTTTAATGCGAAAGGTTTGCACGGCCGGGTCACCGCTGCGGAGGGCGGGGTGATTGGTCCGCAGCTTAAGCAGGGTTTTATAAAGATCATGCAGCTGGTTACTGCCCGTCCACGCAATCGTATCCTTATCAAAGAATTTAATTCTTTTCTTATTGGGCAGTTCCTGCCCTGAATACAATAATGGAATTCCGTTCCAGGTGCAGCTGAAAACAGCCAGCGCCTTTGCCATATCACCGTATTTTTCATACTCGGTGCCGTTCCAGCTGTTCTCATCATGGTTGGTGGTGAACCATGTACGCATGGTGCTGTCGCCAAGATCATCGTAACGGTTCAGAATTTTATACAGCGAATCCGGCGGTTGCTTTTTCTGGTAAAAATCCTTCGCTTTGTGCATCCATGTCCAGGTGTAACTGGCATCAAAGGCCTCTCCGTATTCCGGGTTATCCAGTTCATCAAATTCGCCAAACCAGAAAAAGGGTTTTACAGCGTCCAGTTGCAACCGGGCTTCTTTCCAAAAATCAAGTTCCGTCCAGAAGGCCAGGTCGCAGCGAAAACCATCAATATCGCATTCCTCCACCCAAAATTTCATTGCTTCAATCATTTCCTTGCGCAATTCAGGCTTGCTGTAATCCAGTTCAATAATATCATCCATACCGGATGCAATCTGGAAATCACCGGTGGAAGGGTCTTTTTTATAATACTCCGGATGTTCTTTTGTCCACTTGTGGTCCCAGCCGGTATGCTTGGCCACCCAGTCAATAATAACTTTTATATCCATTTCATGTGCCAGCTTCACCAGTTTCTTAAAATCATCCAGCGTACCGAATTCGGGATTGATGGCCGTATAATCAGAGCAGGCATAATAACTGCCCAGTGTACCTTTTTTGTTTTTTTGTGCAATGGGGGTAACGGGCATAAACCAGAGCGTTTTTATGCCCATATCCTTCAGCCTTGGCAGTTCAGCCTCAAAAGCATTGAAAGTGCCCGCCACAGTGTATTGCCTTATGTTTACTTCATAAATATTGGTGGTGTGGGCCCACTCCACGGGTTTGAACCGGTTTACCATAACAGTTGTAGTTTTTGTAGTCTCCTTTGCATTTTTCTTTTTCATCAGCTTGCAGGACGCTGCAGCCAGCAAAAAAATAAAAGCAGGCAATCCGTAACGCATATACCGAACTTTTGGGGAAGATAAGGAGAAGTGCGAAGCCGCAGAAGGGCTAACCGATAAAATCATAAATACAGGTTTTTCTGTACCACAATACAAATTCAATGGCTATTGACTACCAACTTCCGACTACTAACTATTGACTCAGGACTCCCCTCTCCTGACTACCTTTGCATGCATGAAGAGTTTCGACGTCCCGATCATCTACCGCAGCCCTCTTATTTCAGCCATTAA
Source organism: Bacteroidota bacterium (assembly GCA_016868455.1). Taxonomy (GTDB): domain Bacteria; phylum Bacteroidota; class Bacteroidia; order Chitinophagales; family Chitinophagaceae; genus JJ008. Next base: position 127,921 of record VGGV01000003.1, read on the forward strand.
AAAGAAAAGGAAGGAAGAAGACAGGATGAAGAAAGATTTCACTCCCACCCTGCTGGATTTTGGTTCGCTTCAGATCTACCTCGCCCGGCATTTTGGTTTTTGCTATGGAGTGGAAAATGCCATTGAAATTGCTTTTAAAACGGTGGAAGAAAACCCCGGTAAAAGAATTTATTTACTCAGCGAAATGATCCATAACCCGCAGGTGAATGCCGACCTGATGGCCCACGGTATTGAATTCCTGCAGGACACTTATGGCAAACAACTGATCCCATTTGAAAATCTGACGCCGGATGATATAGTGATGATACCCGCCTTTGGCACCACTTTGGAAATAGAAAAGAAACTGAATGGTATGGGCATCCCCACGGAAAAATACAATACCACCTGTCCTTTTGTGGAAAAAGTATGGAACCGCGGCGAAGCTATTGCCAAAAAAAATTACACCGTTGTCATCCACGGAAAACCAAAACATGAAGAAACAAGGGCCACTTTCTCCCGTACCGCCGCCCATGCGCCGTCCGTAATAGTAACTGATATGAACGAGGCGAAGAAACTTGCACAATATATTACCGGAGAAAAACCTGCGGATGAGTTTTATTCAGTTTTTAAAGGACAATACGCACCTGGTTTTGATGTTACAAAAGACCTGCAAAGAATTGGAGTGGTGAACCAGACCACCATGCTGGCCAGCGACACCCAGGCCATTGCCGATTACCTGAAACAGGTAATGGTTGATACATATAAACCGGCTGATATTGAAGAACGCTTTGCTGATACAAGAGACACCCTTTGCTATGCCACCAACGATAACCAGACAGCGGTAAGCGCCATGCTGGAAACCAAAGCCGACCTTGCCATTGTAGTAGGCGGTTACAATTCCTCCAACACTTCTCATCTAGTGGAACTGTGTGAAGAAAAGCTGCCGACCTATTTTATCAACAATGATTCAAAGATTTTATCTGCAAAAGAAATCCTGCATTATCATTTTCATTCGAAAGAAGAATTGCTGACCCCTGACTGGCTGCCTGCAAAAAAACCGGTGAAGATCTTAATGACCAGCGGGGCTTCCTGCCCGGATGCCTTAGTGGAAGGAGTGATTGAAAAATTGATTACCTATTTCAATACTGAAAAGAATATCAAACAAATGAAAGAAAGTTTTAATTAGGTCCCATTAGTATATTTCCCCTTCTCATTCACTATTCACTACTTATACAGCATCTCGTAATACTCCTGCACCATACGGTTGCTGTCGAAGGGATGGCGTACATCCTGCATACCGTTCTTCATCACCTGCCGCCAGGTATTGTAATTATCATAATACAGGGGCAGGATTTCACTTTCCAGTATATCATAGATCTTATCCAGGTCATACTCATCCTGCTCATGAGTGGCCATGTGTGCATAATCAGCCTTGGGTACTACAATACCATTATGACCATGATTGATGAACTCCGGTATCCATCCGTCATCCGTGGAAAAATTCACCGCTCCGTTCATAGCAGCCGTCATACCGCTGGTGCCCGAAGCTTCCCGCGGCACACGGGGATTGTTCAGCCATATATCGGCGGCCTGCTTAAGCCGTTTTGACAAGGTCATCTCATAGCCGATAAGAACAGCCATATTGTTATGCTGCCTGCTCAGGTGCACCAGCTGATTGAACTCACTGATTGCCGGATGGTCCACTGGATAAGGCTTCCCTGCCCAGATGATCTGCACCGGATATTTGGTATTGGTCATCAGTTGCTGAAACCGGTCTTCATCAGTTGTAAGCAATCCTGCCCTTTTGTAGCCGGCAAAACGCCTTGCCCATACAAGGGTAAACACATCAGGGTTGAACAATTTTCCCGTCTGGTCTGCCACAATTTCAAAGCCCCTTTTCTTCAAATATTTTTTGCGGTCATCAAACCAGTAATCATCCCCCGCTTCCATGAACTTGTACAATTGCTTGTCGGCTGGTGGATGGCAAACTCCATTGAGAAGTAAGCAACTTTTCTGGCAAAACGTTCTTCAACGGGGTACGGAACCGAAAAAGAAGTAAAACTCATGTTGTGTTTTAGTTACACGAAGCTGCAATATAAAATGAAATGCGTGAAATGACGCTTTCAACAGCTGACTGTACCGTATTTATGCACAGTTGTTTAAAAAATAAAGACTACAACGTTTGCAAACCGGCCTTATTTTTTACCGGAACTTCCTTTTGTGGTTTTGGCCCTGGGTTCTTTCTTTTTTGCAAAACTGCCGTCAAATGAACATTTCAGAGGTCGGTAAGAGCCGCAGCCCTCTATTTCTTTCAGCGTAACAGATGAAGAGGTAAAAATGAATTTCAGTTTGCAGGGGTCGCCATCCTGCCGGTATTCAGCAGTAGTGGGCGAAGTCATAGCTGCTTCGCCTTTCAGTTCGCCGGTACATTCCCTGTTATTTCTTTCAAAATGGATAAAAAAAGTCAGCTTATTGTTCCGGCGTCCGTCCCGTATGGACACCAGGTTCATTTTACCCGCAGTATAATCAGCCGACCATTTGTTTTTCCGCGGCAATGTATCAATAGGGTTGATGAGTTCAGTGGGTTTATCCTCCAGCGCATCCGTCATTACCAGGTAAAAGAGTTTGCTGTCAGCATTAAAGGCATACACATCCCGGCCTTCGCTCAGGGTGCCGTTTTTGTTTTTCCGCAACACTGTTTGCGAAATAGTATGTCGCCGGTCAATAGTAAATGACTGCTGGGTGCTGGCATCCAGGTCCGGTCGCAATGCTGTAAGCGCAGCTCCATACTCCTTGTTTTTATTAAACCCCAGCACAATCACGGCTCTTTTATTGCCGCCAGCGGTTTTTATCAGCAGGTAATGCTCATTATTAGGGCCGGTGGTTTTGCCCATAGCATATATCTTAGGCTTTACGTTTTTGCCGTAAATACGGGTAAGTATAGTGTCCGGCATCAGCCCGGAAAACACTTTATGGCTGATAAGCAGGGAATCGTTTTCTTTATTATTCTTTCGCAGGGTGCTGTCTGCATACTGAAAAGGCAATGACAGGGGCTGAAAGAAAGCGATAAAATCTTCTGCCTCTACCGGCTCGTCGCCTGAAAGGGAAATGATCTTTTTTTCTTTACAGGCCGGCAAAAAAGCCAGGAACAACAGCCCTAAACAAAGCATCCGCAGCATCCGTGACATTTATGCCCCGAATGTAAGCGTTTCCCGCCTATCCGGCATCAGCCCGTTTGGCAGAGAAAAGAAAATTATTTAGTTTTGTCTAAATAATTTTTTAGTCATGCTGAATTATTCTGCCAGCGAAGAAAATTACATCAAGGCCATTTACCGCCTGCAGCGGCAGGATGGAACGGTAACCACCAACGAACTGGCTCATGAACTGAAGACCAAACCGGCTTCGGTAACCGATATGATGAAAAAACTCAAGCTCAAAAAACTGCTGCGTTACCAGCCCTACCAGGGTTTCCGCCTCACCCAGGAGGGCGGCAAAGTGGCTCTTGGCATCATCCGGCGTCACCGGCTTTGGGAATATTTCCTGGCGGAGAAACTCAAATTCACCTGGGATGAAGTGCATGAGGTGGCCGAAGACCTGGAGCATGTAAGCAGTAAAAAACTCATTGACAAACTGGATGAGTTTTTGGGCTTCCCCAGGGTGGACCCGCATGGCGACCCGATACCGGATGCCCATGGCAGAATGGAAACCAGCAAAAAAATTATCCTCACGGAATTGCCGGCTGGCACTCCTGCTGTTGTTAGCAATGTAATAAACCAGAGCACTGCTATACTGGAACTGCTGGAACATAAGAAGATCATCATCGGCACCCGGCTGGAAGTAAAAAAGAAGTTTGAATTTGATGAATCACTGGAAATAAGAATCGGCCGTCAGCCGGCCTTTACCATCAGCCATCAACTGGCGGAAAATATATTTGTACAATTAGTATAGCATGGAAGCAATAGAAAAATTTTTTATTGAAATCGGGCCGGTATGGGCGGCCCTGCTGGCTACTGTTTTTACATGGATTGTTACAGCCCTGGGTGCATCCCTGGTTTTCTTTTTTAAAACACTGAGCCGGGGTGTGCTTGACCCCATGTTAGGCTTTACCGGGGGAGTGATGGTGGCGGCCAGTTTCTGGTCATTGCTGAACCCGGCCATCGAAATGTCGGAAAAGATGTATCCTGCCTTCAGCTGGATGCCGGCTGCAACCGGTTTTTTACTGGGAGCGCTTTTCATTTTTGTGCTGGATAAACTCACTCCCCACCTGCATATTAATTTTGGACTGGAAGAAAGTGAAGGGTTAAAAACAAAACTGCACAAAACCACACTCCTTATTCTTGCCATTACGCTGCACAATATACCGGAAGGGCTGGCCGTGGGCGTTTTATTTGGCGCTGCGGCCATTGGTATGGAAGATGCATCCGTTTCAGGTGCAATTGCCCTGGCACTGGGCATCGGCATTCAGAATTTTCCGGAGGGCATTGCAGTAGCCATGCCGCTAAGGCGGAACGGTGTGAGCCGGAGACGGAGTTTCTGGTATGGGCAGTTGTCGGCCATAGTTGAACCCGTTGCCGGCATCATCGGGGCCATTGCTGTTATTTATATGCAGCCTGTGCTGCCATTTGCCCTTGCATTTGCTGCCGGAGCCATGATATTTGTGGTAGTGGAAGAAGTAATTCCTGAAACCCAGCGGGATAAATTCACCGACCGTTCCGTGCTTGGATTTATCGGCGGGTTTTTAGTAATGATGATCCTTGATGTGTCGCTTGGGTGAGAATGCACCGGTAAGCTCCCGGTTATGCTCCCTTAATAAATGCTTAAACCGGCTGAAAGTTTCCGGCTTGATGTTGAGGTAACTGGCTAAAAACTTCTGCGGTACCCGCTGTACCAGTTCTGGATTTTTTGTCACAAACCGAATAAACCTCTCCCTTGGCGTCAGTTTCACCAATTGCATTTGCCAGCGGTCTTTCAGCACCATCGTACGGGTGATAACCAGCCTGCCCAGACACTCCATTTTCTGCGATTGCTCAAAAACCTTTTCGAGGTCATCATGACTGATAGATACCACAATACTGGGTTCAATGGTTTCAACAAAATATTCCGAAGGAGTACGGCTGTGAAATGATTCCTGACTGTGAATGATGTGGCCTTCAAAAGATATTTGCGTATTAATTTCTTCTCCATTCCGGCGGTAATATTTGCGGATCAAACCCTTTACTATAAAATTGAACCAGTTTTCCACTTCCCCGGCAGGGGTAATGATTTCTCTTTTGCCAAACTTACGGATATGAATATACGGCAACAGGCAGCGGTTAAACTCTCCATCAGACAAGTCCGTGAATTTCTTCAGGTAGGTATGAAAAGATTTACCTGCGTCCATCCCAATGAGTTGAAAGCAAAAGGTACAGCAAAAATTGATTCAGGTCAAGTATTTATTAACCGGACGTTTCCCGGCGCCGCCGGTAAAGCAGGTGTTTCAGCCGGCTGAAGGTTTCCGGCTTGATATTCAGGTAGGAAGCAAGGTATTTTTGCGGCACCCGCTGCAGCATATGCGGATGGTGGGCCCTGTAGTCCAGAAAAAATTTCCGCAGCGACTTGGAAGCACGGGAATAGCGCCGTTCATCTTTTTTGATATACATAGCTGTCAGAATCAGCCTGCCCAGGCGTTCCCCATGCGGAAATTTTTCCAGTGCTACTTCCATTTTATCATACCGCAATGATACCAGCACAGTTGGTTCCAGTGTTTCCAACAAAGCCAGCGATGGCCTGCGTGTAAGAAAAGAAAGTTCGGAGTGCACCACATGCCCCTCGGTGGCCAGTTGCAGCGTTTGTTCTCTTTTATGCACCCGTACATATTTTCTTACCCGGCCTGTCAGTACCCTATTCAGATAATCATCCACTTCCCCCGCCTGTACCACTTTCGCTTTTTTTGGAAACTTCCTTACCTCGCAATAATGCAATAGCATTTGCTGGTCTGCGGTCGTAAACTCAGGCATAAAAGTTTGAAAATTCCGGAGGGTCGCATCTGCAAGGCCGTGGTGAATATAATGACTGGCGTCTTTCAAGTTCCGGCGTTTGTTTTTTTATGATTCTTCCGCAGCAGGTGCTTCATTCGGCTGAAAGTTTCAGGTTTGATCTTTAAATAAGAAGCCAGGTATTTCTGTGGTAACCGATGCAGCAAACTGGCATGCTGTTCAAAAAAATAAAGAAAGCGTTCCCGCGGGCTGAACCGGGCATCGTTCAGTATCTGCCATTCCTGCTGCAGCAGGAAATGCGCCGTAAGGATCCGGCCGAATTTTTCCCATTTCCTGTCAGAGTGGTACAGGTCTTCCAACTGGCCTTTATGAATCCCAATCAGGATACAGGGCTCCATTGCCTGCAAACAGAAATGTGAAGGAGCACCGGTAAAAAATGAAGTAACCGAGCCGGTGATGGTGCTTTCACTGATGATATCCGTAGTAACCTGCTGACCTCCCTAATAAAAAAATTCAGGGATAAGACCCTTTACAACAAAATACAGGTAAAGCTCGCTGTCACCTGCAGCAGGGATAGTGGTTTTGCCGGCAAACTGAAACAGCTTTGAACGCTGTTGCAGTTTCCCGAAATCTTCATCCGAAAGCGAAAGAAACTTGTTCAGAAATAACCGCAGTGGCCGGTAATGTTCCATACTCCATATTGGGGTTGCCCTTGCCCACTCACCCTCTGCACAAAATACAGTAAAATCAGCAGGCAAAATCCTATTGCCCCCGGTTCCCGGGTTATGTTGAAATCAACAGCCGGAATACCCAAATGTTTTCTTCCCGGGCTTGCCGGAAAGTTCTTTTGCATTACGTTTGCACCCAAAATAAAACCGAATGGCTGCAAAGATTCAAGTAATCAATCCCGTAGTAGAACTCGATGGCGATGAGATGACCCGTATCATCTGGAAGTTCATTAAGGACAAACTCATTCTCCCCTATCTTGATATGGACATCAAATACTATGACCTTGGTATTGAATATCGGGATAAAACCGACGATCAGGTAACCATTGATGCCGCCCATGCCATCAAACAATACGGTGTGGGCATTAAATGCGCTACTATTACTCCTGATGAAGCAAGGGTAAAGGAATTTAGTCTGAAACAGATGTGGAAGAGCCCTAACGGAACGATAAGAAACATTCTGGACGGCACCGTCTTCCGTGAGCCGATTGTCATCAGCAATGTACCCAGGCTGGTTGCCAACTGGACGGCCCCCATCATTGTAGGCCGTCATGCTTTTGGCGACCAGTACCGTGCCACCGACTTTGTGGTGCCCGGAAAAGGAAAACTTACAGTGAAATTTGAAGGAGAAGACGGAAAAGTGATCGAACATGAAGTATTTATTTTCAAGGGCGGCGGTGTGGCACTCAGCATGTACAACACCGATGAAAGCATCAGGGGCTTTGCCCGCAGTTGCTTCAATATGGCGCTGAATAAAAAATGGCCGCTGTACCTCTCCACCAAAAACACCATTTTAAAAAAATACGATGGCCGCTTCAAAGATATTTTCCGGGAGATATATGAAAAGGAATTCAAGGCTATGTTTGATGCAGCCGGCATTGTATATGAGCACCGGCTGATTGATGATATGGTGGCCAGCGCCCTGAAGTGGAATGGCAATTTTGTATGGGCCTGTAAAAATTATGACGGCGATGTGCAGAGCGACTCCGTGGCACAAGGCTTTGGTTCCCTCGGTTTGATGACATCCGTACTGGTAACTCCCGATGGCAAGACCATGGAAGCCGAAGCTGCGCATGGCACGGTAACACGACATTACCGCGACCACCAGGCCGGCAAACCTACCAGCACCAATCCTATTGCCAGCATCTTTGCATGGACAAGAGGACTTGCTTTCCGCGGCAGGCTCGACGGCAACCAGCCGCTGGTTGATTTTGCCAATACACTCGAAGCAGTATGTATTGAGACCGTGGAGCAAGGTAAGATGACCAAGGACCTTGCTGTGTGCATTCATGGCGATAAGGTAAGCCATGGAGAACACTATTTATACACCGAAGAGTTTTTGGATGCAATTGACACTAATTTGAAAAAGAAATTATCATCTTGATTTTATCAAAGTCGCCGGATTTTTAAGTTTCATCTGTTTGGGTTTCACTTTTCCCCTGCATTCTATTCTAAAAAGAATGCTATTGCGTAGTCGCTCTGTTATCCGCATACTCACCCAATTTCTAATGGCCGTTTGAACCCCTGCTAAGTTCAAAACTCTCTGTAGCAGTATTGTGATCAGCGCCTTTACTCCTGCCTGCCGGTATAACAAAAATCACCCGCTGCTTATAGCCCAAACCCTTATTTTTGCAGCGTTTGAATCATAGGACTGGCAGTTCATTTCATTGACTTTCAGTTAAATCAGCAATCTAAAATCGTATGGCAGATATTTTTGAAAGATTATTGAAACACTACGGCCCCCTTGGCCAGCACCGGGAAAGGGCACATGGATATTTTGCCTTCCCCAAACTGGAAGGAGAGATCGGCAGCCGCATGATGTTCCGCGGTAAAGAAGTAATTGTCTGGAGCCTCAACAACTACCTCGGCCTGGCCAATCATCCCGAAGTAAGAAAAGCAGATGCCGAAGGCGCCAAACAATATGGCCTCGCCGCTCCCATGGGCGCCCGTATGATGAGCGGCAACAGTAATCTCCATGAACAACTGGAAGCAGAACTTGCTGACTTTGTATATAAAGAAGATGCCGCCCTGCTCAACTACGGTTACCAGGGCATGGTCAGCATCATTGATGTGCTGTGCAGCCGTCATGATGTAATTGTGTACGATGCAGAAAGCCATGCCTGCATCATTGATGGCGTAAGGCTGCATCCCGGCCACCGCTATGTTTTCAAGCATAATGATGTGGACGATTGTGAAAAACAATTACAAAGGGCAACAACGCTTATTGAAAAACAAAAAGCCGGCGGCATACTCGTCATCACCGAAGGTGTGTTTGGTATGGCCGGCGACCAGGGTAAGATCAAAGAAATCGCCGCTTTGAAAGATAAATACTCCTTTCGCCTGCTTGTAGATGATGCTCATGGCTTCGGCACACTGGGCAAAACGGGGGCCGGCGCCGGCGAAGAGCAGGGCTGCCAGGATAAAATTGACCTCTACTTCTCCACCTTTGCCAAATCCATGGCCAGCATTGGGGCTTTTCTAGCAGGTGACAGAAAGATCATTGACTACATCCGCTACAATATCCGCTCACAGATATTTGCTAAAAGCCTGCCCATGCCATTGGTGGTGGGCAACCTTAAAAGACTGGAACTGCTCCGCAACCATCCCGAATACAAGGAAAAACTCTGGAGCAATGCAAGGAAGCTGCAAAATGGTCTCAAAACAAGAGGTTTTGATATTGGCAAAACCGACTCAGTGGTTACCCCGGTTTACATGAAGGGCGATGTGCCCGAAGCCGCCGCCATGGTAATGGACCTGCGGGAGAACTACAGCATCTTTGCCTCTATTGTTGTATACCCGGTTATTCCAAAAGGGCATATCATTTACCGCCTCATCCCCTCTGCCGTGCATACCGATAAAGACATTGAACTGACGCTGCAAGCATTTTCTGAAACCAAGAAAAAGCTGGATCTCGGTGAATACAAAGTGGAAGCAATACCGGATATGGCGGAAAGCAGGTAAAAGACTATTAACATAATGCTATGACGATACCGGAAAGGGGTATCGTCTTTTATTTGGACGGCTGTCCCTTTTAGCGGTATTGCCCTACTTTTACGAACTTAAAAAATCACACATTATGCGGAAATTATTGCTGGTGCTCTTCCTGCTGCCCCTCGCAGCCATTGCGCAAACAAAACAAATCACCTTAGAAGATATTTACAAGAAAGGCACCTTCCGGGGCGAGCCCGTACGGGCCGATTTCGGGCAGACCAGTAAAGACCCTGAAATAAAGTTTGATGAACTGAAAGATGAAAACGGCAAACCTTTTGGTCAGGCCGATGATGTTATCCACAGCTCCAAATATCCCAATACGGTGCTGCTGAAAAAAGGAACAGAACCCATCTACCGCCGTTCTTCCAAGTCATTTGTTTACCTGTATGATTTTGTTTCCAAACAACTCACCAAACTGGCCGACGAGAAAGTACTGCATCCAACACTTTCGCCGGATGGCAGTAAGATTGCCTTTGTAAAAAGCAATAATCTGGTGCTGTTTGATATTGCCACCAAAACGGCCCGCAACATCACTACCGACGGCAAATGGAATTACATCATCAACGGCAACTGCGACTGGGTGTATGAGGAAGAGTTTGAATTCTCCCGTGCCTACGAATGGAGCCCCAAAGGCAACTACATCGCCTTCTACCGTTTTGATGAGACCAATGTGAAAGAATACAACATGACCCTCTACGACAATGCCCACAATAAAGACTACCGCTATAAATATCCCAAGGCAGGCGATGATAATTCCAAAGTAGAAATATTGATTTATGATCTGGCCGGCAACAAAACCGTAAAAGCGCAATTTGAGCAGGGTGACATTTACATCCCCCGCATCAAATGGACACAGGATGATAATACATTGGTGGTTTACTGGATGAACCGTCACCAGAACGACCTGAAACTGCTGTCCACCCATCCCCAAACCGGTGCAAGCAGCCTGCTGTATGAAGAAAAAAACAAATACTTTGTTGAGATCAATGACGACTGGTGGTGGCTGAAGGATGGAAAGAATCTTATGTTTACCAGCGAAATGACCGGCTTCCGTCATTTATATCTCTGCAGCCTTGACGGTAAAACAAAAATCCAGTTAACCAAAGGCAACTATGAAGTAACGGACGTAAACGGCGTGGACGAGGCCAACCAGCGTATCTACTACACCATGGCCTATCCCCGCCCTATGGACAGAAATTTATTTTCAACGGATTTTACCGGCAAAAAAACCTGGCAGCTTACTCAGGGAGAAGGCTGGAACCGGGTTGAATTCAATGACAACTTCACCCAGTTTTACTGTTACCGTTCAGACATTAACACTCCCCAAACAGTAACTCACAACGAGATAGTTGTTGACAAAAAGAAAAATATCAGTGCCAACCTGATTAAAACCGTGAATGAAAGCGCCAAACAAAAAGCAAAGACCGAAGAGCATGGCTACGGCAGGGCCGAGTTCATTAAAGTGCCCAACAGCAAAGGCGATACGTTAAACGGCTGGATGCTGAAACCCGCCAACTTTGATCCCAATAAAAAATACCCCGTGCTTTTTTGCAACTACGGCGGTCCGGGCTCGCAGCAGGTGGCCAACCGCTTTGGCGCAGTAAGCGCCTGGCACCAGTTGCTGGCACAAAAGGGGTTCATTGTGGCAAGTGTGGACAATACAGGCACCGGTTACCGGGGCGAAGAATTTAAAAAGAAAACTTACCTGCAGCTCGGCAAGTTTGAAATAGAAGACCAGATTGATGCGGCCAAATGGATTGGCAATATGCCCTTTGTTGATAAAAACAACATCGGCCACTGGGGATGGAGCTACGGAGGTTTTATGAGTTCACTTGCCATCACCAAAGGCAATGAGGTGTTCAGTGCTGCAGTAGCAGTGGCGCCGGTTACCAACTGGAGGTTTTACGACAATATCTACACCGAAAGGTATATGCGTACCCCGCAGGAAAATGCCAAAGGTTACGATGATAATTCACCCATTAACTTTACCGACAGGATAAAAGGCAAATACCTTATCATCCATGGTACGGCCGATGACAATGTGCATTTTCAGAATGCCACACAGATGATCACCGCCCTGGTAAAAAGCAATATTGATTTTGAAAGCGCCTATTATCCCAACAAGAACCACGGCATCGGCGGCCAGGTTGACAATACCACCTTCCACCTCTGGAGCAAGATGACGAACTGGATACTGGAGAATATGGGAAATGAAAATACCCAAAGGCTGAGGCAGCCTGCTAAGCCGATAAAAGGTTTTTAGAATATTTTTTTTCAGAGATAAAATCCCTTGCACCCGTCGTAAAGGGATTTTTATTCCCTCTTTGTGACAGGTTTAAAAAAAAGAACCCCCGACGGAAGTCGGGGGGCCCTAATCAAAAACCATTAACCATTAAACCTTATCCTATGAAAATTCAGGGCTAATATCGCTAATAAAAGTATAACACAAAATATTTTAATGTCATTTTTCCGTCCGGTGGACAAAATATGTACTATTTACACAAATTATTGATTGCAATCAATAATCGGGGGTTCAGATGTCCTGTAAAAAACAATGCGCTCATAAGAAGAAAATCGACAAATTTGGTATCCCAAGATTACCCGGAGAAAGGCCGCAGGTCAAAAAAGGCCGGGTATAAACAGTTTTAGTCGTATGAAAAAAACAGTGGTTGCCATAACTGGCGCAAGCGGCTCAATATATGCCCGCAACCTGTTGCAAAAGCTTCTGGATATTCATTTGCAGTGGGAAGAGTTGTCGGTGGTAATGACAGAGAACGCCAAAGAAGTCTGGAAAACAGAACTCGGCAATGATGGCTGGAAAAACATTCCCGTTAAGTTGTACAGCACAGGTGATTTTACAGCCCCTTTCGCTTCGGGCTCCGGCAGGTACGGCACCATGATTATCATACCCTGTTCAGCCGGCACTTTGGGAAGAATAGCTTCCGGAGTATCTAATGATCTGATAACAAGAGCGGCTGATGTAATACTGAAAGAAAGAAGGAAACTCATCTGCGTAATAAGAGAAACCCCATATAACCTGGTTCATATACATAACATGGAAACAGTTACACTCGCCGGCGGTATCATCTGTCCGGCCACACCATCACTTTACAGTAAGCCATCCACTATTGACGATGTGGTTAACACCGTGGTGGACCGGGTGCTTGACCTTGCCGGTTTTGATATCAGTTCCTATCGCTGGGGCCAATAACCAAAAAGACCGGCAGCAGCCGGTCTCTTTGGTGAACACACACTTAACTATCTGCTAATCGATATACCTGCCGCCTGCATTTATCCAGTCCACAATTTTTTGCCGTTCGGATGCCGGTAACAAACCGGTTGGAGGCATGGGTGATGGGTTCCCGTTCACAGCCCTTTCCAGTATCCTGTTTTTAAAATTGACAATATTGCAATCCACTTCAAAGTTCATGCCGCCATTCGGGTTGGCAGCATTATGGCAAACAATACAATTATTCTGTATCAGGGTCTTCACCTGAGTAAACAAAGGCCCCTGTGGCCGGTTAGGAACATTAACGTTCACAGTGCCCATACACCCGATTACATCTCTTGCAGTAACTGTGTAATTGGCGGGGGCAAGGTTAGAGAAGATGCCGGATGGCTGAAAGGATCCGCTATTCAGGCTGTAGGTATAGGGTCCGGTGCCGCCGCTGCCTGTAGCTGTAATGCTGCCCGTAGGCGGAGTAGTACAGGGAATATTGCCCACCACGGTTGTGGAAACATTGATGGTGACCCCTGCACATGGATTAGGTGCTGTAAGAGTGAAATTGGCGCTGCCTGTACAGTTACGGGAATCCCTTGCCGTAACCGTGTAAGTGCCTGCTGTAAGACCGGTAAATGTGCCGGAAGACTGAAAAGCTCCGGCGCCCAGCCTGTACTCGTAAGGCCCCACACCGCCGTTAGCCGCAGCTGTTATGCTCCCATCCGCAGCAGTGCCGCTGCTGGGGTTCACTGTTGTACCGGTAACCGTAATGGTTACGCCGGCGCATGGATCGGTAAGGGTGAAATTGGCACTGCCTGAACAATTATTCGCATCCCTGGCAGTAATGGTATAATTGCCCGCACCCAGGTTGCTGAATGTGCCGGAAGGTTGAAAGTTAATACCATCCCTGCTGAACATATAAGGCCCGGTACCCCCGCTGGCATTGGCGTTAATACTGCCATTTGTGCCGCCTCCTGTGGTGGGGTTAGTAGTGGTTCCCGTTACCGTAATGGTTATTCCGGCGCAGGGATTGGGGGCTGTGAGTGTAAAATTGGCTGAGCCAGTGCACCCGTTACTGTTTCTGGCCGTAATGGTATACGTTCCTGCAGCAAGCCCTGAAAAAGTTCCAGACGGCTGGAATGTACCGCCATTCAGACTATAGGTAAACCCGGATCCGCCTGTTGCGGAAGCAGTAATGCTTCCGTCGCTGGTGCCCGGGCCGCTTGGGTTAGCAGTAGTGGCCGTTACACTAACCGTTACGCCTGCACAGGGATTGGGCGGAGGGGTATTTCCGCCGCCACCCTTGCCACATGAAAGCCCGGAAAATATGGCGGCTGATATTATAAAAACAAATTGAAATAAACGGGAAGCTATCTTCATACAGCAGTTTTTTTAAACGTATCGTCTTTCAACAGGTAAAGGTTGCCCGGGCCGCTATAGCCCGGCATTGTTGTTGTCATTAATTAAACGGCCTGAAGGAAACCGAAAACAGTACGCCTGTTCTGTTAAGTTTTACCTTGCCATTACCCACCCCCTGCAGCGGAAGTTTTATATAGAGTTCAGAAATCAGGGAAAAACGTTTGCCGATATTCCGCTGATAACCCGCCGACACTGTCATAATGGAAAATAAATGTTTGTTCTTATTATAGGTTGTATGCTGCCGGCTGATAACAGGGCTGGTAGGGGTATACTTATAATAATAATCATAGGTTTCCTCTTTCATCAGCAGCGTGGAAACCCCTGCTGATGCAAACCAGCTTTGTTTTCCATTTTTCCTGAAATTATAGCTTAAAGCCACCGGTATCTCATACACTTTGCAGTTTGCCTCCACCTTTTGCAGGTTGGGATAATACTGGTAAAACCACGCATTGCCATGATACTGATCCGGTGATGCAGTATATATTTTCCTGCCAGAATAAAATCCCGTACGCAGGGTGAACCGTTCTTTATAGGTATAACCAAGACCGGCGCCTCCTGTAAACTTCACCCGGCCCAACGGGTCGCCGCTGGTAAAGCTTACATCCGGCCCGCCTGAAGCGGAAATAAAGAAGAAGGACATCTTTTTACCGGTGCTGCTTTTTTTCTGAGTTTTGGTTTGAGTTAATGCTTTCTTGTCTTCACCCTTTGACTTTTCTGCTGACTCAACAGGTTTATCACTGTTTTGGGCAGCAGTTGCGGGTTCGTTATTTACTTTATTATCCGCCGCAGTTTTGTCGTTGCTGTTGGTTTTATCTTTTGTGTCAGTCGTTTTAGGTTGTGTTAAAAACCCGGAGGTCATGCCCGGTACTGTGCCTGCATCCCCTTTGCCAACCGTTTGCTTTATTAAAGCAGATTTTGTTTTATTCGGGCCGGCAGTTTGTTTTTTTCCTGTTTGTTGAATTACATTCCTTTTGCCTGAAACGATCTTGCCTGAATTATCAGTAATGTTAGCGGGGCGTACTAAATTGTTGTTTTGATTGCCGGTATTATTATTTGTATTTGCAGGGCCGACAGGTTCATTTTGCAAACCTGATGAGGGTAATTCCAGAGCGGCACTTTCAGATTCAGTTTCCGGTTCTGTTGTTACACCGGCTGGCTGCCTTTGCGGGTTATTGCCCGTTACCCGGTTCCGGAAATGGTCTATGGATGTATAAACCATAATTTTCCTGAGCCAGCCCTTAAAAGAACTTACGACATCCGCATAGGCCGGTTTGTAATGATGTATTTCCCTGAAAACTTTCAGGAAGCCTTCGTTCAGTATCTCCACCGCATCATCCTGGTTACCGGCATAGCGGTCGCAGATTGCCATAGCATACCCGTAGAAAGAGCTGTAGAGGGTTTTCTGGCTCTCCCTGCTGTTCCGGCCACAGGCCTCCACATGATTAGTCAGTTCTTCAGCAGATAGCAAGTCGGGGTGGTGTTTCATTGCTAAATCGGAATACCATTGCAAAAGGTTGCCCTGATATGGACAACACAATACAAGGTAGGATATATTTTTTGTACCGGGAATAACAGAGAAAAAGCCCTAATTATCAAGCCATTTATTTTCCTTCAAAAGTGAAAATAATTTTGCTCTTATTCCCTTATTGGGCTTCGGATAGTTACAAAGCAAAACATAAAAAACTTTCTTCTCCGGCAACCAGCAATAGTCGCTGATAAACCCGCCCTGGGAACCTGTGTGGCCAATCATTTTCTCTCCTGCTTCTTTAGTGATAAACCAGCTTAACCCAAGCCTTGCTCCAACAGAATCTTTCCAACCCGGGAAAGGATAAACTGTTCTGGATTTATCAATCCATGCTTTAGCAAGAAAAGTATTTTTTTGAATGGCCTGTTCATATTTCCAGAGCTCTTCCACGCTGCTCCAAACACCGCCATTACCAGCTGCAGCAAAGGTTGGCTCTTCACCATAATCCAGTTCTTCAAATTTATCTTCCTTATTTTTTATATACCCATGTGAAACCCTGCTCTCAGGGTGCGGGCCATCAGTAATCGTGGACGTTTTCATTCCCGCAGGCTGGTAAATATTTTTACTGATATAGTCCTGCCACTTCATCCCGGTAACTTTTTCAATAATCAGGGCAAGACCGTTAAATGCCGGGTTTGAATAATGATACCCTGTGCCCGGTTCAAACTGCAGCGTATCTGTTTGCTTCAGCGGGGCAAAATTATCTTCGTCTTTTGCCGTAAGATAAAAATCATGCCGCGCTTCTACTTGCCGGCTGTCGGGTATGCCTGATGTATGTGTAAGCAGGTGATACAATTGTACTTTTCCTGCAATTTCTTTGTTCTTAAAATCAAGAAAGTATTTCAGCAGGTTATCTTCCAGCGACAGTTTATTTTCAGAAGCAAGTTTTAGAATGCCATATGCCACAAATGTTTTGCTAATGGAACCAACATTAAAAAGTGTTTGGGTTGTGATGGGTTCTTTAGTATTAATATCTGCAAGCCCAAAACCTTTTGCGTAAATAATACTATCTTTCTTTACTATTAAAACTGCGCCACCGGGTTCACCGGGGCTGAAATAGAAATTGAACAAGGTATCCAGTTGCATAGAAAATTTTTGTGACTCTTGTTTTTTTGCGGCACAACTTATAAAAAGCAGGGCAATAGCGAGGTATTTCATTTCAGCAACTTAGCAAATTTTTTTAATTCCTCCGCCTCAGCAACTGTCAGCACTTCATTGTTCAGGTATTTTGACTGTAAAAACAAAACCCTTTTATGCTGCGGATACTTTGCCAGGATAGCATTTATCATGTGGGCCGCCTCCTCATCTTTTTGATATAATGGAGTATTGGCCGGAAGTTCCGACTTTGTTTTCTCCTTTTTCTTTAAAATGATTGCTTCCAGTGTTGCCAGTTTATTCTGCGGGATACTCTTTATCCTTCTCGCCTTACCGTGTAAACCTTCTAATTGTTTTTTACTCAGCCCTCCCCTTTCCTGGTACTGGTACAATATGCTTTGGGCAAACGTATTACGGGGGTAAGCTTCTGCCACCGCTTTCAGTATATCCAGTATGATGTCAACATCAGGCCGTAGGCGCCGCATAGTGGTGAAAATAATAAAGATTAATTTGAGGGCATCTCTAAAAACCTAAGGTATGAAGCAATGTTTTTGGGGAACCAGTTGTCTTAGATAGAAACACTGCATATGTCAAAAATAAGAGGATTATTTGATGAACAAATTCGGTTGGAGAAGCTGAGTAAAAAGCAGGATCCATTGGAACAATTGGCTCATCATATTGATTTTGAATTTTTCAGGAAGCCATTAGGGATCAACAGCTGTATTCATGAAAAAGGGTACCGTGGCAAACCCTTAACAAAACGCCAGCAACAAAGCAATAGGAAGAAATCAAAAACAAGGGCGAGGGTTGAACACATCTTTGCCTTCATGACAAACAGTATGAATGAAATGTATTTATGCTGTCGTAGCTTTAAAAGGAATGCAGCCAGCATAGGGTTAATGAATCGTATGTATAATCTTTTCAGACTGGTTCAACTTAAAGTTGAATTAAGAAGTTGATGGGATCAGTGTGCCCATTCCTGAAAAAGAACAAACGGAAAACTTAAAATACGTTGTGAAAATTGCATTTTTTGCCCCGATTTGCCAATACTCAAACAAAAAATGCATCAAAAATAAGTTTCTGATTTTTCTTGAAAAAAATGACAGTTTTTAGAGACGCTCTTAATGTATTCCGTTTGTTTATACGACAGTCAAAATAGGCGCTAAACAATTGCTCTGTTAGTTGCGGATAATCAATGTAAGAAAATAAATCCAGTTGCATATTGTAAAATAAAGCCCCCGGATGTGAACCGAGGGCTCGTTTCCATTGAATCTCTGAGGCAACGAACAGAGAACCCTTTTTCCTTATTGTTGTTGTTCCTGTTTACATTGCCATTGTTGTAATTCAGGTTGCGGTTCCAGGCATTGTTTGTATTGTTCTCCGTAGAACTCCACCAGTTACCGTTGTTGCCAATGTTGTTGAATGTTCCATTGTTGTTACGGTTACCGCCCGGAAGACCTGACGTAATAGTAACCTCTGTTGTTTTAGCTACACAATACCATTTTAT
>VGGV01000004.1 GCA_016868455.1 Bacteroidota bacterium
TTTTAAAGGATGAAAATGGAAAAGAGGTGGCCTTGTTCTCCGGCGATACATTATTTATTGGTGATGTGGGCCGCCCGGATCTGGCACAAAAAGTAGTTGCCGATTTAACGCAGGATAAATTAGCCGGTTACCTGTTTGAGTCTCTTCGTAATAAAATAATGCCGCTGGCAGATGATATTATTGTTTACCCGGCACACGGTGCAGGCAGCGCCTGTGGCAAAAACATGAGCAAAGAAACAACCGACACACTCGGCCACCAGAAGCAAACCAATTATGCATTGCGCAGCAATATGACCAAAGAAGAATTTATTAAAGAGGTTACAACCGGACTTACAGCCCCGCCTGCTTACTTTCCGCTGCAACCTATTTCAAGCAACAGACCTGGTACTCTTCAACCCGAAATTATTTGGAGGCCACGTCCGATTTTTCTTCGATCGAGTCTTCCAATTTCAATCTTATCGACGGAACATTATCCGCCCGGCAGGAGCGGCTGACGGCGATCGTTCGATCTTATTTTCAGGATATTGCCGATCGAACCTTTGATGCCGCCAAATACTTTTCATCCACGATATCCGTATATATCAAGCGGCAGAATCTTAGTCCTTGGGAGGTTAACGAATTGATGACCGAGGGTTATTCGGAATATCTCAATCCGGAATACAGTTTTGTCGATCCGATCGAATTTACGCTGACCCGGCATCTGGACGGGGTGGACTTTATCACCTTCCCTGTTTTCTTCCGTTCTTTTTTTGTTTCAATGGCACAGGCACTGCAACAGTGGGTGGCTGTGCTTTTCCTGGTAGCAGGTATGGGTTTTTTGCACTTTGGATTACGGCAAGTCATTATTTCTTACATTTAAGGTGGCTATAGCCGCAGTATCTGGATATCCTGGTTTGTAAGGTATGATCCTGACTGGAAGGAACACCAGCCGGAAGATGTTTCGGAAAGACTAAACCCTGATCAGGCAAATAACTGGTAAAATAAGCCCGCCTTCGCTAAACCTGCCTGTCGGCAGACAGGGCTACGGCAGGTGAAAGCGGAGACCGAGGGATTCGAACCCTCGATACGGTTTCCCGTATACACACTTTCCAGGCGTGCCTCTTCAACCACTCGAGCAGGTCTCCAAAAGGTTGCAAAAATACTTTTTAAGTACTCAGATTTCGAATATTTTTTTTGCATTTGCTGATGTAATAGCAGCTACTTCCTGCTTGTCTATTTTTTTAATCTGGCTGAGTTTTTCTGCCACATACTTCAGGTAAGAAGGCTCATTCCTTTTTCCCCGGAAGGGAACAGGGGCCAGATAAGGTGCATCGGTTTCGAGTACAACATATTCAAGCGAAACCTGCTCCATCACTTTATCAAGTCCCGCATTTTTAAAAGTAATCACACCCCCGATGCCCAGATAAAGACCTAGATCAATTATTCGCTTTGCCTGAGCCGCATCACCGGAAAAACAATGAAACACCCCCCCGAGTTTCCCCTTTTGATGCTCCGCTATTACAGTGATGCACTCATCCGTTGCATTCCGGGAATGGATGGATGCAGGTATATTAAAATGCATGGCCCATTCTATCTGTTCATGAAAAGCTGTGTATTGCTGCTCAGTAAAAGTTTTGTCCCAGTAAAAATCAAGCCCAATTTCACCGACAGCTATAAAGGGTCTTTTTTCAAGCCAGCCAAGGACCACTTTCAGTTCATCCAGGTAATTCTTTTTTACCGAGCAAGGGTGTAATCCCATCATAGCAACAATAGCGGGATTATTATTTTCAAGAGCAAACAATAACTCATGAGTTTCTGTGTCAATAGCCGGGAGCAAAAATTTGTTAACCCCGTCTTTTTCAGCTCTTTCCAATACATCAGCTATATCGGATGCAAAATCTGGCAGATAAATATGGGTATGTGTGTCGATCAGATGCATGGAAATAATTGATTATGAGGGCAAAACTCTGTAAAAAATTTTAAGAAACCCTTAAACTTTCATCAATAATTGCCATCTTAAAGTCGTAATTTAACCAACCCTAAAATGCATTTTATGAAATACTGGTTCAGTTTTTCCAAACTGGCAGTTTTTGCCATTATTTTCAGCCTTGCAGTTTTTGTTTCTTGCAGCAAAGAAAAGAGCCAAAGCGGAACAGATGCGCAGGAGGAAGAGATATCTAAAACATCCGGGGAAGCGGATGCCGAAGCAGAATCCACTTATAATGAATTTTTCGATGATGTAATGGGAGTTAATAATGAAGTGGGTGTAGCCGGATCAGGTGTATTTTTTGGAAAACCTGACAGCCTGAGTCCTGTGCCCCGCTGCTTTACCATTACCATCACTCATCCTGCAGGCACACCCTTCCCGGCCAGGGTTGTTATTGATTTCGGTACTGCCGGATGTCCGGGGCCCGATGGCCGCATCCGCAGAGGAAAAATCATTACTGAATATACGAACCGCCTCACGGTTCCCGGGGCAATGGCCACTACCACCTTCGACAGGTTTTTTGTGGATGCCATCAACGTAGATGGTACGCATAAAATCAGCAATATTTCGGGCACACCGATTCCGCCTGCCAACATTGCCCGTAAATACAAAGTGGAAGTAATCAATGGCAAGCTTACAAAGCCCAATGGCGATTTTGTGGAATGGAACAGCACAAGAACAATTACACAAATTGAAGGTCTGATTACACCTGACTACCCCAGGGATGATGTTTTTAAAATTGAAGGGGCTGCACACGGAAAGGTTAAGCGGGGCACCCTGCTTGTCCGCTGGGAATCAGCGATTACAGAGCCCTTGATCCGGCGTTTTACCTGCCGCTGGATTGTAAAGGGACGTATCAGAATTGTAAGAGCAACCCTGCCTGCCAACAGTCCCTGGGTAGCCGTGCTTGATTTTGGCCCCGGCACCTGCGATAATCAGGCAACCATTACCATTAACGGGATTACCCGCCAAATTACTTTGCCGTAATTAAAAAATTATTATACCTTTAAACCAGTTTTCATAGGGTACGGATTAAAAACGGGCCAGGGTTTCTACCCAGGCCCTAACTTTTTTCTTCTGTTTATACGGAGATCCGATAACCTCTGGCATTTATCAAATTGTCCCATTACCCTATTTTTGCGAATTGATAACCCAGACGGCTGTAATATTCCAGTAATCTGGGCAGGCAGTAGCGCATGCGGTCCCAGGCCTTTTCACTTTCATGCAATACAACAATATCCCCATCTGTAATTTTGCTTTTCATTCTTTGGTAGCACTTCTCCGGTGAAAGGTCCGGCACCCAGTCTCCTGCCAGAATATTCCACATAACAATAATCAATGGCCTGTCAGCAACGCTGCCATTACAGAGTTTACGGATCTGCTGCCTTGTAATTCTTCCATAAGGCGGCCTGAAAAGGTCAGATTGTATGTGAACAGCAGCATTTTCCACATCCTTGAGATACGTAATATCATCTGTCTTCCACCCGTTGATGTGATTCTGGGTATGATTGCCCACGGCATGTCCTTCCTGAATATATCGGCAGTACAGTTCAGGATATTTCATCACATGATCACCTATGCAGAAAAAAGTGGCTTTGGCATTATATCTTTTCAGCTCTTCAAGCACAAAAGGCGTAATAGCGGGATGGGGGCCATCATCAAATGTGAGGTAAAGCGTCTTTGCCTCCGCCGCCATATCCCACAAGCAACCCGGATAAAGTTTCTTCAGCCACCAGGGCGTCTTTATCAGGAAACGGTCCTTTTTAAAAAAAGAAATAAGGGCATCCTTCTTTGCTTTCTGGTAATGTGGCGCTATGAATGTCATCAGCACAAAGATACTTATGCTGATGTTGTGGGGATAACTGCCATTTTGCAGGCAAACTTAAATAATTTGAATCATTATTCCCCATTAGGGGTTGGGGGTTTTATCTTTGCCGCTTTATGAACAAACGAGTAAGAGTACGCTTTGCCCCCAGCCCGACAGGCGGTTTGCACCTGGGCGGAGTAAGAACAGTTTTATACAACTATTTATTTGCGAAGAAACATGACGGCGATTTTATTTTAAGGATTGAAGACACTGACCAAAGTCGCTTTGTACCCGGGGCGGAGGAATATATTTTCAACTGCCTGAAATGGGCGGGGTTGGAACCGGATGAAAGCCCGGTACCTGGTGGCATCTATGGCCCCTACCGCCAGAGCGAAAGAAAAGAACTGTACAGCAAATATGCTGACCAACTGGTAATGGATGGCCATGCTTATTATGCATTTGATACACCGGAAGCACTGGAGAAAATGCGGTATGACTATAAAACAGAGCAAAATCCTTCTCCGCAGTATGATCATTCCCTCCGGATGAAAATGCGAAATTCATTGACCCTGTCTGCAGATGAAACACACCAACTATTAGCCGCAGGTATAAAACATGTGATCCGTATAAAAATGCCCGAACATGAAACGTTGAGTTTTACAGACATAATCAGGGGTGAAGTCAGTTTTGATTCTTCCTTTGTGGATGATAAAGTGTTGCTCAAAGCCGACGGAATGCCCACCTATCACCTGGCTGTGGTGGTGGATGATTATTTAATGAAAATAAGCCATGTTTTCCGGGGGGAGGAGTGGTTGCCTTCTGTTCCTGTTCATATTTTGCTCTGGAAATATTTGTTTGGCCTGGAAAATATGCCGCTTTGGGCGCATTTTCCATTGATACTGGGGCCAAATGGCAAGTTGAGTAAAAGAGACGGTGCCAAATATGGTTTCCCGGTCTTTGCTATGAGTTGGACTGATCCGAAAACCGGTGAAACGGTGGAAGGTTTTAAGGAAAAGGGATTTCTGCCGGAAGCTTTTATCAATTTTCTTGCCTTGTTGGGCTGGAATGACGGAACTGAACAGGAGATTTTTTCCAGACAAGAACTGATTGAAAAATTTTCAATAGAAAGGGTACACAGCGCCGGGGCGAAATTTGATTATGAAAAAGCGAAGTGGTTCAATCATGAATGGATAAAGCTGTCGGAAGTCAGCAGTCTGAAGCCGGAAATCAGGAGTTTGCTTTCGGAAAAGGGTATTACAGATATTGACGATGCGTTACTCGGAAAAGTAATCGGTTTAGTAAAAGACCGTTGCACATTACTTTCAGATTTTATGCCGCAATCTTCTTTTTTCTTTAAAGCGCCGCAAACATGGGATGCCGATGCAGTAAAATCAAAATGGAATGAACAGAAAAAAGAGTTTTTCAAGCAGCTTATCAGAAATTATTCCGATACTACTGCATGGCAGGCCCCGGTACTGGAAGAAAATTTTCAAACTACTGCTGTGGCTAATCAGCTTAAACCGGGAGAGTTGCAACTGCCATTTCGCATTATGCTGGTAGGTGGCAAATTCGGGCCGCCGGTGTTTCAGATTGCAGAATTGCTGGGGAAAAATGAAACAACCTCCCGGATAAAAAATGCCCTTGAGGTGTTTTGACATCCGCATTTTGCTTTTAATTCTTTAAAATGATTCAGTCAACTGCCCCATCCAAATCGGTTATTGCTTTCTTAGCACTTATAAAATTTCTTATTCCGTTTTTGCTTATTCATCCTTCATTTGAATTGCAGCGTGACGAATATCTTTACTATCAGCAGGGGCTGCATTTTGACTTTGGCTATCTTGAGAACCCGCCATTACTTTCCTAGCTGGGTATGATCTCTTCATGGTTTGGCGGTTCAGTATTCTGGATAAAATTCTGGCCGGCATTATTTGGTTCATTAACGCTTATCGTTACTTGCTTAATAGCTGCTGAGTTTGGCGGCAATCGGTTTGCACAATTTGTTGCAGGTCTTGCTATCATTACCGGCGCCTTTTTAAGGGTTCATGCATTATTTCAACCCAACATACTTGATTTCTTTTTCTGGACACTCTCCATTTATTTTCTTGTCCGTTTTTTAAATTCCGGCCGGAGTAAATTTATTTTTCTTTTCGCACTGGCCCTTGCAATGGGCTTCTTAAGCAAATATTCTGTTGTGTTCCTCGCAGCCAGTCTTGTTTTCTCATTGCTCATAACTAAGCACCGGGCAATTTTTGCAAAGAAAAAAACTTACATAGCCCTATTGTTTGCAATGTTGATCATACTGCCAAATGTATGGTGGCAATACAATCATAAATGGCCGCTGGTAAATCACATGAAAGAACTCCGGGAAACCCAATTACAGTTTCTAAACCCGGTTGATTTTATCAAGGACCAGTTGTTATTTTTAATCCCTGTTGTATTTGTCTGGATAACCGGGCTGGTATGGTTATTCAAAAACAGGCAATGGCGGTTTCTTTTCTTCACCTATTTTTTCGTTATCCTTTTATTATTACTTGGCCGGGGTAAAAGTTATTACTCCCTCGGTATTTATCCTGCATTGCTTGCTGCAGGTGCGGTTACAATGGAAAAATGGTCTGCAGCAAAACAATGGTTACGGTATGCCATGGTAGTATTGATCCTAACTATTACTCTTCCTTTTCTTTCTTTGCTGCTTCCGGTGTGGAAGCCTGATAAACTGGCTGCTTTTTATAAAAAATATGATATTGCAAAAACCGGTTTGCTTACATGGGAAGACGGGCAGGAGCATAGTTTACCGATGGATTTTGCCGATATGCTGGGATGGAAGGAGTTGACGGAGAAAGCTGAGGTTTTTTACCATAGCCTTCCTGATACAACCGTATCCAATACTATTATTTATTGCCGGAATTATGGACAGGCAGGAGCATTAAAGTATTATGGAGAAGATGAATGGTTTAAGGCATCAACAATTACTGACAATGGAAGTTTTCTTTTATGGATACCAGGCAGGCTTGGGTTCAGAAACCTTCTTTTTATTGGAAACAGAATGCCGGATAAAGATGATGAAGTGTTTCAGCATTTTGAAAAAGCAACTGTAATTGATTCTGTTACCAATAAATTTTCACGCCAATACAGGGATAAAAATATTTTCTTTGAAAATATTGATTCTGCCGGCCTGCAACTGACAAGAAAAATTGCAGAAGACATGAAGGCAGAGTTTAAACGATGATGCTTTCCCCGCATTACTGTATTTTCGCAAAACAAATTTGTAAATGAGCAGACCCATCCGTGTTTTAGTAGCCAAAGTAGGATTAGATGGCCATGACCGGGGTGCCAAGGTGATTGCCACAGCACTCAGAGATGCAGGCATGGAAGTTATTTATACCGGCCTGCGCCAAACACCTGAAATGGTAGTGAATGCAGCATTGCAGGAAGATGCGGATGCAATCGGTATCAGCAGCCTTTCAGGCGCTCATATGACCGTTTTCGCCAAAGTAATAGCGCTAATGAAAGAAAAAGGAATGAAGGATGTGCTGCTTACCGGCGGCGGCATCATTCCCGAAGATGATATGAAGACCTTAAACGAAATGGGGGTTGGAAAATTATTTGCCCCGGGCACACCTACTGCAGAGATCACCGGTTATATCAAAACCTGGGTAAAGCAAAACAGAAACTTTTAATAAGATCAGTATGTACCAAACCCTGCTTGCTTCGCTTGAAGATCATATTCTCACCATCACCATCAACCGGCCGGATAAGCTGAATGCGCTGAATAAAGATGTTTTCACAGACTTGAATAAAGTGCTGGATGAAATTGAAAGCAACCCGGACATCAGGTCAGTAATCATCACCGGGGCAGGCCCTAAAGCATTTGTGGCTGGAGCTGATGTTTCTGAATTCAACGCACTGAACAAAGAACAGGCTATGGCGCTTGCCAAAAGAGGACAGGATACTTTTGCAAGAATTGAAAACTCTTCCAAACCCATTGTTGCGGCTGTTAACGGTTTTGCTTTAGGCGGTGGTTGTGAACTGGCCATGAGTTGTCATTTCCGTGTGGCATCTGAAAATGCAAAATTCGGTCAGCCGGAAGTGAACCTGGGTTTGATACCCGGCTATGGCGGCACACAACGGCTTGTTCAGTTGGTTGGAAAAGGCAAAGCCATGGAACTGCTCATGAGTGCGCATATGATAGATGCAAACGAAGCAAAACAACTGGGTTTGGTTAATTACGTAACAACGGCTGAAACATTACTGGACCATACTAAAAAAATCCTGGAAATCATCAATTCAAAAGCTCTGTCAGCCGTGGCCGGCTGCATTAAAGCAGCCAATGCAGTATTTGATGAAACCAGCAATGGCTATGCCCTGGAAATACAGGTATTCGGGAACTGTTTTGATACAGATGATATGAAAGAAGGCGTGGCCGCCTTCCTCGAAAAAAGAAAGGCTAATTTTAAAGGAATATAAACTTCAGGTTCTTTGAAGTACTTTCTGTTTTATCATTTCTCCAGCAGCTTTTCGTCTATCAGGTAGGCTGTAACCCCAATTACATTATCAACCCCCTTGGCATCTTCGAGGTAAACAGTGAATGATGTAACTGAAGTGGTCTTAAAAGTAAGTATTCTTTTTCTTCCGACACTGGTGCCGTTTATTTCTTTTACCGGTTTTTTGCCGTTGTACACCACAATCCTGAACCTGCGGATGGTTTGACCCAGATGAATGGCTTCCCGTAAAATGATACAGTTCATTTTTTCCGCACGGGGCAGTTCCACAATAAAATTCTGGAGGTTTACAGCATAAGCCTGGTTTTCTTTGTCCATTGACCGCAGTTTTATATCCTGCTCCGTAAGTTCCCTGCGGGTGAATTGGTAAAAGGTATTAGCTGATAGCAGGTTGTTTTCAAAACTCTCATCTCTGAGTTTCTTAAACCCGGCCAGTGATGCTGAATCGTTTTCATGGATAAACCCCCTTGCATCCGGCGGAACATTCAGCAATAGATTAGCACCCCTTCCAACAGATTTCAGATAAATGTCAAATAACTGCTGCGGTGTTTTTACCCGGGCATTCTCGCTTTCCCGCCAAAACCATCCCGGCCTGATGCTTACATCACATTCGGCACCCATCCAGTGTTGTCCATCATAATTTCCATGATTTAATGTATCAGCCGGCGGAGCGCCAATGCCTCTTTTAAATCCGGCCGTATCCAGGAAATTCCAGTTTGGATCTCCCGCAAACCCGTTTTCATTGCCCACCCAGCGGATATCGGGGCCAATATCGCTGAATACAACTGTTTTGGGGGAGAATTGTTTCACGGTATTTTCAAAACGCTTCCAGTCATACACCTGTTTTTTACCGTTGGGGCCTTCGCCGTTGGCGCCGTCCCACCACATTTCCCATACGGGTCCGTAGTTCTGAAAAATTTCTTTCATCATGTTCACAAAAACCGTGTTGTACTTCTCCGTTCCGTAATCAGGATGATTTCGGTCCCATGGCGAGAGGTACACTCCAAATTTCAACCCGAATTCTTTACAGGCCTGTGATAGTTCTTTCAGCACATCGCCTTTACCATTCTTCCATTTGCTCTCCCTTACTGTATGTTTCGAATATTTGCTGGGCCAGAGGCAAAACCCGTCATGATGTTTGGCGGTAATGATGATGCCCTTCGCCCCTGACTGTTTTGCGATGCGGCACCATTGCCGGCAGTCCAGTGCTGCAGGGTTAAAAATATCTTCGGGTTCTGTTCCTTCCCCCCACTCTTTTCCTGTAAACGTATTGGGCCCAAAATGCATGAAAAGGTAATATTCGGTTTCATGCCAGTCCAACTGCTTTTTTGAGGGAACAGGCAGGTCGTTGTAATCCTGTGCAGCAAGGGTTATCCCTGATAACAAACCAATGACAAGGCTTAATTTCTTCATGAGTTCATGATCATTTTTTCTCCCGATAAATACCGGGATTAAAAACATAAAGTACAGCTTCAGCCACCGGATGAGCTGTTTTATATGTATAACCCATCAGCCGGGCAATGGTTTGAGCAAATTGTTTTTGATAAAGCTGCATTTTCCCCCTGACTTCTCCCCTCACGGGGGTATCGGGACCCATTACAGCAAACCACATTTGATGTGAGTCTGCTATTTTGTTATTATGGCTTGTCCACTCATCCTTAATCGCATCTCCTCTTCCATGATCGGTGGTGATAAATAAGGTAGTTTTATTTTTATACTGCGGGTCTTTCTGCACAAATTCCCATATCTCTTTTATCCAGGCATCCACCTGATGACAAGCATCCAGGTAAGAACGGTATTTACCCGCATGCGCCCATTCATCTGTTTCACCATATGCGATATACAAGACCCTGGGCTTTCTTGTTTTAAGCCACTCCATGGCTGCATGATGGGTAAATACATCGAAGCATTCGTCTTCATGCCAGGGCCGGTATGAATCTTGTAACAACCGGTTGAGCACTCTTTCATTGGAAGTAGGGGCTTTACCGCCGGTTGGTTTAAACCCGCAAATAACCGGAATACCACTTCTTTCCTCATTTAATATTCTGTCAAACGCCTCCCATGCTCCAAAGACGGCCACCTTCTCTTTTAGTTTTGACTGATTATTCAAAAACTCCAGCACGGTAACATGCGGGTTGGGAGGATAATTGTTACTGTTTATGGCTGTATCAGCGTAGCCTGTGAAAATTTCACTGTACCCCGGGTAGCTAAACCAGTAGGGATTGGCATTATCAACCCTGCAGCCCTCATCCCTGTTGCCTAATACCTGCCCTTTTGCCGCAACTGTTTCCCATAGAAAAGGCATCAGTTTCTTTCGTCTTTCGGTTACATCATTGACCCAGTACTTATCGAAAAGGTAGCTGCTGTCGTCCTCATGATAATTCTTATTATTGGCAATAGCCGTATCAATTCCCCTGAACACTTCCTGCCAGCGCAGGCCATCGGTAGTAATAATAATGATATTCTGCGTTTGCTGCTGGGCGGATATAATACAGCAAATAAGTAAAGCCGGCAGCCCTGTAATTCTTTTCATGTAAAAAAATTAGCCTGTCTCAAAAAATTCAATTCAGGTTTTGCAAAGGAAAAAGATGAGGATGGGAAAAGAGGCGGCATCGCCTCAAACCAAAGCCATTATAATGCAATTTAACACCGGAACGCCAACTTTTAAAAAAGAAAAGTCATTTATCTGTTTTCCTGATTGACCTACCTTTGCCACGCCTGCTTCAAACCTTTGGCAGGCAGTTGTCTATATTTAATAAAAAGGCTGATTATGGAATACAGGACCGAAAAAGATACCATGGGCGAGGTTAAAGTGCCCGCCGATGCTTATTATGGCGCCCAAACACAGCGAAGTATTGATAACTTCCAAATAGCGCAGGACATTAACCGGATGCCCAAAGAAATAATAAAGGCCTTTGCCTATCTGAAAAAAGCGGCTGCCATTACCAATTATGAGGCCGGTGTACTTCCCAAAAACAAGGGTGTGCTGATTAGCAAAGTATGCGATGAAATCCTCAAAGGTCAGCTCGACGAATATTTTCCCCTGGTAGTATGGCAAACCGGAAGCGGTACACAAAGCAACATGAACGTAAACGAGGTCATTGCCTATCGTGGCCATGTTCTGAAGGGCGGAAAGCTAACTGATAAAGAAAAATTTCTTCATCCCAATGATGATGTAAATAAATCTCAGTCATCCAATGACACTTTCCCCACAGCCATGCATATCGCTGCTTATAAAATACTGGTGGAAACCACTATTCCCGGTATTAAAAAATTAAGGGATACGCTGGTCAGGAAGAGCAAAAAGTATAGGAAGGTGGTAAAAATCGGCCGCACCCATTTTATGGATGCAACGCCGCTTACCCTGGGACAGGAGTTCAGCGGGTATGTATCGCAACTTGATCATGGATTAAAAGCCATTAAAAATTCGCTGTCTCATCTCAGTGAGCTGGCCCTTGGCGGCACAGCGGTGGGAACAGGCATCAATACCCCGCCGGGTTATTCAGAAAACGTTGCAAAACATATTGCCAGTCTTACGGGGCTTCCTTTTGTAACTGCTGAAAACAAATTTGAATCCCTGGCGGCGCATGATGCCATTGTGGAAGCACATGGCGCTTTAAAAACCGTAGCTGTCAGTCTGATGAAAATTGCCAATGACATCCGCATGCTCTCATCCGGGCCAAGAAGCGGTATTGGTGAAATCTTCATTCCGGACAATGAACCCGGCTCCTCCATCATGCCGGGAAAAGTAAACCCCACCCAATGTGAAGCCCTGACCATGATTGCTGCACAGGTGCTGGGCAATGATGTGGCAATAAATGTGGGTGGCGCCACCGGCCATTTTGAATTAAATGTGTTCAAACCGGTGATGATATACAATTTCCTGCACAGCGCCCGGCTGATTGGCGACGGCTGTGTTTCCTTTAATGATAAATGCGCCGAGGGTATAGCGCCTATTGAAGAAAATATCCGGAAGCATGTTCAGAATTCGCTGATGCTGGTTACCGCACTCAATACCAAAATTGGCTATTACAAAGCGGCTGAGATTGCTCAAAAGGCCCATAAACAGGGCATTACCCTGAAAGAAATGGCTGTAAAACTGGGATATGTAACGCCAGAACAATTTGACGAGTGGGTAAAGCCGGAAAAGATGGTTGGAAAACTTTGAGCAAATAAGTTATCGTAAAATTACTATCGTAAAAAACCGGTATCAATTTTTTTAACCGTAAACCTTGCAATCCCGTTATTTTGATATTATCTTAACATTGTCTTTAATCCAACCTTTTGATAACCTAAAAAATCCTGACCATGAAAAGTAACGACCAACCACCACTTTACTTTTCTAAACCCGCTGAAGAGCATCCACCACCTGCCAAAAAGCAGCCAGAGCAATCCCCGTATTTAAAAGCCATTTTGTCCGGCGATGTTCAACGGACCGGCCGGATAGTACGCATGGCTATTTCTGACCGGCTGGCAGCTATCCGCTATATAAGGGAAAGCAGATGGCGGCATAATTTTTTCCGCGGCTGAACAATTTGTTTATCCGTTTAAACCCTGAGCATAACTAAAAACAAGGCCCCCGGAAGGGGGCTTTGCATTTAATAACTTAGCCGGTTTTTAAAGCACCTGTACCTTATCGTTTACTTCGGAACTGGTTTCCACTACCGGGTGTGATTCCCGGGGTTTTACTTTCTTAAAAAATTTTTTCTGAAATAGCAGCAGGGTGATAACCCCAATGGAGATAGAAGCGTCGGCTATATTGAAAATGGCGCTGAAGAATTCAAACTCGTCCCCGCCTACAAACGGAAACCATGAGGGGTAATGCCCTTTAAACAAAGGGAAATAAAACATATCCACCACACTGCCATGCAGGAAAGGGGAATAACCATTTGAAGAAAATTCAGCAACCCCTGAGTACTGCAGGTAGTTGCTGATGGCAGGGTCATAGGTAAGGCCTTTATCAAAGATCATCCCGTAGAACATACTGTCAATCAGATTGCCCAAAGCGCCGACATAAATCAGGGAAGCGCAAATAATAAAGCCCCTTTTATACTGCTGCTTTACAATCCTGCCCAGATACCAGGTGCCAAATATTACTGCCGCAAGGCGGAAAAGGGTAAGTATTATTTTGCCGGTTTCATTACCGAATTTCCAGCCCCAGGCCATCCCGGGGTTTTCAATAAAGTGAAGACGAAACCAGTCCATCCCGAAAACCCGCAACACTTCACCGGTGGGATAGGTCGTTTTTATCCAGATCTTCAGCGCCTGGTCAGCAATGATGATCGCAGATATGATCAGTACAACATGCCTCAGCTTCAGTGTTTTCATACTATCTGCAAATATACAGTTTTAGCCCCGCCGACTTCCCGGGCGGATGTTAAACATTATTCTTCGTAATACACTCTTCTTACCCTCTGTGAAATACCTGTCATAATTTCATAAGGAATGGTTGCTGCCCTTTCTGCCAGTTCCTGCACAGGCAATTGCTTTCCGAAAATCATTACTTCATCACCTTCTTCAACGCCAGGTATATCCGTAATGTCTACCATGAACATATCCATACAAATTGTTCCAATTACAGTTGCCCTCTTTCCTTTTATCCGAACCTGTCCAACACCGCTGCCCAGTCTGCGGGGGTATCCATCTGCATAACCCAAACGGATGGTGGCGATCCGTGAATCTCTTTTTACAACACCTCTTCTGTTGTAGCTAACACTCTCTCCGGCCTTAATTTGTTTTATTTGAGCTACACTTGATTTCAGCGTAGCCACGGTATGTAAATTGATCCGATGACTACCGGATTTATCAGAACCGGTGCTGTCAATTCCATATAAACCAATTCCCAGCCTCACCAGATCCAGTTGCAAATGCGGATGACGGAGAACTGCCGCTGAATTGGAAATATGGCGGAGCAAAGTAAACCCCGTCTTGTTTTGCAGTTCACCGGCCGCCTGCTGAAAAAGTTCAAACTGTTGCTGCGTAAATGCATCATTCACTTTTTCCTCACCGGCAACAAGGTGGGTGAAAACAGATTGCACTTTAAAAGATGAAGTGGACCGCAGTGCTGCAGCCAAACGGCCGATTTCGCTTACAGCAAAACCAAGCCGGTTCATCCCGGTTTCTATTTCTATATGTACAGGATACTGAAGCCTTCCTTCCTGTTGTAAAAAAGTATCAAAAGATTGAAGTAAGACAAATGAATAGAGTTCAGGTTCCAGATTATATTCAACCATTTTTTCAAAAGCATTTTCATCCGGGTTCATTACCATTACCGGAACAGTGATACCGGCTTTGCGAAGTTCTACCCCCTCATCTGCATAAGCCACGCCGAGATAATCCACTTTGTGATACTGTAAAATGCTTGCGATCTCAGCCCCTCCGCTGCCATAGGCAAAAGCCTTTACCATAGCCATAATTTTGGTTGAAGGCCTTAATATCTTCTGGTACTCTTTCAGATTATGT
Source organism: Bacteroidota bacterium (assembly GCA_016868455.1). Lineage (GTDB taxonomy): Bacteria > Bacteroidota > Bacteroidia > Chitinophagales > Chitinophagaceae > JJ008. The sequence continues at coordinate 14,735 of VGGV01000004.1, forward strand.
GCAATCGCAGAAAGATTTATCTCCAGCACTGTCCGGTGAGCTTTCAGTTCGAGCAACTGAACAATTTTTTCAAATTCAAATGCCCGGGCCCCTTTTACCAGTATGGCTTCTTCTTTAAAATGTGAAAACCGGAATTCATCAATGAATTGCTCTGTACTGCGGTAAAAAATTATATCTGTCCCCTCCGGGTGCGGCAGGTGCCGGACAAGATGAGTCGAAATTTTTTCACCGATACCAATTATTCTGTTCACCCGGTGTCTCTGCAATTTTTGAGCGACCTGCCCGTACAGTTCGTCATCCGGTAATGAGCTTTGCAAAAAATCAGACAGGATCGCCGTTTTCATATTGCCGACGCTTTGCTGTTCAAGAAAATTCAGGGCTATTTCAAGCGAACTGATATCAGTACTGTAACTGTCATTGATGATGGTACAATGATTTATTCCCTTCTTCAGCTCCAGCCGCATATTCACGGGGTGAAGCCCTTTCATTTTTTGAGCGATGCTGCCGGCAACCACGCCCAGGTAAAGCATCGTACAGGAGCAGGTAATGGCGTTTTCAACAGATGCCTGGTCCGTAAACGGAATTTTAAATTCTATGTCTTCAGAACGAAACTGCAATTTAATAAACGTTTCACCGGGCTGCTGAGAAATATGTTTTACAACAAAAGAGTGCTTCTCATCTTTTCCCCAGGTTAATACCTGAATTTTTTCTCCCAGCATTTCTATTACATCTTCTCTTCCCCGCAAATCTTCTTCTCTTCCGATCACCGCTTCACAGTTGCGAAACAGGATTGCTTTCTCCCTGAATTTATGCTCTGCATCTATAAAACCCTCGCTGTGCGCTTCACCGATATTGGTAAGTATCCCGATTGTGGGATGAATGATCTTTTCCAGCCGCGGCATCTCTCCCTGTTCTGATATACCGGCCTCAAATATTCCCAGCGTATGCTGTTCATTCATTTGCCAAACACTCAGGGGAACGCCAATTTGTGAATTATAGCTTTTAGGGCTGCGCACAACCTTATACTCCTCATGCAACAATTGATACAGCCATTCTTTCACTATCGTTTTTCCATTGCTGCCGGTAATGCCGATTACCGGAACCTGCCTGCCGTCAGGCAAGACAGAAAATTGCTGCCGGTGATATGCAGTTAATGCCTGCAGGGCCACCAGTGTATCATACACATTCAGAAAAACTGCTTCAGGACAAACGGCAGTATCAACCGGTTCACTGATCACAAAAGCCCTTACTCCTTTTTTATATAACTCGGGGATGAACTGGTGCCCGTCACGCCTCGGTCCCTTTAAGGCAAAAAAAACAGATGTGCCCGGTGCGGATACTTTACGGCTGTCAAGCAGTATGTTTTCAATAACAGCTTCAGATGCTGTTTTGGTATCTGCATCAATGATCCGGGCAATATCGCTGATGGTATACTTCAAACTTTGTTAACGGATACTTTCATCGGTTATATCTTCCGGTTCACCTTTCTTTTCAACAAAAATTGAGTAGAAAATAGAGCCGGTTAAACAGGTGAGAATAACTCCGAGAGAAATGAAAACCTGCGTCTGCTTATCAACCACCGGATCTATCCAGTGGGCTGCCAGCATTTTCAGTCCGATAAACACCAGCACAATGGCAATACCCTGCTGCAGGTAATCAAATTTACTGACGGCGCCCCGCAATAAAAAGAACAGGGACCTTAAGCCCAGCACTGCAAAAACATTGGAAGTATAGATCACCATTCTTGCAGTAGGCTCATAGCCGGGGGTTTTGGTATCTACAATACCCATTACGGCCGGTATGGAATCCAGGGCAAAAACAAGGTCAACAGCCGCCAGCATTATGACCACTACAAATAAAGTAGTATAGGCCGGCCTCCCATTCTCCACTACCCGGTATTTGCCATCCCCGTCATGCGGTACCAGCGGAAGGAATTTTTTCATGAACCTGTAAATTTTGCTTTCACGAGGGTCAAACTCCTCATCATCACTCGCCGTAAACATTTTGTAACCGGTATACACCAGGAAGACGCCGAAGATGTACAATATCCAGTGAAATTTCTCCACCAGCACCACTCCCACCGTAATAAAAATAACCCGGAAGATGATGGCCATCATGATACCGATCAGCAGCACCCTTCCATAATGTTTCTCCTTTACGGAGAAGGCTGAAAAAATCAGTATGAATACAAAGATATTGTCAACACTGAGGCTCCACTCCATCAGGTAGGCGCTCAGGTATTCCAGTGCCGGTTTCTGACCGTTCTCGATCCACATAAAAACAAAAAACGACAGGGCAAGCCCCACCCAGAAAAAGGTTTGGTTTAATGCCTGCCGGATGGTGATCTTCTGGTTTTTTTTACTTAACAATCCCAGGTCGGCTACCAGCGAGGCAGCTAAGATGGTTCCAAAAACCAGGTAGGTAATCTGATCCCTTGTCATGAAGTGTTTTGAAGATAGTGTGCAAAGATAACCGGGAAATGCCAGAGCCTGTAACAGCGTTACGCTGCATATTTTCTCTTTCTGATCTCCTGGTAAAACCAGCCAAAAACCACCAGCAGCAATACCGGCAAGGCAATATTGATGAGCTGCCAGGTGGTTTGTTGTTCTTTCACTTTTTGTCCATCCAGCAAGCGGAGAACTATGTCTTTATTTCTTGTTTCAATAATACCCGGTTTATTCACCAGGTATTCCAGGCAGTTGAGCAAAAAATCACGGTTGGCAAACTGGTATTCAAACTGAGAGCCAACTGTGTAAAAATTTTGACCCATTGGTAACGGTCCTTCTTGTGGTGAAACATCATTCAGCACCATATCACCATCAGCCGCTACGATAATTTTTCCATATCCATTGCCCTCGGGTAAAAAACTACTTCCGGCAGCGGCAAGGCTGTCCAGTTGGGAACGGGAGGCCCTGTTTCGGTACAGCGATGTGAACTTACCCTCCAGCAACATAGCTACAGGGATATCCCTTTTATTAAACTTGATATCTTTCGGAACATTTTTATTCTCATTCAGACTAATCAGGGCTGGAGTGCTGATAATCCGGGAGTCTGCAGAACTGGAAAACAGAACTGTTTTATTTACCCCTGGCGTGGCTATGGTATCAATCGAATTCACAAACCGTCCTGAAACAAGACCAATATTTTTATTGATCGTATGATTTCCCTTTGATTCGAATAAAGGATAATAGTTCCATTTCAAAAATTCAAACTGGGGATTTTGCATATCGCCACCTACCACAAAAGGCATATAATCACACTGCAGATCCATTACAAGATCAGTATTTATGCGAACACCATAGCGAAACAGCTGGTCTGTAAGATTCAGGTTGCGATCAAAAGCTACTGTTTCCTTTATACTGCGCAGGCTATCTTGCTCAGCAATCAGGTTATCAATAAAGCAAAGCAGTTTTCCTCCCCGCATCAGGTATTGATCAATCTTTAGTTTTTCTTGTTCAGAAAATTGGAGTGTAGGTTTAACGATCATAAATACGTCTATCCTTCCTTTATCATTGATATCCGTAGATAGTTTACTATGCTTATTAAGATCGAAAACACCAAGCTGGTAGTCATTTTTCAGTGCATCCTGAATGCCATACGTATTCGCATCAACCGGCTCTCCGTTTCCTATGGAATAGGCCACATGTGGCTTCTCTGTCGTAATTAACCCGTCTAAAGCTTTTGCAAACTGGTACTCCATTAATGCCTCAGCACTGTTCATTTCAACAGGAGTGATCATTCTCTTCCCGCCGGAATACAGATTAACAAGAGTTTGTTTGCCCTTATAACGCATCAGTGCAACAGGATATACTCTTTTATTTTCCTGCCCTTCGGCTACCTGCACAGTAAGATTGATTGCATTGGCGCCCAGGCCAATCAGTGTATCCTCATAAGTTCTGCCGGGTGTATCAGGTATTTCTTCCTGTGGTGAAATAAATCTGTAATGTAGCTTAGCACCATTCCTGTCTTTCATCAATTGCAAAAACTCATTGGTGCTATTGGCCAGTTTCTTAAATCCGGCAGGAAACTGACCTTTCAAAAACACATCTATCTGCACATCATCCTCCAGGTTCTTCAGCAGATCTTTGGTGGCTTTACTAAGTGTATATCTTTTTTCCTTGGTCAGGTCAACCCGTAGCTGCAGAAAGGAAGCCAGGAGGTTTACTGCAAGCACCAGCACCAGCAGCATGACCCACCCGTACTTTGAAACAACTATTTTATTCAACAGCTTTTTCATATTACCGCTTAAGCAGGTTCCTGCTGGTTATAACCAGGAATAAAAAAATCAGTGATAAAAAATAAACAATGTCCCTTGCATCAATCAATCCGCGGCTGATGCTCCGGTAATGAAAATCAATCCCGGCCATCTCCACATAATAATCCGTTCCGTTGCTGAGCGCCGGCAGTTTACTGATGGCATTGAAGCCATAGTACAACAGGGCGCAGCCCAGCAAACCCGAAATAAAGGCGATCACTGCATTATTGGTAAAGCTGCTGCAGCAAATACAAATCGCCGTAAATACAGCAGCAAGAAAGAATAATCCGGTATAAGCCCCGATGGTGGCCCCCATGTCAATACCCTGGCCGGCTGAAAGCCTTTGCATCGAAATAATGTAAACAACAGTGGGAAGCAGGGCAATGAACACTACGATCAGGCTGCCCAGGTATTTTCCCCATACAATCTGCCCGCGGCTGAGCGGCCGGGTTTGAAGTATCTCAAATGTGCCTGTTTTAAATTCCTCTGCAAAGCTGCGCATGGTAATAGCAGGAATCAGCAGCAGTAAAACCCAGGGGGCCAGTTGAAAGAACCGGTCGAGTGTGGCATAACCAAATTCAAAAATATTGTCCCGGAAGAAGAAAAGCATCAGCCCGTTCACTAAAAGGAAAACGATAATGGCAATATAACCGGTAAGGCTGCTGAAAAACTGGCGGAGTTCTTTTTTACAAACGGACCACATAGGCATGGACAATGGTGCAAAATAAGTAATAAACAGGTACAAGGCTCAACAATCAGGGCACAAGAGAATCCTAAAGTACAGGACTCATTACACTACCCCGGCCCACATTCTGAAGAAATTTCTCATAAAAAATCCTTCCGCAAATACGAAAGGATTTTCTATTGTCAAGTTCGGGGTAAAACAGGTATTGTTAAACCGCAAAGCTCTCCCCGCATCCGCAGGTGCGGCTGGCATTGGGGTTACTGAAATAAAAACCTTTGCCGTTAAGGCCATCAGAAAAATCAAGTGTGGTGTTAACGAGGTAAAGAAAACTTTTCAGGTCAGTAACCACTTTTACACCATTATCTTCAAACACCTGGTCCATGGGTTTCTGTTCATTGTCAAAATCAAGCTTATAGCTAAGACCGGAACATCCGCCACCCACTACCCCCACCCTTAAAAAATAAGAAGGGTCATTGGCAATGCCTGCATCAGCCATCAGCTGCTGCACTTTAGCCTTTGCCTTATCGCTGATGTAAATTGAATTGGCCTCCCCGCCTCCGCCAGCTGGCGGAGGGTTCTGGGTTTCTGATAGTATAGCGTTTTCTTTACCCATTAGTAAATTCTGTTCTTTAGGATTCTAAAGCTCCTCTTTCGGAGGGCCTGCCTGCCGGACAGGCAGGGTTAGGGGAGGCCTAATGCACCACTCCTTCTTCAAACTTCAGCTCCGGCATACCGTTCTTTTTGCGGTAATCATTTATCGCTGCTTTGATAGCATCTTCTGCCAGCACGGAGCAGTGAATTTTTACCGGGGGCAGGTTCAGCTCTTCTACTATTTCCATATTGTCAATCTTCACTGCATCGTCAATACTTTTGCCTTTCAGCCACTCGGTAGAAAGTGAAGAAGAAGCAATGGCTGAGCCGCAGCCAAAGGTTTTAAATTTGGCCTCTTTAATTACGCCGGTCGCTTCATCCACTTCAATCTGCAGGCGCATAACATCGCCGCACTCAGGTGCGCCTACCAGACCGGTGCCCACATTTTGTTTGCTTTTATCCAGTGTTCCCACATTTTTGGGATTCTGGTAGTGGTCGATTACTTTTTCACTGTATGCCATAATAATAAATTTATAATGTAAACTTTTAAATATTAAATATAAAACTGCGACCTGTTAAATAAACCCTTTACATTTATCATTTTTCATCTTGCGTTTTACATTTTTAGTGATGCGCCCATTCAATAGTGTTCAGATCAATTCCTTCCTTATACATCTCCCAAAGCGGACTCATCTCCCTCAATTTATTCGCCGTATTCGTTACCTGTTCTATTGTATAATCAATCTGCTCTTCGGTAGTAAACCTGCCCAGCCCGAATCGCAGCGAACTATGTGCCAGGTCATCCCCCAGCCCCAGCGCCTTCAGCACATAGGATGGCTCCAGCGATGCTGAGGTACAGGCCGAGCCCGATGAAACGGCAATATTTTTATTAAAGCCCATCATCAGCCCTTCACCTTCCACATATTTGAAAGAAATATTGGTTACATGCGGCAGCCGGTGCCCTTTATCCCCGTTCAGGTAGGCCTCTTCAATAGTAAGCAGGGTATTTTCAAGTTTATCCCTCAGTTTGCTGAGCCGGGCCGACTCTTCAGTCATTTCATACATGCACAGTTCACAGGCCTTGCCAAAGCCCACAATACCCGGCACATTCAGCGTACCGCTTCTCATTCCCCGCTCATGACCGCCGCCATCCAATTGAGCAGTTACTTTCACACGGGGGGTTTTGCGGCGCACATATAAAGCGCCCACGCCTTTTGGACCATACATTTTGTGTGCAGTAAAGGCCATCAGGTCTATGCCGTCTTTATTTACATCCACGGGTATTTTTCCAACCGCCTGTGTGGCATCGCTGAACACAAGCACCCCGTGCTTTTTAGCAATGGCGCTGATTTCCTTCACCGGCATCACCGTGCCAATTTCATTATTGGCATACATTATGGCGATCAGGATGGTGGTAGGTTTGATGGCTGCTTCCACATCGGCAGGATCCACCAGCCCGTTATCTTTCACTTTCAGATAGGTTACCTCTCCGCCTTCTTTTTCTATATGCTTGCAGGTATCCAGTACTGCCTTATGCTCGATATTGCAGGTTATGATATGATTGCCCTTGCTGGCATACATTTCAAACACCCCTTTTATAGCAAGGTTATCGGCTTCAGTGGCGCCGGAAGTAAAGATGATCTCTTTGGGGTCCGCGCCCACCAGCCTGGCCACCTGCTCCCGGGCATAGTCAACAGCCTCTTCGGCCTGCCAGCCAAAAGGATGGTTACGGCTGGCTGCATTGCCGAAACTATTGGTGAAATAAGGCAGCATGGTTTCCACCACCCTCGGATCGCAGGGTGTGGTGGCATTATGGTCTAAATAAATGGGAAATTGCAGCATAGTTCACTTTCCTCGCTGTTTTTGTTTCTGTAAACACGAAATTAGCTCAAAATGTTCTGAATGAAAGGGCCAATTTGACCTGGCCGGCTGATTTTCCGGCTTTCGGAAAGTCGTTATCTTACATCTTTATGCAAAAAATAGAACATATCGGCATCGCCGTTAAAAACCTTGAGGAAGCCATACCCCGGTTTGAAAAGCTGCTGAATACTCCCTGCTATAAAACCGAAACCGTTGAAACGGAAAAAGTGAACACCGCCTTTTTTCAAACAGGGCCCAATAAGGTGGAACTGCTGGAAAGCACTGTGCCCGACGGCATCATTGCCCGATTCATTGAAAAAAAGGGCGAAGGCCTGCACCATATCGCTTTTGAAGTGGCGGACATTGATGCTGCAATGGAACGGCTGAAACAGGAAGGCTTTGTACTGCTAAATGATAAACCAAAAGAAGGGGCCGACAACAAGCTTATCTGCTTTCTGCACCCCAAACATACCAACAGTACGCTGATAGAACTTTGTATGGAAAAACCATGATCCGGCCCCGGCCCTATTCGTCTGTTTTCATCTTCTTATCAAACTCCTTCTGCATTTCATTTTCCTTCAGCTTCATGTTGTTTTTCCGGGCAAAGGCTTTCTGGGCATTTTGAAACCGGGCATCGTAGCCCTTTTCCTCTTCCCCTACTTTCCTTACAATATCCTGAATTCTTTCCTCTGTTTCAGTTAATGTTCCGTCCTGCTCACTCCGGAGGTGAAGGATATCCCGGTAATCCCTGTCGAACATTTTTTGATAAAACCCAAAAAGGCTTGCTGCTGCATCCCGCAGCGAAGAGTCGCCTTTATACGGCGGCATCCCTTTTATTTCAGTGATCATCGCACCTGTTTGCCTTACATATTTATCCAGCAGCCGCTCGGCTGAATCCAAATCGCTCTGCGCTGCTTCCACCAAGGTCATGATGTTCCGCATCAGGGTGGTCTGACGGGAAACAATATAATCGTTGTACTCTACGGCTGATTTGTAGGTAATACCGTTGGCGCCTTTGGCAGGTTTGCTTTTACAGGAACCGGTGACGGATGCAAGGGCCAGAATAACAAGCAGGCATCTCATAGCAGGGTTTTTAGTTTTTCAAATGTAACGATGTAATTGATACAGGAAAAACCTGCCGCATCTTTTTACCGTAAGTAGGGGCAGGCCCGGCGGGCCAATATTCATTAACCGGCTAAATAATTGTTTATGAAAAAGAGATTTTATGTTTTCCTTCCCCTATTCCTGCTGCTGGTGGCAGCACGGCAGGTACAGGCACAGGAATCACTTTACAAAAGGCTGGGTGGTTATGATGCCATTGCAGCCGTAACGGATGATTTTATCAGCAAACTGGCCACTCATAAAGATCTGTCCCGTTTTTTTACCGGCGCCGGTGATGACAGCAAAAAAAGCATGCGCCAGCATATAGTGGATATGCTTTGCAATGTGAGCGGCGAGCCCTGTGTATATATGGGCCGCTCTATGAAAGACGCCCACAAAGGATTAAAAATTTCGGAAAACGACTGGAACATTACTGCCGGGTTGCTGGTTGAAACGCTGAACAAATTCAAAGTGCCGAAAAAAGAACAGGATGAATTGCTGGCGATTGTAAGCTCAGTAAAAAAAGATATTGTGGAGATGTGAAGAGGGGGCCCGGCCCCTTTTTTATATTATGATACTGTTTCGTCACCAGCCGAATCGGTGGTGGCAATGCCCAGGCGCTCTACCGCCACCTGGGCTGCAATTTGTGAAGCATCTTTCTTATTAAAGGCCCTTCCCTCACCGATCATTTCCCCGTCAAGCACAGCTGCCACTGTAAATAAACGGCGGCCGTTCTCCAGTTTTTCATTCAGCGTTTCAAACTCCAGCAGGCGGCCGTTTTTGTTTGCCCAGCCATAGAGTTTGTTTTTATGATTGATCTCAAGATTCTCCAGGTCATCCATGAACATATGCGGCATAAGGATGCATTCCATTACCCATTTGGCCGTTTTTTTATAGCCCTGGTCAAGATAAATAGCCCCCACCAGCGCTTCAAGGGTATTGCCAAATATCTGGCTCGCTTTTAATGAGCCGTCCATTTTGTTGTACAGGGTAATTTTTTTAAGCCCCATGCGGACAGCAATTTCATTGAGCTGCTGCCGGTTTACCATTTTGCTGCGCATTTCGGTAAGAAACCCCTCCTCCCGGTAAGGATATCTTTTAAAAAGATAATCGGCAATCAGGGCGCTGAGCACGGCATCACCCAGGTATTCCAGCCTTTCATTGTTTTCATCGGCCTTTTCTCTTACGGAACGGTGCGTAAGGGCTGTTTTGTAGAGGGAAAGATTGCCTGGTTTATAGCCCAGAATATTCTTGAGCTCTTTTTTAAAAGAGGAACCTGAATGATCGCCTGAAAAGAATTTAAAAAAATCCACGGCCATTAAGCTACGGAAAAGTTGACAAGTATAAAAGTTTAAAAGTTGAATGCTTCATTCCCTGACAACATATCAACCTCTCAGCTTGTAAATTTTTTTACGATCACACAGGCATTGTGGCCGCCAAAGCCAAATGTATTGCTCAGGGCCGCCCTTACTGTACGGTGCCGGGCCTTGTTGAAAGTAAAATTCAGCCGGGGGTCCAGTTCGGGGTCATCGGTAAAGTGATTGATAGTGGGCGGAACCACATCATGCAGCACTGCCTTGATGCTGGCTATGGCTTCAATTACACCGGCTGCTCCCAGGCAGTGACCTGTCATGGATTTAGTGGCGCTAATATTGAGTTTATAGGCATGATCGCCAAAAACCTGCGATATGGCTTTTACTTCTGCACCATCTCCAATGGGTGTTGATGTGCCGTGAGTATTGATATAATCAATTTCATCTGGTTTCATTCCGGCATCATCCAGTGCAAGAAGCATTACATTTTTGGCGCCCAATCCTTCAGGATGCGGGGCTGTGATGTGATGTGCATCGGCAGTGGCCCCGCCACCGGCCACTTCACAATATATTTTTGCTCCTCTTGCTTTGGCATGCTCCAGTTCTTCCAGCACCAGCATGCCGGCAGCTTCCCCCATTACAAATCCGTCCCTGTCTTTATCATAGGGACGGCTGGCGGTTTTAGGATCATCATTTCTTTCACTCATCGCCTTCATAGCATTGAACCCGCCAACACCGGCTTCGATGATAACAGCCTCACTCCCGCCGGTAAGTATGATGCTGGCCTTGTTCAGCCGGATGAGGTTATAGGCTTCTATAAGGGCATTGGTACTGCTGGCGCAGGCGCTTACCACGGCAAAATTGGGCCCCCGCAGGTTATGCCGCATGCTGATTTGTCCTGCGGCAATATCCAGTATCATCTTGGGAATGAAAAAAGGGTTGAACCTTGGTGTGCCATCACCCCGGGCAAAATCAATTACTTCATTTTGAAAAGTAATCAGGCCGCCGATGCCGCTGGCAAATACAACTCCTACCCGGTCGGGGTCTATATGATCTTTCGTAAAGCCGGCATCTGCCATGGCCTGGTCGCTTACCACAAGGGCAAACTGGGTAAAACGGTCAATTTTTCTGGCTTCTTTTCTATCAAGAAACTGTACAGGATCAAAACCTTTTACCTCGCAGGCGAATTTTGTCCTGAATTTGGAAGCATCAAACAGCGTAATCATATCAGCGCCTGATACACCGGTTACCAGGCCATTCCAGTATTCTTCAACGGTATGACCCAACGGCGTAATGGCGCCCATGCCTGTAACTACTACCCGTTTTAACTCCATAATTGAAGAATATTAGGTTCCTCAAAACAACTTGTAATTTTTCATGCCGAAAATACACAACATAGGCATGAAAAATTACATCAAAGGTTCCTCCTGGCAAAAATTTCAAATAATATTTACAGCAGAAATATACAATCTGTTTTTACAAAGACGGGGCCGGAATTAAAAACCGCCTTTGCTGTAGTAACAGTTAAAGGCGGTTATCGATGTTTTTATTTTCCCGCAGGGCGGGACAGGCGTCCCTGTTTATTCCACACTGCGAAACGATCATTTTTACTTTGCATGCTCTTCCAGGTAAGAAACAGCCTGACCCACAGTTGTAATGGTCTCGGCCTGCTCATCCGGGATAGAAATATTGAATTCTTTTTCGAATTCCATAATCAGTTCAACCGTATCCAGTGAATCGGCACCCAGGTCGTTGGTGAAAGAGGCTTCGTTGGTTACTTCGGCTTCATCAACGCCCAGCTTATCAACGATAATTTTCTTTACTCTTGATGCAATGTCTGACATGTTCTTAAGTTTTGTTTATTGGGTGCAAAAATATACTTTTTGAATTAATCGCCATCTTTATCAATCTTTTTTCCGCAATCGCCCCAACTGGCTGAGAACGAGAGTATAGCCCTTTATGCAAGTGCCTGCAAGAAGACAAAATAACGGTAAAAACGGTTGGCGGAATTATAAGTTCTTTGTATTTTGAACGGGTTACAATCTCATCCCGGTTATGGCCCTGAAAATAATTGACCATGGTACTCCTGAATACCAGCAGATGGTAAAACTGCGGGATGATATTCTGCGCAAGCCGCTTGGCCTCAGCTTTACACCGCAGGAACTGGAAAGAGAAAAAAATAATATGCTTATCGGCGCCTTTGAGGATGAACAGATGCTGGGCTGCTGTATGCTGGTGGAAGAAAATCCGCAAACAGTCCGCTTACGCCAGATGGCGGTGTTGAACGACCTGCAGGGAAAAGGTATTGGCAGGGCACTGATGAACTTTGCCGAAAACCTAGCCAGAGACAGGGGTTATAAAATTCTTTCCATGCATGCCCGGAAGAATTCAATAGGTTTTTATGAAAAAATGGGCTATAAAGTTACCAGTGATGAATTTATTGAGATAACCATCCCGCATTATGTAATGGAAAAACAGCTTTAAGGGATTATCCTTTCTTCACTTTGCTTTTTATCAGCATTCTTAATGCATGCACTTCATCGCTGTCTTGGCATCCGCTTTTGGGAACCAGGAAAAAGGAGCGGTTATCAAAATAAAGGTGAAAGAAATGGGGGCTTTCCATATAGTGTTTCAGCGATGACCAGGGCCATCGCTTCGAGCCCTTTTCATGCCGTAAGGTAAAGGAGTCTTCATCAAAGTCCATGCTGAACTCATGTTTAAATGTAACAGCCCGGCGGTAAACCATACCCGGCAGCACAAACCAGAAACTGATCATCAGCACCACCCATAAAAACGAGCCGGTAAGAAAAGCCAGCGGCGTTACTTTTTGAAAAGCATACAGGATGATTGACGCAATGGCAAACACATTCACCAGGATAAGCATAATCCGGATCTCCGGCCGGCTGATGAAATGATACCGCAGGGCCTGCAGCACTTTGGGTTTTGCGTATCCGAAAGAGATAGTCATTGACAGGTATATATGAAAGTTAAGGCTACGGTGCTTTTAATTCCTTTTCATTAACCGACCATTCAGCCAGCTTTTCTCCTTTCACGCCAAAATATTCTACCGTAAGCTTCCGGTCGTTCCGGGGCCCGCTGAAGGAAAACTTTGCATAGTTCTGCTGCTGGTCTATCCCCAGCACCCGGTAAGGATTATTCTTTTCGGCATTGCCGAAAACATGGGTGCCTGAAGTAAGGGGCGAAACTGTAATATCGTATAGAGAATATGTACCGGGCCTGTCCACTTTAATGATTTCGCTGTGGTGCCGGTCGCCGGTTAGAAACACCACGCCATTGATCTTGTATTCCTTCAAAAAATTCATCAGTTCATCGTATTCAGCCGGGAATTCCCACCATTTGTCAAACGGGGAAACGGGATTAAGTACCTGGCTGCCCACTGTTATTATTTTAAAAACGGCATTGCTGTACAACAAGGAATTTTTCAGCCATTCCATTTGTTGTTTCCCCAGCATTCTCTTTTCCGGGTTTGGTTTTCCGTCTACCGAATCTTTCATCCTGTCGGCGCTGCGCCACCAACGGTCGTCGGTTAAAAACAAATCCACATCGCCCCAGCTTGTCATGGTATAAGTGCCCTGCCCGTTTTCACCATAGGATGGATTGCACCAGTATTTTTTCCAAATTTCCCGGCTGGTTTCTTTTAAGATATAATTCTTGCCAATATCATTGGGGCCATAATCATGATCGTCCCAGATGGCAAACTGGGGCATGGCTTTTAAAAAATTCTGCATAACAGGAACAGCCCTGTCGTGACTGGCCCTGTACCATAAGCCCCATTCACTGTAATAATCTACATCACGGGTATACCAGGCATCACCGAGCCAGAGCATAAAAGCTGCCTTCTCTTTGGCCATTGGTTCAAAGATGGAAGAATCTTTACCATAGGGGGTGCCCGGCCTGTCGAAAACCGGTTCGTTGAAATAAGAGCAGGAACCGGTGAGGAAATTAAAATCCGGTGCTGGCTTTCTCCATTGCCAGAGGTCTTTGGTGGTAAACTCGCCACCATTAGAAGTTGGCTTACCGTTAAGTAATATTTTGTACTGATAAGTTGTATTAAAATCAAGTCCTCCGATGGTGAATTGAATGGGATTAAACTCATTTCCCAATGCACCTTTGTAAACCACTGTTTTTGATTTTGCTTCGTCTCTCTTATTGTATTGCAAGGAAACTGTTTTTACTTCAGGAGAAACTTCTACCCACACTTTTGCATCCCTTAACTCTACCGGGCCCAGCATAGGGCCGGAAATAATGCGGGGCTGGGCTGCAATAACTGTCGCGAATAATAAAGATCCGGCAAGCAGAAGATTTTTCATACTTCAAATTTTGGTTGCACAAAATAAGGCCAAAAAGAAAAAGCCCCGCTTTTGGCAGGGCTTTCTTTGGAGAGAAAATTATTATTGAGGGATGCTCAGCAAAGAACAAACCTGCTGGTAAGTCATTGCTTTCAATTGGCTCTCGGTATAAACCTGGCCATTGATCTCACATGCTTTTTCAGCAGTGCGACCGCCTGCCACCCCTCCGGGGATAAGTACATATCTATGTGCATTAGATCCGCCAAATGTACCAGGATCACCAACACCATTGCTATTAAAAAACCGGATTGTAATCGTTCCAACTGTAGTGGTGTATTGCATGTGTTGGGTTCCGCCTCCTCCGGCAATTGATTCAACGAGTGGTAGTTGGTAAGTTGTATTTGCAACACCTACAAAGCGAACAAATACTAAAACTACACCCTGATCGATCATTGTCTGAGTGGCGCCTGGAGCCGTAATCAGATATCTTCTTTGATCTATTCCAAAAACGGTTTGTAAAGCACCCCAGTTACCTGTCACAAAATTTGTCCAGGGTGAATAAATAACATTTGCTGTGCCGGCCGGGCCTTGGGGGCCTTGGGGGCCAACAGGACCAGCAGGACCTGTGGGACCTGTGGGACCGGTAGGACCAGCAGGACCGATGGGACCTTGTACTCCAGTTGGGCCTTGTGCACCGGTAGCGCCGGTGGGGCCTTCGGGGCCTTCTTTTGTACAACTAACGGCTAAAAAAGTTATAGCTAAAGCTAAAAGGGAAAGGAGTTGGAACTTTCTCATAAAAGTTTGATTTGGCTGTTAATTAGTTTCGGTTTAAAAATAAAGGGAATTTCCCTTTCCACCAAAGAGATTTTAAAGGTAAAGGAAAAATAATCAAATCGCTATAACCTGTGCAAAAAAATCGGGCATGGACGGGTAAGCCTGAACGGCTACCGTGTACTACGAAGCTTAGGCTATATTTTTTAATCAGACCAGGTGAATTTTAGCGTATCGAAGGTGATTTTGCCTCTTGGCATGGGAGCGTAGTAGTATATTTGTTGCCTGACCAAACATTCAATTATGTCCTGTATCAGGTATTTTTTTGCCTTCGCCCTGTTTATTTCTGCTACTGCCGGCAGGGCCCAATTTGCCCGTGGCGATAAAATGGCGGGGGCCAGTGTAGGTTCTGTAATCTATAATTCCGGCAGTTCAGACATATCGGTTGACCAGATAGGCAATAACAAGTCAAAGATCACCAGTTATAATTTGGCCATCAATCCAACTTTGGGTTGGTTTATCACGGAAAATACGGCTGTCGGGGCAACGCTGAACATTAATCCAACAGGTAACAAAACCACTTATGAGCAAAATGGCACCACGTACCAAAGCGATAAATCCAATAGTTTTAATATTGGCCTTGGCGGCTTTGTACGGCATTATTTCAGCCATTCCGCTTCATTAATGCCCTTTGGCCAGTTTGGTTTTAACCTGGGTATAAGCAACCTGAAAACAGAGGGGTTTTTTTATGGGGGCAGCGGCCCTGCTGCTTATAAAATCTCCTATGACGGTAGTTCAAGCGGAGGCTTTTTTGCCAACGCCAGCCTGCAGGCAGGGGCCACCAAAATGATGGGGGAAAATGCCGGGCTGGATTTTTTCATTGGCTACATATATGGATATAATAAAAATACATTTGATAAAACTACCCTTCGGGATAATG
This sequence comes from Bacteroidota bacterium, assembly GCA_016868455.1. Taxonomy (GTDB): domain Bacteria; phylum Bacteroidota; class Bacteroidia; order Chitinophagales; family Chitinophagaceae; genus JJ008. The sequence goes on from VGGV01000004.1 coordinate 30,561, forward strand.
GAAACGACGGTACTATTGATGAAAGGGGTGTAAATAAAACAACTACCAAATACACCAACCATGGTTTCTTCCTGGGAGTTGGATTCCAGGTTTTCCTGAGAAAAAAGAAATAATCTTCTGGCATAAAAAAGACCCCGGCTCATTGGCCGGGGTGACATTCATTTGATTGGGGCTTCTGTTTATTTATTCATCATTTGCTTGGCCTCAATACTCAGCGTGGCGTGGGGCACCGCCCTTAGCCTTGCCTTGTCAATCAGTTTACCGGTTACCCGGCAAATGCCATAGGTTTTATTTTCAATCCGCATCATGGCTTTTTCAAGGTGATCAATAAAGGTGATCTGGCGGCTGGCCATCTGGCTCAGTTGCTCCCTTTCCATGCTTACGCTTCCGTCTTCCATGGTCATGTAGCGGGCCTCATCCATATCACCTCCTTCATCCTTACGGGTTATAAGCCCCTGCAAATAGGTCAGTTCTTTTTTGGCGGCATCCAGTTTTCTCTGAATAATTTCCCTGAATTCAGCCAGGTCAGCATCCGAGTACCGCATGGTTGGCCCTTCTGATTGTAAACCCGCCTTGGATGCATCCAGGATAGACCGGGTAAACTCCGGTTCATACTTTACAGAGCTTTTTGTAGAGGTTTTGGGTATTACTATTTTGGATGGCTTAGGCGGTTCTTTTTTTATCACAGGCTGTACTTTAGGTTTTATTGAAACCAAAGATTTGGGGTCAACGCCACCAGGTTTTTTGACAACGGGCTTCGGAGCCTCATGTTTAGGCGCCGGGGCTGGTTTACTAACCTGCTTGGGTGCTGGCTTTGCAGCAGTTTTTGGTGCCGGTTTAGCTGGTTTCTTAGGGGCGGGCTTGGCGGCCTTTTTAGCGGCCTGCTTGGGTTTGGGTGCGGGTTTCTTCACAGCTTTCTTTGCTGCCGGTTTTTTAGCGGCAGGCTTTTTTTTAGGGGCGGGTTTGGCTGCCCCGCCTTTTGGGCGGGCAGGCTTTTTAGGAGCCGGTTTCTTCTTGATAGCCATAGTTTTACCCTTTTTTTAAAACAATCACATTTAGCGAAACATCGTTGATTTCTACCCCGATAGCATCCCGATTGTTATCGGGAGGGGCCGTTCCGTCCTGTATTTCATCCCGATAGCTATCGGGAACAAACTCCAGCGTATCCGCCAGAATTTCGGCGCAAATATAGTCTTTATACAATGCCAAAGAATCTTTTAGTGTGTTAGCATTATAAACCTTAACATCCACCCTGTCCGTCAGTTCAAAGCCGCTGTCTTTCCGGATTTTCTGAATCCGGTTCACAAACTCCCGGGCATTGCCTTCGGCTTCCAGCTCGGGGGTTACGGTAATGTCAAGCGCCGCGGTCAGGCTGCCTTTGGTGGCCACCGTCCACCCCGGAATATCCTCGCTGCTGATCTCTACTTCAGAAGCCTGTAATATTACAGGTTCGCCATCAAGCAGCAAACTATATTGTCCTTCTTTTTCAAACCGGGCTATATCTTCCTGTGTAAATTGGGCCAGTGCGGCTGATACCGCCTTCATTTTTGGTCCCAATTTTTTACCAAGAGCCACAAAATTGGGTTTGATCTTTTTGCTGATAAAGGTATTGTCCGGGTTCAGGTATTCAATCTCTTTTACATTTACTTCGGCCTTTATTAAATCTTCCACTTTTTGCAGCTGTTCTTTCATGAAAGGGTTCAAAACCGGGATCAGCACTTTCTGCAACGGCTGGCGAACTTTAATATTTACCTTTTTGCGAAGCGATAATATCAATGAAGAGGCATCCTGTGCCAGTTGCATTCTTTCTTCTAAGGACACATCAATAGCCACTGTATCAGCAACCGGGTAATCGGCATGATGAGCTGATTCCACCCTATGTCTTCCCGTCACGGCATTCAGATTTTGGAAAAGACTATCGCTGAAGAATGGAGAGATGGGGGCAATCAGCCTTGTCAATGTTTCTAAACATTCGTACAAAGTCTGATAAGCGCATATTTTATCCTGCTCATATTCCCCTTTCCAAAAACGTCGGCGGCAGAGGCGCACATACCAATTGCTCAAATGTTCGTCCACAAAATCTTCAATTACACGGCCGGCCTGGGTGGGCTCATAATCGTCCATGTACTCGTTGGCTTTCTTTACCACTGTGTTGAGTGAAGAGAGAATCCAACGGTCAATTTCAGGTCTTTGCCGCAAAGGGATATAAGCTTCTTTAAAAGCAAAACCATCCACATTGGCATACAGGGCGAAGAACTGATAAGTATTATATAACGTTCCGAAGAATTTACGCTGCACTTCTTTAATACCATCCAGGTCAAACTTCATATTATCCCAAGGTGAAGCATTGGTGATAAGGTACCATCTTGTGGCATCGGCACCGAAAGTTTCAATCGTTTTGAATGGGTCCACCACATTGCCCAGGCGCTTGCTCATCTTATTGCCGTTCTTATCCAGCACTAATCCGTTTGAAACACAAGTCTTGTAAGCCACCGAATCAAAAACCAGTGCAGCAATGGCATGCAGGGTATAAAACCATCCTCTTGTCTGGTCAACGCCTTCGGCGATGAAGTCAGCGGGAAATGAGGCCCCCTCCAAACCTCCCCTCAGGGGGGAGGCTTCCGAAGCTGCATGATATTTGAAAAAGTTTTCAGCACTCAGCGTACCAAACTTATTTGAACTGCTATCCGGGAGGCCCCATTGGGCATAAGGCATGGCGCCGCTGTCAAACCAAACATCTATCAGGTCGGGTACCCGTTTCATCGGTTTGCCTGAGGCACTTACCAATGTGATCTCATCTACATACGGTTTATGCAGATCAAGAATGCCTTCATGCAGATAGTGTTTGTTTGTTTCTCCTCCCAAAACTTCTGCAGCCTTTCGTATTTCAGCATTCAGTTCTTCAATACTGCCTATACATTTTTCTTCTTCCCCATCTTCCGTTTTCCAGATTGGAAGCGGAGTGCCCCAATACCTTGAACGGCTCAGGTTCCAGTCCACCATATTTTCCAGCCAGTTGCCAAAGCGGCCATCACCGGTGCTTTTGGGTTTCCAGTTGATGGTTTTATTTAATTCCACCATCCTGTCCTTGATAGCCGTGGTTTTGATGAACCAGGCATCCAGCGGGTAGTATAAAACAGGTTTATCCGTTCTCCAGCAATGCGGGTAGCTGTGTTCGTATTTCTCAACTTTAAAAGCCCGGTTTTCTTTCTTAAGTTTTACAGCTATGTCAACATTCACATCAACATAGTTTTTCTGATCTTTGTAATTTTTTACATAGCGGTTGCTGAATTCGCCAAGGCCATCCACAAACTTTCCTTCCCTGTCCACCATGGTGAGGATTCCGATATTGTATTTTCTGCCAATCTTAAAGTCATCGGCTCCAAAGGCTGGCGCCGTGTGAACGATGCCTGTACCGTCTTCAGTAGTCACAAAGTCGCCCACCAGCACACGGAAAGGTTTTGCTCCGGAAGTTATTTCTTCAATGACTTTGGGTGAGTTGGCTTCAAAAGGGAGAAGTTGTTCATATTCGCAGCCTTCAATTTCTGAGCCTTTGAATTCAGCCAATATTTTCCAGGGAGTGGCCCCCCTGCCCCCCGAAGGGGGGTTCTTAGAACCCTCACTTTGAGGGTCGTTCATTTGAGACAGATAATTCTCAAAATTTCCGTTTTCTCCTTCTGCTTTAAAATATTTACCTGTCAGCGTTTTTGCTAAAACAACATTAATCTCATGGTGCAAATAGGGGTTGAATGTTTTTACCAGCACATAATCAATATTTCCGCCAACAGTCAAGCCAAGATTAGAAGGTAATGTCCACGGCGTTGTCGTCCATGCTAAAAAGAAAACTTCTTGTGCCTTGTCTCTTGTGCCTTGTGCCTTTTCCGCTGCATCAAATAAAAATTGGCTTTTCTCGTTCTTTACCGCCTTAAACATAGCTACGGCAGAAGTATCCTTCACATCCTTATAGGTTCCCGGCTGGTTCAGCTCATGCGAACTTAATCCTGTTCCCGCTGCCGGTGAGTAAGGTTGGATGCTTACACTTTCATACAGCAATCCTTTTTTATACAGCTCACTCAACAGCCACCAAACCGTTTCAATGTATTCGTTTTTGTAAGTGATGTACGGGTCATTCAAATCAACCCAGTAACCCATCTTGCGGGTAATTTCATCCCACTTGTCTTTATACCGTAATACCGCTTCCCGGCATCCCTTATTATAGTCTTCAACAGAGATCTTTTTGCCAATATCTTCTTTGGTTATCCCTAACTCTTTTTCTACGCCCAGTTCAATCGGAAGGCCATGTGTATCCCAGCCGCCTTTTCTCTTTACCTGGAATCCTTTCATGGTTTTGTAGCGGCAAACCAAATCCTTCAGCGTTCTTGAAATAACATGGTGAATCCCGGGCATGCCATTGGCGCTGGGCGGGCCTTCATAAAACACAAAGGGTGTGGCGCCATCCCGAAGAGAGACACTTTTTTCAAATGCCTGTGTCTCCGACCATTTGGTCAATATTTCCTGTTCAAAAGCCGGAAGATCCAGTCCAGTGAATTCTCTGTATTTAGTGATCATGTTAGGTCTTTTCCGCCCGATTTTTAAGTCGGCAAAGCTACGAAAAACAAAGGGTGTTATAGAATAATAAAGAGGCTGTCTCAAAAGGATAGTCAGTTTGAGTTTATTGAAGGCTCACAATTTGATTGCCAATATTTCGACAAGCTGACTAAAGTCATACAGAAAATAAATATATTTTGAAAGTAAAATTGATTTTAAAATTTTGCACCCACACTAATAAAGAAAGTTCTTCCATCAGCAGGCAAAGCGCCGGGGCCAGGATACCCTCCCGCACGGCGGCTAAAATATTTTTCATCCAACAGGTTGTTGATGCCGGCTTTGATGTTCAGCCCTTTTGAAAATTTATATGTTGCGGTGATATCTGTTATTGAATAAGCGGGAATCAATCCATTGTTTCCAGTGGCAGTTGGTATAACAGTATTGTTTGCATCACTGAATGTTTCACTGACATAACTAAGCTGTGCTGTCAGCAAAAATGATTTATAACCGGCTGTAATCCCGGCACGAAAAATATGCTCAGGGGCATTCTCCACTTTTTTCCCTTTGGTGGCTGCGTCTTTATGGTCGCTGCTGTAACGGGCATGAGTAAATCCGTAAGAGCCAAACAATATCAAATCAGCGGTAGTATTTTTTGTAAAAGCTCTCCATGGATTGAATTCGATATAGCTTTCAATTCCTTTACTGGTACTGTTGCCCACATTTGTAATCAATCTGTAAGATGGTGTGCCAGCCACTGTGATGGTACCCACACGATTATTATATTGAAGATAAAAACCGCTTACATCATACTGCAGCCAGCTTTTCACTTTGCCACGGTAACCAAAGTCAATATTATATCCCTGTGCATCTTTCAGTTCCGGGTCCACCACATCTGTAGTGGGCGGCGCCTGCAGGTTGGCAAACTGGATAGGACGGTAAGCCTGGGTTATGTTTCCGTACAATTCTGTTTTGCCAATATGATATTCGGCTCCTATCCCTGCCAGCAGAAAACTTCTGCTGCGTTTAATATTCTGTAATAAAATTTCTCCACCTCCGGAAGTATAGCCATTGCGGCCGGATGCAGACGCTTTCAGCCATTCATATCGTATACCCGGAATGATGATGAGTTTTTTGCTGATCCGGAAAATATTTTCAATAAATATGGCGGCATTCTTTGAAATAAATTCAATATCCCGTGGGTAATTACCGGATATGGTCATGTCATACCCTGTTCCGGTGGTTCCTTTACCGTCCGCAAACCGATAGGTGCTGCCAGTATATAAACGAATTCCACCGGAAATTGTATTATTCATTTTTAAGAACTGGTAATCGGTAATGATCCGGCTTTCCAGTCCATAATTTCTGTATTTATCTGCATTCAGCAACCGGTTATTATAGTTCATTGCCGACGGGTTGATGCTATCCCTTATCAGAATTGACTGGGTAAAACCAACGCTGTTGCGGTTGCCAATAGTAGCAAACAATTTTGTGTTCCATCTGGTAGAATTATTGATAGTATAGTTTGCGATTAATGCCGGTGTTGTCCAGGTAATATCAAACCAGTTGCGGCTGCGGAAACTTTGCTGTGGATTTTGTTCGGCCTGTACGTCTGTTAATCCTCCCGGCTGCTGGCTGCGGATATGCGAACGCATCAGTTCAGCTGTAAGCGAAAATTTCGGTGTGAAATAATATGTAACCGTCCCGTACCCAGAATTTGTAAAATACCTGCTGTTTTGCCTCCAGCCATCTCCATTGCGGTGGTCAAAAAAAGAATAGTAATGCCACTTCCCTGTTTTACCGCCAATAGCATTGTATGAATTAAACAGGGAATTGCTGCCAATAGTTTGCTGTGTTTCAACCCCGATAGCAATCGGGGCAAATTTCTTCCCTGCGTGGCCGGCAGGCGGGTTTATCTCACTGCCATTCCGTAAGATATAATTCACCAGCCCTCCAAACTGCGGGCCGTATTGCAATGAACCCTGCCCTCTTACCACTTCAATTCTTTGTACGGCCTGCAGTTGCGGGTTATAATAGGCTTCGGGATATCCAAACGGATCAGCCGCTATATCATACCCATTCTGCCGGATATTGAATTCCCAGCTTCGGTTGGGGCTCAGCCCCCTTGCTGCAATTCCGATCTGGATGCCGCTTGGATCACTTTCCCAGATATGAATACCCGGCACTTTCGCCATCACCTGGCGCATGGTGTTGGTCACCACATTGCCCTGCACATTGTCCAATACGATGAGTGCATTTTTCTTACCTGCATAGATAGAAGTGCCGACCACTTCGGGCATTTGCTGGTAATCACTTTTGCTGTTGCGGCCAACAACTGTTACATCCGGCAGGTATTTATGAGCGGGGTTGAGGGAATCGTCATGAAAAATTTTCGTTGAATCCTGCGCTTGTATTTCAATGACTGTAATCAATCCAGCCAGCGCCATTAATCTTCTCAGCATATCCGGTTTTTCTGCAAAGGTGGTTGCAGGCAACAAGCATAAAATGCCGTTTCGGGAAAAGGGTTTACGGAAAAAGAAAAAGCTGTTCAATAATGAACAGCTTTTCAAAAAGATTTGTTTTGTTTTATTACTCCACCACCACAATCCCTTTGGCCATTACCCTAATCTCTTTTTGGGGTTCCTTTATGGCATCAATTTCTTCTTTTGATTTACCGGCATCCTCTGCATAATGTTTCAGTTCGGCCACAGAAGTGGTCCTGAACTTCATCTCGCCGTCAATAACAACCGTTTTACCTTTAGCGGCAAGAGGCAGGAAAAATCCATAATCTTTCATTTTTACCGTAGCCGTTTCACCATTGCCAAGGTCAAGTTTTACCCAGCATCCCTTTTTTTCGCATACTTCCACAACCCTGGCTTTAATCTTGCCATCAACCTCCTCTTTTCCGCCGCTGAGTTTTGCCATCGCATCACTGATTGGCATTGCTCCTTCGGGGTTTACTTTTTCTCCATACCATTCGCCGGGTTTGGCATCACCTTCAGGGGGCTGGGCATTGGCCAGAAAAGCAAAGAAGGCCAGAAAGAGGGTAAACAATACTTTTTTCATGATTATCTTTTTTGGTTATTTTAAATCTTTGAACCGCCTGCCTGTTGGCAGACAGGCAAAGATAGTTGTTCAGGCAAAACAGTTGCTTACTCTGGTAGTACTGGTTTTTCAAATTCCGCAGGTGGGGCAGATATTGCTTTCAAAAAAGAAAGCAGGTCTTTTTGTTCTTTTGAACCCAGCCCCAGGCTTCGGATCAGGGGCGAGGCCTCTTCGGGCGGGTATCTGGCCGTGCTGTAGCGGCTTATAATTAGCTCAAGGCTGTTCATTTTGCCATTGTGCATCCAGGGGCCGGTGCGTGCCACATCCCGCAACGAAGGAGTTTTAAATTTTCGCAGGTCCTCCTCTTTATGCGTTACCTTATAAAGCCCGTCATCATCGTACATGAATGTGATGTTATTTCTGTGAAACTGGTTATCTGTGAACAACGGCCCGTGATGGCAATTCATGCACCTCGCCTGGGTACGGAATAAATGAAGGCCGCGGAGTTCACTGTTTGATAGTGCTTTTCTGTCACCTTCAAGAAATTCATCAAACCTGCTTTTGCGGCTTATCACCGTTTTTTCAAAAATGGCAATAGCTTCCGTCATCCTGTCCGGGTTTATCCCTTCATCGCCATAGGCTTTTTTAAACAGCTCACGGTATCCTTTTATTCTGCGAAGTTTCATCATCACTTCCGGCATCTCGCTGTGCATTTCTGTTTCGCTGATGATGGGTGCAAAAGCCTGGTCCTGCAAATCCCTTGCACGTCCATCCCAAAAAAGTTTTTTATAAACCCAGCTGTTTTGAATGGTGGGGGCATTCCTTTTTGTGACAGCGCCTCCATGCCCTTCCGATTTTTCTTTTCCATCCGTCCAGTTCATTTCCGGCTGGTGGCAGGTAGCGCAGCTTATTTTTCCTGAACCGCTGAGCCTTGTATCAAAAAATAAAGCCTTGCCCAGTTCAATGATATGCCTCAGCGAGTTCTTTTGTTTTTCAACTGGGCTTTCGGGCAATACACCGAGCTCAGTCCACTGAACACTTTCATCCACCAAAGGTTTTGGCCGTTGCGAGGACGGGCGGGAATAGATATCACGAAGACTTTTTTACGGTAAGAAAAAGATAAAACGCTAATAACAAGAAGGGACAGTACTGCCAGCTTATTCATAAGCAAATTTATGCCCTGAATAAAAGCTCACATGGTTTTAAACCTGTATGTTTCTTAAACGCTGTGGAGAAATGGGAGATAGAGGAATAGCCCAGCAGTATGGATACCTCTGTTACGCTTAAACCTTTTTCATAGAGCAGGTACTTTGCATGTTCCATCCGCTGGCTTTGATAAAAGTCAAATACGGTGGTGCCAAATAACTCCTTGAACCCTTTTTTCAGGTAGCATTCGTTGATAGCCACTTTGCGGCTGAGTTCTTTAATAGTGACCGGCTCGCCGATATGCTGAATGAGTATCTCCCTGGCCTTTACAATCTTTTCCCGGTCAGCTTCATTGGCCAGAAACTTGCAGTTTACCACATCAATCTCTTTTTCGCCCAGCATACAATCAAGGCTGTAAAGCAGCAGCATCTGGGTTTGCGCATTGATGTAGATATTTTCCAGGGTATCTGTATAGGTGTGGTTCAGCACACCTTCCAGTACCATCCTTGTCTTGCCGCAAAGCGGCAGTATTTTGGTAAATGAAGACCGGTGCTTAAAGTTCAGGATATCATCCGTAAGAACCGTATTTCCTTTTCTGGGTTTTACAAACTGGCCCAGGTGCATGGGGGAAAACCTGAAGCTCACCACATCCACACTGTCCACTCTTTCCACACAGCTTTTGGAGGCCCCGAACTGGCACATGTCGCATTCTGTATCCTTTTTACGGCAATACACATTGCCGCTTACACAAAAACGCAGCTCCAGGTAATTGGCAGAAGGTTCGTTTTTGGTGTAATGATAAACCATCATACCCGTGTCCTCAATATTCCATTGGGGGTTACGCCGGTAACGGTGAATGGTATAGTGCACCGAGCCCGGTATCTGCTGCTGTCTTTCCTGCAGCAGGTGCATTTCTCCCTGCATCAGATTCTGTTTATAAGACAGTGATAATATATCCGGGGGGGTATACATTTAAACAGCAAATTTACATCTTTCAGATCAATATTAATGTTGTAACGCCAAAGTTGCTCGTTTGGCCTTCATTTTTAACAGCGTATGCTGAAAAAAACTTCCATTTTTGGCGGCAAGGGCTAACTTTGCCCACCTTCGTCCTGAAAATTCAGGACTACGGTGGGCAAGCCTGCAAGGTTTTTAAAACCAGTGTACATAATAGAATAATGATCCACCCGCATACTTATATTCATCCAAATGCGAAGCTGGTGACCAATGTAAAGGTTGACCCGTTTACCGTCATTCACCAGGACGTGGAGATTGGCGACGGAACCTGGATCGGATCTAACGTAACGATTATGGAAGGTGCCCGGATCGGGAAGAACTGCCGCATTTTTCCCGGAGCGGTAATAGCAGCCATACCGCAGGACTTGAAATTCCACGGAGAGTATTCTACTGTTGTTATCGGGGATAATACCACCATCCGGGAATTTGTAACGGTAAACAGGGGTACGGCCGACCGGGAAAAGACCGTAATCGGTAAAAACTGCCTGATCATGGCCTATTCTCATTTTGCACATGACTGTATTGTGGGTGATAACGTAATTGTAAGTAATAATACACAGGTAGCCGGGCATGTCATCATTGGCGAATGGGCCATACTGGCCGGTATGTGCGCTGTACACCAGTTTGTAAAGATTGGCGCCCATTCATTTATTGCGGGCGGATCGCTGGTCAGCAAAGATGTGCCCCCGTATATCAAAGCCGGCCGTACGCCGTTAAGTTATGCCGGTGTGAATTCTATCGGGCTTAAGCGCCGGGGCTTTAGTGTGGAACGCATCAATCATATCCTTGACATTTACCGGGTATTGTACAACAAAGGCATGAACACCAGCCAGGCCATTGAATATATTGAAGAAGAAATGCCTGCCACGGATGAACGGGATGAGATCGTAACTTTTGTGCGGGAAAGCGGCCGCGGCATCATCAAACGCTTCACTAAAGGAAACCATGATGACGATTTCCCTGTCTGACGCAGGAAAGCGGTACAACCGTGACTGGATCTTCCGCCATTTCAATTACAGTTTTGAATCAGGGAAATCTTATGCTATTACGGGTCCTAACGGCAGTGGAAAAAGCACATTGCTGCAGGCCATCGGCGGCTCCCTGCTGCTGAATGAAGGAAAAATAGATTATACCATCGGAGCAAAACCTTGTTCCGCAGAAAACGCCTACCGACATGTTTCCATCTGCGCGCCTTACCTGGAACTGATCGAAGAGATGAGTGTGAAGGAATTTCTGGATTTTCACCATGGCTTCAAACCCTTCCTTCCGGGAATTACTGATGATTTTATTATCAGAACAATCGGCCTTGAGAAAGCGGTAAAGAAGCAAATACGGTATTATTCCTCAGGCATGAAGCAGCGGGTAAAACTGGCCCAGTGTATCTTTTCCGATACAGCATTGGTATTGCTGGATGAGCCCTGCACCAACCTGGACAGTACCGGTATCCGCCTTTACCATGATCTGATCAATCGTTATTGCCAGAACAGGCTGGTGGTTGTCAGCAGTAACGACGAGGTGGAATATGGCTGGTGCAAGGCTGTTCTGAATATCAGTGATTATAAATCCAACTGATGTCTGCTGATTACTTAGATAACACTTCCATTGCACAATTCTTGCCGATCTCCATCAATCCCTGCTGATCCTTGTTGGCTTCGGACTCCGACTTGTAATTCTTGAAAGTTTTTTCTGCAGAGCAATCGCAGATCTTGTCCATCTGATCGTTGGAAAAAAGTTCTGCCGTCTCTTTATCCTTTTTCAATTCTTTCATGCAATCGTCATACACATACTTTTTAGACCAGTTGTTTTTGCCACAGGCCACCAGGAAGATGACGAGGAGCAGGGGATGTACTTTTTCATATTATTTGATTTGGGTAAAAAATTGGTTTCCTGCTCCTAGTTGAATGCATTGCCATCTTACCGCTGGCTTGCAATCAGCAAATTCAAATCGGTATATTTTAAATCAAAGCGCTGGCTCAGGTAAAAATTCGTCAGCGCCCCTTTGAAGAGGTAAATGCCATGCCGCAGGTGCAGGTTGTGCCAAACCAGGTTTTCGAACCCGCCATCTTCCCCGGCTTCTAATAACAAAGGCATGATGACATTGCTGATGGCCTGAGAAGCCGTTCGGGCAAAACCTGAAGGAATATTCGGCACACAATAATGTATCACCCCGTACTTCATAAATATGGGATGCTCATGCGATGTGATTTCTGAGGTTTCAAAACAACCGCCCCGGTCAATACTCACATCAATAATAACAGAACCCGGACGCATATTGCTGACCATTTCTTCCGTCACCACCATCGGTGTTCTTCCTGTTTCACTTCCCAAAGCGCCTACTGCCACTTCGCAGGTCTTTAATTGCTTGGCCAGCATTCGTGGTTCTATTACTGAAGTCCACATCCGCTGGCCTATATTATTCTGTAATCTTTTGAGGCGGTATACATTATTGTCAAACACTTTTACCGAAGCGCCCAGTGCAAGGGCTGCCCTTGCAGCATACTCTCCTACAATACCGGCACCGATGATAATAACCTTGGTGGGGGCAATCCCGGAAATACCACCCAGCAGCACCCCCTTGCCATGATTGGATGAGCTAAGATACTGGGCGGCGATCAGCATTACCGCACTCCCTGCAATTTCACTCATACTGCGTACTATGGGGTAGGAATCGCTGTCGTCTTTCAGGTTCTCGAAAGATATAGCGGTAATTTTCTTCTCCATCATTTTCTCCAGTATGGAAGCTTTCAGTACCGCAAGATGTATAGGCGAAATAATGATCTGGTTAAGCTGCAGCAGATCCAGGTCTTCCTCGATGACCGGCGCACTTTTTACAAGTATAGGAGCTTTAAATACGTCTTGCCGGGTGTACACAATTTTGGCGCCTGCTTCGCTGTAATCTTTATCCCTGAAATGAGAGGCTTCGCCTGCATTGTGTTCAATCACTACCTGGTGTCCATTGCTGATGAGCACACTTACGGCGTCTGGTGTAAGCGCCACCCTGTTTTCCTGAAAGGCTATTTCCTTGGGGATACCAATCATCATGCCCTGTGTTTTGGGCTTAATATCCAGTGTTTCTTCTAATGTTTCATAACTGAAAGAAGTGCTGATTATTGGTTTTTGCTGGCTCATTGGCTGGGTTCTGGCTTGCCTGCCGAAGCTTAAGCGCAGGCAGGTTGCCGGATTCTTGTTACTGGTGCTTCAAAACCGGGAGTGCTTCTCTGTACATTCAATTCCTTGGATCATAATGATGCCCGGTCTTCAAATGTAACTAATTATCGCCGATTTTAATACGCCTTTCCCCATCCCCTGTTATTTCAATAAACACATGCATGGTATCCCCCGGAAATATTCCCGGCGCTTTTTCCGGCCATTCGGCCAGACAGATGTTGCCGCTGTATAATACATCCTCAATGCCGGCCCTGATTGCCTCTTCTTCGTTCTTAATTCTATACAGATCGAGGTGGAAAAGGGGTTTCCGGGTTCCTTCGCAGCAGTATTCATACTCATTTACAAGTGAAAAGGTAGGGCTGCCCACCACATCTTTAACCCCTTTTGCATCACACAATGCATGTATAAAGGTGGTTTTACCCGCCCCCATCTGACCATGAAAAGCAAAAACAGTTTTTCCCTCCATGGCTTTCCAGCATTCTTTTGCAACCACGTTGATAGTATCCAGGAAAAACACCCATTCCATGCAGCAAATTTAGCAGTAAACTGAAACGATGTTGTAAACTTATTCCTTTGACCGAAAGCAGGACTATACCGCCTGCGGTAACTTTGCAATATGGAACAAGTACAATGGAAAGTGGAAGGGATGGATTGCAACACCTGCGCCCTTAACATTCATAAATACTTAGAAAAACAGGGCTTGAAGAATGTAAAAGTGAACTATGCCACAGGTGATGTGATCTTTGATGCCAAAAAGGATTTTGCCGAAGAAAAAATAGCAACCGGAATTACAGACCTTGGATATAAGGTAATGAACATAACTGCCGTAAACAATCTTAAATCTGAAATTTTAACCCGCAAACCCTTCCTTACAACCCATTTACAGCGTTTTTGGTTTTGTTTTCCATTCACCGCCCTGCTGATGTTGCATATAATACCCGGAATACACCACAGCAAGAATTTCAGCTGGTTGATGAACCACTGGGTGCAACTGGGCCTTACCATTCCCGTTTACCTGGTGGGTATGAGTTTTTTTGGCAAAAGCGCCCTGAAAAGCATTCGAAATGGTATGCCCAATATGAATGTACTGATCGCCCTGGGCGCCACTGCAGCCTTTGTGTACAGCCTCTATGGCTCCCTTACCGGCCAGGCAGAAAAATATATGTTCTTTGAAACGGCAGCCACCATTATTACACTTGTTTTCCTGGGCAATTACCTTGAAGACGCCTCTATTTCATCCACACAGCGGGAACTGAATAAACTGGCCAAATCACAGAAAGTAATGGCCAATATGATCGCTTTTGATAACGAGCATAAAGAACAAATTTTCCCGGTTGAAAATACAATGCTGCGTGTTGGCGACCTTATCCTGATAAAAAACGGGGAACAGGTACCCATAGATTGTAAAATTCTTTGGGGGGATGTACATGTCAGCGAAGCTATCATCACGGGTGAAAGTGCCCCGGTTCATAAAAAAGCAAAGGACAAACTTATTGGGGGCAGTATGATCACTGACGGAACGGTAAAAGCCCAGGTAACCGCGGTGGGAAAGGATACCGTTTTATCCGGCATTATCAATATGGTAAAGCAGGCACAGGGAGAGAAGCCCCCGGTGCAGCAGCTGGCTGACAGGATCAGCGCTGTTTTTATTCCCGTAGTAATCGTAATTGCCGTTGTTACATTAGTTGTCAGCTGGATAATTTTAAAAGACTTTACTCCGGCGCTGATGCGCAGCATTGCCGTTTTGGTAATTGCCTGCCCCTGTGCCATGGGACTGGCCACACCGGCAGCCATTGCGGTAGGACTTGGCCGTGCAGCCAGAACCGGCATTTTGTTCCGAAATGCCACCAGCCTGGAAACATTCAAGAACATCAGGCAGGTGGTATTTGACAAAACAGGAACACTTACCACAGGAAGGTTTGAGGTTTATGGTTTCAGGTTTATGGTTAGCGAAGAGTCTGACTTCAGAAAGATTGCTTACAGTTTAGAAAAATACTCAAATCACCCTATTGCGAAGTGCGTATCAGAAACCTGGAAAACAACAGAGGAAATCCGCTGGAAAAAAATTGAAGAAATAAAAGGCCTTGGTATGAAAGCAGAAGATACAGAAGGCAATACATTCATGGCCGGTTCATTCAAAGCAGCTGAGAAATTAACAAAAGACGATTCGCATAATGTTTATATCACCCGAAACAATGAACTGATTGGCTGGATCGATGTAAAGGATCAGATAAGGCCTGAAGCAAAACTGGTTATTGATTACCTGCACAGTAAAAACATTAAAACCATTCTGCTCAGCGGCGACCGGCTGGCTAAATGCAACGAGCTGGCTGCCGTGCTTGGTATGGATACAGTGATTGCTGAACAAACCCCTGAACAAAAACTCGCCAAAATTGATGAACTGAACAAAGAAGCCCCCACTGCCATGGTAGGCGATGGCATTAATGATGCGCCGGCGCTGGCAAAAGCAACTATTGGTGTTTCCATGAATGAGGCCTCGCAAATTGCCGTTCAGTCAGCACAGGTGATTTTAATGAACCATGGGTTAAAGAACCTGCCCACAGCACTGGGCCTGGGAAAGCATACCTATATCACCATCAAACAAAACCTTTTTTGGGCTTTTGCCTATAACATTGTTGCTATTCCTGTAGCGGCACTCGGTTTCCTTACTCCTACATTTGGCGCCCTGGTCATGGGGCTGAGTGATGTGGTGCTGGCATTCAACTCTGTCCGTTTGTTTGTGAAAAAGGTGGTGTAAATTCACCCGGATTAATGACGGACATACATTCCATATTAAAACAATACTGGGGTTATAACACATTCCGTCCACTGCAGGAAGATATTCTTGCTGCTGTTCTGGATGGAAAAGATGTTCTGGCGCTGATGCCCACAGGCGGAGGTAAATCATTGTGCTACCAGGTGCCTGCCTTGATGAAAGATGGTCTTTGCCTTGTTATATCCCCCCTGATAGCGCTGATGAAAGACCAGGTGGAGAATCTCCGCAGAAAAAATATTACTGCATTCGCCATTTACTCCGGCATGAGCCGTAAAGAAGTCATTAATACATTCAAAGTAGCGGCTGAGAGTAATTGCAAGTTCCTGTATGTTTCACCGGAAAGACTGGAAACATCCCTGTTCAAAGAATATTTACCCGGTCTGAATATTAACCTGGTGGCGGTTGACGAAGCGCATTGTATTTCCCAGTGGGGTTATGATTTCCGGCCGCCTTATCTGCGGATCGCCGCATTAAGGAAAGAGTTGCCAGGCATTCCGCTTTTAGCGCTTACTGCTTCCGCCACACCTGATGTACAGACTGATATTTGTGAAAAACTTGAATTCAGTGGCCCCCGCATTTTCCGGCAGTCCTTTGAACGGCCTAATCTTTCCTTCAGCATATTCAGGACAGATTCAAAAATCAATAAGGTCATCGAAATATTGCAGAAAGTACCCGGATCGTCCATTATTTATTGCAGGAGCCGCAAACGGGCAAAAGAGATCAGCGAACTGCTGAAACTGCAGCAAATTTCCGCCGATTATTACCATGCAGGCCTGCCACAGGAAGAACGGAGCAGGAAACAGGAAGAGTGGGTCAGCAATAAGACAAGGGTGATTGTGTGTACCAATGCCTTTGGTATGGGCATTGACAAACCTGATGTAAGAACAGTGATCCATGCTGATGTGCCTGATTGCGTTGAAAATTATTACCAGGAGGCCGGCCGTGCTGGCCGGGATGGAAAGACCGCATATGCCGTTTTGCTGTATGATGACCGTGACCTTCATGAACTGGAAGGAATGGCAGCCCTCCGCTTTCCCTCGCTGGATGAAATAAGGAATATTTACCAGGCTGTTGCTAATTATTTACAGTTGCCGGCAGAGGCAGGTGAAGGGCAATATTTTGATTTTGATATTGCAGATTTTCTGAAAAAGTTCAGGCTGCAAAGCCATACGGCACTTTATTCTCTTAAAGCGCTGGAGCAGGATGGCTGGCTGGCGTTTAATGAACAGGTTTTTCTGCCTTCTTCAGTAGTTTTTACAACGGATAAAGAGTATTTATACCGGTTCGAAAAAGAACATCCGCAGCTTGAGCCAGTAATAAAAACCCTGCTCAGGGCCTACGAGGGCATTTTTGATTATCCTTCTCCCATTTCAGAAAAAGTGATGGGGGCCTTGCTGAAAAAAGAACCGGAAGAAATAAAAAAACAATTGCAACAGTTGCGCCAGGCCGGTATAATTGAATACCAGCCTCAGAAAGACAGCCCTCAGCTACTGCTGCTGCGGCCAAGAACCAGGGCGGAAAACCTTGTGATTAACATGGCGCAGTACAGCCGGCGGAAGGAAAGTTTTCAAAAACGCATGAAGCAGATGGTGGAATATGTAAAAGAAGATATTCAGTGCCGCAGCCGTATACTTGGCCGGTATTTTGGAGATACAGAAATAAAAGACTGCGGCATTTGCGATAATTGCCTGAAACAAAAGGCTGTAAAACTAACCCGGGAAGAATTTGAAACCCTGCAGCACCGCATTATCAACATGATTAAATATGAAAACTTTCATTGCAAAGACCTGCTGCAGAAACTAAACGGGGTAAAAAAAGAAAAGGCCTGGAAAGTGCTTCATTTTCTGCAGGCTGAAAATAAAATTGAAGTGGATAAAAGCGGTTGGGTAAAATTGCCGTAATCAGTTTTTCTTTATAGCCCCGATTTCGATAATGCTCATTTTTTCTGCCGGTGATTCAATAGCTTTCAGCAGCGTCCTTATCATTTGGTCAATTGTTACCAATCCTTTTGCCCTTGCCTGTTTTCGCCACGATGGTACCCATTCGGCAATAGCATAACCGGGCCAGAATAATACCGGCCACCAGTGCCCCGGCCCTAATACATACCAGGGGCGGATAAATGTGCAATTCAGATTTTTACTTCAACAATACTCCTCTCCTTCTTTTCTTACAGCCTGGTAACCCGCCATTATTTTAGAAGGCGACATAGCAACGCTGACATAAATGAATTTTGAAGCACCGGCCATAGCGGCGGCATCGGCTGAGGCTTTTACACTTACCAAATCTATTTCCCGGAATGCCTTGCTTTTTGGGTGACGGGTGCGGTACCCCTAGCAACTGAACAAACACGGCACCTCCCGGAATATTTTTTTCAAATAAGGTTGCGTCAAAAGGATTGGCAACAACTGTTTCAACGCCGGCCGGAATTTTTCCTTCACTTCCTTTTCTTACCAGCGCTTTTACCTGGTATTTTCTTTCAAGCAAACGTTTAATCAGCCGCTTGCCCATGTAGCCGGTACCCCCGGTAATAAAAACTGTCTGCATAGTAGAATATGCCTTACAGATACGAAGAGATTACAGAGAACGATTGATGAAAATTAAAAAAGGGATGTCCTTCTCCTGCTCCTTCCGCCGAGCCCCGATATTCCCAGAAGGCTGCGCACAATGGTATTACCGGCTGTTCTCGTCATACTTTTTACAACAGGATCGTCGAAAAAACCTTTTTCTTTTTTAGTCGTCGTCTTTCTTTCTTCTTTCTCCCCTGTCTCCTTTTGTTTTTCTTGCTCTTCCTTCTTAGCTGCCTGTTCTAATTTTTCAGTCAGTATTTCATGGGCGCTCTGGCTGTCCACGGGTCTATTATATTTACCGGCAATTTTTGATTTGCTGATCAACCCATCTAATTCCTCAGCGGTTAAAATATCCATCCGGCTTTGCGGCGGCCGCATCATACAATGCACTAATGGTGTGGGAATACCTTTTTCATTCAGCATGGTTACCAGAGCCTCTCCGATTCCGAGCTGAGTAATTAAATCTTCCGTTCTGTAAAATTCTGTTTCCGGGTAATTCTCTGCGGTTTGCTTAATTACTTTTCTGTCGGCAGCTGTAAAGGTCCTCAGGGCACGTTGCACTTTTAAACCCAGTTGCGCCAATACCAAAGAAGGTACATCCATGGGGCTTTGCGTACAAAAGAAAATACCGATGCCTTTGGAGCGGATCAGCTTGATGATGGTTTCTATCTGCTGCTGCAGGGCATCGCTGGCTTCCTGGAAAATAAGGTGTGCTTCGTCAATGAACATTACCAGTTTGGGTTTATCCAGGTCACCTTCTTCAGGGCAGGAAGCATACAGTTCAGCCAGCAACTGCAGCATGAAGGTTGAAAACAGCTTTGGCCTGTCCTGCAGATCCGTTACACGAAGTATGGAGATCATGCCCCGGCCGTCATCACTGATGCGCATCAGGTCATCCACATCAAAACTGGTTTCACCAAAAAACAGATCGGCCCTCTGCTGCTGCAGTTCAATTACTTTTCTCAGTATCGTTCCGGTAGAGGTAGTGGAAATCTTTCCATATTCCTTTTCGAGCTCCGCTTTTCCCTCATCACTTACATATTGCAGTACTTTGATAAAATCCTTCAGATCAAGTAGTGGCAGTTTGCTGTCGTTGCAGTATTTAAAGATCATAGCTACAAAACCGCCCTAGGTATCGTTGAGCCCCAAAATTTTTGAAAGCAGTACGGGGCCAAACTCACTTACCGTTGCCCGCAGTCTTGCCCCTTTTTCATGGCTCAGTGTAAGCAGTTCTGCGGGGTATGCCGAAGGTTTGAACTCGATTGTAAGTTTCTGGCAACGTTCGGTTATTTTATCATTTGTGGTTCCTGCGGCGGCTATGCCACTCAGGTCTCCTTTGATGGCCATCATTATCACCGGTACACGGGCATCACCTAAACCTTCGCAAGCATTTGCAATGTTTTCGTTTTACCGGTTCTGGTGGCGCCTGCCACCAGTCCGTGACGGTTCATTGTTTTTAATGGGATCAGTATGTCTGCACCGGGAACCACATTTCCATCCAGCATACCACCGCCTATTTTAAATGTCTCTCCCTTAAAGGTGTAGCCTGCTTTTACTGCTTCCAGAAATTTAGCTGAGTCCGTCATTGTTGGATATTTTTTCGAAAGATAACCGAAATTGCATTACCTATAGTTCCTCCTCCCGCTCCAGCATCAGGATGGCACTTTGCGGAACGATAAAGTATTTTTCATTTTCATACATCACTTCGGTGGCCCCGCTCAGCAAAAAGATCGCCAGGTCGCCTTCCCTGGCCTGCAGTGGTACATATTTTACTTTTTCTTCCTCGCTTTTCCAGGGTTCTTCTTCCACCGGTATCGGAATGGCATAACCTGGCCCTGTTTTTATTACATATCCCTGCTGCACTTTTTCCTTTTCCTGAACACCCGGTGGCAGGTACAGCCCGCTGGCCGTACGTTCATCCGGCCGGGTGGGTTTTATCAGCAACCGGTCGCCGATAACAATCAGTTTTTTCAGTCGGTTGTCGTTGGTGATGTGCATGGTACAGTTTTTTATTACCTAAGGTAAAAGTAAAAAGCCAAATGCCTGAATCAGCGGCGTTTTAACAAAAAATTGAACCCCGGCATTTTAACCGCAGGAATGCTTTAACTTTATTTGTCAACAATATAAAACCACCAGACAATGGATACAAAGAAACCCAAAATTCTCCTTTGCGAAGATGATCCCAACCTCGGAAGTGTACTGAAGAATTACCTTGAACTGAACGACTATGACGTAACCCTGGAAAGAGACGGGCGCCTGGGTCTCGCCGCTTTTCAGCGGGAAAAATTTGAACTCTGCCTGCTGGATGTGATGATGCCCAATATGGACGGCTTTACACTGGCAGAAGAAATACGGGATGTAGACCCCGATATCCCTTTGTTTTTCCTGAGTGCAAAGACCATGAAGGAAGATGTGATACAGGGCTACAAGCTTGGCGCTGATGACTACATCACCAAACCTTTTGACAGTGAAGTGCTGTTGCTGAAAATAAAAGCCATTCTGAAACGTAACGAAGAAATAAATAAAGAAGCCGAAAACAAGGAGTATGACCTGGCCAGTTATCATTTCAATCCCAAACTGCGCCAGCTTAGCCATGATGGCATCACCCAAACACTTTCGCCCAAAGAAAATGAATTGCTGAAAATGCTGGCCGAGCACCTCAATGATCTGCTGCCACGGGAACAGGCTTTAAAGAAGATCTGGGGCAGCGATACCTACTTCAACGGCCGCAGTATGGATGTATATATAGCCAAACTGCGCAAGTACCTGAAAGATGATACGAAGATTGAGATTGTGAACATACATGGCAATGGTTTCCGCCTGGTAGTGCAGCAGTAAGTAATTCCGAAATAAGACTGAAAACTATTGAAGCTGTTCAGAATTGAACAGCTTTATTATTTCAGGTAAATAAAGTTCCGGGAGAATCGGGTTTCTTTTTTCCGAGGTGCGCATAGGCTTTTGCAGTTACCTCCCTCCCCCTGGGTGTACGCTGCAGAAAACCTTCCTGTATCAGGAAAGGTTCATATACTTCCTCCAGTGTTCCCGATTCTTCTCCCACGGCGGTGGCAATAGTGGTGATGCCCACCGGGCCGCCTTTGAATTTATCAATGATGGTAACCAGTATTTTGTTATCCATATCATCCAGGCCGTGTTCATCCACATTCAACGCTTGTAAGGCATGCTGGGTGATGCCGAAATCAATCCGGCCGTCATTCAATACCTGGGCAAAGTCCCTCACCCTTCTGAGCAGCCCATTGGCAATGCGGGGGGTGCCCCTGCTGCGCCGGCTTATTTCGTCCACTGCTTCACCGGAAATTTTTGTCCCCAGTATTCCCGCAGAACGCTGAATGATCTTATTCAGCACAGCGGAAGTGTAATATTCAAGTCTTGATTTGATAGCAAATCTTGAAAGCAATGGCGCTGTAAGCAAACCGCTGCGGGTAGTGGCTCCTATGAGAGTAAAGGGGTTCAGGTTTATTTGTATGCTCCGGGCATTGGGGCCGCTGTCAATCATGATATCAATCCGGTAATCCTCCATTGCCGCATACAGGTACTCTTCCACCACTGTACTCAGCCGGTGTATCTCATCAATGAACAGCACATCATTGGCTTCCAGACTGGTAAGCAAACCGGCCAGGTCGCCGGGTTTTTCAATTACCGGGCCTGATGTTTCTTTGATGTTTACGCCTAATTCATTGGCAACAATCCGGGATAAAGTTGTTTTACCTAAACCCGGAGGGCCATGAAATAATACATGATCCAGTGCCTCCCCCCTGATTTTCGCAGCTTTGATAAAAATGCGCAGGTTTTCAATGATCTGCTCCTGTCCGGCAAAATCGCCGATAACCGCCGGCCGGATAGAATTTTCAAATGCCAGATCCGCAGCAGCCAGGTTTGCTTTTTCACTGTTCAGGTTGGGATTGGACATGAACTTTTTTATTGAATATTTGTAAAGCTAAATCATTAATCAGTAAAACATACAGCCATGAAGATAGGGGTTATTGGTTCAGGCATTGTAGGCCGGGTACGGGCTTCGGCGTTTTTATAGGAAGGTCACAGCGTTATTCTGGGAACAAGAAACCTGTCAAAAGATGAAGTGATAAAATGGCAGCAGGAAAACCCGAGTGGCCTGCTTGGTTCTTTCCAGAAAACAGCCCAGTTTGGTGAAATCATTGTGCTGGCTATTGGCGGCCTGGTGGCCGAAGACGCCATCAGCCTGGCCGGAAAGGAACATTTCTTTGAAAAAATTGTAATTGACGCCACAAATCCTATTGCCGCTGTTCCTCCTGATAATGGTGTATTAAAATTTTTCACCACGCTGGAAGATTCATTGATGGAACGGATACAGCGTTTGGTGCCCGATGCAAAAGTTGTGAAATCTTTCAGCTGTGTAGGCAATGCATTTATGTACAAGCCGCAGTTTCCGGGTGGCACCCCTACTATGTTTATCTGCGGAAATGATGAAGGCGCCAAAAAATCAATAACCGGAATTCTTTCTTCTTTTGGCTGGGAAACAGAAGACATGGGCGGAGCAGTAGCTGCCCGTGCCATTGAGCCGCTGTGTATTCTTTGGTGTATCCCGGGTTTTATCCGCAACCAGTGGAGCCATGCGTTTAAGCTGTTAAAAATGTAATTTTTTTAATGGCTGATGTATTGGTTCATCTGCAGGATGAGGTCAGGATCAGGGCTGTTGGCAAGCCATTGCTCCCGTTCTGAAAATTTACAGACTCCGGGATAATCGCCTTCCCATTCCCCGATATCAAGAATAACCTGGAAATGCAGGTGTGGAGGCCAGCCAACGTTTTCGGCGGGGATGCCAAATTCTGCAAATACCTCGCCTGCTTCAATACGGTTGCCTTCCCGCAGATTTTTTATTGAGTTAAGGCTAAGGTGCCCATAGAGGGTATAAAAAGTATAATGCTCCAGTTGATGAGTGAGAATGACAGTGGGACCATAATCACCCGGCCTGTCATTATATGCAAAGCTGTGAACAATGCCATCAAGCGGCGCCATAACCGGTGTAAGCGGTTTTCCCCAAATATCTGTTCCGATATGAAGCCGCCTGGGTTCTTCATTTTCGACTGAACCGTCAAACACCCGGCTGAAACGATAAACAGTACGGTGTTCAGCATATCCGCCGATGCCATACCGGGCCCCTGCATGATTAAGGGTTTGGTTGATGTAGTTTACAAAAGCAGACGTATCATTCAGCAGTTCATCTGTCAGGTCCCGGTTGGCTTTGGTAAAATCCATACGTATCAGCCTGTCTTTTCCCTTATCAAAAGGGACTACAGGATGCAGCAAGTACCGGTTAGAGAGGATAATATCTTCAAAAAGTAAATCAGGCATATCTGTTATAAAGTTACAATCCATAAAAAAAGCCCCGCTAATCTGGCGGGGCTTTGAGCTTTGTATGCAAAATACTTATTGTCTTTGAATCACTACGGGGAAGGTCTTCTCATTGGTCCTGATGCCGTCATCATAGAAGAACTTAACCATGTAGATTCCTGAAGGCAGATGGCTGAGGTCAATCGGCACCACCCTGCCATAGATCAGCCCGCTGAAGGTTTGCCTGTGCAGCAGCTGGCCTGCAGTATTATAAACATTCATGCCAAGGTAATTATACAGCACACTGTTGATGCGGATATTGAAGCGTCCGAGATTCGGGTTCGGGAACAGTATCACGGCGTTTTCATCCAGTTGCCTGATCCTTTCCGGACAATCTTCCACACGGGCTACTACAGTACCGGTTGAAGTGCAACCTGCAGCATTTACATAAGTGTAAGTAAGTGTGTAAGTTCCCACTGCCGTTGCAGATGGCACGAAATTGAAGCCTGATACACCAATACCACTCCAGGTACCGCCTACCGGTGTGGCCGACAGGTTCACCAGTGAGTCGCTGAGGCAAATTCTTGAAGGCAGTGGCGCAATAGTAACCGGTGTCCGGGCATTAACCGTAAGAACAGCTGCCGAAGAAGTAATGCTCTGGCCGCAACTGTTAGTAACAATAATGCGGTAGCGGTTGCCATTTTGAGCGGTAGATGTCGGATTTATCGTAAGGGTTGTTGTAGAGGAACCTCCGGTTGTAAGGTTATTCCAGGTAAATCCGCCATCCGTACTTTCCTGCCATTGGAAGATGTTTGGCGCAGGCACACCTCCTACAGTAACAGAGAAGGTAGCTGCATTCGGTGCACATACTGTACTGTTGGCCGGTTGTGTTGTAATAGTCGGAGTGGTAGCCACTACCAGTATTACCGCATTGGATGTAACCGAAGGCGGACAGGCTCCGCTGACAATTACCCGGAACTGATGCCCATTCTGGCTGGTAGATACATTAAGGATAGTCAGGTTTGCCGTGGTGGTACCGGCATACTGCAATCCGTTGGATATGTTGCTCCAGCTTCCGCCATTATTGGTACTGAGCTGCCATTGATAAGTAAGCGCCGTACCTGTTGCCGTAACTGAGTAATTCACATTAAAGTTGGGACATACCGGCGCAGCTAGTGCAGCCGGTTGTACTGTTATAGCCGGCCGTTGATTCACAACAATAGTCACAGGAACTGTATTGGAGCACCCGGCAATGGTACTGCTGGCAATATAAGTGGTAGTTGCTGCAGGTCTTGCCCAAACAGTGTATTCAGGTGTACCAGCATAAGGTATGGTAGCCGCTGCATCGGTAAACAGGTTGGTAGTCGGACTGAATACCACCCTTTGCGGTACATTGAAAGTAATGCTCCAGGCTGCAATAAACCCGGCATTATTCAATGCATCATCCACCACATACAGGTTCCAGCCACCATTGGCATTACCGGTAAAGCTTGATAAGGTAGTAGATACAGGTGTACCGCCCGGCCCTGGTGCGGGCCAGTTATCACCTGCGCCGAAATTGGTAGGCTGGTAAGTACCACTTGGGTTAAATGCAGCATCAGCAAGGGTAGTTGCAGCCGCATCATCAAACACAAATGTCTCACCTGTGGCCGGCGTAGTTCCGCCTGCATCCGACATCAGTATTACCGATTGTCCGGTAGGCGATACGAGTACTATATCCACGTCATCCGGCAGCTGGTGAGAGAAGCTGGTTATTGTGACCGACCTAACAGTAACGCCGCTGGTAACAAGTCCTGATATGTTGATAGTACCCGGATAAGGAGAAGCAATACCGGTAGTGGTTCCGCCGGCCGGGATATGAATGTTGGTTGCCCCTGTATTGAACGTTTGGGGAGCACCGGGCACAGCCCGAGCATCAATACGAACGATATCATTGGTACAAATAACAACGGGAGCCGGCAATACAAATGAAATCCCTAACCCTGCTTGCAATGATGTAGAGTTGCAGGAATACTGTGTGAACAAAGTGGTAGGTGTTGGACCACCTTGTACCCCGACAGATGCGCTGGCTCCGGGAGAACCGGTAATGGTTCCATATATATAATCAACCCGTTGCTGGCCTTCAAATAACCGGACCACAAAATTGACTGATCCCGTACCAGAGAAATATTGCGCTCTCCACTCAATATTAAATATCCTGTTGGGAGCAACTCCGGATACAGATGTAAAAATTCCATCTCCGGCCTGCAATGTCCATAAATCATCCCACATCGGCATGAAGACCACACCTCCCTGTCCATTAAATGTTCCAGTAGGAAGCGGACAGGTATTGAAAAATGCAGCATTGCCACCGCCGGTAAATTGAATATTACCGTTACTTGAAACTGTTACACTGTTATACACAGTACCATATGCGTTATATGGGAATGGCAAAGCCAGCGGCGCCGTTACATCATCTCCCTGGCTGCCGGGAACGAGTACTGCACCCGGAACAATTGCATTTCCTGTTGAAATAGAGTACACATAGTTGGTGCCCGGAGGCGCCGGAGGTGTTGGACCTGGTGTGGTGGTCAGCGTAATAATCGGGGTTTGGTTCACCGTCATGATAATGTTACTGCTGACGGTACAGCCAATCGGGTCTGTTGAGGTAAGCACATATGTATGCACACCGGACGGTATTGCCGTTACAGTAAAGCTTACATTAGAGCTCCTGGCGCCTGAAACAACAGGTGCCCCGATTGAACCAGGGCCTGTCAGCGTATGCGTATAGTTTCCGGCAAGGGTAGCTGTACCACTTACTGTACCGGAAATCACCGTTGCGCCCGGTGAACAGGCCACATTAGGTGTTGCCAGTAGGTTGGAGTGTACCAGGTTGCTGACATTTACCGGGAACTCAACTGTGTTGCCGGTACCGCCACCAGAATTGGTACATGTAACCGATACGATGAAATACTGGCTGGTAGTCGTGGTAAATATATAGGAAACATTGGTGGCGCCGGGAATAGCAGTGTAAGGGCCCCCCGGAGTGAAGGAAGACCTCCACTGGTAAGTGATGCCATTGGCAATTGTATTGCCGGCCAGCGTTAAGGTAACAGATGTACCGGGGCAATAAGGACCGGATGAACCGGTGATGGCGCCCGGTGATGGAACTCCAACACAAGGAGGACAGGTTCGGGTAATTGTAAATGTGCCTTGCTGGCTGGCAAAGCCATGCACCAGTACAAAATAACGGGTACCTGATACGGTGGGGAATGTTACTTGTGAACGGAGGCCGCAGAAATCATCATTGCCGCCCACACAAACCAGCGCCCCGCAGGTACCTGAATAAACGGAAATTTTGGTGTCATATGAAGCGGCAACACAGGTATTGACAGTTTCAATTCCGCCTGAACCGATAAAGGTGTACCAAACTCCCGCAGTTGTTATAGAAGTGCCGCAGAAAGGAGCCGCATCAATAGAAGCGCCAATAGTGGTACCATTTAATGACTGACCACAATTAAGGTTCAATGCCTGGGAGCAGTTATCGTTAACCGGCTGGCAGGCTATATTCAATGTAAAAGGTCCTGTGGCGCCTGCAAATCCATGCACTCGTATGTAATAAGTAACGGCTGCCGTAGTAGCCCAGGTAAACTGAGACTGTAGTCCGCAGAAGTCATCGTTGCCACCTACACAAACCAGCGCCCCGCAGGTGCCGGTATATACATCTACCTTGGTATCATAACCTGAACCGCAAAGGATTGCTGTAATATTAGCGCCGGTTCCTACCACAGTATACCATACATCAGGGGCAATGCTGGTGCCAGCGCAACTTGTAGGGGGACCATCAACGGTTGCCGTATTGGTGTTGCCTGTAACTGTTTGTCCGCAAATAAGGGGGATAGCATTGACACAGTCGTCATTGGGGGGATTCAACGGCGTATAAATACCCAACGTTTGGACCTGGGTGACTCCGGGATATGCCCCAACTAAAACACTGCTGCCGTTAAGCGTATCTATAATACGCAGTTGCGGCTGAAATGCAGTGGCATTAAAAGCAGCCCAGTAATATTGTTTGTCACTTAAATCAAAATGAGCATCCTGCCCGAAGTTGGCATTAAAACCAACCGGTCCGATAGAAGTTGGCACCCCGGTGGTTTTGTTCCAGCGGAAAAGCTGGTCGTTCACAATATCCACACCGAATAAAGAACCGCCCGGGGCTGCATTAATCATAATTACACCAGGCGAAACAGTGGTGGGTCCGCCAACGGCGGTACAAACCCCGGTAGTGATGTTAACCGTATATAGCTGAGACTGTGTAATACTGGTAGAAACACCATACATGGTATTGGTTGTTCTGTCCCATGTCATACCCGTAAAATTGGTATGAATGAGACCGGTAAGGTTAACGATGTTTGTTCTTGCGCCTGTTACCGTATCTACCCTGTATAAAGTAAAAGGAGCTGACTGGTCAACAACATACAACTCATTGGTGGTGGTAACCCATGCTGATGCGCCGGGAAACCCAAAAGGTACTGCAGCACCAATTGCTGTCATCGTTACAGGTGCATCGAGGGTTTGCCGTCTAAGTTGAAAAGTACCCGGACCCCCGGTATAACAAAATGCCCGGCTGGCCGGATTGGCAACATCAGGGTGAATCGTTTCGTTTTGCGACTTTGAGGCTCCTGCCGGCACTTGGCCTAATGAATGCTCCCCTTGCTGGGCAATTGCCTTGTTTAGATTAAAAACAAAGGCCGATAATGCGAGAAGACATACGTATAACTTTCTCATACAGTCTGGTTTGGTTAGATTACAGATTACCCCGAAGAGGGATTTGTGGTGAAAGTTAGGATTTTTTTTTACTGTGGCAACTTTTAGTGGCAAAATATTCCTTACTTAAACCCGTTAGTATGAATAAATTGTCGCTACTGCATGAAAAGACCCCTCTGCCCCGGTTCGGGGCTATTGATCCTCCCGATAAGCCTGTTATTTGCTGTGCCGATGTCCGCCCAAATGATAACAGGTGTGTGGAAGGGTAAAATTAACCGGCAAAAGGTGGAAATCAAGATCATTCAGAAAGGCGACAGCCTGCTGGGGACCTCCTATTATTACGAATCGTCCAATAATTACCGCCGCTACGGCATCAAAGGATATTTTGATGAAACAACGAATGCAGCCGTTTGGTGGGATGATCTGTTACTGGCCGAAAAATCAGGGAAATTCAGTATCTCAATCCCTGGTAAAATCCCCATGCTTGCAAGAACGGATTTTAACTGTCCCGGTGGCGGAAAAATGATGTTGGATGGAAAAGCAGCCATGAAAGAAGATGAAACGAACATGAAAGGCGATGTTCATTTGGTAAAAAGCGCTGCTTCTGATTTTGAAGATGAGTGGGATTTTGTGATTGAAAATTACACCGTAGGCGCCAATGATCCGGAAATTATTGACAGCATTGCCTCCATGGTGCTGATACCGGTTTCAGGAGGGTACGATGAAAAACCAACCGGAACAGAAAAAGATGATGTGGTAACGATTATTGTTCCGCCGCCCCCCAAAACCAATGAGAATCCTGAACAAAAACCGTCGTCTGTATCAGAAAAGCCTCCGCCGGAGGCAAAAACATCTGAACCGGTAAAGACCCCGGATATTGAGAAAAAATTTACAGCAAGACAAAAAGTATTTATAAAAGAAATACCCATCAGCGGCGATTCCATTGAACTGCGTTTCTATGATAATGCTGAAATTGACGGCGACTCCATTTCTCTTTTCCTGAATGATAAACTGGTCTTTCTGCATATCCGGCTTACGGCCAGCGCCTATATTATCAAACTGCCGGTAAAAGATTTGCAAGTAACAAATGAGCTGGTCATGGTGGCCGAAAACCTGGGCGCTATTCCCCCGAATACTGCTTATATGGTTGCCATCGTTAATGATCAGCGGTATGATGCCTATTTATCCAGCAGCGAGGGAAGCAGTGCCATGATAAGGCTGGTAAAGAACCCTGCCAAACTCCCCTGATGAAAAACGGGAAAATTATCCGGAGTTAAAAATCATCACACCACCACGTTAATCATTTTGTTTTTAACATAAATGATTTTTTTGGGGGGGTTGCCCTCCAGCCATTTTTGCACGGTGGCATTTTTTAAAACGATTTCTTCCACCTGCTGTTGCGTTGCATCAAGCGCAATGGTGAGTTCAGTTCTTGTCTTACCATTGATGGCTACCGGATAGGCCTTGCTGGTTTCTTTGATATATTTTTCTTCCCACTTCGGGAATGAGGCATCAATAATGGTCGTGGTGTTTCCAAGAGCATGCCACAACTCCTCAGCAATATGGGGGGCATAGGGTGCCAAAAGAATAAGCAGGGGTTCAAGGATTTCTTTCTTGTGACATTTTAAGTCAATGAGTTCATTTACACAGATCATAAAAGTGCTGACGCCGGTGTTGAAGCTGAATCGTTCGGTATCTTCTTCAATCTTTTTGATTGTTTTGTGCAGTATTTTAAGTTCGGTGTCGCTGGGGGTCTCGTTTGTCCATACGGCCTCCCCCTGACCTCCTCCGGAGGAGGGGGAATTAGTCTCCTTAAAAAACAATCTCCATAATTTTTTCAGGAAACGATGAACGCCTTCAATACCCTTGGTATCCCAGGGTTTGCTCATTTCCACCGGGCCGAGAAACATTTCATACATGCGGAAGGTGTCGGCGCCGTATTTGTAAACTAAATCATCGGGATTAACTGTGTTGAATTTGGATTTGGACATTTTTTCAACTTCACTTCCGCAGATATAAGCCCCTCCCTGACCCTCCCCGGTGGGGAGGGAAACAGAACCGTCTTCACAAATCAGTATTGCATCTTTGTATTCACCGTTTCTCCATTTTCTAAACTCTTCAATATTTAACTCAACGCCATCAACCATATTAACATCAATACGGATTTCTGAATAGCCCGGATCGTAGACATCATACTCGTTAACATCGGGATAGAAATTTTCAAATACTTTATTTGCAGCTAATGCAATCTTTTTCCCATTATCTGATTCTAAGCAATCTCTCTTCAAAATGTTATATGATAAAAATAATTGCCGTTTTAAATTTTTCTTTAACTGCCCTGTTGAATCATAATCAGAAGATGAGTTAAGTCTATAAACAAACCTGCTATTCCCCTGAATCATCCCTTGATGCACCAATCGCTTATATGGTTCATCATGTCCAATCAATCTTAAATCATACAGCACTTTCGTCCACATACGGCTGTACAATAAATGGCCGACAGCATGTTCTGTACCACCAATATATAAGTCCACCTGCCCCCAGTAATCGCTGGCTTTGCGGCTGCAGAATTCTTTATCATTATGCGGGTCCATATAGCGCAGAAAATACCAGGATGAACCGGCATATCCGGGCATGGTAGTGGCCTCCCCCCGGCCTCCCCCGAAGGAGGGGGAGTTAAGCCATTCCTCCTTGTTGCTTAATGGTCCTTCTCCGTCTTTACCAGGCCTGATATCATCCATGTGCGGCAGCTCCAATGGTAAGATGGATTCATCCAATGCGTATGCAACTCCGTTCTTCCATGTTATCGGAAAAGGCTCGCCCCAGTAGCGCTGACGGCTGAAAGCGGCATCCCTCATTTTATAATTCACTTTTCTTTCGCCGATGCCCATCTCGTCCATCTTGTTTAGCACCACTTCTATCGCATCCTTCATCACCATACCGTTGATGAAATCAGAATTCTCCAAAATGGCTTCTTTAGTGGGGTTAGCCTCCTCGCCGTTATAATAACTGCCGATAATATTGGTAATGGGGATATGGAAATGCGTCGCAAATAAAAAATCCCGCTGATCGCCGCAGGGCACGGCCATAATGGCGCCGGTGCCATAGCCAATCAGCACATACCCTGAAATCCATATCGGAATTTCCCTGCCGCTGAAGGGATGGATGCAATGGGTCCCCGTAAACACCCCGCTGATCTTTTTCTCCGCCATCCGTTCCCTTTCGCTGCGGCTGTTTACATAATCAAGGTATTTTTCTACTTCGGCTCTGTGCACATCAGTGATTAGTTCTTTCACCAGTTCATGCTCAGGGGCAATAACCATAAAGTCAACCCCGAAGATGGTATCGGGCCGGGTGGTGTAAACACGGAGTGGATGGTGAGTAGTGAGTGGTGAATGGGATGATGATGAGCCTTTACTCACAACTGACAACTCACGACTCACTATTTTAAAATCTATTTCCGCTCCGCTGCTCTTGCCAATCCAGTTCGTCTGCATCTCTTTCATGCTTTCGCTGAAATCAACCCGGTCCAATCCATCCAGCAGGCGGTCGGCATATTCGGTAATGCGCAGGTACCACTGCCGCAGTTTCTTTTTCACTACCGGATGACCCCCCCTTTCGCTTACACCGTTCACCACTTCGTCATTAGCCAGCACGGTACCCAACGCTTCGCACCAGTTCACTTCGCCATAGCCGCAATAAGCAAGACGGTACTGCATCAGGATACCCTGTTTTGTTTTTTCATCAAAGCCCTTCCACTCAGCGGCAGAAAATTGAATGGCATTGTCCCCGGGGCAAATATGTCCGGTGTTCCCTTCCTGCTCAAAAGCGCTTACCAGTTTTTCAATGGATTCAGCCTTGTTGGTATTGCGGTTGTAAAAGCTTTTGTAGAGCTGCAGAAATATCCACTGCGTCCATTTATAATATTTCGGGTCGCAGGTGCGTACTTCCCGGTCCCAGTCGTAACTGAAACCGATATTATCAAGCTGTTTCCTGAAATTATTAATATTGCTTTCTGTCGAAATACGGGGATGAATGCCATGCTCTATAGCATATTGTTCGGCCGGCAGGCCGAAAGCATCATAACCCATCGGATGGAGTACATTATATCCCTTCAGTCGTTTAAATCTTGAATAAATATCCGAAGCAATATAACCCAGCGGATGACCCACATGCAGCCCGGCGCCACTTGGATAGGGAAACATGTCCAGTACATAATACTTCGGTCTGGGTGATTCATTGGATACCTTATATACCTTGTTTGAGCTCCACCACTCCTGGCACTTTTTTTCGATATCCCTGAAGTTGTATTCCATAATTTATCAGCCTGCCTTTATTCTTTTTGAAACGATGTTAATGCTTACGGTATTTCTTTAACAAATATCTTAAGCTACAGATGACAATATGAACCGGGGGCAATCGTTTAATCCTGCCTACCGGCAGGCAGCTGGGCAGCAAAAATACTGATTGTAACCCTAAACTGCTATTTTTGCCTGCCATCCATTAACCTGTAAAAGCAACTGCATGTCCCGGTCCGGAAAAGCTTCAATCAAAAGGGGAAAACCTTCTTACTTCATGTCCATCCTCGGCGTTACCCTTGTGTTATTTTTATTAGGAATTATCGGCTGGCTTGTCATCAATGCCAATAAACTCGGTGATTACTTCAAAGAGAACGTAGAAGTGAGGGCCTATCTCCGCGGCGACCTGAACCCTAAGGACAGTGCGGCGCTGATGAGTTACATCAGCTCCAAACCCTATGTAAAGTCTATCCAGTATGTTTCAAGGGAAGAGGGCAAAAAACAATACTTGCAGGAAGAAAGCGAGGACTGGAGTAAGGTGCTGACAGAAAACCCGCTGCCCAATGCTATTTATTTCCGCATTAAAAGACAATATGTACAACTGGATGCGCTGGCCAATATCAAAAAAGACCTCGAAGCGCAAACTTATGTAAGTGATGTAAAGTATCCCGAAGCGCTGGTAGGCAAGCTGAACAAGAACATCCGTATTGTAAGTGTAATACTGCTGGTAATCGTTATCATTATTTCCCTGGTTGTGATCTTTCTTATTGATAATACCATCCGGCTGGCCATGTTCAGTAACCGTTTCCTGATAAAAACCATGCAGATGGTGGGCGCCACCCGGGGCTTTATAGCCAAACCGCTTAATATCCGGGCCATCATCAACGGCGCCATCAGCGGGGTAATAGCTTCAGTTGTTCTGTATATTATCATAGTTATACTGGAAGGGTATGTAAACTGGCTGAAAATCATTCATGATTCCGGTCTGCTGTTTTTGCTATTCCTGCTGCTTATAATATTAGGAATAGGGATAACCCTTTTCAGCACCCATCGCAGTGTGGTAAAATACCTGAAGATGAGGCTGGATGACCTGTATTAGTCAATGGTGAATGGGCAATGGTGAATAGCATACTTCCCGCTTTGAAGATTCTTTTCACCATTCACCATTGCCGGAATTTCCTATATTGCACAGCCAAAAAAGAATGAAATGAGCGAAAAGAAGAGTTCTTCCATTTTTGATAAAGACAACTACCGGTGGATGCTGATCGGCCTGGTGGTGATTGCTATAGGTATGTTCCTGATGTCGGGTGGTAAAAGCAATTCAGATCCGTCTGTTTTTAACAAAGAAGCAGTGTACAACCCGGTGCGTATTACGATTGCCCCCATTCTCATTCTGCTGGGCCTGGCGATAGAAGTTTTTGCCATTTTCAAAAAGCCAAAACCAACCGGTAATTAACCTGAAGAAAAAAATTGTTTTAAAGCGGCAGTATTACTGACCGGTTTCTTTTTTAAAAACATAACTGCTGATGAGTTTTTTGGACGCTGTTATTATTGCCATTGTGGAAGGCATTACTGAATTTCTGCCTATTTCCTCCACCGGCCACATGATCATTACGGAAAAACTGCTGGGTGTTGAATCAACCGACTTTACCAAACTGTTTACTGTCGGCATACAACTGGGAGCCATCCTGGCCGTGATTGTTTTATATTGGCGGCGGTTTGTGGCGCCATTGCAAACCGGCAACTGGAATTTTTACCTGAAGCTGATTATAGCCGTAGTGCCTGCCCTGCTATTGGGTTTTATTTTCTCCGGTAAAATTGATGCCTTGCTGGAAAGTGCATTAACAGTCGCCATCACCATGATTGCAGGTGGCTTTATTCTGCTGTTTATCGACCGTTTTTTCAGAAAAGAAACTATACAAACTGAAGAGCAGATCAGCTACCCCGGGGCATTTATCATTGGCCTGTGGCAATGCATTGCCCTGATACCCGGGGTGAGCCGCAGTGCTGCCAGCATTATCGGAGGCATGCAGCAAAACCTTTCCCGGAAACTGGCGGCTGAATTTTCTTTCTTCCTGGCAGTGCCCACCATGGCTGCTGCAACAGGTTATAAACTGTTCAAAGGATACAGCAGCATCAGCACGGCCAATCTGAAACTGTTTGCCGTTGGCAATGCAGTAGCCTTTATCGTGGCGGTGGTAGCCATTAAATTTTTTATCGGCTTTTTGCAAACACACGGCTTCAGGCTATTCGGCTATTACCGCATTATTGCCGGCATTATTTTGCTTGCACTGATATTAACAGGCGTAATAAAGGGATAAAAACTTTCCCCTATTTTTACCGAAAGCATCTGCATGCAAACAGCTCCGAAAAAAGTAGTGAATGGCTGGGCAATGTATGACTGGGCCAATTCGGTGTATAACCTGGTTATCACTTCCACTATCTTCCCTGCATATTTTGAAGCCGTAACCGGCGATGGCAATGAATCTACAACGACGGATTGGGTTCATTTCCTGGGAAGAGATTTTGTAAATACTTCTTTGTATAATTATGCATTGGCTTTTTCTATGCTGATCGTAGCGGTTATTTCACCCTTACTCTCATCCATTGCCGATTACAAAGGCAATAAGAAGACGTTCATGAATTTCTTTTTAACCATGGGAAGTTTGGCCTGTGCATCCATGTTTTTTTTTACCAAAAACACATTAAGCATCGGCATACTGACGATGATCATTGCCTGTGTAGGATTTTGGGCAAGCCTGGTATATTACAATTCCTTTCTTCCTGAAATTGCTGCGCCGCAAGACAGGGACCGTGTCAGTGCCAGGGGTTTTGCTTACGGATATACCGGCAGTGTTATTCTTCAGATCATTTGTTTTGTATTTGTCATGAAACCAGAAATATTCGGCATTGCAAAAGAAGGAACATTTCAGTATCGCCTCTGCTTCCTGCTGGTGGGCGTCTGGTGGTGGGGTTTCGGGCAATTTTCTTTAAGCCGTTTGCCCCGATCTGTACCTGCAGGAAGCGGAGATCAAAAAAATATTTTAACCAATGGCTACAAGGAATTAAAAAAAGTTATTGATCAGCTTGTTCATCTTCCTCTGTTAAAAAGATATCTGCTTGCATTTTTCTTTTTTAATATGGGTGTGCAAACGGTGATGCTGGCGGCCACATTATACGGCAAAAGCGAATTGCAGATACCAACAGAAAACCTGATCATTGCTATTTTAATTATCCAGCTTATTGCAATACCCGGAGCTTATGCCATTTCAAAATTATCATCTAAGATTGGCAACCTGAAATCGCTGATGATCTGTGTACTGATCTGGGTGGGCATATGCGTGGCGGGTTATACAATACCTAAAAAAGGAATTTATGAATTTTATGCATTGGCAACATTGGTTGGATTTGTAATGGGCGGCATACAATCTCTGAGCCGTTCCACTTATGCTAAGTTCATGCCCGTAACAAAAGACACGGCTTCTTTTTTCAGCTTTTATGACGTAACAGAAAAAATTGCCATTGTAATAGGCATGTTCAGTTTTGGATTCATCAATGAACTAACCGGTTCGCAAAGAACTTCTGTGCTGGCGTTGATGGTATATTTTGTTATTGGATTGATCTTGCTGTTTTATGCAAAAGCTGCACAAAAAGAAAAACAGGCCTTATGAAACTTTACACGATAAATACCGGTTCCTTCAAATTAGATGGTGGCGCCATGTTTGGTGTGGTGCCAAAAAGCATGTGGAATAAAATAAATCCTGCTGATGAAAATAATCTTTGCTCCTGGGCTTTACGTTGCTTATTAATTGAAGATGGAAACAGATTGATATTAATTGATAACGGCAATGGCGATAAACAGGATGCAAATTTTTTCAGGCATTATTATCTGCATGGGGATGATACATTGGATAAATCGCTGGCGAAATATGGTTTTCACCGGGATGATATTACCGATGCTATTCTTACACATCTTCATTTCGATCATTGCGGTGGAAGCATCAGCAGAGATGGCGACAAATTAGTTCCAACATTTAAAAATGCAAAGTATTGGAGCAATAAAGAACATTGGGACTGGGCGGTAAATCCCAATGAAAGAGAGAAAGCTTCATTTTTAAAAGAAAATATTTTACCGATTGAAGACAGCGGGCATCTTCAGTTTGTTGATGTATCCGGCGGTGTAAAAGGCAAATTGGGAGAAACATCTTTTGCTGAAAACATTTCGATACGGTTTGTCAATGGACATACACAAGCCATGATGTTGCCGCAGATAAAGTACAAAGGCAAAACCATTGTGTATATGGCCGACCTGTTGCCCTCTGCCGGGCATATTCCCCTTCCCTATGTTATGGCTTATGATATGTTTCCGCTTACCACACTCAATGAAAAAAAATCTTTTTTGAAAGAAGCGGTTGAAAACGATTACATTCTTTTCTTTGAACATGACCCGGTGCATGAATGCTGCAGCCTAGATCAAACAGAAAAAGGAATCAGGCCAAAAGATTTTTTTAAACTGGAAGAAATCTAAATTTCAGTTTTTATAATTTTTCTCATCCGAAGAATGAGGAGACTGCCGATCATAGCCGGAAGGATCAGATTGATGAACCAGATGCCCGCTGTAGCAAAGGTCATTCCCAGTTCGTTGGCGCTGTACAGCCCCACAATAGCAGTTACCACTTTTCCCCGCTGGGCCAGTTCGGCAATGGCGATGGTTGGAATAATGGCCATTACCAGAAACGATATGCTGATTGTCAAAAACACCTGCCAGCCGGACAGGTTCACATCAAACAAAAGAAAAAGAAGCCAGTATTGAATGATAAAGACCACAAACCTTAGCAGCGAAAGAGCCAATAACCGGAACAACAAAGAAGGATGAAATTCTTCCAGCGCTTCTATCAGGTAAGCAACCCGTTTGCTTCCGGGCAGCCTGTCAACCCACCTGATGATCCAGGAAAGACGGAAATAAAAAAGTGTAACCACTGCCAGTACCCCCAGTACGCCATACAGGATCACACTCATCCACAGCGGACTGATGAGTTGCTTTGCTTCAACTTCATTTTTCAATACAAACAAGCCGATGCCGCCCGCCAGCAGGGTAACGATCAGCTGACTGATGCTACCTACAATGGTAATGGAGATCGTCTTCAGCCGGTTGCCCTCATTCATGTATAAAACCCGTCCGAGGTATTCACCCATACGGTTGGGTGTGGTTACTGAAAATGAAACACCGGAAAGCACAGCCTGCAAGGCTTTAAAATAACTCACCTGCTGAACAGGCTTCACCGCTATTCTCCACTTTGCCGCTTCAATGCCCCAGTTTACAAACATTAAAAACATTACTGCCGCCAGGTTCCATGCCAGCGGACTGCCAAACGAATCCTTAATGCGCTGCCATGCTTCTTCCAGTCCGGGCTGTTTTTGTATCTGCCGGTAGATGGACCATGACAGCCACAAAAACAATAGAGGGCCAAGGAAGTAATTGATGAAGTTCTTGCTGGTTCGGTTTAGCTTCATTAATCTTGTAATCCTGTAAAAATACAGTCCTGCCTGCAAAAGCCTGATAAAATAATACTCGGTATTGACCCCGGTACACTGGTGATGGGCTATGGCCTTATTACTGTTTCAGGCAGTAAAGTTATCCTGCTTGAACTCGGTGTGTTAAAACCCGGAAAAGTAAAAGACAACTACAAAAAACTTCAGCTCATATTTAATACGGTCAGCGGACTCATTACAAAATATCAGCCAACTGATTTTGCCATTGAGGCGCCTTTTTTTGGAAAGAATGTGCAAAGTATGCTGAAGCTGGGCAGAGCGCAGGGTGTGGCCATTGCCGCAGCCATGCGCCATGGGCTGGAAGTAACCGAATACTCTCCAAAAAAAGTTAAGCAATCCATTACCGGTAATGGAAATGCACAAAAAGAACAGGTGATGAAGATGCTGGAAACATTGTTGTCATTTAAAAGTAATTCAAAACAGTATGATGCCACAGATGCGCTGGCTGTGGCGCTTTGTCATTACTATCAATGCAATTCCCCGGTTGGCAAAATTTCCAAAGGAATAAAAGGCTGGGAAGATTTTATTAAAAAGAATCCCGGCCGCATCCGTATTAAATAAATACCCTGTTTATAGTATTGCGGCGGCCATACTGCTTCTGTAACTTTATTACAGTTTTCACCTATTGACTGTTTATGAAAGTGCGACTCCGTAAAACATGAAAAAATACCATCCGGCATGAGAAAGCACAGCCGGTACAGTTTATCAAGGCTGAAAACCTTACTGAACTTTCCGCCATCATTACCAACGCCAGGCATAATGGTTTTACGGTAAAGACGGTGGGATCGGACCATTCCGTTAATGATATTGCCTGCAGCAACGGATGCATGGTTGATATCAGTCAAATGAATAAAGTGCTGGAACTTCCATCCTTTGTCAGGCTGGCCGGTAAAAAACTGGTGCAGGTGGAAGCAGGCATCTCCATCCGGCAGTTAAACAGTGAACTGGACAAACGGAATCTTTCAGTTGTTACCCTCGGAGGCATTGATCACCAGACGCTGGCCGGGGCCATTGCCACCGGCACACATGGTTCAGGTATTGATCTTCCGGCCGTACATGGAATGGTCCGTTCTGTGGTGCTTGTAGCAGGTGATGGAAAAACTTACAGAATTGAACCTTCGGA
The DNA here is from genome assembly GCA_016868455.1 of Bacteroidota bacterium. Lineage (GTDB taxonomy): Bacteria > Bacteroidota > Bacteroidia > Chitinophagales > Chitinophagaceae > JJ008. The sequence continues at coordinate 69,873 of VGGV01000004.1, forward strand.
TGGTGTTTCGGATCCTGCAAATTATAACGAACCGGGCATCACCCTGATTCAAAGCGACGATGATTTCAATGCAGTTCTCGTTTCGCTGGGTTGTATGGGCATTATTTATTCCTGTATCCTCGAAGTGCTGGATATGTACTGGCTTGAGGAAAGTAAACAGATGGATAAATGGTCTGTTAGGCATTTTGCAGAGCAGGGGAAAATATATATGACATCCCCGGTGGGTATGCGTTTTGTAAAAGCCTCCGGTGCTTACCTGGCGCCCGATTATGGCCGCGATGTATGTTATATTGATACCCCTTTTTTGCAGGGTATCATAGGCGCTGATGAACTGCTGGAAGCCTGCCAGGATATTATGTTTGCAGGCGGCGGGTTTCCCCACTGGGGCAAAAAGAACAGCCGGCTGTCGGCACACATGGATCCTGTTGCAAAAACATTCCCCAAGCTCGCTGCATGGAAAAACATTCAGAAAAAATTTGACCCGGAAGGGATTTTTGCAAACAATTATACTTCCCGTTTTTTGCTTACATAATATGCTCAAAGAGCTGCGAGGATCTTTTCCTGCACTTTTTTCAAATTCTCTTCTGTTGCCTTTGGCTTTGACCGGGTAAAGTTCAGGTCGTTTGCCGAATTGATGGGAATAAGGTGAACATGTGCATGCGGCACTTCCAGTCCGATAACACTGATCCCGCAACGGTTGCAGTCGAAAGCTTTCTCGATGGCTTTTGCTATCGGCCTTGCAAAAAGCAGCATTTCACTTAGATATTCTTCGGGCAGATCGAACAGGTTATCCACTTCTGTTTTTGGCACCACCAGCACATGTCCTTCCCGCAAAGGAAAAATGTCGAGAAATGCGAAGAACTTTTCATTCTCAGCAATTTTATAAGAAGGAATTTCGCCGGCGATGATTTTAGAAAATATAGTCATACCGCCAAAGAGTTTTGTTTTGAGTGAAAGCAGGTAATATCGCAGCCGCTTCAGCAAATGATTTGCTTAATCTTGTCAAAGCTATCAACTCTTTTAAAATAAAAAAGCCTTCCCGGTCGGAAAGGCCCCCTTCATGCTCAAGGGTTTTTTATTAAGCTGTTATCTCATCAATTTGGAACCTGAGTACACCAGCCGGCGCCTGCACTTCCGCCGTGTCGCCAACTGTTTTGCCCAGTATTCCTTTTCCGATTGGCGATGTAATTGATATTTTACCCGCTTTGAGATCTGCCTCCTTTTCACTTACAATCTGGTATGCCACCTGTTTTTTTGTTGTCAGGTTGGTCATTTTCACTTTGGTAAGTATAGAAACTTTGCTGGTATCAATGCTGGATTCATCAATGACCCTTATATTGGCTAAAGATCCTTCCAAAGCCGCAATTTTAGCTTCCAGTATGCCCTGTGCTTCTTTGGCTGCATCGTATTCGGCATTTTCTTTTAAGTCCCCCTTTTCCCTTGCATCGGCGATGGCACGGCTGGCAGCCGGACGGTCCACCGTTTTCATCCGCTGCAGGTCTGCTTTCATTTGCTCCAGTGTTTCTTTTGTTATATACTGTAAGTCATTCATAGCTTCTCCTTCTTTGGAAAAGAAAAAAATAACAACGCCTCAGTCGTTTGCTGAAGCGTTGCAGTATTGTGAAACAAAGATAAAAAATTTCCTGAAAAAAGGCAGCCAGGGAGGGCTATTTATTCGTTGGTGCAGGGGCCAGTTTTGCCTGGGATTCTCCCCAAAAGGTTATTTTCCCGTCCTTTATCAGCCAGTAAGATTGCCCCCCGATTGAATCTATTTTTCCTTTGGTATCCTTTGTAACAGATTTATCCCAAATGAGCAACCAATCCTCATTTTTATCATTACTGTGCACCACTATGCAGGCATCAATGGTAATTTTTACATCCGCATAAGCTGAACGGTATTGTTTGCCCATGGAAATCAAACTGTCTTTAGTACCCATAAATTTGCTTCCGTCTGCAAAATTTACGGCTACAGAATCAGTCAGCATGGCTTTACCATCATCCATCCTGTTCTCTTCAAATGTTTTGTAAAAATCAAGTACCAGTTTGGTATGACTGGGATCGCCCATACTAAAGCTGGAGTACTCGGTTTTATAAGGCAGGCTGACATCGCTTCCGCTTTTAACTGTTTCTTTTTTATTGTCGTCCTGTTTGTCATCCTTCTTTTCATTGTTGCAGGATGCCATAACCATAACCGCAAAAAAGGCCATTACTAATTTTCTTATTGTAATTGTTTTTGAAGTTAAAAAAGGGGTTGTGACTTGTTTCCGGAAGCAGGATTAATCCCGTACAACTATATTAAAGGGAAGAATTGGGAAGCCTGAAAGTTGGTAAAATCTCTACACAGGGGGTTTTTATTTTCAGTTTTTTCAGGAAATCCCCAGCTTTTCCAGCAAAATAGCAGCCATTTTATAAGTTGCTTCTGTGCTGTAACCGGCAATATGCGGTGTAATGATAACATTTGGCTGATCCAGCAGCCAGTTCAGGTGCTCTTTTTCAATGGGAGTGTAAGTATTCAATTCTTCGTTTTCAAGCACATCAAGCCCCGCCCCGGCAATTTTCTTTTCAATGAGCGCATTTACGAGGTGGCCGATCTTCACCACTTTACCGCGGCTGGTGTTCAGTAACCAGGGTTTTCGTTCCAGGGCATCAAAAAATACCTTATTGCCCATGTGGAATGTTTCTTCTGTAAGCGGCACATGAAAACTTATTACATCAGCATACCGGCATATTTGTTCCAGGCGGGCCTCTTTAATGTATCCGCTGCTGAAGTCATATTTATATTTATCAAAAGCAAGAACTGTAACATCAAATGGCTGCAAGAGCCGGGCAAACTGGCTGCCCGTATTGCCAAAACCGATAATCCCCACTGTTTTACCATGTAACTCTGTGCCCCGGTTTTCATCCCTTCTCCATAAACCCTGTTTTATTTCATTGCTGGAGGAATGTATCCTGTTCATTAATGCGAGTAACATTCCAAGCAAATGTTCAGCTACTGCATTGCGGTTGCCTTCCGGGCTGCTTTCACATTGAATGCCTTTGCCGGTGGCATAGGCTACATCAATCAGTTCCATACCACTGCCCAGCCTGCCTATCCATTTCAGCGATACGGCCCGGTCAATGAGTTGCTGATCCACTTTAATCCTCGTGGTTACTACCAGCCCTTCGGTCTCATCGATGCAATTAAAGAGTTCATCATAAGTAATAGCAGGCTGATAGGATACTTCATACCCTTTTTGCTGAAGGGTATCCATTAAATAGGTGTGGGCTTTGCCCGTTACAATAACTTTCTTCATTTCATTTTAAAGCTAAGACCGGCAAATTGCTCTGCCGATAATTGCTCTGCCCTTTTATTAAATATTTCATTTTCCAGTGTAGCTGCATCGAACAACCCTTTGAGCGGATTACGGAGTGTTTTTCTTCGCTGGTTGAAGGCTGTCTTTACCAATAAAAAAAAATCCTTATCCCCTTTCATCAGCAATCTTTCCCTGCGGGGCAACAGCCTGATTACCCCGCTTTTTACTTTTGGCGGCGGCTGAAAGCATCTTTCATGTACATCAAAAAGATACTCCACATCAAAGAATGCCTGCACCAGCACACTGGTGACTCCGTAAACTTTACTTCCTTTCCCGGCGGCTACCCGCTGTGCCACTTCTTTCTGAAACATGCCCACCATGCACTCTACAGCATCTTTCCATTCCAGGATTCTGAACAAAATCTGGGTGGAAATATTATAAGGGAAATTACCCACCACCGTGAATTTGCCATTAAAGGGTTTATCAATTTCCAGAAAATTTTGATGAATTAGTTTTCCGCTTAGTCCGGGAAATTCAGCAAGCAGGTACGAAATTTTTTCTTCATCCAGTTCAACGGCTTTAAAATCCACCCCATTCAGTTCAAGTAAATATTTAGTCAGCGCTCCGCCCCCCGGGCCCACTTCCAGCAATTGTGAAAAGAGATGCTGCTGCAATGCTGCCACAATTTTACGGCAGATGTTGTCATCCTTCAGAAAATGCTGCCCCAGTGATTTTTTTAGTGTGTACACTATGCAAATGTAAATGGAACAGGCATCCTGTAATCAAAAAGGGCTGCCGGATGGCAACCCTTTTTGAAATTAAAAGAAGGTATTTGCTTACCGGATGTCTTCACATTCGTAAGCGGGGCAATAGCCAAATTTCATGGCCCATGAACCGCCGTCATTAATTTGTTCGCCTTGTCCCCAGCCGGTTTGTGAGAATATAATCTGTCCGCCGGCATTATAGGCTACCACTTCAGCATGTGCTGATACGGTAGCCGGAAGACTGGTCTTAGGAATAGTATAGGTAAACTGCTGTAAATACCAGCAGGTTGCAGGCTCTTTTCATGGAATTGAATTTGGTCACTGGTTTTTCAGATGATAAGGAAATATACTAAAAATCTGCAACCCTGCTCACAACCTATTTCGTGTTTCCGGCTACTAAAATCAGCGTTTCCACTTAGAAATACAACACCTGCGTAATCTTTCATCCATAATTAAGTACTAGTACAGCGGCTTATCGTAAAACACTCATTGCCATCCGGGGTTTTTACTTATTCCCTTTATAATTAAAGGCTGAAATTCACTATTTTTACCTCTTTATCAACCAAAAATGATTTCCGGTAAACCTGTCATTGGTGTTTCCTGCGGCGACCTGAATGGTATCGGCATTGAACTCATCATTAAAACTTTTTCGGATAACCGCATTCTTGAACAATGCACCCCGGTCATATTTGCCTCCAATAAGGCTATTAATTTTTACAGAAAATCAGTTCCTGAATTCAATTTTAATTACCAAAACACCCGGGAGTTCAGCCGGCTCAACCACAAACAGGTTAACCTGTTTCATTGCTGGGAGGCAGAAGTGGTAATTACTCCCGGCCAGCTAAATGAAACGGGAGGTAAATATGGCATCCTTTCATTACAAACAGCTGTGGCCGCCCTTAAACAAAAGCATATTGAAGGGCTGGTAACAGCTCCTGTTCATAAAAAAAATATTCAATCGGCTGAGTTCAGCTATACAGGACATACACCATACCTGAAAAGCATTTTTGGTGTGCCCGATGTGGTGATGATGCTTTGTGCCGGTAATTTTCGTGTGGCCCTGGTTACTGAACATGTACCGGTTGGCGAAATCACCAAACACATCACTAAAGAAAAAATACTCAGCAAGCTGAATATTATTCATCAAAGCCTGCAAAAAGATTTTGGAATTGACAAACCCCGCATTGCCGTACTGGGGCTTAATCCGCATGCAGGCGATGAAGGGCTTATCGGCAATGAAGAAGAAAACATCATCAAGCCCGCTGTCCGAGAGGCCAAGAATAACAACATGCTGGTAGTGGGGCCTTACAGCGCTGATGCATTTTTTGCCCGCCGGAGTTTTGAACGGTTTGATGCGGTGCTGGCCATGTACCATGACCAGGGCCTGATACCTTTTAAAACTCTGGCATCCGGCGAAGGGTTTAACTATACGGCCGGCCTGCCCGCCGTAAGAACCTCACCCGATCATGGAGTGGCTTTTGACATTGCCGGGAAAAATAAAGCGGATAATTCTTCTTTTCTTACCGCTTTATTTGAATGTATTGATATCATTAACCGGCGAAACGGTTATGATGAAAACAGGAAAAATCCCCTGAAAAAAATGACACCTTCGGTACTTGCCAATGCCAAGGATGAAGCGATAGAAGAATAAGATTATTGGAATACCGCATCCGGCACCCCTTTATTGATAACATAGCCGGAGTAAGTTATTTCGACCCGCCCTTTTTTAGCCGCTGTTTCTTTTTTGTTCTTTTCAGTCCCGTTGTCATAGTCAATGGAGATGCCTTTCGGCAGTTTGTAATCACGGGTATTAAAAGTAAGTTCTACTTTAACCGGCAGGGTGGCACTCGGCAAAATGCTGCAGGAAGGGGCATTCCCGGGCCCGCCCTGCAGACATGAGTTGGCGGTTTTGCTATACCAGAAATCTGTTGTAACAATCCTCACCTGTTTTAAAACAAACTTTAACACCTTACACTTTGTTGGCTCAATATTAGTGGGAATTTTTAAGCCATAGCTGCTATAACATGTAGGATCGTTGTTTATTTCCCAGCCTGTTGTAAGTATATTGTCGGTAAAGACGGAATCTATATCCCCTGCAGTAATACAAGTGGGTAGGCCGATTACAAAATGGTTGATTGCACGGTTACCTGCACTACAAACCTGGTAAGTGTAGGTTTTGCTGTAAGCCATGCTTACAGGGTACAGGACTGTAACATTGGTTTGCGCAAACACCGAACCCGACCAAAGGCACAAGGCCACAACTAATATCGAAACTGGTTTAAAGAACAAATACCGGCTTCTTTTTATAGCTGAGATACTAATTTGCCGAAAGCGGAATAAAGATGCTTTCATTGTTTTCATATTAGGGTACGTAAAAATCTTGTTACGGTTGCCGAACTCATCAACGAGATACAATGAAACCCTACTTTGCGGAGATGAAACTGACCGGTTGAAATTTTCCGGTATAAGGATTAGTTTGTTTCATGGTCGGATTACGTTGTTTTCTCAGGGATTGTTCGATTCTGACACAAACATAATACGCAGTTTTTTTACTTGCAAGGTTTTCGGGAAATTTTTCGTGCCGGTTACCGTATTTTATGTAGTATAAATACGATTGGTGGTGATAATCAACGGCAGTTGAAATCTAAAATCGTAGAATTTCTAATATTTGTGCAGGTAGTATTCCAAAAAAAATCCTGCCGGAGCAGGATTTTGAAAATGCAGTATACTTAAGTATTACAACTTGTATTGCGGGATAATTCCCTGCGCCATTTCCACCATTTTCTTCAGGCCATCTTCCGGCAGGTTACCTTTGTTGAATTCGGCCATCACCTCCGGCAGTTTGTTTTCCATTTCCATCAGGAAATGTTCTTCAAAAGCTTTAACATTTTTCACAGCCACATCTTTCAACAGTCCCTGCGTTCCGAGATAAATTATGGCCACCTGCTTTTCAACAGAAAAGGGAGCATATTGCGGCTGCTTCAAAATTTCAACATTGCGGGCTCCCTTGTCCAGTACATTTTTGGTGGCTGCATCCAGGTCGCCGCCGAATTTGGAAAAGGCTTCCAGCTCACGGTACAGGGCCTGATCCAGTTTAAGTGTACCCGCCACTTTCTTCATGGATTTGATCTGTGCATTACCACCCACACGGCTTACGCTGATCCCTACGTTAATAGCCGGGCGAATACCGGCATTGAACAGGTTCGACTCAAGGAATATCTGCCCATCGGTAATTGAAATTACGTTTGTAGGGATATAAGCTGATACGTCACCTGCCTGTGTTTCGATAATCGGCAGGGCAGTCAGCGAACCACCGCCTTTTACCCTATGCCGGATGCTCTCAGGCACATCGTTCATATTTTTGGCCACATTATCGTCGCTGATAATTTTTGCAGCCCTTTCCAGTAAGCGGCTGTGCAGATAAAATACATCACCGGGATAGGCTTCACGGCCGGGGGGGCGGCGAAGTAACAATGATACTTCCCGGTAAGCTACCGCCTGCTTTGAAAGGTCATCATAAATGATCAATGCAGGTCTTCCGGTATCACGGAAGAATTCACCAATAGCCGCACCGGCAAACGGTGCATAGAACTGAAGCGGGGCAGGGTCGCTGGCGGAAGCTGCAACGATAATGGTATAATCCATGGCGCCTGCATCCCGCAAGGTTTTCATCACACCGGCAATGGTGGATGCTTTTTGCCCAATGGCTACGTAGATACAATATACCGGTTTGCCTGCCTGGTAAAATTCTTTTTGGTTGATGATGGTATCAATACAGATAGCTGTTTTACCGGTTTGGCGGTCGCCAATTACCAATTCTCTTTGACCACGGCCAATAGGGATCATAGCATCAATCGCCTTAATACCTGTTTGCAGTGGTTCTTTTACCGGCTCACGGAAAATCACACCCGGAGCTTTTCTTTCAAGCGGCATTTCATAACGTTCACCGGCAACAGGGCCTCTTCCGTCAATAGGTTCGCCCAAAGTGTTTACCACACGGCCCACCATTCCTTCACCTACTTTTATAGATGCAATTTGCCCGGTGCGGCGCACTTTTGTCCCTTCCTGTATGCCGCCGGTTTCACCCATGAGTACCACCCCCACATTATCCTCTTCAAGGTTAAGCGCAATGGCCCTTACCCCGTTTTCAAACTCCACCAGTTCGCCATAACGAACATTGCCCAGGCCATATACACGGGCAATACCATCGCCTACCTGTAATACACTACCTACTTCTTCCAGGTCGGCCTGTGCATTAAAATTGCTTAGCTGCTGGCGCAGAATGGCTGATATTTCATCTGGTTTAATCTCTGGCATAGTATGTTGTTTATCGTTGTATTATTTAATCTTGTAAATAAAGTCGTTGTTGTCAAACTGGCGGGCTACCAGTTTTAAATCATAAGCAACGCTGGCGTCCACCAATTTATCCCCGGCCTGCAGCACAAACCCGCCGATAAGGTTGCTGTTCACCGAAGTTTCCAGTTCAATGTCCCGCATCTCGCTGGTATTTCGGATTTGCTCAATGATTTTAGTCTTTACCGCATCGCTTACAGGAACTGCCGTTGTAAGTTTTATGGTATAAATTTTTTTGTGTGCTTTATACTGGTTTATAAAGGCGGTGGCTATTTCGGGCAAAAAACTTTCGCGGTGCTTTACGGCCAACAAGCGGGTAAAAGCGGTGGTCAGTGCACTTACTTTTCCCTTTGCAACAGCTTCTACAATTTTCTCCTTTTTATCGCTGCTGATAACGGGGCTACGCAGCATGCTCACAAACTCCCTGCTGTTTTTGCATACGGCCTGCAGCCATTGCATATCGGCATATACGGCCTCCAGCTGACCTTGTTCCACAGAAAGGTCCAGCAGGGATTTGGCGTACCTGGCAGCTAAACGGGGATTCGGCATATTGCTATATTACTGCTGTTACTTAATTCAGTTTTACGTCACCCACCAGCCCCTTTATATGGGCTTCTTGCGCCGCTTTGTTTTCCAGTTCACGGCGAAGCACTTTTTCACTTACTTCGATGACCAGCTTGCCTACCTGGTTTTTTACTTCGGTAAGCGCTGCCATTTTTTGTGCATTAATGGCTGCCTGTGCTTCGGTGATGATTTTGCCGGCTTCAGTCTTTGCCTGCTCCTTAGATTCATTAATAATCCTGTCTTTTGTTTCTCTTGCTTCCTTCAGCAGTTTTGCCCTTTCTTCCCTTGCGGATGCCAGCAGCGCTTCGTTTTCGCTTTTCAACTGTGCCATTTCAGATTTCACCCTTTCAGCTGTGGCCAGTGAGTCAGCAATGGATTGCTGGCGGTCTTTAAGTCCTTTAATAATGGCAGGCCATGCATATTTTTTCAGTATGAACAACACAATCAGGAACGCAACAAGTGTCCATATCAGCAGGCCGAAATCAGGCGTAAGCAGCGGAGGTAATCCTAAGAGATACATTTTTTATTGTATTGAATGTTTTTATTAAACGTTCATTGAACCGGGACAGGGCAAAACTGCATCCTCCGCCCTGTGCTTTGGATGCAGTAATTGGTTTCTTACAACACCATTGCAAGAAAGCCCACAATGATCGCAAACAGGGCAGCACCTTCTACAAGGGCTGCAGTAAGGATCATGTTGCTGCGGATGTCGTTCAGCGCTTCCGGCTGACGGGCAATAGCTTCAACAGCCCCTTTACCAATCTGGCCAACACCGATACCGGCGCCAATGGCTGCGAGGCCGGCGCCGATTGCGCCGCCTGCGTTCTGAACTTTTGGAACTTCAAGCAGAATTAAATTCAATAAATCCATGATTCTTGTTTTTATAGTGAATAAAACTGTCCTATGCTTTGGCCGGTTCATGATGATGCGCCTCATCATGCCCGCCCTCAAATGCCTGACCGACAAACACAGCCGTCAGCATCGAGAAAATGAAAGCCTGGATAAATGCCACCAGGATTTCAATGAAATAAATAAATATGGTAAAGCCGATAGAGAAAACGGTAGTTCCCCAGCCGGCATAAACGTTCAGTCCTGCAAAAATGAAAATGAGTGAAATAAGGCAAATGATAATGATATGCCCGGCCACCATGTTGGCAAAAAGACGGATGATGAGGGCGAAGGGCTTGATAAACACACTCAGTATCTCAACCGGAACAAGAATCAGTTTTACTCCAAAAGGAACACCCGGAGGATTAAAGATATGTCCCCAGTAATGTGTCTTTGAGCTAAACAGTATTACAATAAACGAAATGAGACCGAGCACCAGTGTAAAAGCAATATTTCCTGTTACGTTGGCTGAACCGGGAATCAGGCCAAAAAGATTATTGATAAGGATGAAAAAGAAAACGGTTAGTAAGTAAGGAAGGTATTTTTCATATTTATGCCCCAGGTTGGGTTTTGCCACTTCATCTCTTACAAATGTGATAACAGGCTCCAGCAGGTTTTGAGAGCCATTGGGCGCAGTAGTTACCCCTTCTCCCCGCTTGTATCTTTTAGCAATGGAGATCATGATCCAGCAAAGTAGGGTCAGCGACAGGATCATCTGTACCACATTACGGGTAAGCGAGAAATCATACACTTTTACCGATTTATCCCAATTGCCACCGGCATCCAGCGGAATAATTTTTCCGGCATATAACCCTTCTTTCTTAATATCAACCCCCGCCTTTTCCAGTGAATCCACGTAATGGGTGTTGAGCAACCGATAACCTTTGTAAGGGTTATGCCCATGATGGAATCTGGAAGACATGAATACATCCAGGCCTCTCTGAGGGGAATAAAGTATGACGGGGAGCGGAATGCTTACTGGTTTTTTATGTTCGCCGCTGCCGATATCAAAGAAATGGAACTCATGCCCGTCGAGGATATGCCCAAAAATGACCTCCGCAGCATTGAACTTGTTCTCTTCTTTCCCGGTTGAATCATTTTCTCCCCCGCCGGCGAATGTATTTACGGAAAAGAGGGTGAAAAAAATGCTGAAAGCCGCTACAGTAAAGGATTTCATTAATCTGGAAGCCATACCCATCCCGAAATTTGGCGCAAAGATAAGGGTGTGAAAGTGAAAATGGGCGGCGATAGAAAGGAATTTGGATATTTTCAGGAACTTAAATCCGGGCGAATGTCAATTGAACTGATCATGGTTCTGAGTTGCTGATTATCAGAGCCATGAGCCGGTATCATTCTTTCGCCAGGCTGGCTTTTTTTTCGAACTGCATCTCATGAAGTTTGCTGTAAAATCCGTCCTTCTGCAACAGTTCTTCATGAGTGCCGGTTTCCTTTACTTCACCCCTATCCAGCACTATAATCCGGTGTGCCTTGCGGATGGTGGAAAGCCGGTGAGCAATCACTATCGAGGTTCTTCCCTTTATCAGTGTTTCTATGGCATGCTGGATCAGCATTTCACTTTCCGTATCAACCGATGAGGTGGCCTCATCAAGAATCAGTATAGACGGATTGTATAATACCGCCCTGATAAACGAAAGCAACTGACGTTGCCCAAGCGATAAAGTGGCGCCCCTTTCCATCACATTATAATCATAACCACCGGGCAGCCGCATGATGAATTCATGCATATCAATCAGATTGGCCGCCTGTATCACCTGCTCACGGGAAATGGCCGGGTTTCGCAGGGTGATATTGTCCAGCACCGAACCGGAAAATAAAAACACATCCTGCAATACTACTCCAATGTTACTCCGCAGGTTTTCCAGTTTATACTCCTCAATGTTTATATCGTCAATTTTTATCGCTCCCTTCTGAATATGATAGAGACGGTTCAGCAGGCTGATGATACTTGTTTTACCGCTGCCCGTATGGCCCACGATAGCAATTGTTTCTCCGGGCTTTGCCTGAAAAGAAACATTTTTCAGTACATAATGCTCATCGGTGTAAGCGAACCATACATTCTCAAAATCTATTTTTCCCTGAATTTTTTCAGGAGCCCGGGTCCCGTTATCCTCGGCATAATCTTCATTGTCCAACACTTTAAACACTCTTTCACCGGCGATGATCCCCATTTGCAGCACATTGAATTTATCTGCGATGACCCGGAGCGGACGAAACAGCAGATTAAGGCAAAGAATAAAGGCAATGACCGTACCCTGCTGTCCCTGCTCAAGCCGCAAAGCTTCCCCGGCGGTCCACCAAACAATCAGACCAATGGATAATGCCAGCACTATTTCCACCACCGGGAAAAAAACCGAATAGGTGAAAATGGCCCTGATATTGGCATTGCGGTGTTCTTTGTTGATCTTTTTGAATTTATTAAACTCCTTTTCTTCCGCAGCAAAAGCCTGAACGATTGATATGCCGGTAAGGTGTTCCTGTACAAATGCATTGAGCGCCGCCACTGCATTTCTCACTTTGAAGAATGACCTGTTGATACTCTCTTTAAAATACCAGGTGGCAATAAGAATGATAGGGAAAGGTATAAGTGCTATCAGTGTGAGCTGCCAGTCGGTCCAGAACATATAGCCCAGTACACAAACAATAGAAAGAAGGTCGGCAATGATAGGTACCAGGCCATCAGCAAAAATATCGTTAATGGATTCAATGTCGTTAATGGTTCGTGTAGTAAGGGTGCCGATGGGTGTGCGGTCAAACTGTGTAAGATTCAGTCCCATGATTTTTTGATAGGTCTGTACTCTCAAATCCCTGACTACCGATTGACCCAGTTCAGCAGTAGTAAACGAAAAAAGAAACCGCATGGCCGTTTCAACCAATATGAGCCCTATCTGTATAATGGTAATATTGACAAGCATGGCTACTGCCTGGCCAGCAATATATTTATTCACCGTTTCCTGGATAAGAAAAGGCCGCACCGGTGTAATAACAGCCAGCAGAACAGCCAGCATCACTGAAAGGTAAAATTTCTTTTTGTACGGGGCTGCATAGCGAAATACCCGCCGCAACAGTGCAAAGTCAAAAAATGTTTTTTTTGTATCCGGCAACCTGAACAATTAAAGAAGCAGCAAAGCTAAGCGAAGTGGAGAAAGATGGAAAAGCAATATCCCGAACGGCGCTCAGTAGCAGCTGCTACTCGTCACCCATGGCTTTTTTATATGCTTTAATAAATAAAGCTCCCAGGTTTTTGTGGGGGGGAACATAATCTGCAAAAATCGGGTCGGTGGCCATTTTGCCCAATTCAATCCAGAAGGGTATCCATTCGATATCACTTCCGGTTCGTAGTTTCTCCATAATCAGTTTCAGGAAGGGGTTATTTACCGGTGCGTCAGCAATTTGCTTGGTGCCTATAATATGTGCATCGGGTGCTTTTTCCAGTATATCATGTATCATCCGGTAACCGCCGCAGGAACCCATGAAAACAATCTTGGATGCAGTTGACATCTGTTCAATAGTGTAAGGTGCATTGTAACTGTGCCCTCTGTTGATGGTCACGGTGGGCACCATGTTATTTTTCTGCAGGTATTCGCACAGGGCTTTTTGTGCCAGCGCATCTTCATTGGTCTCTTCCGGTAAAGGGCGGTTCATATACAAGGCAACCGGCTTGCCTTTGACGGATGTGATAGTGACCCATTGTTTGCTACTGCCATCTATTTTCCAGTTGGCATTATTGAACATATTGACAAGCCCGGGAAATACTCCCATTCCGTCTTTATCACCATAAATAAATAATTGCACCGCCACCCGGCCGGTATCATTCGCCAGTGCCGTGTATGGCACTTCATATACAGGGGGTATACCCAGTTCATTTGTGAGGTCAATTTTTTGTGTGGAATCGGCAGAAAGGAAAAGCTTGTTAAGAATATTATAGATAACCATGCCCCGTTTGTTGCCGGCGGTTTCGTTTCTTATATAATTCAGTTGCACATTTTTCAGCATTTCCACTGCCAGGGGTTTCAGTGTTTCGGCAATACTGGCATACGAATCCGCTACATCCACGCCGTCTTCGGTACCGTTCCCGATTTCCAGCCGGCTTACAAATGCTTTCATCAGTTTTTCAGCATCACTCTCATCACCCGGGTCTTTCCTGGGAGGAAAAGTGGAAAGAAAATCATTCAGCGTATTAAACCCTGCGCACATTTTGATGAATTTTCTGTACCGGTCAAAATTCAGGGAAAGCAGCAGCGAGTCGCCCCGGTTATTGATTTTCCTCATCATTTGCGGGTAAACGCCTTTTACGAAACTGGATGTGTAAATGGAGCCGTCGGATGAAACGGCGAGATAGTATAATTCTTCCGGGCTGAGCGGCTGAACAGACCGGAACCGGACTTCTAAGTTTCCTACATCATGCAGGGCGTTGATGATATTCACAAAATTTTCTTTTGCTTTACGTTCTAACCTCTCTGTAAGGGTTCCGATCTCAAAAGCAGTGTCTTTATCCAACAACCTGCGGGCATAGTCCATCCGGGTTTTCACCAGCAGCTTGTAGTACAATACAGAGTCGCCTTTGGCGGCATCAATTTCATCAAAGCTGAGTTTATCATTCATGATATTATCCAGGAAACAGAAATACTGCTGACCATCTTTGCTGCGGGCCATCCTGACCACCGTTTTTACAAATTTGTCATCCACAATATTGCGGATGGTATTACCCAGTTTATTATTCGCCTGTGCATAATCGTACAGCTGTTTGGGGTAACGCTGGGCCACCGCTTTAATCAGGCTGTCGGCAAAAGGCAGTTCAGGATTTTGGGTAAGAACGACAAAAGTTTTCTTAGGATAGAGTGTACAGTATTTCAGTACCAGTTTGTTTTTAATATCCCGATAACCGGGGTTTTTTTCAAAAATTCCTGCATTGATCAATACCATGCCGGCATCATAGGGCAGCCGGTCTGCCACGTCGCGGATGGACTGACCGTTTCTGTCCAGCGCCATACATTCCTCGTAAGCATGAATGATGAGGGGAAGGCTGACAGGGTTTATTTTCAGGTCTGACCTGGGTTTCCAGTTTTGTCTGAAATATTTCAGTATACCTTCCAGCCCGAAGAGATAATTCACTTTAAGCCTGTGGTCAAAAAGTTTATCGGTCTCTATGAGATATTGAATAGCATCCACTTTTTTCACCAGCGCCTGAGTAATAAGAAAATTAACGTCTTCATCGGCCGAAGGAGTGAATTGCTTGTCGGCATGGCCATCAGCTGCAAGAATAGATTTTTGTTCTCCATCAATGGCATCATGGTTACGTTGCCGTCTGAATTCGGGCCTGTAATCGCCCGGAATTTTCAGAGTATCGGTTTTACTTACGCCCTGGGAGTTTGCCAAACCGGCGATCAACAGCCCCAATACTATAATAAGGTATTTTTTAGTTATTATCATAAGGATAGAAGCCCAAAGTTACTAACCCTTCCTTAATTGGCCGGATTTGAAGCCTTTATAGTGAAACAGACGGGAATAAAGCCTGCAGGGATGCTTCTAGTTTAGGTACCCTGACAGGGGTATTTAGTTTTTATTAAGTCTCGGTAAACCGCTTTGTCTGAATTTTACTGCCAGCCTTTTTCCCATTAGGTTTGTGCAAACTTTGGCAGGATGGAAACCAGGCTCAGGAAAGTGCTGATAGCTGATGACGAACCGGATATTTTAGAAATACTCAAATACAACCTGTTAAATGAAGGTTATGAAGTTATTACTGCCGGTGATGGTGACGAAGCTATTGAAAAAGCCCGCCGTCATCAGCCTGATCTTATCATCCTGGATGTAATGATGCCACAAAAAACCGGGGTGGAAGTTTGCCGGCTTTTAAGGGCTCAGCCTGCATTTAAAGAAACGCTGATCATCTTTCTTACAGCGTTGAATGATGAAGACACACAAATAAAAGGTTTAGAAACCGGTGCGGATGATTATATCAGCAAACCCATCAGCCCGAAAGTTTTTCTGAGCCGGGTTAATGCCCTCTTCCGCAGACTAAACAAAACAGAAGTGCGGCCTTTGAACATAGAGAATATGACGATAGACCCGGAGCGGTTCATTGTAAAAGTGGGTGATGCGGAAGTAGTGCTGGCCAAAAAAGAATTTGAATTGCTGTACCTTCTTGCGCTGAAACCCGGCCGTGTTTTCCAGCGCAATGAAATTTTGAACCAGGTATGGGGCAATGATGTGATTGTGGGCGACCGCACTATTGATGTGCATATCCGCAAGGTTCGTCAGAAACTCGGCATTGATTGCATCACTACCATAAAAGGAGTTGGGTATAAATTTGAACTGTAAGTAAAGTTCATAGCTCTTTGTTTATAGCCAATCTCACTATTTTTGTGTGTACTTTCCATGAACCATCAACCATGAACTTGTGATGTTCTCCACTAAAAACGTTTCACCCAAACGGTTAGCATTCTTTACAGCGCTTATCCTGGCATTGCCGGAGAGCCTGCTGGTGTATGCTGTTGAAAAAAAATGGCTCTGGACGGTTGTTTCCTTTCTGATTTTTTTAACAGGCAGTTATTTTTTAATCCTGTTTGTGTTGGAAAGGTTCATTTACCGGAAAATAAAACTCATTTATAAATTCATCAACAAAACCAAGGCCACCAAAAAAGAAGAAACGTATTATAAATATGTACTGCCGCAAAAAAGTATGGACGAAGTGCGGGAAGATGTGGAAAAATGGGGGGCGGAAAATGAAGAACAGCTGGAAATGCTGAGGCGCAATGAGCAGTTCCGGAAAGAGTTTCTGCAAAACCTTTCGCATGAATTTAAAACCCCGGTATTCGCCATTCAGGGCTATGTGGATACGCTGCTGGCCGGCGCTCTCAGCAACCCGGAGGTGAACAAAAGGTTCCTGGAAAAAACTGCCAAAAATGTGGCCCGCCTCACCCACCTGCTGAATGACCTTGACGAAATATCAAGCCTTGAAAGAGGTGAACTGGTACTTTATAAACAAAATTTCGTTATACAGGATTTGATAAAAGACGTTTTTGAAAACATATCCATTAAAACAGAAGAAAAGCAAATACAAAGCAGTATAAAAAAAGGTTGTGAGTCTCCCCTGACGGTTTTTGCCGACAAAGAAAAAATTAGACAAGTATTGACGAACCTGGTGGAAAATTCCATCAAATACGGAAAACAGGGCGGAAATATTACAGCCAGTATGTACAAAACTGACGGACAACATATCCTTGTTGAAATCACCGACGACGGCATTGGCATAGGCGAAAAGCATCTGCACCGCCTGTTTGAACGTTTTTACCGCACGGATGAAAGCCGCAGCATTGATATGGGCGGCAGCGGTCTTGGTCTTTCCATCTGCAAACACATTATTGAAGCCCATGGCCAAACCATCCATGTGCGCAGTACAGAGCATGTGGGCACGACGGTTGGGTTTACGCTGGATGCAAGGAAAGACTGAATTTTCGCCTAACTTTCCGTCATGTCAAAAAGAAAGAACTATATCTCCTGGGATGAATATTTTATGGGTGTGGCGTTATTATCTGCCAAAAGGAGCAAGGATCCGGGCACACAGGTGGGTGCCTGCATTGTTAATCAAAAGAACAAGATAGTAGGCGCTGGCTATAATGGTTTACCGGCGGGCTGTGATGATGATGAATTTCCCTGGGATAAAGCGGGTGATTTTTTGCAAACCAAATATCCTTATGTCTGCCATGCAGAACTGAATGCCATACTTAATAATATTGGCATGGACCTGCACGGCTGCCGTATTTACACAGCGCTGTTTCCCTGCAACGAATGCTCAAAAGCCATTATCCAGGCCGGTATTACTGAAGTAATCTATTTATCGGATAAGTATGCCGGCAATGATATTTTCATTGCTTCAAAGCTGATGCTCGACAAGGCGGGGGTAAGTTGCCGGAAAGTGAGCCCGGCCATTGACAGCATTCTGTTATCTTTTAATGACGAAAATGTATAAACTCCCCTGGAATCAATACCAGTTTTTTCCTTCAGCAAGGCTTTTTAAGAAATCAGCAGCTTCGTTACTCATCCCGGTTTTCATCACGGTATTATCAAGATCATAGGTAAACTGACGGCAATCCGTCTTACTGTATTTAAACACAACAGGCATGACCTGTATCCCGGCTTTAAAGAAGAGCATATTGCCATCGAACCCGCAGTCTTTCTTATCTGAAGGTTTTCCATCAAGAAACCGGGCCAGCTTTTGTATGGCTTTGGTTTCCGTTGTGCTGACGGTATTAATGACGGAGTCGCTGTTGGGTGCATTGAAGGTAATAACAAGACTGTCGGAGCCTTTGAGTTTTTTGGTAATGGCGGAGTTTCTGCAGGACAGCAATAGTATCCAAACGGCAACCACAAATATCATTTTCATTTCTGAAAGATATTAAGAAAGCTTAAAAAGTAACAATACCGGTAAACCGCCATTGAAGTATATCCTGTGCGGCGCTTTGCAAATAGCCAATATCGGTTTGCAGTTTCAGGTTATGACGGAAGAAATAATGGGAATAACCAAGCATATATTCATGCTGTCTGATCAGGTATTTACTTACTCTTTTATCAGGCTTGGTAAACCCATACCGGGCAGAAATTTCATTTGTTTTGGAAACAAGATAACCGGTTTGCAGCATCAGCCCCGTGCCGCTGTACACAGCGTTTACCTTTGAGGGATTGGAAGGATTAATACTGATGCCATTATCTGAAACACGGCGGAAAAGCTCACCTGTCAGCGACCAGCCCTTTTTCTTCAGCATGAAATCGGCGCCATAATAATGAATATCTGCCCGCTGATTGTTGTAGAGATATTCACCCAGTTGTCCGGCTACCCGGCTGGTTTTATTATTGTAACTATAAACAAACCCTATTGAAAGTTTCAGATTATCTTCAAAAAAGAGGTCAGCTTCCACAAAATCACCGTTGTTTTTAAACTCCCCAAAAGGAAGAATTTCTGATCTGAATGAATAACATAAGCCGGTTGACCTGTCAGAATTAATACGGCCTTCACCGGAACTGATGGCTAATGTATTACTAAGTACTGTCTGTTTACCTACTTTATTGGTATTGGTTATCCAGAGACCCTTATCCCTGTCCAGTGTAAATAGTGCATTAGTGTTGGAACGGTCCACCATTTGCAGATTGCCGGAAGATGTTTGCCGCTGGCGGTTACCGGGCAGTTTGGTTTGCCCGAAGCCAAAGCGCCAGTGTTTGTTGGGCGCATAAAAAAGCATGGCATCCCGGAGAAAAAGATTATTGGCGACGGCAGAATTATCCGATGAAACATCCCGCTGGGAAAAACAAAGCTGGATGCGGTAAGAAAAACGCTTGCTGATGGCGCTTCCGGCGAAGTTTAACCGAAGGCGGCGGATGGAGAAATCAACCGAGTTATTATCATTATTATTCAGGTCAAATCTTGATTCGGCCAGGCTTTGTATTCTTCCGCTAATACTCAATGAAAACGAACTGTCTGCTGAACTAAATGTGATAGGTCTGCCAAAACGGGCATCCAGGAAACCGTTGGCGGGGTTATACTGACTGCTGCCAATCTGCGGTGTAAGAATTAAAAAAAATGCAAAAAAAAATCCGGGGAAACGCTTTGGGAACCTGTCCATGAGTTCGTTTTAAAACGGCCGCAATATAATTTCTTTATTATTGAATCATTACCCTAATTTTATTTCTAATATTAAATAATTATGAAGTCTCCGGACCCCTGCAACCCTGAACCCCTTACCCGGTATTTTCGCAACTACTCCGGCCCACTATATGACCGGAGCCAAAAACAACTATTATGGCACTTAACTCCTTCCTGAAGATTTTTATGCCGAAGAACAGAATCTTTTATGAGCTGTTTGAAAAAGTGGCCGAAAATGTGGCTAAAATGGGCTCCTTGTTGCGGAATGTGGTAGGAGAGGCTGACTTTGACAAAAGAGGGGCGCTGATTGTACAAATTGAAGACCTGGAACATGCCAATGATGAACTGACACATAATATTTTCACCGAACTTGGACGCAACTTCATCACCCCTTTTGACCGCGAGGATATTCATTACCTCGCCACTTCGCTGGACGATGTGGCTGATTACATTTATGCTGCCGCCAAAAAAATCAACTTTTATAAAGTTAATCCCAATGATCCCGGAATGCACAAATTCTCCGAACTGATAGAGGAGGGCACCAAACAGGTAAAACTGGCAGTGGGTGAGCTGCGCAACATGAAAAACATGCGGAACATTACCGAGGCGCTGGTTAAAATCAACAGCATCGAAAACCAGGGGGATGATATGCTGGATTTCAGTATTGACCGCCTTTTTAATACCGAGTCCGATGCCAAAGAGGTAATCAAAAAAAGGGATATTTATCAGGTAATGGAAATTGTTACCGATAAATGCGAAGATGTGAGCAATGTGATAGAATCCATTATTATCAAATACGCCTGATGGATTAACATGAAGTATTTTAATTCACCTGCTCCAGAACAAATTACCGCTGTATGACCACTTTAGTTATCGCCATCATCATCCTGGCCCTTGCTTTTGATTATATCAACGGATTTCATGATGCCGCCAATTCCATTGCCACCATTGTTTCCACCAAAGTGCTTACGCCGGTGCAGGCGGTGCTGTGGGCGGCCCTGTTCAATTTTGCAGCTTATTGGATCTTCCAGGACCATGCAGTAGCCAATACGATCAGCAAAACGGTGAACAAAGAATTCATTACCCTACCCGTTATTCTTTCAGGTCTTATCGCAGCCATCATCTGGAACCTGCTTACCTGGTGGTATGGCATTCCGTCTTCTTCCTCTCACACACTGATCGGCGGTTTTGCAGGCGCCGCCATCTGCCATGCATTGATGACACGGGGCTGGGGCCTTTCCTGGAATCAAATCGTAGAAAGCCAGATCATCGTCAAAACCATTCTTTTTATTTTTCTCGCCCCGCTGATAGGTATGGTGGTATCCATTTTTATCACTATCGTTACCGTAATGAAAAATGTATGGATACGCCTCGGCATTATTGCAGCAGCCACTGTCATTACCTTCTTTCTGTTCGACCGGTTTGAATACAGCAAGATGAATACAGGGCTTCAGAAATTTTTAAAAATTGATAAGTACAATAAAGACATTTCAGCAGCGGAAGAAAAATTAAAAGCCAAACCCGCAGACAGCACTGCGCTGGCAGAGCTTTCATTGGCCAGAAACAAACTGGAGAAGGCAACCACCACCTACAAAAATATCAGGCCGATGATTGCTGATTATGACAGGCTGGGGGCATCTGCTATTGCCAAAAAAACCTATGAAGAAGGCTGGCTGAAAGATATTGAAGTTAGCCGGCTCAAAGATGATGTCCGCAATGCCAATGATTACCTCATTCTTGAAGCGCAGTCTGTACAGGATAAGGCAAAAAAAGAAGAAGCCGGGAAAGCCAAACAACTGACGGAAGACTACAAAGCGCCCCTTCAGCTTTATTTAGACGGGAAGATTTCAGCTGACAGCGCCTTTGCGTCCGTACAGCGTATTTATCCTATAAAAGAACAAAATGCTGAGAAGGTGAAAAATAAAATAGCAACCTTCAGCGTAGAAAAAACATTTAAAAAAGATATTCTGAAATCAGACAACCGGATCTTCGCCTGGGGCATTGTTGGAATGTCCGTCTTCTTCTGCCTGGTATACCTGTATTCTGAAAAATTTAAAAATCCCACTGCCCGCAGTCTGAGCATGATGTTCAAAAGACTCCAGTTGTTCAGTTCCGCAGCGTTCAGCATCGGGCATGGCGGCAATGATGCGCAGAAAGTAATGGGTATTATCGGGGCAGCCCTTATCGCCAGCGGCGCCATACAGGACTTCAGCCACCTGCCCAACTGGGTGCCCATCGCCTGTTATCTGGCCATTGGCCTTGGCACCATGAGCGGGGGCTGGAAAATTGTAAAAACAATGGGAACAAAGATTACCAAAGTAACGCCGCTGGAAGGTGTGGCGGCGGAGACAGCGGGCGCCTATACATTATTCTTTACCGGGCAAATGGGAATCCCGGTATCCACCACCCATACCATTACCGGGAGCATCATTGGTGTTGGCGCTACCAAGCGATTATCTGCGGTGCGTTGGGGAGTGACGGTAAACCTGCTCTGGGCCTGGATATTAACCATCCCGGTAAGCGGATTGCTGGCGGCAGGTGTTTATTACATTGTTCTGTTTTTCAATCGTTGACTTTGGTTTCATTCTATTGATAAAAAATCCGGACTTTTGTCAGGATTTTTTATGAGTAAGATACTTGTAACAGGCGGCTGCGGTTATATAGGTTCGCATACCCTGGTTGATTTGATCGAAAACGGTTACGATGTTATTTCGGTGGACAATAACTCCCGTTCCAATCCCGTCATCCTGAAAGGCATTGAACAGATAACCGGGCGAAAGATAAAGAACTACAAAGTTGACCTCTGCAATTTCGATGACACCTTTGCCATTTTCCAGGAAAATGATGATATCAGCGGCGTTATTCATTTTGCTGCATATAAGGCAGTGGGGGAATCGGTGGAGAACCCACTGATGTATTTTGAAAACAACCTGGGTTCCCTCATCAACCTGCTGAAATGTGTACAGGAATTTGAAATACCCCATTTCGTCTTTTCATCTTCCTGCACGGTATACGGCGAGCCTGAGAATGTTCCTGTAACAGAAAAGACTCCTCTGAAACCAGCGCAATCCCCGTATGGCGCCACCAAGCAAATGGGAGAACAAATTGTACGGGAATTTGTAAAAAGTTCAAAGACCGATGCCATAATACTAAGATACTTTAACCCGGCCGGGGCACATCCGTCGGCCGCTATTGGTGAAATGCCGTTGGGCAAACCTGAAAATCTTATTCCGGCCATTACCCAAACGGCAGCTGGCCGGCTTCCCAAAATGTTTGTTTACGGTACGGATTATTCCACCCGTGATGGTTCCTGTATCCGGGATTATATCCATGTTTGTGATATCGCAACTGCACACATGCTGGCGCTTCAGTTTCTCGAAAAAGAAAAGAACAGGTCTGCCTGTGAAATATTTAACTTGGGTAGCGGCAAAGGCATTTCTGTGCTGGAGGCTATTGATGCTTTTGAAAAAATGAGTAATGTAAACCTGGATTACGAAAAAGCGGGTCGTCGCCCCGGGGATGTGGCAGCCATATATGCCAATAATGATCTGGCAAAAGAAATGCTTGGATGGTCTGTCCGTTTCTCTCTTGATGATATTATGACAACCGCCTGGAAATGGGAAAAGCGGCTTAAAGCTGACGAAACGGTTTTTGGAAGCCAGCCCGGCTATCTGAACTAATATCTATTGCCTATTCATCACCGAACCTTACTTTTGCCCCACCCAAAATATCCCCCATGTTATTAAAGGAAATTCAGTCAACCGGCAGCAAGGATACCCGCAGCGGTTTTGGCGATGGCATTGTGGAAGCGGCAAGAAAAAACTCAAATATAGTGGCATTGTCTGCAGACCTGGCCGGCTCATTAAAACTCAACCAGTTCATAAAGGAATTTCCTGAACGTTTTTTTCAATGTGGTATTGCAGAAGCAAACATGATGGGCATAGCAGCGGGATTAACCATCGGAGGTAAAATTCCTTACACAACAACCTTTGCTAATTTTTCAACCGGCAGGGTGTATGACCAAATACGGCAATCCATCGCTTACAGTGAAAAGAATGTAAAGATCTGCGCTTCACATGCGGGTATTACATTGGGTGAAGATGGTGCGACACACCAAATACTGGAGGACATGGGACTGATGAAAATGCTTCCGGGCATGACGGTCATTGTTCCCTGTGATTACAATCAAACTAAAGCCGCCACTAAGGCTATTGCAGATTATCAGGGCCCGGTATACCTCCGTTTTGGCCGCCCGGCATGGCCCATCTTTACTAAAGAAGAAGATTTTATCGTGGGCAAAGCACAGGTATTTTCAGAAGGAACCGATGTATCCATTTTTGCCTGCGGGCATCTGGTGTGGAATGCCATACAGGCGGGGGCTGCTTTGCAGGAAAAAGGTATCAGCGTGGAAGTGATAAACATTCACACTATAAAGCCTTTGGATGAGGAAGCTGTAATTAAATCTCTTCGCAAAACCAAATGCGCCGTTACGGCCGAGGAGCATAATGTTATTGGTGGTTTAGGCGATGCCATTGCGCAGGTTGCTGCTAAAAATTTTCCCGTACCGGTTGAATAT
Organism: Bacteroidota bacterium; assembly: GCA_016868455.1. GTDB lineage: Bacteria > Bacteroidota > Bacteroidia > Chitinophagales > Chitinophagaceae > JJ008. The sequence continues at coordinate 93,969 of VGGV01000004.1, forward strand.
GTAGGTACAAAAGATACTTTTGGCGAAAGCGGAACTCCGGCGCAACTGCTGAAAAAGTACGGACTTGATGTGCCGGATATTGTGGCTGCAACAGAGAAAGTGATCGCCAGGAAAAAAAATGGTTAACAGATTGTTTCAAACGAATCAGGCAGGTTTTTTTAAAAATGAGCCTGCTTTTATATTTTAAGTAGAATTACGATTTAAACAAATCCATTTGCCAATATTCTAACCGGATCAAAGCCCCTGACTAATGTCCCTGACCACGACCAGCGATAGTGAATTGCTTGTTCAGTTCCGTAACCCGCTTACGAAAGAGAAAGCCTACACCAGCCTCATCCGTAAATACCAGAAAAAACTTTACTGGCATATCCGCCGCATGGTGGTGGAGCATGAAGATGCCAATGATGTGCTCCAGAATGTGCTCATCCGGGTATGGAACGGGCTGGAAAATTTCCGGGAAGACAGCCAGCTTTACACCTGGCTTTACCGGATTGCCACCAATGAATGCCTTACCTACCTGGAACAGCAGAAAAAAAGGACCGCCGTAAGCCTCAGCGATGTGGAAAGCGGCCTGAGCAATAAAATAAAGGCCGACAAACATTTTGACGCTAAGCGGCTGGAATGGAAATTGCAACTGGCCATACAGCAACTTCCTGAAAAACAGCGGGTTGTTTTTACACTCCGGTATTATGATGAGATGCCCTATGAAGAGATGAGCCGGGTACTGGAAACCAGTGAAGGGGCCCTGAAAGCCAGCTATCACCACGCCGTTAAAAAAATTGAGGATTATATGCTAAATCATTAAACTTTGGAGGGATGAACCAATCTTATAATAGCTAAAATGACACAGAGAGACAACATATTACAGGAGTTGAATGAACTTGGAAGCCAGTTGAGCAACAGCATTCCCCAAAATACCTACTCCGTTCCGGCCGGATATTTTGAGGGGCTTGTAACGCAGGTGCTGAACAGGATCAGGGCGATGGAAGCTGCCAATGCCGCTGAGGAGTTGTCTTATTTATCACCGCTGCTCAGCAGCATATCCAGGCAAATGCCTTATACCGTACCTGCCGGTTATTTTGAAAGTTTAAACGCAAACATTAAGTATGCGGTAACCAGCACAGGTAAAACTGCACAGCAGGAAACGGAAAGCATCGCACCTTTACTGGCCGGCCTGAAAAAAGAAAATCCGTACAGCGTACCCCCCGGATATTTTGAAAACCTGGCCGGTAATATTGCAGCCAAAGAAAGCAGAACAGAGGCAAAAGTTATTTCCATTACCCGCCGCAGCTGGCTTCGCTATGCGGCAGCGGCTGTAGTAGCCGGAATTATTTTTATGACCGGATTTTTACTTAGCAAAGGCAGTGGTGAACCAGAAACCGGGGGCAGGGCATTGGCCAATGTTTCAAAGGATGTAAAGAAACTGAATGATACACAGAAAGCGGAGCTGATCGATTTCCTTGATATCAATGGCACTGAAACAGCCCAGATCAGCACCGACAATAAATCAAAAGAGATACAACAACTGCTGAGTGAGATTTCTGATGAAGAGTTGAGGGATTTCCAGGAACAATCAGAAGACGTTGAAGATGTTTTAATAACAAACTAAGCAGGCAGAAAATGAAAAAGTGGTTAATCATATCGCTGTTGATAATCGCCCCGGGTGTTACGGTAATGGCGCAGAACGACAATGAAGGGCCTGCACCGCAGGAAAACAAGATCAGGGAGCGGATGCAGGAGTATATACAAAAAAGGCTGAATCTTAATCGCAGTGAAGCCGAAAAGTTCACACCGGTATTTATCCGGTACTTCCGCGAATTTGCACAAACCCACCGTACTTATCGTGGCGACAGGCTTGTTCTTCAGCAGAAAATTATTGATCTCAGGTTACGTTACAGGACAGAATTTCGCCAGATCATGGATGAGCAAAGGGCTAACCAGGTGTTTAAGCATGAAGATGATTTTCGCCGGGAAGCCATACAGATTATCCGGGAAAACAGGAGAGACAGGATAGAGGGCAAACCCCTCCGCCGGAACCGCTCCATGCTGCAATAAATAAACAAATTTAATATTGGTGTTTTTCATAGATTGGTAAGACCGGCTGACAACAGGCCGGTTTTATTTTTTGCTAAAATCCCAAACCGGGTTTTTCACATCATGATAAAACAGAAAAACCCAGTTTTCTGTTCTCCCCTTCTTCCACCATTGCTGCCGTAACTCCATTGCCTTTGGGCCGTCAAAATCATACTTGGCCACAAAGCGATGCTTCATCTGTTGCAGTTGAGGTGCGTCATCACCGCCAAAGAAGATGGTTTGTTCATCTTCTTTTATCAGGAATACCTGGTGAAAGGGTGAATGGGCGCCGGTAACAGCAAATTCAATATAGTCATCAATTATTCCGCCTTCATCCAGTAATTCCACCCGGCTATTGTTGCGCAGGCATACCAATTCTCCGGTAACAAATGAAGGGAATCCTTTTTCAAAGGCAAAAGCCAGTTCGCTGCGTTGCACATAATATTTTGCGTTGGGCAGGGAAAGACGGTAACCTAAACCCTCTCTTTCCACGCCAACACCGCCTGCATGATCTTTGTGCAGGTGCGACAGCAGTACTTTAGTAACCTCTGACGGATTAATACCTGCATTCATCAGGTTTTGATGAAGCTGAAGCGTCCCGTTTTTTTCAAACCCGAGTCCTGTATCAAGCAGTAAAATATCTTTTGAAGTAACCACAACAAAAGGCTGTATCTCCACCAGCAGGCTGCCGGCAGGCCGTTCTTTCAAATCATGAGATCCCTCATCAAATGGAACAAAGAGTTTTGTTTTATCAATAGTGAAAGTGCCTTCTGACAATGGAATAATCCGCATATTTCCGGGATTAAATGAGATTGCAAATTTAGGAGATTAAAAGCCCCTCTTAAGGAGGGGTTGGGGAAGGCTTTTATCTAAGCACCATCTGCCTGTCAGCATCCAGCCTTATCAGAATAAAAAGCATCATGGTGAATGTAAGCAGGGAGGTCCCCCCATAACTGATGAAGGGCAGTGGTATACCGATAACCGGAGCCAGGCCCACCGTCATGGCCATGTTGATAGCGATGTGAAAAAAGAAAACAGAAGCTACACCATAAGCATAGCAGCGGCTGAAGGTACTTCGTTGTCGTTCGGCTATCGTTACTATCCTGAAAAGTAAAAAAAGATAAAGGCCCAAAAGAACAATGCTTCCTGCAAATCCGAATCCCTCTCCAACCGTACAAAAGATAAAATCGGTACGCTGCTCGGGTACAAAATCATAACGGGTTTGTGTGGCATTCAGCAGGCCTTTTCCAAATACCCTGCCACTACCAATGGCAATTTTGGATTGTCTTACATTATAGCTGGTACCGCTTTCTTTCTTCTTCTTAGCATCCTCTGCAGTAAGTTCTATTTTTTTTGTTTCATAAGGATTATCCTTCCCAAAAAGATCATAGATACGCTCTACCTGGTGCTTCTGCAATACATTTTTAAAAATATAAGGCACGGCAAACCGCTGTATACCCACACAAACAATCCACAGAACAACAATACCCAACAAAAGGCCCCTGTTTCTTTTGATCTGCCGCTGATAAACATATATGATGCCTGCAGCTATAGTTGTAAGAATGATGGCCAGCGTATTGGGCGGAATGACTATCGTTGCAACAATCAGCGCAGCAATGGCAAAACCCACCAGCAAAATAATGGAAGGTAACCCTTCCCGGTACATCACAATAAAGAACGAAAAGAAAACCAGTGCAAGGCCTGTTTCGCTTTGTAAAATAGTTAAAGCAGCCGGGAACATTACTATGGCTGCTGCTACCAGTTGTGAACGGATTTTACTAAAATCTGTTTCCGGTCTTGATAAATATTTGGCCAGCGCCAGCGCCACAAAGATTTTACAAAACTCAGCCGGCTGAAAATTGAATGCGCCCATCTTAATGATAGACTTGGTTCCCTTCACATCTGAGTGAAAAGGGAACACCAGCAACAAGGCAACTATTCCAATTACATACCCCAGGTTGGCCGTAGCCGCAAAAAATTTACTGTCGGTCAGCAATACGAACAAGGCAAGTGCTGCACCGATGACAAAAAAGAAAAACTGTTTGCTGTAGTCTGTTTTAAAACGCAGGAAGCTCTGAATTACAGGTTCCCCTTCTTTATAAGTAGCGGCAAAAATGGCCGTAAGGCCAATGGCTACCAGCAGCAGGTAAATACCCGCCAGGCTCCAGTCAATTCCTTTTGATATGGCAGGGTTCCGCTGGCTCATTGGTTTTTATCTGTTTTCGCAGTGTCCCGGCTGTGCACCATCCTTTTCTTTAATGTATCGGGCTGCAAAATATCCTTTCGTTCAGGCTTTTTGTTCCCGGTATCTTTTGGCGGTTTGTTTTCTTTGCGGTTGCCCGCTTTCGCCTCTGTTTCGGTCAGATTGTCTTCTGACTGAAGGGTGTCCCTGATGTTTTTCAAATCTGTTTTCAATTCCCGCTCTTCCTCTCTTACCCGGCGGATGGAATCCCTTTGCCGCATTTTGTCCAGCATCATTTTGGGTATCAGGTTGGTGCTGATGATGCTTTCCATCCGGGGTTTCCATTTTGCTGAAATAGTATCGTTGATATACTTCTGTATCATCAGACTCACAATAGGTGCAGCATAGGTGCCTCCAAAACGGCCTGAATTTTCCACCACACACATAATAGCAATCTTTGGATTTTCTCTTGGTGCAAAGGCGGCAAAGAAAGAGTGGTTGGGTTGTTTCACCCCCCGGTAATAATTCTCCACCGTTCCGGTTTTGCCGCAAATGGTAATACCTTCTACCCGTGAGCCGCGGCCGGTACCGCTTTCCATCACGCCCTGCATACCATCATGCACGACCTCAAAAATGCTGTCGGGCATATTGATCGGCACTATACGTTGCCTGAACTTTTCAAGCAAACCAAACTTATCTTCTCCTTCAATGGAATCCCCTATATGAGGTATATAATACCATCCTTTATTGGCGATATAAGCCATTTCATTGGCCACCTGTAACGGCGTGGCTGTTACTTCGCCCTGCCCGATACTCACCGAGCGGAAAGTGCAAAAACCCCATTTGCCGGCGCCGTATTGTTTGTTGAAGAATTCGGGGGTGGGAATCATTCCTTTTTGTTCGGTAGGAACATCCACTCCCAGTTTATGCCCCAGACCAAAGGCTGACATATAATTGTTCCAGGCCCGCAAACTGCTGTCAACCGAAGGATACCTGGGGTTATTGATCACCCGCTGCATCACATTGGCGAAATACGTATTGCAGGAATGGGTAATACCGCTTGACAGATAAAAGGTGCCGGGGTCCAGGCATCCCATGGGTCTGGCGCTGCCACAACCATAAAATGCACCGCTGCAACTGAAAGTTGTTTTTGTCGTTATCACCCCTTCTGCCAAACCCACCAAGGCCTGCAAGGTTTTAAATGTAGAGCCTGGTGGATAGCTGGCGTTAACAGCCCGGTTCAGTAAAGGCAGCCTCGGGTCCGTATAGAGTTCAGAAAAATGTTTTCTTCTTTCTGTCCCCGTTAAGTAGCCGGGGTTATATGTAGGGCTGCTTACCATGGCAAGAATTCCTCCCGTTTTGGGGTCAATGGCAACAATAGAACCCACCTTATTGGTAAGCAGTTTTTCACCAAATTGCTGCAGTACTATATCAATACTTGTATAGAGATTGCTTCCTGCAACAGCCTCCACATCCATGGCACCCCCCTCATAAGGGCCTTGTATGCGGCTGAAATTATCTTTGATCAGGTATTGAACACCTCTTTGCCCCATTAATGCTTTTTCATAGTTGGCCTCAAGCCCCGTCATGCCGGCATAATCACCGCTCACATAACCCTCATCAGCATATTTTTTTAAATAGGTGGTATCCACCTCACCGAGATAGCCAAAAATATTCGCCCCGGCATCATAGGGATAAGAGCGGATGGGCCTTTCCTGGACATAAAATGCCTTTTCAAACCGCCAGAGGTTTTCCTGGATGCGGGCATATTTCTGGGGAGAAAGGGAAGCCTCAAATACCGAGGGTTTTTGTGAACTGTTTTTTATAATGGCTGTAATAACCCTGTCTCTGAACTCCGCTGTATCAATTTCCATCAGCCGGCATAAAAAAAAGGTATCGATTCCTTTTAAGTGTGCCGGTGTCACCATCAGGTCATGCGTAAGAGTATTATTGACTATTGCTTTTTTGTGCCGGTCAAACACCAGACCTCTGGGCGGATATATTGTTTTCCTCAGGATGGCATTCTCGTCGGCCATCTGCCTGAATTTGCCCGATACCACCTGCAGGTAAAATAATTGCCCTGTGATGACAAGAATCACAACAAGAAAAATCAGTCGGATGATACGGCTTCTTGATTGGTTGAACATAGGCATAAATGGAAATACAAATATGAAGAATGAGATGAGAAGTTGGAAATCACTTACAGTTGTGCAAAGTACGAATTGGGAAATGCCCTTTCCAAATCCGGGCGGGAATATAATTTCTTTTAAGAAAAATTTCTGTTCCGGTTACGCCGTATTTGTCCGGAAGCGGAGTTTTCTCGGAAACAACAGCTCTGCAGTAAAAATGAGGAGCATACTGATGCCGGTAGTGGCAACTATCTTGATAATGAAATCAAGGAAACTGCCAAAACTCAGCCACTCCAGCAACACCATATACCCATGGTGCAGCAGGGTAAGAACAAAAACATATACCGCATAAGGTGTCCACTGCATGGCCATGGGCGAAGGCTCACGGTAGTTGAACTCTGAGCTGTCTTTGGGTGTGAGGATATTGATGATAAAAGGCCGTACATAAGCTATCAGGGTGCAGGCGGCGGCATGCAGCCCGGGTGTCATTGTAAAATAATCCAGGGTCAGCCCGGTGAGAAACCCGATCACCAGCAGCCATTGTCTTGAAACCGAAAAAGGCAGCCACAGGATAAACAGGTAGTAGAGATAGGGGGTAATGAAGCGGTGCAGGTGGGGTATTTTGTTCAGCACATATACCTGTACCAGTATGAAGAAAATAAAGCGGGTAATATTTTTTAAAAAATCGTTCACCTGGGGTTTTTGGGGGCCGTTTCCATTTTCTTTTTGGTTTCCTGGTTCAGCCGGGTCTGTTCGGCATAGTCGGTATTCTCCAGTATAAATACCTGCTGGAGGTTATTAAAATTAGCCGCCGTTTTTATTTTCAGCTGGTACATGCCGGTGGTATTATCCAGATTAATATCTGCAACAGTTCCAATCATGTAGCCGGGAGGATAGTTGAATGATACAGGGCTGGTAAGCACCGTGTCCCCCTTTTTTACTTCCACTGTTTTGGGAATTTTCTTCAGTATGAGGTAGCGGGGATCTTTGCCATCCCACTCCGCTGTGCCGAAATCGCCGCTTCGTTTTAACGAGGCGCTCACAGAGTTTTGAACATGCAGGAGGCTCATCACCTGGGCAAAATTCGGGCTGGTATTTACCACCACTCCCACCACAGCTCCTTCAGAGCTTATTACGGCCATATTGTCTTTAATTCCCTGGCTGCTGCCCCGGTTTACCTGTATAAAATTTTTCTGTGAATTGGCCGTATTATATATAACCGTTGCCGTACGGGAAAGGTAGCGGCGGTAATTGCCCAATGTATCATAAGGTATTGAATCCTGAACAAATCTGACCGAAGTATCATGCCGGGAAAAATTGCCGGGCAACAGGTTGACCAGCGAATCATTCAGGCGGTGCACCCTTCGGTTCTCCTCTTTCAGAGAAAAATAATCCTCCACCTTATTGTATTGGGTGTTGATTCTTCCGGTTACTTCGTTGGCCACTCCCAGAAATTTGGCCCGGTGAAACCGGTTATAGTTAACCAGGAACCACAGCGCCACCCCCTGCAAGATCAGGAAAGTGAAAAAGGTTCTGTACCGGCGAAGGAATAGAAAAACATTTCGCATACCCCTAACCCCTAAAGGGGAATTTTAGAAAAGTCTTTATAGCTTGAATTTTCAAACGTTTAGAAAATTTATTTTACGCGGGGTCTTCTTTAGCCCCTCCTTCGGAGGGGTTTGGGGAGGCCTTACCTCATTACAAAAGGATATTTGTCATAATTCTTCAATGCAATTCCCGTGCCCCGAACTACACTTTTCAGGGGATCATCGGCTACATGCACAGGCAGCTTTATTTTGTTGCTGAGCCGCTTGTCAAGGCCCCGTAACAGGGCTCCGCCGCCGGTGATATAAAGGCCACGGCGGTAAATATCGGCTGCCAGCTCCGGCGGGGTTTGCTCCAGCGCTTTCAGGATGGCTTCTTCAATTTTGAAGATACTTTTATCCAGCGCCTCAGCAATTTCCTGATAGCTTACCATAATTTGCTTGGGTATGCCGGTCACCAGGTCACGACCATTCACCGGAAAATCATCAGGCGGATTATCTATCTCCTTCATGGCGGCGCCTACCTGTATCTTGATTTGTTCGGCTGTACGTTCGCCAATCAAAAGACTGTGGTAGCGGCGCAGGGCTTCCATTATGTCGGCGGTCAACTCATCCCCGGCTATGCGGATGCTCTGGTCGCACACAATACCGGCAAGGGCAATTACGGTGATGCCTGTTGTGCCGCCTCCAATGTCAATGATCATATTACCCACCGGCTCTTCCACATCAATGCCAATACCCAGCGCAGCAGCCATGGGTTCATGGATCAGATAAACTTCCTTGGCCCCGGCCTGTTCGGCGCTGTCCCGTACGGCCCTTTTTTCTACTTCCGTAATCGAAGAGGGAATGCAGATCATCATCCGCCAGCTGGGGGGGAACAGCGGTTTTTTGGGGTACACCAGTTTGATCAGTTCCCGGATCATCAGCTCTGCTGCGTTGAAGTCGGCAATTACCCCGTCTTTAAGCGGACGCACCGTACGGATGCTTTCATGGGTTTTCTCATGCATCATCAACGCCTTTTTACCCACAGCCAGCACCTCTTTGGGGTTGTTGCGGTTCAGGGCTACAATGCTCGGTTCGTTCACCACTACTTCGTCGTTATGTATGATGAGGGTATTGGCGGTACCCAGGTCGATGGCTATTTCTTGAGTAAACCAGTTAAAAAGTCCCATTCAATTTCTATCGGATTTTACCTGCCTACCGGCAGGCAGGTTGAGGGCAAAGGTGGAGGAAATTATCTGAATTAGCAAAGGGATAGCCATGCAGCAGAAAGATTTTTCACAGTGGTAATCGGCAGGTTTATTTCTCTTAACTTCTCATGCCGGTATCTGTATTTTTGTCCGGGCTTCTGTCATGGAAATTTTACTGATTTGTATTGCCGCTTTTTTTGCATCCGGTCTTACTTTGTTTTCGGGGTTTGGCCTTGGTACATTATTGCTTCCGGTATTCGGACTCTTCTTCCCGCTGGAGATAGCTGTTGCCATGACGGCCATCGTACACTTCCTCAATAATATTTTCAAACTGATGCTTTTTAAAAAACATATCAGCCGTTCGGTTTTGCTTCGCTTCGGTATCCCTTCTGTAGCGGCGGCTGTTGCCGGCGCCTTGCTGCTGGACCGGCTTGGGAAAAGCCTGCCGATTGCCGAATACAACCTTGGCGGGAATATGCATTCTATTACAGCATTAAAAATTGTGATTGGCTCCCTGCTTCTTGTGTTTGCCTGCTTTGAGCTGATACCCCGGCTAAAGAATCTGACAATGCCTGAAAAGTATTTACCTGCAGGAGGACTTCTGAGCGGTTTTTTTGGCGGGCTGAGCGGACACCAGGGAGCCCTGAGAAGCATGTTTCTCTTACGCCTGCGATTATCGAAAGAACAATTTATTGCCACCGGTGTTGCCATTGCCTGCCTGATAGATGTATCGAGACTTAGCGTATATGCCGTTAATATCAGAAAAACGGCTGATTCGCTAAACTATTACTGGCTGGCCGCTGCCGCAATTTCAGCTTTTGCCGGTGCATGGATTGGAAACAGACTGCTTAAAAAAATTACCATTACTTTACTGCAATATTTCGTTGCCATATTTATCATTCTGTTTTCCATTGCTTTAATTGCAGGGCTGGTATAGCAATGCTGCTTACTACCTGGTTTTGGCACAATAATGGCTAAAGTGGCCATGAAAAATCTATTTATTTAAAGGGTATTTTATGAGAAACAGCTTTGGGGCTATTATTACTTTATTTATTGTTTCTGTTTCGCAGGCCCAGAGCAAAAGCGCCAACAGTTCCTCCTACAGAACTGCATTGGGGGTGAAAGTATGGGATGGCGGCGGAATAGCATTTAAGCATTTTCTGCACAGTAACGGGGCCCTTGAGCTTATCGGGTATTTCTGGAACCGCGGTTCAAGAATTACCGGGCTTTATGAAATTCATGGGCCCATCAGCGGGGCAACCGGTTTGAAATGGTACATCGGCCCCGGTGCTCACATCGGTTTTTATAATACCAAGTTTGGAGATGGTTCCTTTATTGGAATAGATGGGGTGATTGGCCTGGATTATAAATTCAACGGCGCCCCCATCAATATTTCGCTTGACTGGCAGCCATCGATTGAATTTGGGAATAACCGGGGTTTTGTAAGCAGCTGGGGCGGGCTGGGAATACGTTATACTTTTTAGGCATCATCATTTTTAGTCTGTTTCAAACCCCAGTTTCTTTTCAACAGCGGGGGGAAGCGCCGGCAATTTTCTTCTTTCAATGAGAAAACTGTTTAACTGTGCTATTTCTTTAAAGATATAATGCTTGTCTGCTGCTGCTTTTAAATAATCTTTTCCGCTGCTGCCCCCAGTTCCGATCCGGGTACCAATCATCCGGTGCACCATATTCATGTGGCGATAGCGCCAGCTGCTAAGTTGTTCATCAATTTCAAGCAGGCAATTCAATAATTGAAAAGGCAGTTGCAGCAAAGGGTAGCCCCGGTACAGCATAATAAATAAAGCTGCCCGGCAGGCTGCAGCAGATAACATACGCTGCGGATCATCGTGGCCAAACAGTTCATCAAATGCGGCAATATTATCTTTCTCGGCATCAGCCAGGCTGTCTCCATAAAGATTGCGGTAATTATCCCAAAAAGATTTTTTTCCCTCTTCCTTTTGAAGAGGCCAGGAAGGGGCCAAAGGCATGCGTTCAAGCCAGTTATTCACCAGCTGGAGTAAAGAATTTCCGCTCTCGGCTCTCTTAATTATCGTCACATGTTCGGGTCTGAGCTGGGCTGTATAGTGTTCCTTGCCATGCCGCTGTTCAAATTTCAACCCCAGTTTTGCTTCCAGCTCTTTGAACTGCCAGCTTTGAAAACCGGATGCCGGCCGGAGCAGATCCCGGAAGTCGAGAAAGTCCATGGGTGTCATGGTTTCCATAATGTCTATCTGGTGAACAAGTACCCTTAATATTGTAACACAGCGGTTGAGACGGTGAACAACAGTTTGCAATTCAGGTGAATTATCATTGAGCGACGGCTTGCTCAAGATGGAGACTACTGAGTCCGCTTCATGATGCAGTTGTTTAAACCACAATTCATAAGCCTGATGAATGATGATGAACAGCATTTCATCATGCGCAGAAAGGTTACGTTTATCGCTTTCCGGCGACTGGGCGTTGAGTATCTTGTCTAACTGGAGATAGTCGTGGTAATGAACTTCTGCGGGCATGGCAGGCGTTTTTGCAAATGTAGTTGTCCTTGTTAACAGTTCAGTTATTCAAACTCGTAGCCAATATCCCTCCGGTATTCCATCCCGATAAAAAACACTTTCTCCATTTCTTCTTTTGATATTTCCACCGCATCAAATACTGAGCGGCCATACGAAGTAATACAAAATACCCGCCCGCCATTAGTTATCACCTGCCCGTTTTTTTCAGCGGTACCCATGTAGAAGACCAGACTGTCTGCCGGGTTAACATCGCTGAGGCCGTTTATCGCCATCCCTTTTTTGTAATCACCGGGATAGCCGCCGCTAACGGCCACTATTGTACAGGCAGTGCGGGGATCTGTATCAATCTTCACCCCATCCAGTTGCTGGCCGGCTGCTGCAGCCAGTAACTGCACCAGGTCATTTTTTAACCTTGGTATCACTACTTCCGTTTCAGGGTCGCCCATGCGGCAGTTGTATTCAATCATATATGGTTCATTCTCCACTATCATCAGGCCAAAAAAGATAAACCCCAGGTATTCCAGTCCTTCTGTTTTCAATCCCTCAACGGTAGGGTGAATAATTTTAGCTTCAATTTTTTTCATCAGGGCATCCTTGGCGAAAGGCACCGGGCTTACCGCACCCATACCGCCGGTATTGGGTCCTTTATCCCCCTCGCCCACCCGTTTATAATCTTTCGCTTCGGGGAGAATTACATAGTTTTTACCGTCGGTTAAAACAAATACTGAAATTTCAATCCCCTTTAAAAATTGTTCTACCACTACTTTTTTACCCGCTTCGCCAAATTTGGCCCGTTGTATCATCAGTTCAAATTCGGCAATAGCCTCCAGGTGATTTTCGCAAATAACCACGCCCTTTCCGGCAGCCAGCCCGTCGGCCTTTAATACAACCGGCAGCGGATGTTTTTGTAAATACTCCACTCCCTCTTCATAATTCTGCAGGGTAAACTCTCTGTAGATGGCAGTTGGAATATGATGCCGCATCATAAATGCTTTGGCAAAAGCCTTACTGCCTTCCAATTGTGCCCCGGTTTTGCGTGGGCCTATCACATCCAGTTTCTGCAACGCCGGGTCGGTTATTAAAAAATCAGTTATTCCTTTTACAAGTGGTTCTTCGGGGCCAACCACTACCAGATCAATTTTATTGCGGATGCAGGCTTTTTTTATTTCTTCAAAATCGCTGAGGCTAATAGGAAGATTGGTTCCGCATTGCGAGGTGCCTGCATTGCCGGGAGCAATAAACAGTTTTTCGCAAAGAGGGCTTTGCGCCATTTTCCAGGCAAGGGCATGTTCTCTGCCGCCAGAGCCAAGCAAAAGGATACGCATGGTTAATGAACCGATAAGTTTTAAGGTCTTGCGAATATCGGGCACATCCGTTAAAGTAGTAATAAAAAGTTTTTGAGTAAGTAAATTTCTGTATTTTGTTTGCTATTATTTTCTGGCAACTCTGATTAGTCATCTAAAAAAATCTGTATGAATCAACCTGCAACTGCAAAAGGACACCCCAGGGGACTATATGTTCTCTTTTTCACTGAACTATGGGAGCGCTTTGGTTACTACCTGATGCTTGGGATTTTTTCACTTTATATGATTGACAGCCAGCTCAACGGTGGCATGGGTTTTTCGGCTTCAAAGAAATCTGACATCTATGGTACCTACCTTGGGCTCGTTTATTTAACTCCCTTCATCGGCGGACTGTTAGCAGATAGAATATTAGGCTATCGGAAAAGTATTATTATAGGGGCCCTTTTAATGGCTTCCGGATATCTGGGTATGGCTCTTCCGGGTGAGATGGCCTTTTATATTTCGCTGTTATTGATCATTGTCGGAAACGGTTTTTTTAAACCAAACATTTCAACACTCGTAGGAAACCTTTACAACAAACCGGAATATCAACACAAAAAAGATGCGGGCTATAACATTTTTTACATGGGAATAAATATCGGGGCCTTCCTCTGTAATTTTGTTGCTGCATATATGCGAATAAATTATGGTTGGGGTTATGCATTTGCTGCTGCAGGTGTTGGAATGTTAATCGGCCTTGTGTGGTTTCTGAATGGTATGAAACATGTAAAAGAGGTAGATGTTATCAAACCAACGACCAAAGAGGATCTTCCCTTGAAAAGAATTCTGGCCACAGTATTCATGCCCATATTTGCTTTTGGTGTTTTAGGATGGATAATTCCGGGCAATATCTTTGGTTCTGATGGCAATGACGCTTTTCTCATCGGCAGCTTACCGGTCGTCTTTTATTATATCTCACTTTGGTGGCGTGCCAGTATGGCCGATAAAAAACCATTGGCGGCCCTCCTTACCGTTTTCGGATGTGTGGTTGTGTTCTGGGCAATTTTTCATCAAAACGGAGATGCCCTCACAGTTTGGGCTGAAGATTATACCGACCGAAAACTTTCACCAGGCGTCGCAAAAGCTGCCAATACTTTTGACCTTGCACAAACTGTAAATTACGACGAATCGGTTTCTTATGATGACACAAAAATGAAATCTTATCTTGACGGCCTTAAACACCAGCAGGACTCGCTTCAAAAAGCAGGAAATACAGAAGCAGCAAAAGAGCTGGGTAAAACAATTACTATCCGTGATAAATCCCGCACCTACTTCAACAATCTCCCTGAAGCAAAACGACCGCCGCCAAACCAGGATTTAAAACTCGCATCCACCGAACTCTTTCAATCCATCAATCCATTCTGGGTTATTGTGCTGACTCCAATTATAGTTGGAATTTTTGGGTTTCTTCGCCGCAGAGGCAAAGAACCATCAACACCCGCTAAAATTGCAATAGGTCTTTTAATTACGGCTTTATCTGCTTTTGTTATGGTGGCTGCCGCAAAATCAATAAATACATCCACTGATAAAGCCTCTTCTCTTTGGCTATGGGCAAGCTACGGCGTAATAACTATCGGAGAACTCTGCCTTTCTCCAATGGGATTATCCTTAGTTTCAAAACTCAGCCCTCCCCGGCTGACTTCACTGATGATGGGCGGCTGGTTTTTATCGGTAAGTATCGGCAATAAACTATCAGGCATGTTGTCTGGTATGTGGGAAGGATACAGTGATAAGTCAAAGTTCTTTCTCACCAACTTCTTTATCGTAATTGTGCCGGCAATAGCACTGTTTCTGCTGCTGCGCTGGCTTAATAGGGTAATGAAAGAAAAAGGGGTTAAATAAATAACACAACCCATTTATAAAAAAGGGGATAATTTATTATCCCCTTTTTTATTTACCTTCCTTCATAAATACTTTGTATGGATAACAATCAGCTTGACCTGGAGCAAATACAGAACTTCAAAGGAAAATATCCCAAACAGCTATGGTACCTGTTCATGTCAGAAATGTGGGAACGTTTTTGCTTTTATGGAATGAGGGGAATGCTGACGGTTTTTATGGTTACCCAATTGTTGCTTTCGGAGGAGGTTGCGAACCTCCGATATGGTGCTATACAGGCATTTGTTTATGCTTTCACCTTCATTGGAGGCCTGTTTGCCGATAAAATACTTGGTTTCAGAAAATCTTTGTTTTGGGGAGGCCTTTTAATGATTACAGGCAGCTTTATTATTGCCGCTGCCCCGCAAAAATTCTTTTATATAGGCACTTGTTTTTCCATCATCGGAACAGGTTTTTTCAAGCCCAATATATCTACAATGGTGGGGGCTCTTTATAAAGATGGGGATTCCCGAAGAGATGCGGGTTTTGGATTATTTTATTCAGGCATCAATATAGGGGCCACCCTTGGCGGGTTACTTTGTGTTTATGTTGGAAAATTTCATTCCTGGAGTCTTGCATTTTCATTAGCCGGAATAGTAATGATCATTGGCCTTATCACATTTCTTTTTACACAACGAATGATGGGGCCAATAGGTTTATCCCCGCTCAAAAACATGGAAGCCTCAAAAAGAAGACTCATAGAATATGCTGTTTTTATCGGCTCTTTGCTGATGATACCATTAATTAAGATACTGGTCACAAATACACGGTACACTGATCTTTTTATGTACATCATCGGCCCGTTGACGCTGCTGTATGTTTTTTATGAAATGAGAAAATATTCAAAGACAGAAAAACAAAAACTGATGGCTGCCCTGATATTCATATTTTTTTCCGTCATTTTTTGGGCTTTTTTTGAGCAAAGCGGGGGGTCGCTCAGTCTTTTTGCATTAAATAATTTAAAAGATAATCTTGCAGGAGTAACAGCCGACCCTAATGTGGTAAACAATACAGCCAATTCAGTGTTTGTTATTATTTTCAGCCCTATAATAGGTTTGCTTTGGCTTTGGATGAGTAAAAAGAAGATAGAACCGAATGGTGTCATTAAGTTTGGCATTGCATTTTTATTTCTCGCAGGAGCTTTCTATGTGTTTTATACAACAAGAATGTTTGCCGACGCATCCGGCAAAACCTCACTGAATGTTTTCACTATCGCTTACCTTGTCATTACATTCGGAGAACTATGCCTGTCACCGATTGGCTTATCACTGATGACAAAGCTGTCACCTAAACCCATGTGGGGGGTAATGATGGGCATGTGGTTCCTTGCCAGCGCCTACGGGCAATATGTTGCGGGTATTTTGGGTGCAGGTATGGCTGTGGCAAAAGAAAATGCAACAGTTCAGGAAAAACTTATTTCATATACTGACGGCTATAAACAACTGGCAATTTATGCCGTCATTGCCGGAGTGGTACTATTACTGATTTCCCCGTTGGTAAAGAAACTCATGCATGAAATAAAATAAGGAAAGAAATCAAATAAAATTGAGGTAATCATAATTCTTTCCAAGAATGACTGTATCATCCGCATTCAGCCATTTCTTCAGCACCGTGGCATAGGCATTTTTAAAATCTACCTTGTATTTCAGGTCGCCCTCCTCCAGGTCGGCCAGGTTGGGCAGTTCGTTAATAAGTCCTTTTTGTTTCAAGCCGCCGCTGACGAAGAACATATTATTGGCGGTGCCGTGGTCGGTGGTATGATCTGCATTGCGGCAGCAAACGCCGGTGCAACATCGCAGGATTTAAAAACCGGCTACCTTGTTGGCGCCACACCAAAGTTTCAACAAATCGCTTTATTTATCGGGGCTATTGTTTCATCTGTCGTTATCGGGTGGACGGTGAAAATTCTTGATACACCTTCGTCAGCACTTGCCGCTACAGGTGTGCATCATGCAATAGGCGAAACCTATTCAGCGCCGCAAGCTACATTGATGGCTACATTAATAAAGGGGATTCTTTCATTTAATCTCGACTGGCAGTTTGTATTGGTGGGTGTATTTGTTGCCATTGTTCTCGAGCTCTGCGGGGTGAAATCATTAAGTTTTGCGGTGGGAACTTATTTACCCCTCTCCACCACCCTGCCAATTGCCATCGGCGGATTATTAAGAGGACTGGCTGACAGATGGGCAAAAAAGAATAAACTGCCTGAAGAAGAAGAAGATTTACGTAAAGGAAATTTATTTGCTACCGGTCTTGTAGCAGGAGGCGCTTTATTTGGAGTTATTGTAGCCATACTCACTGTTTTTTTTGAATCAGGTATGAAATCCGTCAATGCCGAACATTGGTTTACCGGGAAACTCGGTGAAGGCGGTTATCATGTTTTAGGTGTGGCATTCTTTGTCATGATGGCATTTATACTCTACAAAGTAGCTACCGGCAAAAAGAAAACACTGTAATAAGAAATGTAACAATATAAAAAGCCGGCTCCTGAAAACAATACTACTGCAACCGGATAGACGGCAGCGAACATGACACCGCCGCCACCGCCTGCAGGAACCCCGGGAGTTACCTATACGGTTGATGGACCGGAGATCAGCCATTCCGCTTCCATACTGGTATCAAAAGACAAAGACATCAAACAGGCCGGTGCTCCTTACCTGTGTATGCTTACCTCCAATGCCGCTGCCAATAACAATGAATACCTGACCCTGAATTTTCTGCTGGATACTAAACCCGGTACTTATCCTGTAGTGGGCACCAGCCTGCAGAAGGGAAAATCACCCAATGATGAAATGTACGGCGGCCTGCTGGGCAGCAAACCTAAGCTGACCGATTACAAAGTCACTATTACTGAGTGTAAAGATCTTGGTGATAACAATATGGGCGGACACAAATGGAGCATCAGCGGGGCCTGCGAAGAAGTGGTCATCAAAGCCACACCCATAATGATGATGGATAAAAGTAAAAATCACCCTGCAGAAATCAAAGTACAAAAGATCAGTTTCTCCAACCTCACCTTTGATGATAAGTGGGATGAAATACTGGAAGAAGGACTAAAAAAAATGAAGAGAGACAAGTGACCCCAATTTATTTATAGCAAAAAAGGGAGCAACCGCCCCCTTTTTTTATTTCGGCAAATGGGCAATCAACTCCACTCCCAGCATGGCATCATGCAGAAACAGTCTTGATATCTGCACCCAGGTGGCAGCCGGAAAATCACCTTTATAAAAAATTTTTCTGGTATCATTGTATTTCTTCATCGCTTCCATATCCGTGGTATAAAGGTTTTCCTTCACCACATTCTGAAATGTAGCACCAAAAGCTTTCAATGATCTGTCCAGCGACTGGTACACCCTTGTAATTCCATCCGGCGTTACATCCCTGGCTACAGCGCCAGAGATATAAAGCACATTATCCACCTTCACCACCTGCACATAACCTGCACTGGTGTCCTGCTTCAGGGCATTATCCCAGTGCCATTTT
The DNA here is from genome assembly GCA_016868455.1 of Bacteroidota bacterium. Lineage (GTDB taxonomy): Bacteria > Bacteroidota > Bacteroidia > Chitinophagales > Chitinophagaceae > JJ008. The sequence goes on from VGGV01000004.1 coordinate 112,304, forward strand.
CCCTTTATGATTTCATTATTCTGGGCTTTCAGCGTCAGCAAAAACACAAGCTGAAATACAAACAACATGGCAAATAACTTCCTCATAAAATTAAGTTTTGGCTAAAGTAAAGGCTATTGGGGTTAACGGATGTTAAAAATCCACCAGCGGTGGCAGGTGGATTTATGCCCGGTGTGATGTTTCATTAATTCTTGCCGCCCAGCATCTCTTCCAGTTTCATCACCAGTTCGGTTTTGGTGATGGGAACACCCATTATTTTGTTGTAGCCTTTGGCGTCCGCAAAATAAATGTCACGGATGATGCGGATCAGCTGGCCATTATTGATCTCGGGGATTAAAACGGTTTTAAAGTTTTTCAGGATATCCCCCAGGTTTTTCGGGAAAGGACGAATGTAGCGAAGATGGGCATGGCTTACACTTTCTCCCCTCTCCTGCAATTCTGCCACCGCCGATTTGATGGCGCCATAGGTAGATCCCCAGCCCAGCACCAGTATCTTCCCTTTTTCCGGCCCGCTGTCCAGTTTTTGTTCCGGTATATAATCAGCAATCTTGTCCACTTTCTCCTGCCGGATCTTTACCATCAGCTGGTGATTCTCGGGTTCATAGTTTACATTACCTGTAATATTTTGTTTTTCCAGGCCTCCGATACGGTGCTCCAGTCCCGGGGTGCCGGGTAAGGCCCATGGCCTGACCAGTTTTTCATCCCGCTTATAGGGCATCAGTTTTTCTTCGCCTTCGTCCAGCCCTTTTTTGAACACCACTTTTATTTCAGCCAGGTCTTTTGTCTGCGGAAATTTCCAGGGTTCGGCGCCATTGGCAATATATCCGTCGCTCATGAACATTACCGGAGTCATATGCTGCACGGCAATACGCACCGCTTCATATACTGTATCAAAGCAATCGGCCGGTGTACTGGCTGCAATCACGGGCATGGGGCATTCCCCGTTTCTTCCATAATATGCCTGCATCAGGTCGCTTTGTTCGGTTTTGGTGGGTAACCCGGTAGAAGGGCCGCCCCGCTGGATGTTTACAATCACCAAAGGAATTTCCAGCATCACTGCCAAACCCATCGCTTCCCCTTTTAATGCAATACCGGGCCCGCTGGAAGTGGTAACTCCCAATGCACCGCCATAAGCCGCACCGATGGCCGAAGTGATAGCTGCAATTTCATCTTCAGCCTGGAAGGTTTTTACGCCAAAATTTTTGTACCTGGCCAGGTCATGCAGAATATCTGATGCAGGAGTAATGGGATATGACCCGAGAAATAATGGCAACCCGCTTTGCTGCGAAGCAGCAATCAGCCCGTATGCCACGGCCTGGTTGCCCATAATGGACCGGTAAGTGCCCGGTTCCATCTTTGCCTTCTCTACCGAATAGGTAGTGGTAAAGGTTTCTGTTGTATCGCCATAATTATAACCGGCCTGCAGAGCCTTAATATTGCTGTTGAGTATGTCGTCCTTCTTTCCGAATTTTTCTCTTAAAAAGTGGATGGTGCTTTCCATATCCCGGTTATACATCCAGTATAAAAAGCCCAGTACAAACATATTTTTGGCCCGGTCTTTTTCCTTCATCCCCATGGTAATATCCTTCAGCGCCTCACGGGTCATCTTGGTCACATCCATTTTTATCACATCGTAATTACCCAGGCTGCCGTTTCCCAGGGGGTTTTCCCCTTCGGGGTAGTTGGCCAGCCTCAGGTTTTTGGCATCAAACCCATCTGTATTTGCAATGATCTTTCCCCCTTTTTTTAAGGCGGTAAGATTCACTTTCAGAGCGGCTGCATTCATGGCCACCAGTACATCCACCGCATCGCCGGGGGTATAGATATTATCACTGGAAAAACGGAGCTGGTAACCGCTCACCCCGGGCAGCGAACCCTGCGGCGCCCTGATTTCTGCAGGGAAATCCGGGAAAGTAGCCAAATCAATTCCCAATAAAGCAGTGTTTTGTGAAAACTGGGTACCGGTCAGCTGCATGCCGTCGCCGCTGTCGCCGGCAAATTTGATCACTACCTCCTGTAAAACCTCTTTTTTCCTTGTCATATAACTGATACTATTGTGCTGCGAATTTAAAACAAGTTATGATGCCTTAGGAGATTTTTCCGGGTAAAAGTTATCAGGAAGGCTCCCCATATCGCCAACTATTTTTAAATTGGTCAATATAAATTTCTGAAATGAATGTATCACTGAAAATGCTGCTGTCCCTGCTCCTGGTACCGGCCCTGCTGCCTGCCCAGTCCGACGAAGACATTTACGAAGCCAACCGGCTGAAAAAAGTTTTTACCGAAGACCGGGTGGCGGCCACCTTGGTGGAAGAAGAATTTACTTTTGACAAAGGCCGGAATGAAGACCGCCTGCCGGTAGTAACCGCCACCTGTAATACCAGCATCAATTTTTTTTCGCTCAGGGAAAGCGCCGGCATACAGTACTTTGACTTTTATAATTCCTTTACTAAAATCACTTCTTTTAAACAATTAGAGAAAGTGAAAGGTATGTTCGGAGTAAAGAAAAACTACAATGTGGGTTATGCCATTGACCGCTCCGCCAGCTCCAGCGATTTCTTTTCTGACGACAGCCGGGTGAAATATTTCAACATCCGCTTCAGCGGGTATGGCGATGCCACAAGGGTGGAGACAGAAAAAAAATATTTTGATAGCAAATATCTGACGGTGGCATATTTCCACAGCTTTTATCCCGCCAAAGAAAAAATCATCCGGGTCAAAGTGCCCGACTGGCTGGAACTGGATATCCGGGAATTCAATTTCGCCGACTATAAAGTAACAAGGCAAAAGACCACGGAGAAGAATATGACGGTGTACACCTTTAAACTGCAAAACCTGCCGGCCATTAAAAACGAAAGGCGGGCTATCGGTCTTGCTTACCAGTTTCCGCATATTGCCTTTGTGGTAAAGTCGTTTACCAATGACGGCAAAAAGGAAAAAGGATTTGGTGATGTGGGCGACCTCTACAACTGGTACAATTACCTTTATAAAAAAAGTGTGAACAGGCCCGATGAACTGAAAGCCAAAGTAACCGAGCTTACCAAAGGCAAAACAACCGATCTGGACAAAGTAAAATCCATTTTTTACTGGGTGCAGGATAATATCCGCTACATCGCTTTTGAAGACGGGCTGGCGGGTTTTATTCCCGCCACAGCGCAGGATGTGTTTAAATCCAAATACGGCGACTGTAAGGGCATGGCCAACCTGATTACCGAAATGCTGAAGCTGGCCGGTTTAGAAGCTTACATGACTTGGATTGGCACCCGCCACATTCCCTATGACTACACACTTCCTTCGCTGGCGGTGGATAACCACTGCATCAGCACGGTCATGATCAACGGCAAGGAGTATTTTTTAGATGGTACAGAGAAATACATCCCCTTTGGTGATTATGCCTGGCGCATACAGGGAAAAGAAGTGCTGATTGGCAAAGGAGAAAAATATGAAGTAAAGAAAGTGCCGCTGATGGATATTGATAAAAGCAAACTGCTAACACAAACCAGTTTCCAGTTAAAGGATAATGTATTGAAGGGGCATGTGAAAGTGACGCTTACAGGTGAACAGCGCACCCGTTTTCACCAGTACTATCATGACCTGCCCTCCGATGATAAAAAGAAAGTGATACAACGTTTCCTGGAATTTGGCAATAAGAACCTAGCCGTTACCAATGTAAAAACATCTGACCTCAGCAACCGGGAAATTCCCGTGGTGGTGGAGGGCGATATTGACCTGAGCAATTATATTATCACTGAGGATAAAGAGATTTATGTTGGCATTGATTTTTTCCCGGAAGACCTGCGGGGTTTTATACCCGACAAAGACCGTCAGCAGGACTTTGCCCTTAATTCAGCCTATGTTTCGCAGGACGAAACCGAACTGATATTGCCTCCGGGGTATAAAGTAGCCTCACTGCCCAACCCCATTGATGAAAAAACAGCTGACTATGCCGTAACCGCTTCCTATTCCAGCAAGGATAATAAGATCATTTTCAAAAAAACACTTTCGTTCCCCAATGGCCGCATCCGGAAAGCTGATTTTGAGAACTGGAAAAAATTTGCCAATAAACTGAAGGATTTTAACAGCAACCTGATTTTAATAAAAAAGCCATAACTGTTTATAATGCGGAACCACATAGTAACATAGAAACATAGTTTCAATACATAGAGCTTTCTATGTGCAACCCTTTTGCCTGCTATGTGCCTATGTGGTAAAAAAGAACCGTGATAATATGAAGAAATTACTTTTTACACTGGTATTTGTTTCATCTGCATTTTGCTTAGCTGCGCAGGATGACGATGACACCTTCTCCCCGTCTAAGCTGGAAACCATCGCCAAAAACATGAAACAGATTTGGGATGATCCCGATCCGGATTTCAGCATTACAGCTATTCCGGAAAAATGGAAAGAAGAAAGCGGAATTATCCTGGCGCAAAAAACAAGGTTCTCCTTTGATAAAGATGCCAATAAACTTGCTGTTTATGAGATCACCCGCCGCCGCATTAAACTCAACGACCGGGATGCGGTGAACTCTTATTCTTCTGTCTTCTTTCGCATTGGCTCATCCAATGACGGCGCCAGCATTAAGATCGTCAAGGCCAACGGTACCGTGCAGGAAGTTTCGCTCCGCAATGCCGTGTATGTGGAAGATAATGATGATGTGCCCTCCACCTTTACACCCTATATCGGTAAGGCCATCACCTATTATGATAAAAGCAAGAGCCGGGTGATATTTTACAAAGTGGCCATTCCCGATCTTGATCCCGGAGATATCATTGACTATGGCACCATCTTCTATGATGACAATACAGTGAAGAAGATGAGTTATATCGAATTTGATCCCATCTATTTTGTTTGTACAAGAGCATATCCCGTACTGAGCCAGAAATTTGAGATTGATACAGATAATAATTCTTTTATTAATTCCAAATCCACCATGGGGGCGCCGCAATTTAAAGAAACGGGCAACAGCAATGCCGACTATACCTGGGAAGACCGTAACCGGGACAAGCTCAGCGACACAAGATGGGTGAACAGCCTGGTGGAATTGCCCATGGTGAAATTCCAGATTGTTTTTTCAAGAAGCGAGAACCGTTCTGATCTTTTTATCGGCGACCGGGGTGAACTGAAACAAAACATCAGTCCTGAAGAACTGGCAAAAAAAATGAACAACCTCTACAACCGGCTGGATGGTTCATTCTACTACAATATGGCGAAAGCTTATTTAAAACAGATTGGTTATGCCGACCTGCGGGAAGAAGACTTTATTCAAAAATCTTATTACATCCTCCGCCACATGGCTTTTTACCGGGCCAATGGTTTTTCCAGTGAATTGTTTGCCTCCTGCCTTACCCAATGTCTCGACCTGAAAAAAATTCCCTACGACCTTATAGTTACCACCCCGCTTACTTTGACCAAACCGGAAAATATCATCTTTCGTACCGAGCCGGAGTGGATGGTAAGGGTGAAGGATAAATATATTTTCAATGCTACAATTTTTTCCAACCCCTATGATTTCCGGGAAGAATACCTGGACACACCTGCCTATATTATTTCTCTGGGCAAGAACCCCACAGCCACCCCCGTTACCCTGCCGGGCAGCAAACCGGATGAGAACGTAACCACCAACACTGTTTCAGCCAGCATTGATACTACCACAAGAAATATGCTGGTCACTCACCAGAAAGCGGTGACCGGCATGAGCAAGAAATTTTACAATGTGCAGGCGCTGGTACACACTACGGCGCTGGACGATGACCACCGCAGCTATGGCGGTGAAGATGATGTGCGGGCCGGCATGAAGGGCACTGTGCTGGAGAGCTATGAAGAAAAACTGAGGGAACGCAAAAAAGAAGACAAGACCCGCAAACTGGAGTATATGAAAGAAGCGCTGAAAGATGAATATGATAATATCACCGCTTACGCTGAATTTACCCTGAACTCAGACGGCCGTAACTGGCGCAAGCAGAAACTTAACTATACCAGTAAACTGGAACTGGGTGATATGGTAAAGATAGCCGGTGACAACCTGCTGGTATCAGTGCCCGGCCTTATAGGAGACCAGTTATATGTTTCGCAGGATGAACGTAAAAGGGAAGTGGATGCCTGGATGGGTTTTCCCCGCAGCCTGCGCAATATTATCAACTTTACCATACCCGCCGGTTATAAAGTGGTGGGGGTGCAGAACCTGAATATGAATATTGACAATGAAGCCGGCACTTTTGCCGTGCAGGCATCGGTGGACGGCAGCACACTAAACATACTGGTGAAAAAGATCTATAAGAACGCCGTGGTGAAAAAAGAAAACTGGCCCAGGTTTTTAGAGATGCTGGATGCGGCCTTTAATTTTTCGCAGAAGAAGGTGTTGTTGAAGAAGATGTAACAAATTTATATCCCTGTTTTAAGAAACTTACAGTTTCGGGGTAATTTCTTATATTTCTTCAACATGTTTCCAAGATCAAGTTGCCTCATTTGAAAATAATTTTTAAAAGGCCGCCGGGCACTGTTCGCCTCAGTTGATTCGGCCAAATGTCTTACCTTACTGTCCTAAAACAAAGTACCTCCTCTACAAGCTCCGGTTATGAAAAAGCTGCTTCTTGGTTTCAGCCTGCTTCAGGTAAGGTATGCTTTCGCCCAGCCCGTAAAAGAAATGAACCCCAAACTGGGAAGTCTGATTGATAAAACTCCGGCAGGAGAAATTACCTGGAACAAACAACTGCAGGCCTGCGAAGCCTTTTTTAAAAAAGCAGACGATATGGGCGGGTATGACAAGCTCTCGGCTGCCGATAAAAAACGCTACGATAAGTGCTCCGAAGATGAAATGAAGGGTTACTGGGATGCCATCGGGGATGGATGCAGCTGGTACTGCGGCGGCGGGCCCGATTCAGTGTGGGCCTCTTCTTCTCTGAAGCCGATGGCCGGTCTTAATTACAAAGCGGATAATGCACATGACCTCAGCTACAAAACCGCCTGGGTGGAGGGTGTGCCCGGCAATGGTATTGGCCAATACTTAGTGTACCGCTTCAGCGCACAGGCGCCCCGTATCACAAAAATTATTGTGGTGAATGGGTATGTAAAATAAGAAAAAGCATGGCGTGACAATGCCCGGGTGAAGAAACTGAAAATGTATATTGACAACAAACCCTTTGCCATCCTGAACCTGCAGGATAAACGCAACGAACAGATCTTTGAATTGGAACCCATCGGCAACAACGACCGGGATGACTGGGAAGGCCTTGCCACCCAACCGGCTTGGACGATGAAGTTTGAGATCATGGAAGTGTATAAGGGGGACAAATTTGAAGACTGTGCCATCACCGAAATTTATTTTGACGGCATTGATGTGCATTGTCTTGGCGCCGGCACCTCCATAACCATGGCCGATGGTTCAGTAAAGAATATTGAAACCATCCAAAAAGGCGACCGGGTGCTCCGTTATAACGCCGCCACAAAAACCCTGATGCCGGTAACCGGAACCAGGCTGATGGAGAAGAAACATGCCAGCCTGGTAAAGCTGGTATTGGAAGACAGGGAAATCATCACCACGGAAGATCATCCTTTCTTCACCGCACAAAACACATGGTCATCGGTAAACCCGGATAAATCAAACAGTTTCTACCTGCATACAGCCGGTGTGGCCCGGCTTACCATTGGTGTAGGTATATTTATTCCGGCTGAAAACAAGTTTGCCATTTTACAAAGTATTGAAAAAGTAAAAGGGCCACAGCTTACTTATACGCTGGAGCTTGCCGGCGCTGATAATTTTATTGCTAACGGGTTGCTGGTAAAAACGGAGGAGGGGAGGGAATAAGAAACAATATAAAAAAATAGCAGCCGCTTTCGGCAATGGCCGTTTCCTGCGGGTCCAATTCTATTTCTACAAATTGTAATTCTTCGCCATACAATTTGTAATCAATTTCATGATTATGGCGGGTTGCTGTACTCATAATAGTAAAATTTAGCCGGTAAAGGTAACTATGACGGGGCATTTTAAACCTGATTTTACCCGCTGCCGGACAAAAAGGGAGAAATGATAAGTGGCAATTATTTCCATACCGAAATTCCTTATTTTGCCTTTCCCAAAAAATATATTGTATGAAACAACGATTAGTAGTTTTTGCCGCCTTTCTTTTTGCAGTCATCACAGCCTGCGGGCAAACCCGTATGGTGGAAAAGGTGGCCAAAAATGGGAACGAACTGGTAATAACTTACGAGAAATATGTTTTGCCCAACGGCCTCACCCTTATCATACATGAAGATCACAGCGACCCCATTGTACATGTGGATGTAACCTACCATGTGGGTTCCGGCCGTGAAGAGATCGGCAAATCCGGCTTTGCCCACTTCTTTGAACATATGATGTTCCAGGGCAGTGATAATGTGGCCGATGAACAGCATTTCAAAATTGTATCCGATGCCGGCGGAACCCTGAACGGCACCACCAACCGTGACCGCACCAATTATTTTGAAACAGTGCCGGGCAATCAGCTGGAAAAAATGCTTTGGCTGGAAGCCGACCGCATGGGTTTTTTGCTGGATGCCGTAACACAAAAGAAATTTGAAATTCAGCGCTCCACAGTAAAAAATGAAAGGGGACAGAACTATGACAACCGCCCCTACGGCCTTGCGGCTGAAACAGCCTCCCGTAACCTGTATCCTTATGGCCATCCTTATTCATGGCTCACCATAGGTTATGTGGAAGACCTGAACCGGGTGGATGTAAATGACCTGAAGAATTTTTTCCTGCGCTGGTATGGCCCTAACAACGCCACCCTTTCTGTTGGCGGTGATGTAAAACCTGCTGATGTGGTGAAACTGGTTGAAAAATATTTTGGACGCATTCCCCGCGGGCCGGAGGTAAACCCTGCAACAGTACCTGCTGCTCAAATTGGTTCTGACCGTTATGTTTCTTACACTGATAATTATGCCAGGCTGCCGTTGCTTTCTGTTGTTTATCCCACAGTTCCCAATTATCACAAAAACATGGGTGCACTGGCCTGCCTGGCACAGGTGCTGGGACAGGGAAAAACATCGGTACTGTATCAGCAACTGGTAAAAAAACAACTGGCCCTGCAGGCAAGCGGCTTTAGTAACCTGTCTGAACTTTCCGGTGAGTTCACTTTCCAGATTGTTCCGTCACCGGGAAAAACGCTGGCCACAATGGACACACTCTTCCGCCGGGCGCTGGATTCGTTTGAAGCAAGAGGTGTTACGGATGAAGACATTGCCAAATTCAAAGGCGGTATGGAAGCGCAGCTCATCAACGGGCTGCAGAGTGTGGCCGGCAAAATAAGCCAGCTGGCACAGTTCCAGACATTCACCGGCAACCCGAATAAAATTGCCGACCTCATTAAAATGTACCAGGCGGTAACTAAAGAAGATGTGATGCGGGTTTACAACGAGTATATCAAAGGCAAGGGCGCTGTATTCCTCAGCGTATTGCCCAAAGGGCAGGGAAAAATGATAGCCGCTGCTGATAATTACAAGATTGACTCTTCAAAATATGATGCGCCTGATTATGGCTATGCCGGACTGAAGTACATAAAAGCCAAAGACAATTTTGACCGCAGCAAATTACCGGGCAATGGCCCTAACCCCACTGTAAAGGTTCCGAAATTCTGGAGAAAGGACATGCCCAATGGGGTGAAGATGATCGGTACCGAATCCACTGAAATTCCAACGGTAACGATCACCATCACTCTTCCCGGCGGCCACCTGCTGCAGGCAAATGATACGGCCAGGGTTGGTCTTGCTGGCATGTTTGCCGCCATGATGAACGAAGACACCAAAAATTACACCGCCGAACAAATGGCAGTGGAACTGCAAAAACTCGGAAGCAATGTAACGGTAGGCAGCAGTCTTGACGGTATCACCTTCAATATCCAGTGCCTGAAAAAGAATCTGGATAAAACCCTGGCTTTGGTGGAAGAAAGGATGTTCAATCCCCAATTCACCGAATTAGCCTTTACCCGGATACAGAAACAACGACTGGAAGGTTTTAAACAAACCAAAGCCGATCCCGCTGCAGTGGCTGATATTGTTTTTGCAAAAATCAACTACGGCCCCAACAATATTCTCAGTATGAGCCCCAACGGAACAGAACATACCATCAGGAATCTGAAACTGGCTGATATTGAAAATTATTTCAGCAACTACATGAGCTCCAAAGGCGTGAAAGTAGTGGTGGTGGGTGATGTGAAGCAGGAACAAGTGATGCCAAAACTGGCTTTCTTAAATAAGCTTCCCAATAAGAAAGTGGAAATACCGCCGGCAAACGGAATAGCTTCTGCTATTGATAAAACCAAAGTGTATATGGTGGATATACCCAAAGCCGCTCAATCTCAGTTCCGTGTAGGCTATGCCACCGGCCTGAAATATGACGCCACCGGCGATTATTACCGTTCTATACTGATGAACTACCCGCTTGGCGGCGACTTTAACGCCCGGCTGAACCTGAATCTGCGGGAAGACAAAGGCTGGACCTATGGAGCCAGAAGTGGCTTTAGCGGCGATGAATATTCCGGTGAATTTGCATTCAGCTCAGGTATCCGTGCCGATGCCACCGACAGCGCCCTGGCAGAAGTGATGAAAGAGCTGAATAATTACCGGGAGAACGGTATCACCGAAGCTGAACTCAAATTCATGAAGAACTCATTGGGACAGCGGGATGCGAGGAACTATGAAACAGGTTTTCAGAAAGCGGCTTTTATCGGCCGTATCCTGAATTACAATCTCCCCGCCAATTATGTAGATCAGCAAAACAAAATACTGGCCAGCATCACTAAAAAAGAAGTGGATGCCTTTGCCAAAAAAATGCTGAACCCGGATAAGATGAACGTCCTGCTGGTGGGCGACAAGACAAAAATTTATGACGGTGTAAAAAAACTTGGCTATGAGATCATTGAACTGGATGCCGATGGGAAGAAAGTAGAAAAAAAAGGATTCTGATAATGACCGGGATCGGAACCCCGCCCAAAGCGGCGGTCTGAACCATAACAATATGAAGAACCCCGCCGGAAGGCGGGGTTTCCTTTTTTAACATTTAAAAGAAGTATTTCTCAAAAAATTGTTGTCATTTTAAATACAAAAATTAACGGCCATGAAATTTAGATCTACCCTTTTTCTTGCCTTATGTTGTTCCGCTCTCTTCGGCCAGTCTTATATGAATATCGGTTATTCATTAAGTGCACCGCAGCAAAAAATGGATGAGTATATCAATCCCCTGCACAGCCTTACAGCAGGCATCCAATTTCAAATACCGAAGGTAAAAAGGCTGCAGCTCGGCGCCGAAGCCTCCTGGGGCACTTATGCCAGCACCAGCAAAGAGCAAACCTTTACTTTCAGAAACGGTTCTACCACCCGTACACAGGTTAACTACAGCAGCAATGTGCTGCAGGGCGGTATTACCGCAAGAGTGCTGCTGCTGAAAGACAAAGCTGTGGCGCCCTACATAAGCGGTAAGGCTGGCTATGCCAGTTTTTACAGCACCATTTTTATTGAAGACCCGCATGACTGGGACGGCTGCCGTCCGCTTGACCAAAAAACACTGATTAAAGACGGAACCATTATGGGTGGCTACGGCGGCGGTTTGCAAATTGACTGGTCGGTGTTTAATCCAAAAAGCGATAAGCGAAGGGGTTTTATTGACCTCAGCGTACAAAATATCCGCGGCAACAGCATTAATTATATCAATACCAAAAAACTGATTGATGCCTCTGCCCCGCCACCGCCCGGTGAAGACGGCAAAGCGGTAAGCGTAAAGTTCATCAATGCCACCACCAATGAAATACATGAACACCAGGTGGCAGAAGTTTATACCACGCCGCTGCGGATGCTGGAGTTTAAACTGAGCTGGGTGTTTTTGCTGGATTGAACTATAATTGATATTAATGCAAAAGCGGCCCCTGGAAAGAAGCCGCTTTTTTATTTCGCCCCGGCCGAGCGCCGGGACTCACCACCAAAACCAAAAAATTATACAATCACCTTTATAAAAACATGGTTGCAGTTATAAGACAAACTCAGGCCGTCTTTCGCTGCTTCTTAAATGGAACTCCCATCCAAACCCGTTTGCCCTGAATCCTTCTTACTAAAAACATGATTCCCACAAAGATGAAAAACAGGGGACCGAGAAAACCCAGCAGGGCGATGAACTTGGTTCCATAAAACCTTTCCATCGGCCTTTTTATTCTTTCCGCAATCAGGTACATACTTGGCACCATCATCAGTGTAAGAAAGAAAGAGAACATCAGACCGAAAATGATCGTCCAGCTCAGCGGGCCCCAGAACACCACACTGTCACCGCCAAAGAAGATATTTGGCTTCAGGCTTGTAAATAAACCTGCAAAATCAATATTAAAACCAACCGCCAGCGGCAATAAACCCAATATGGTTGCCACGGCAGTCAGTAATACCGGGATGATCCTGATTTTACCCGCCTGTATCGCTGCTTCCCGGGTTCGCATACCTCTGCCTCTGAGCTCATCGGTAAATTCAATAATCAGGATACCGTTTTTGATAACGATACCCGCCAGCCCCACAATTCCCACCAGCAGCATGATGGTGGCAATGGTCATACCGGTAACGGCATAGCCAACCAATACACCAATGATGGAGAAAAATATTTCGGTAATAACAATGAAGGGCTTGCTTATGGAATTAAACTGCAGTACCAGGATCAGGAAGATTAATCCTACAGCAATCATAAATGCAGTACCTAAAAATGCCTGGGTTTCTTTTTCCTGCTCGCTTTGCCCGCTTAGCTTTATAGTAACATCAGGGGGTACATTTACCTGGTTTTTAAATTCATCAATTTTTGTTTGCAGTTGGGCATTGATCGGGCCCACCATGGTCGGGTCAAGCACATTGCTCTGCAACTGGATGGTGCGTTTTAGATTTTTTCTTTTTACGCCGCCGGTGGTACTGGTATAATCCACTGATGCAACAGAACTCACCGGTATTGACTTTACCTCCATCGAGTTCATATCCATGAAAGTGATACGCAGGTTCATCAGGTCGGTGATATTATTCTTCACCAGGTCATTATAGCGCAGCTGTATTTTATATTCCTCTTCACCTTCTTTTATTTTACTTACTTCCTTTCCGAAAACAGCGGTACGTATTTCCATGCCCACCTGCCAGGTACTCAGGCCTGCAAACATGGCTTTTTCCCTGTCAATATTTACAGTGATTTCAGGATTACCGAGATCTACATCTGACTGCAGGTTTTGAATGCCCTTTATTTTGTTTGTATCTAAAAAATTATACAGTTGCCTTGAAACAGATGCTATATTTTCAAAATTATCACCCTGAATTTCTATGTTTACCGGAGGGTCTGTTGGCGGCCCGTCATTTTCTTTGGCCACTTCCACGCTGGCGCCCGGGATATCCTGTACCACTTCTCTTATCCGGTCCATGTACGGTTGTGTCCGCTTGCCATGCCTTTTTTCAAATTCAACAAAGGAAACCTGTATTCTTCCAAGATTGGATTGCACACTCCTGTTCTGGTCCCTCGGGTTATTGGCGCTTACCGCCACATTGGCGATGATGCTTTCCACAATGCTTCCTTCCGTTCCCGGCTTTTCTTTTTCCAGCACTGTATAAACCCTTTCTTCCAGCACCCTTGTGATGCTGTCAGTATATTTTACATCCGTGCCCACCGGCATTTTCAGATAGACATAAACAAAATTCGGGTCACCGCTGGGAAAGAAGGTGGACTTATTGTTGCGGAGAAATAAAGCCATTCCTGAAAAAATAAACAGGCCGAACAATGAGATAAATGCATATACCGGTCTTCTGCCGACAAGCACCCAGCGCAGCAGTTTTTCATAACGGGCCATCAGCTTGGGCAGGGCCCTGTGCTGGAAACGGTGAATCAGATCATTCAGCACATAGGAATTTAATATCATCAGTATGGCCATCAGCAGCGAGAAATTAGCTATACCATGCATACCCGCCAGGTGCAGCAAGATGCCTGCAGCAATGAATACGATAAACCATTTGCTTTTGAATACTGAACTCTTTGGTTTTTCATACTCCTTACCCTCCGGTTTCATAAAGCTTACCGCAAACACGGGGTTGAAGATGAAAGCCACAATCAGTGAAGCGGCCAGCGTAAGAATAAGGATCGTGGGCAGGTAAATCATGAATTTGCCTATCAGCCCTTTCCAGAATAAAAGCGGGAAGAATGGGGCTAGTGTTGTTGCCGTACCGGCTAATACCGGTATGAACACCTCACCTGCTGCTTCCTTGGCGCTTCGTATTATCGGCACTTTACCGTTATTGTAAATACGGTGGGTGTTTTCAATTACCACAATGGCATCATCCACAATAATGCCCAGACCGAACAGCAATGCAAACAACACAATAAAATTGAGGGTAACGCTGGTGCCAACCACCCAGTCGGCAATGGGCAGGAACATAAACGCCACAAATACACTCAGCGGCACACTCAGCGCCACAAAGAAGGCATTGGTAACCCCCATAAAAAACATCAGGATGATCAGCACCAGTATAAAGCCAATGATGATGGTATTGATGAGTTCGCCAAAAGAAGTTTTGGTTTGCTTGCTCTGGTCGCCGGTAAAATCAACCCTCAGGTTTTTCGGAAGCTCTTCTTTTTCCTGCATATCCTTTACCGCGGCCTTTACTTTATCGGCGCAGTTAATCAGGTTTTCACCGGCCCTTTTAATGATGTTGAGTGTAACCACATTTTTTCCGTCAAGTCTTGCATAGCTCTCCCTCTCTTTAATCGTGTCTTTCAGCTCTGCTATATCCCGCAGGTAAACTGAGGCGCCCTGGGCGCTGCTGCGCACCACGATGTTTTGCAGGTCAGCGGCGCCGGTAAACTGCCCTTTCACCTTCAGTGTACGCTTCATATTCCCCACTTCGATCAGCCCGCCGGTGATGTCGTTGTTTTCACGGCTGATGGCATCTTCCACATCACGGAAGCTGATGCGGGCTGCAGCCATTTTATACGGATCGGCATTTACCTGTATTTCCCTTTCGGGGGCGCCGACAATTTCAGCTCTTGTTACTTCACTGAGTTCTTCTATCCTGTCCTGCATTTTATCAGCATACTGCTTCAGTTTCATTGCGTCAAAATCACCACTGATGTTTACAAACATGATGGGCATTTCACTAAAGGCAAACTCCTGTGCATCGGGCTGACTGGTGAGGTCGGTGGGCAAATCAGATTTCGCCTTATCAATCGCATCCTTCACCTTTTGTTTGGCTATTTCCGTTTTAACATCCGTATCAAATTCTACAATGATCAGACTGTAATCGGCCTGTGAGATGCTTTGTATTTTATTCACCCTGGCCCCGCTGATGCCTTTCAGCTGTTTTTCAATCGGCCTTGTTACCAGGTTCTCTATATCCTTTGGAGAATTCCCTGTATAGATGGTAGTTACCGAAATAGTGGGCACCACAATATCGGGAAACTGCTCCTTGGGCATACTGTTGAATTTCATCAACCCGTAAACAGTTATCAGGATGGCAATGATATAAATAACTGTGCGATTATCAATTGCCCGGCTGGTGGGTTTGAACTCTTTGAACTTTTTTGTTATACCTTCTAAAACTTTCATTTCAAAAATATTTTTTCGCCTCAAACACTATTTGCTTGTTCTGACAGCCTGCCCGTCATACACGGACTGGAAGCCTTCGGTTATTATTATTTCGCCGCCATTCAGCCCGCCGCTTATCTTTATAAGGCCGTTATATGCTTCGCCGGTTACGGTAACCATTTTTTTGCGGGCCACCATTTTATCGCCTTCTTTTACTACCAGGTAAACAAACTTTCCATTTTCATCCGGCTGCACAAGATTAACCGGAACAACAACAGCCCTGCTTGCAGGCTCATCCTGTATTTTAACTGTAGCCGTGAGATTGGGTTTCAGGTTTTTGATGCTGCCCAGTTTTGCCTCTGCCATGAACGACCTGGTGACGGGGTCAACAGCGCCTCCCACCATAGTGATTTTTGCATCAAACGTAGTGTCCAGATCGGGCACTACAATTTTTACAGGAGCGCCTTTCATTACTTTGGAAGCATACCTGTCGGGCACAGGCATTTCTGCTTTCATGGTTGCTTTATCATTTACAATCAGTATCTGGGGTCTCCGGTCGGGGCTTACACCGGTAAAAAATTCTCCGGGTCTTACATTCACCTGCTCCACCGTACCGCTGATGCCTGCATACACATTGCTCATGTTCACCAGTTCCTGCGCCTGCGCTACGGAAGCATTTGCAGCCCTCAGTTGGGCGGCCAATGCATCCACATCCGCTTTTGCATTGATCACCTCTATTTCAGTGCCGATGTTTTGATTCCACAGGTTCAGCCTGCGTTCATAAATGGTTTGCGCCTGGGCCAGTCTTGCTTTTAATACACCTGTTTGCTGCTGTGCTGATGCCAGTTGCTGCCGGGCCAGCGCATCATCCAGCTTTGCCACCAGTTGCCCTTTGCCTACTCTTTGTCCGGGCTTTACCAATACTGCTTTCACTAATCCGCCTTGTCCTGTCGGAGATACATAAGCAATGCCTTCATCCGTATTGATTTTCCCCTGCAATTCTATGTAATGGGTAAAAGCGCTGTCAATCCTTACTGAATCCACGGCAACCAGGGTCCCGGTTGGTTTTGCTTTGTTAGAATCCAGTTTATTCATCTTCTCTTCCAGCTGGCGGATTTCGTCATTCAGCTTATTTTTTTTGTCTTTCAGTTTTTCCAGTTTGGCTTTCAAATCAGCCAGTTCGCCTTTTTTATCTTTGGCGCCGGCGCCGCAGGCTGCTAGTGACACAGCAATGAATGCAGTGACGGCAATTTTCAGCATGTTGTTCATATGGCTTCTTTTAATATTCATACATAATTTGGTTGATTATTACAGTTTCCCGGTGGCTTTCAGAAAATCCACTTTGGCGATAATGGCATCGTAAAGGGAAGAGACATAATTGGTTTGCGCCGCCTTCATTTCTGTTTGTGCCGCCACTATTTCAATTTGCGAACCGGTACCCACTTCATATTTCTTTTGGGTTTGCTGGTAGATTTTTTCTGCCAGCTCCATATTCTTTTTCTGAAAATCCATGGTGGCAATGGCGTTCCGGTAATTATTCCGGGCAGCTTCTGCATCGTTATCAATCCACAGTTTCAGGTTTTCCAGCTGATTGTTCACCTTATCCACCTCAATTTTGGCTTCCTGTATTTTTGATTTGGTATAAAACCCGTTGAAAATGGGTATGGAAATATTGAAATTCACATTGGCGATATTGAACCAGTCGCCCCGGCCAAAGAAATTCCATTTATTCCGCTGCGCATTTTTGGCATAGGAGGCCGAGAGCGAAATTGCGGGTATCTGCGAAAGTTTAAGCTTTCTGACATTATATTCCAGCAGCGTTTTGGAAATCTGTGCCTGCTGAAATTCTTTACGGTCTTCATACTTATATGCTGCTGCTTCCAGCACACCGTCCTTTACCTGTTCTTCGGTCACTTTGTCCGTCAGCACCAGTTCATCCGTAATAGGCATACCCATCAGCATCTTCAGTGCATAGTAGCCGTTGGAGATCTGGTTCAGCAGTTTTTGTTTTTCTGTTTGCAGGTTGGAGAGCCTAACGGTTTCTTTGTCCACATCTAATTTTTCCCTGAAACCATTTTCATAAATGATGCGGGTATCCCGAAGGTTTTTTTCTACCAGGACAATATTTGCATCCAGCAATTCAATCTGTGTTTTGCTTACGGCAAGCTGGTAGTATATTTTATAAATATTGGCTTTTATATTTTCCTCCGTTACCTCGGCTCCCTTTTGATAGAGCTTTACAGCTGCATCTCTTGCCAGCAGGCCGACAAATACCTGTCCGTCGAAGAGTAATTGAGTTAATGTAACTCCGGCGTTGGCGCTGAATTTGGTTCCAAACTGCGCAGCAATAAAGCCAAACTCCGCAGGCTTCTGTATGGGGTTGCCATTGCCATCCTTCACCCCTTCATCTATCAGCACCTGGTAAGTGGCCGGCGAAATGAAATTGGGAAGCACCTGTGTGGCAACAGCCGGGTTATAGGAAGTGCCCAGACTGGCATTGAGGTGCGGATAGACTGCTGAAGTAAATGCCCTGTTTTGTTGTTCCTGTACTTTTACCTGCAGCAGGGCGTTTTTAACATTCACATTGTTCTTTAGTGCATAATCCACCGCCTGCTGTACAGAAAACTCATGCCGGATAATTTTTTTTAAAGTGTCGGTCTGTGCTGAACTGAGTAAAGGTGATAAGGCCATCAGTACCACCAACCGCACTTCACTTCTTACTTTCTTCATACGTCAATTGTTTTTTTCGTTGGTCATTGTATTTCTGAATCAGTTTATGTCCTTTGATGGTGGCAAGACCATAGGTAAAATTTTCCAGGATGATCTCTGAAGTGGCGGCCAGATTATATTTTCCCGGGGGGAAAACAGAAACATTGAATGGCGCCATCATGGATTCAATCCGGAACTTAGAAAGCACCTCCACATGGACATCAGGACGGTACAGTTCATCTTTTATCCCCCACTCTATATTGTTCCTGATAACCAGCAAAAGAAATTTGTTTTTGTGGTCAAGAAAGCGCTGGTAAGCCCGGAAATGAAATTTCTCGAGGTCGTACAGCACCATCGGGTTCATATTGCTGAACTGCTCCACGATGCGTTCCATGGTAATAAAAATTTCATGAATGGCATCTTTGGCATCCTTGCGGCATTGCGTAAAGTCGGTTTCCATTTCATGTATATGCCCTTCCACTACTCCCGTTACCAGTTCATCTTTGTCGGCGAAATACTGGTAAAGTGTTTTTTTGCTCATGCCAAGCTGGTTGGCAAGATCATCCATTGAAACTGACCGGATACCGAACTTCATGAAAAGTTCCTCGGCCCTTTTTAAAATTCGTTGTTTGGGTTCCATTACTTAAAGCCTGGTTTTCGGGAGGGCAAAACTATAGAAACTTTTTTTGTTACCAAAGTTTCCATCCCTTTTTTGCGCCGCTCCTACCGGGTTTAAACCGCCTTTCGCCGGTAATTTTTGCCCTACCTTTACCCTTTGTTATTAATCAGGCCGATATGAAGAATGGTTTTGCCCGGTTTCTTCCCCAGGAACCTTTTCAGTTTAAAAAAGTAATTCAGTACCTGCTGCAGGGGCTGCTTATCATTGCCCCGGTGGCTGTTACCATTTATTCTATTTACTGGATTGTTTCCACGGTTGACAATTGGTTGCCCATTTTCCGGGAGCCGGTAAAAGATACAGCAGGCAATATCATCCGGTACAAAGTGAAGAATTACGGGGCCGGTTTTGCCATTATATTAGTCTCCATAATTATCATAGGCTATCTGAGTTCTGTTTTCATCCGTTCAAGGATATACAACCTGTTTGACTCCTGGCTCGAAAAAACTCCGGGTATCAAGTATATCTATTCTTCTGTACGGGATTTTTTCGGTGCATTTGCCGGTGAGAAAAAAAAATTCAATAAACCGATTCTGGCCAATGCCTTTGCCGATGATGTGTGGGTGATGGGGTTTATTACAGATGAAGAACTGGAGAAATTTGATTTGGGAGCTGAGATGATTTCCATTTACATACCACAGGCCTACCACTGGGCCGGTCAGTTATATGTGCTGCCGCGGCACCGGGTAAGAAGGCTGGAAAAAATCAGTTCAGGCGATGCGATGAAGTATGCAGTAACCGGCGGCGTGGTGGATGCGGAAGAAGAAGAAAGGAAATAAATTGATGGTTAAAAAGTTGAAGGGTTTGATTGCCTTAACCTGCAATCAAACAATATCGTGAAAAAAATATTTACCATAGTTCTGCTGCTCCTGGCTTCTGTAAACTGTTATTGCTGGGGGTTCTATGCTCACAGAAAAATAAATTATTATGCTGTGTTTCTGCTGCCCCCGGAAATGATGGTATTATACAAAACTCAGATTGATTTTTTAGCCGAACATGCGGTAGACCCGGATAAAAGAAGGTACGCTGTGCCCGAAGAAGGCCCCAGGCATTATATAGACATTGATCACTATGGTACGTATCCTTATGACTTGTTGCCAAGAAAATGGAATGAAGCCGTGGCCAGATACTCAGAAGATACGCTCAACGCTTACGGAATTGTACCCTGGTGGCTGCAAACCATGCTGTACCGGCTGACAGATGCATTTAAAGAAAAGAACCAGGCAAAAATTTTGAGATACTCTGCAGAAATCGGTCACTATATGGCTGATGCACATGTGCCGTTGCATACCTGCAGCAACCACAACGGCCAGTTTACTGACCAAAAAGGCATTCATGCTTTCTGGGAAAGCCGGGTGCCGGAAATGCTGGCCGATACAGAATGGGATTTTTTCATTGGCAGGGCAGATTACATTAAACAACCAGCAGATTTTATATGGAAGCGGGTGCTGGAAAGCGCCGCTGCCGCCGATACAGTGCTGAAGGCTGAAAAAGAGGTCAGCAAAATTTTTCCTCCCGATCAGAAGTATTCTTTTGAAGAACGCAACGGCATTACCATCCGGCAATTTTCATCTTCATTCAGCAAAGCCTATGATGCCATGCTGAAAGGAATGATTGAGCGGCGGATGCGGCAGTCCATTTATGCCATTGCAAGTTTTTGGTACACGGCATGGGTTAATGCCGGCCAGCCCGATCTGACCAAACTCAGCAACAAAGAATTTTCTGCTGAAGAGCAAAAAGAATTTGAGCTGCTTAACCATGCCTGGAAGAATGCGCCCATTAAAGGACGGGAACATGAATAGCATCCGTAATTATACTCTCCGCCTGGCGGTGTTTTTTACGTTTCGTTTATAGTTTCAGGTCAATTGTTTGATTTTTTATGGCGGATTCCTGTTCCTTTTAGCTATTTTTTTACCTTTGGGTTTCTTTACTAATCAGCTGAAAATATACTTCTGCAACCCCATCATTCTTTTATGAAAAAAATCATTTTAGCCACTGTCGTTACAATCCTGTCATTATCTGCTTCGGCCCAGTTTGATATTTATGCCCTGATGGAGCGGACAGACATCACCATGCAGGAAGCTGAGCAAATAGCCAATGCTTATTTTGAAAGAGTGGGAACCGGTCAGGGCACCGGTTACAAACAGTTTCAGCGCTGGTTATATGAGCGGAAATTTCATACTGATGAAAACGGCAATTACATCAATCCGCAAACGGAATGGAACAATTATATACAGGCAAAAGGAAATATGCCGGATATTCCTGCTGCTGCCAATTGGGTAGCGTTGGGGCCCAGCGGCTGGAACCGTACATCCAGCTGGAACCCCGGCACCGGCAGGTTAACGTATGTGGCCATCCATCCCTCCAATGAACAGGTAATTTATGTAAGCTCTCCCGGCGGCGGTATCTGGAAAACAACCAATGGCGGAACTACCTGGGTGCCGCTTACTGACAATAATGCACTTTGGATGAATGTATTCGCACTTACCATTGATCCCCTTAACCAAAATAATGTTTATGCCGGAATGGCCGGCTCCAACGGCATTACTAAATCAACCAATGCTGGAACTTCTTGGGCGCCCACAGGTGCTGGGCCTTCGGGCACTGTCAGAAAAATTCTGATACACCCCACATCCACGAATATTGTTTTTGCCGCCGCTACCAATGGTATATGGCGGTCAACCAATGGCGGCACCAGCTGGACACAGGTTCATACCGGCAGTAAAGAAGATATTGAATTCAAACCCGGCGATGTAAATATCATGTATGCATCCGGCAGTGATGTTTACCGTTCAACAGATAATGGCATTAACTGGACACTGGTGGGAGCAGCGCAGGGCATCACCAACACAGGCAGAACCCTTATTTCCGTGTCACCCGCCAACCCGAACGTTGTATATGCTGTTCAGGCAAGCGGAAGCATTTTCGGCAGAATGTATAAATCCACTGATGCAGGCCTTAGTTTTATTACAACTGTAGTTGGCAACCCTGCCAGCGGTACCAATTATTTTGGATATCCTTCCAACGGTACAGGCACTACCGGACAGGCTACTTATGATATGGCTATGGATGTATCGCCGGTTAATGCTGACGATGTATATATAGCAGGTATCATTTGCTGGCGGTCAACCAATGGCGGTACCAGCTTTGTTCCCCTGACTGAGTGGTTCCTTCCCAACAGCCTGGGTTATAATCATGCTGATGTGCATGGTTTGTACTGGGTAAACAGCACTATCTATTCAGTATCTGACGGAGGCTTGTATAAAAGCACAGACAATGGTGATAACTGGACAGATCTTTCAACGGGTCTGGGTATTCGCCAGTTTTACCGTATGGCTAATTCACCAACCAATGCTAATGTAATTACCGGCGGTGCACAGGATAACGGGAGCGTTGCCCGACAATCATCCGGAACCTGGGTTGACTGGCTGGGGGCCGATGGAATGGAAGGTCTTGTAAGCCCGGCAAATCATTTGAATTTATGGGGCACCAGCCAGAACGGAGCTTTATACCGCTCAGTGAATGGCGGAAACAGTTATTCCGGCCTGGGTCAGCCTTCCGCAGGACAATGGGTAACTCCTATTTATATTCATCCCACCAATGAAACTATTTTATACGGAGGATGGACCGGCGTGTATAAATCTACGAACAGCGGCAGTTCCTGGACAAATATTTCAACCGGTGTAATAACCACTACCCTGGCCGATCTTGCCGTGGCACCATCCAATCCCAATTATATTTATGCATCGAATGGTTCAACTCTTTATGTTACTACCAACGACGGGGGAAGCTGGGTAACCCGTACAGCCCCAGCTGCAATAACAGATATTGCAGTGGACCCGCTGATACCGGATAAAATCTGGATTACCTGCAACAGCTCAACCAACCGGGTTTTTGTTTCAACAGATGCCGGGGTGAATTTCACTAATATTTCTTCTAATCTGCCAGCCATGGCTGCAAGAACGGTAGTGGTGGATGACAATATCCCGAGAAATATTTATGTGGGGATGAACATCGGTGTTTATCACAAAGCTGAGCCGGATGCCAACTGGTCTGATTATTCAGATAACCTGCCCCTGGTTGCCATTAATGAACTGGAAATTCAAAAAGCAGCAGGTAAAATCAGGGTGGCCACATACGGAAGGGGCATTTGGGAAAGCCCTCTTGCTGTTAATTGTGCCGCAGCTCCCCCGGTGGCTGATTTTTTCACCAGCACAACAAATATTTGTGCAGGCCAAACCGTAAGCTTTACCAATAACAGCACCAACTGCAGCAGCACATATTTATGGAGTTTTCCAGGCGGCACACCTTCCACTTCAACTGCCACCAACCCTGTGGTTACCTATAATACTGCCGGTACTTACAGTGTTACACTTACTGTTACCAATCCGGGAGGCACAGATACCAAAACAATCAATAATTACATTACCGTCAACGCAAATCTTACCCATACAGCAAACATAACGGCTTCAAGTAATGATATCTGCCAGGGACAAACCGCTACCTTCACTTTAACCTCAGCCAACCCGGGAGCCTCACCGGTAATTGAATGGCTGAAAAACGGAAATACAATCCCCGGCACATCCGGGCAAACCACAGTTATACTTTCCGGGCTGGTAAACGGTGATGCGATCTCCTGCAGGGAAACAACCAGTATAAGTTGCGCCACACCATCAGTGGTTACTACCAATTCCATTACCATGACCGTAACACCGGTTGTTACACATACAGCTTCCATCAGCACACCCAAAACTCAACTATGCACAGGTGAATCGGCCACCTTTACATTAACCAGCAATAATGCAGGCACAGCGCCAGTAATTAACTGGTTCAGGAACGGAACAGCTATCCCCGGTACTACCGGCCTTTCATCAATCACAATTAACAATCCATCTAATGGTGATGTAATTACCTGTACTGAAACTTCCAATGCCAAATGCGCTTCACCGGTAACACTTACCACCAATGCTATTACTTTAACGGTTTTACCCACTCCGCCCAAACCGTCCATTAATCAAAATGTCGGCAACCTTTTATCATCCGCCGCAAACGGCAACCAGTGGTTCAGCAGTAATAATGTTATCAGCGGCGCTACGGCTCAACTTTACCGGCCAACAGTAAATGGCATTTACCAGGTGCAGGTTACAGTAAATGGATGTAAAAGCCCGATGTCTGATGCTTTTACATTAAACATTGAAGGCATCAATAAATTATACCCGGTGCCCACCAATGGCCGTGTTACTTTTGACTTTTATATTCCCGATGGTTATTCCAAATACAGAGCGGAACTGTATAACAGTATCGGCCAGTTAATGCTTCAGGAAGAAGGCGCCGGTCAGCCGGGATTGAACCGCATTACATATAACTGGGAGGGGCTGGCCGCCGGTGTTTATACTTTCCGGATGCAGCTGGGTGCTATTCAATATAAGAAACGGCTGGTAGTGCAGTAAAAATCTGAAAACCGCTTATAAGTCCTGTCATACGGCAGGACTTTTTTTGTGATAACGGCTTTACAATTTTATTACTTTTGCCCCTCATTTTAATCAAGTGCTTCAGTCTGATAAATTAGTGCTCCATAATTTCAATGCCGGCCCTTCCGTACTTCCCAAAGAAGTGTTTGAAGAAGCCAGCCGGGCGGTGCTCAACTTTAACGATAGTGGTTTATCCATTCTTGAAATCGGCCACCGTACCCCACTGTTTGTGCCGGTGATGGAAGAGGCCCGGCAACTGGTAAAAGAGCTGATGCTGCTGGATGATGACCATGAAGTGCTGTTTCTGCACGGAGGAGCCACCACCCAGTTTATGCAGGTACCGATGAACCTGCTCCCGGATAACGGCATGGCGGCTTACACCGAAACCGGTACATGGGCCAATAAAGCCATCAAAGAGGCCAAACTGTTCGGGCATGTGGAAATAGCAGGTTCTTCCAAAGAGGATAATTACCGCAGCCTGCCAAAAAATCTGAATGTAAGCCCTACTGCGGCCTACCTGCATATCACTACCAATGAAACTATTGCCGGAACGCAATGGCATACCATTCCCTATGACTGCGGTGTGCCGCTGGTGGCTGATATGAGCAGTGATATCCTGAGCCGGGTAATTGAATTCAATAAGTTTGACCTGATTTATGCAGGCGCTCAGAAAAATATGGGGGCGGCCGGGGTAAACCTGGTAGTGGTCAGCAAAAAAATACTTGGCCGGGTGGAAAGGGTAATACCCACTATACTGGATTACCGCAATCATATAAAAGAAGCAAGTATGTTAAACACTCCGCCGGTATTTGCCGTATATGTTGCTATGTTGACCCTGCGGTGGCTGAAGCAGCAGGGCGGAGTGCGGGTTATGGAAAAAAGAAATGGAGAAAAGGCAAAATTGTTTTATGATACACTGGATACCCTTCCCGTCTTCAGGGGTGTGGTGGCAAAAGAAGACCGCAGCAAAATGAATGCGGTATTTGTTATGGATGATGCAAATCTTGAAAAAGAATTTCTTGACCTGTGCAAGAAAGAAGGAATGGTTGGCGTTAAGGGTCACCGTAGTGTGGGCGGTTTTCGGGTTTCTATGTATAATGCTTTGGCTATAGAAAGTGTAAAGGCAATAACGGATCTGATGAAGCATTTTGCTGTCAGTAAGTCATAATCATTTCGGGATTTTAAATTTATAATTAGAAAGGGAAAAATGGCTATAATAAAACCCTTTGGTGCATTACGTCCATCACCCGAACTGGCGCAGCAGGTAGCATCCCCTCCCTATGATGTCCTGAACAGTCTGGAAGCAAGATCAGAAGCAAATGGCAATCCCAACTCCTTTCTACATGTAACAAAATCAGAGATTGATTTACCGCTTGACACAGATATACATTGTCAGCAGGTGTATGAAAAAGCAAAAGAAAACCTGCAGCGGTTAATAAAAGAAGGCGTCCTGTTCAAAGAAGAAAAACCCTGCTATTACATTTACCAGCTGATAATGCCCGCCCGCGCCGGTACGGACGGGAACGGCAGAAACCAGACCGGCCTTGTTTGTGTTTCTTCGGTGGATGATTACAATAAAGATGTTATTAAAAAACATGAATTTACCAGGCCGGAAAAAGAAAAAGACCGTATCAATCATATGCAGGCCATTCAGGCACAAACAGGCAATGTGTTCATGGCTTACCGGGATGTAACGGAGATTAATGCCCTCATCAACGGTTGGAAGACCACTAATAAACCGGTGTATGATTTTACTGCTGCTGATCTCATCCGCCATACTGTTTGGGTGATTGACCGGAGTATTGTCATTGATTCGATTACCCGGTTATTTGAAGCACATGTACCCTGTACCTACATAGCCGATGGCCACCACCGGGCCGCTTCAGCAGCAAAAGTGAGTGCCGCACTACCCCAAAATATCAACGCAAAATATTTCCTGACCACCATTTTTCCTTCCACCCAGCTGACCATCCTAGATTATAACCGGGTGGTAAGAGACCTCAATGGATTAACCGCGGAAAAATTCCTCGGTATGCTGCAGGACGATTTTTATATCACCCTCAGCCCCGAACCGGTTAATCCTTCCCGGCAGCATGAATTTGGATTATACCTCGGTGGTCAGTGGTATATCCTGAGCAGCCGGCCCGGCACCTATAGCAGCGATCCCGTTGGAGTGCTCGATGTCACTATTCTTTCCAACAATATTCTTGATAAAATGCTTTACATTACAGACCAGCGGACAGATAAACGCATTGATTTTGTAGGGGGCATCCGGGGCTTACAGGAACTTGAAAAAAGAGTAAACAGCGGTGAAATGAAAGCGGCTTTCAGCCTTTATCCTGTTTCCATTGATCAATTGTTCGCCATTGCCGACAGCGGAAATGTGATGCCGCCAAAGAGTACCTGGTTTGAGCCGAAATTAAGGGATGGTTTGTTTACACATTTGCTTTAGCCGCCATCAATAATTTGTTATTTTTGCAACAGAGACGTTCATTCCAGCGTCTCTTTGTTTTTAATTTGCAGATTAAAACAAAGTTCTGTGTATGGCGCCGGTAAAAAAATTTCATCCGGCCATTATTTGCTATAAAAAATTTTGAATGAAGAAAATATTCCTGTTTTTGATAATAAGCCTTTCCACCGCGGTTGTTTTTGCCCAGCCCGATGACCCGAAGAAAATGCATGAAACCGCAAAGACCTTTATGCGTTCAGGCGATTTTGACAATGCCATGATTATCCTTATCCGGGCGCTGGAGCAGGATAAAGATAACCTGGAAATGCAGAAGGACCTGGTAATGTGTTATTACCTTAAAAGAGATTATGCAAGGGCGCTGGATTGGGTAAAAGTGCTGGTGGAAAGGGAAGATGCCGACGTGGTAACCTTCCAGATTGCAGGCAATGTATATAAGGCTCTGGAGGAAGTAAAAGAAGCTGACCGTCTGTACAAAAGGGCGCTGAAGAAATTTCCTAAAAGCGGGCCATTGCTCAGTGAATATGGCGAACTGCTTTGGGCCATAAAAGATTTTTCCGCCATCAGCTATTGGGAAGAAGGTATCCGGGTGGACCCGGCCTATAGCGGTAACTATTACAACGCAGCCAATTATTATTTCTATACCAAAGACAAAGTATGGAGTCTGATTTACGGCGAGATTTTTATAAATATGGAAAGCCGGGGTGAACGGGGAGCTGCTATGAAACAGCAATTACTGCAGGGTTATAAAGAAAAGCTTTTTGCCGATGCTGACCTGATGAAAGGCGAGGAAAACAATAAAAGTGGTTTTGCAAGAAAGGTTCTTGAGATCACCGGTAAACACTCAGCCCTTGTAAATAAGGGCCTCAGCACCGATGTGCTGACGATGATCCGCACCCGGTTCATCCTCGACTGGTTTGCCGGTAACAATCATACCCGCTATCCTTTCCGGTTGTTTGACTTTCACCGCCAGTTACTCTCCGAAGGGATATTTGATGCCTATAACCAGTGGCTGTTTGGCCCGGTTGAAAACCTGGCCGCTTATGATAACTGGATCAAAACCCACCCGGATGAATATAACAGCTTTATGACATTTCAAAAAAGCCGTGTTTTCCGGATGCCACAGGGACAATACTATCAATCGCTGTAAAAAAATATCTGAACAATCCTTTAAAGCGCCTGTAATCCGGTGCTTTTTTTTATATATTATTTTTTGCCTAATTTGTTCATGGCTAAGACAAAACCACTGTTTTTATTGCCCCTTATTTAACATTTTTACCATGACGGAACCAAGACGATTATTTGACTGCATAGCACTACAGCTTGAAAAAAAACCATTGCCCGATATGCTGGCTGGCAAAGCCGCAGGACAATGGAAAGCTTTCGGTACCGGTGAAGTGGCCGAAACAGTAAACCAGCTAAGCGCCGGATTGCTTGCCCTTGGAATTGGCCCCAATGACATGACAGTGGAAGGAAGGGATAAAGTGGCCATCCTTTCAAAAAACAGGCCCGAATGGGTGATGCTTGATCTGGCGGTTCAGCAAATCGGCGCACTGCTCACTCCTATCTATCCTACCATCAATGTAAATGAACTGGAATTTGTGCTTAACGATGCACAGGTAAAAATTGTTTTTGCAAATGATGAAGACACTTTTCATAAAGTGATGAGCATAAAAAACAGGGTGCCCTCCCTGCGGGAAATCTTCACTTTTGAACATGTGGCCAATTCCCGTCACTGGAAAGAAGTAACCGCTGCCGCCACTCCGGAACTGATTGCCCGGATAAAATCCATTTCAGACAAAATCAAATACGAGGATGCAGCTACCATCATTTATACATCCGGCACCACCGGCACTCCTAAAGGCGTGATGCTGAGTCACAGCAATATTCTTTCCAATGTTATTGCATCAAGTCCCTGCTTTCCGCCGGGAGACAATTTGCGGTCACTAAGTTTTCTTCCGCTCAATCACATCTTTGAACGGATGGTTACATACCTGTACCTTTTTAATAATACTTCCATTTACTATGCGGAAAGCCTTGACACAATTGGCGACAACCTGAAAGAAGTAAAACCCGACATGTTTACCACGGTACCCCGCCTGCTGGAAAAAGTGTATGATAAAATCATGCAGAAAGGCAATGAACTTACGGGTGTAAAGAAAAAATTGTTTTTCTGGGCGCATAATCTTGCTGAAAAATTTGAAATCAATAAAAACAGGGGTTCGTGGTATAATTTTCAGCTGGGCCTGGCCAATAAAATTATCTTCAGTAAATGGCGGGAAGGGCTGGGGGGCAATATTAAATGCATTGTTACCGGAGGCGCCGCCTGCCAGGTAAGGCTGATCAGGATTTTTACAGCAGCCAGAATTCCGATTATGGAAGGATACGGACTTACAGAAACTTCGCCTGTGGTATCGGTAAACCGTTATGATGAAAGCGGCCGCATGTTCGGCACCGTGGGTCCTTTAATTGACGGCGTGGAAGTGAAAATAGCGGAGGATGGCGAAGTACTCAGCCGCGGCCCCAACAATATGATGGGTTATTACAAACGGCCTGATCTTACCGCCGAAGTGCTGACACCCGACGGTTGGTTTCATACCGGGGATATTGGCATGATGGTGGATAACCGTTTTCTGAAGATCACTGACCGCAAAAAAGAGCTGTTCAAAACGAGTGGCGGTAAATATGTGGCACCGCTCCCCATTGAAAACAAACTGAAAGAATCAGCTTTTATTGAACAGGTGATGCTGGTGGGCTCGGAAAGAAAATTCGTAGGGGCGCTGATTATTCCCTCATTTCCCAACCTGAAAGACTGGTGCCGCAAAAACGGGATACCTGACGGAACGAATGATGAATTAATCAGGAATCCGAAAATAATTGAAATGTTTAAAGACCTGGTGGAGAGTTTTAATAAATATTTCAACCATGTGGAGCAGGTTAAAAAATTTGAATTGCTGCCCAATGAGTGGAGTGTGGATACCGGCGAAATGACGCCTAAACTTTCCCTGAAGCGGAAAGTGATTATGGAAAAATATAAAGATGCAATCGAAAGAATCTATGCAGGGTGAACATTGGTTACCTGTTTCTTGCAGAAGAGTCCCTTCTGCCCCGCTGCATCATTTTCTGCATAAAGCTGTCGAACCCCGGCTGCTGTTCTGCTGTAAAGAGTTTTCTTACGTTCCGGAAGTGGGTAAAAGTAATTTTATCCAAAGCTGCCTGTTTCTCACTGATACGCCGGCTATAAACATGGATAAGGCTGTCAGTGGCGGTGCTGTCTTTAATCAGGGTAAAAAATGCGGATTTGGCGGCTCTAACTGAATCAAACAAAGGCCGCACATTCTTCATGTGCTCTTCCTTCATTTGCTTGTACTCTTTTTGCTGCTGCTCTGTCATATTCAGTTCTTTTACCATCATTTCAAAAGGCTCTCTTCTTCCATGCCGCCTGTCGCCCTTACTGCTTTTGCCCGTGAGCATAAAAGCAACGAGGCCAATATTGCTCAAGAGCAGCGCTATTACTGCAATGGTTAATAATTTATTGTTCTTCATGTTTACCTGTCCTCGTTTAAATCGTAAATACTGCTTACATCGTTCAGATCATAGTCAGCAGCTATGGACTGAAGTGTTTCGGTTTCGCTGGAGGATACAATTTCACCAGAGTTGTTCCTGGTAAGAATCACTGTTGCATTGATCAGCAGTACAACCGCCAAAGCGGCCAATGCATATGCAGGTCTTAGTATTCCGGCGGGTTTGGTTGCTGCAGGTAATATCTCTTTTTCCAGCCTTGCCTTAAGCCGGGGGTAAAAAAAACCGGGGGCTGTGGCTTTTTGAAGCCCATCCAGGCTGTTGAGGATTTCTTCAATTTTATTGCTTTTACCTGCTTGCATAATAACAGCTCTTTTGACGTTAATGTACTTTAAAACTTTCGTCCGGTTTGGTTTAGGTGGTGTTTTTCTCCAGCATTTTTTTAAGGTTTTGTTTGGCCCGGTGCATTAGTGACTCCACGGCAGGAAGCGATGTTTTCATTACTTCGCTAATCTCCTGGTAACTAAGGTCTTCCAGCTTGTAAAGAGTGAATGCAATCTTTTGATTTTCGGGCAGTCGGGAAATGGCCCTAAAAAGTTTGGC
Organism: Bacteroidota bacterium; assembly: GCA_016868455.1. GTDB lineage: Bacteria > Bacteroidota > Bacteroidia > Chitinophagales > Chitinophagaceae > JJ008. The sequence goes on from VGGV01000004.1 coordinate 143,312, forward strand.
CGCATTCTCTTTTCTTTCCAGAGCCACTCCCGGGTGGTTAAAATCCGGCAACTCAAAAACCGGCTCATTGCCCTCACCAAAAAGCCGCTGAATGAATCCAAACCGTTTCTTGCTTTTACGGCTGCGCAACAGGTCTAATGAACGGGTGGTAGCAATGCGATATAGCCAGGTGGAAATTTTGGCCTCTCCTTTAAAATGGCCAATGGAGCGATAAGCCTGGATAAAAACCTCCTGTGACACATCTTCGGCATCCTCGGCGTTTTGTACAATCCCCAGGGCGGTATTATACACCCTGTCCTGGTAAGTTTCTACCAGGTACCTGAAAGCGGCTTCATCCCTGTTGCGGAGACGTTGTATCAGTTCCTGTTCGTTCAATGGCTCATATGGTTTTTTAACAGTGTAACTTACAAAAACATGTTTTTATTTAAATGTAAAAAGACAGCTTGCTGCTGTCTTTTTAAAGTAG